>DIAS01000062.1:15325-32483 GCA_002415855.1 Bacteroidales bacterium UBA5072
GCCTTGAGAACTTTTAGCTTGTCAGCGTCGGCAAATGCAATTGTTTTGGGTTGCTGCCGCGCACGGATTCTGATATCATCCACCAGCTTTTCGTATAAGCCCATTCTTTTCATCAACTCTACTTCGTAGGCTTTCCAGTTGGTGATTGATTTCCTGGCCACGCCGGTGTCCATGGCAGCTTTTGCCACAGCCGGTGCTACATGGGTGATCAATCTGGGATCGAGCGGTTTCGGGATGATATAATCTCTTCCAAAAGTGAGGTTGCTGACTTTGTATGCTGCATTTACCTGTTCCGGGACTGCCTCCTTGGTGAGTCCGGCCAGCGCATAAACTGCGGCAAGTTTCATTTCCTCATTGATTGTCTTAGCGCGGACGTCGAGTGCGCCTCTGAAAATGAACGGGAACCCCAGTACATTGTTGACCTGGTTGGGATAATCGCTCCTGCCGGTCGCGATTATCACATCTTTCCTAGCATCCACGGCATCTTCATATGATATTTCAGGTGTCGGATTGGCCATGGCAAATACCACAGGATCAGGAGCCATGGTGCGAAGCATGTCCTTGCTGACAATATTGCCCGTGGAAAGTCCCAGGAACATATCGGCACCCTGGATGGCCTCAGCGAGTGTTGTTATTGCCAGATCACGGGCAAATTCAAGCTTGTATTTGTTCAGGTCAGTCCTTTTGGTTGTCAGTACACCCTTGCTGTCGAGCATGGTGATGTTTTCGGCTTTTACACCCAGCTTCTTGTAAAGGCGTGCACAGGAAATGGCCGATGCACCCGCACCATTGATGACTATTTTGATCTTATCAATCTTCTTTCCGGTTATTTCCACTGAATTGAGCAACCCGGCCGCTGAAATAATGGCTGTTCCGTGCTGGTCGTCATGAAATACCGGGATATCCAGTTCCTTCTTCAAACGCTCTTCAATGTCAAAACACTCCGGGGCTTTAATATCCTCGAGGTTTATTCCTCCAAAGGTTGGGGCGATCGCCTTTACCACAGTTATGAATTTCTCAATATCCTTTTCATCCACTTCGATATCAAACACATCTACATCGGCAAATATTTTGAACAGCAATCCTTTTCCTTCCATTACCGGTTTACCCGCCAGCGTACCAATGTCGCCCAGGCCCAGAACGGCTGTACCATTTGTAATAACCGCCACCAGGTTGCATTTGGTGGTATAAATGTAGGCATCTTCCGGGTTCTTCTGGATCTCCAGGCAGGGTTCCGCCACACCAGGAGTATAGGCTAAGGAAAGATCCAACTGCGTGGTGTACGGTTTAGTGGGGATTACCTCAATCTTGCCGGGCCTGCCACATGAGTGGTAATTCAAGGCTTCTTCGCGGGTAATTTTGGCCATTTTTTTAAGGTATGAAGTTATGAAGTTATGAAGATATGAAGTTTATTGGTTATATGTTACAATTTTTACCGGGAAATCCAATTAAAGTTACTGATTTTTGCATCATTTGTAAAGGATATTTGTCATTTGCGCTGCTAAATTGGCTGGTTCTGATGAACACCTGAAAACCTATTTTTTATAATTTTGATGTCTGGACTAAAGGCTAACGGCAAATTAAAATAAATTGGTATCTTCCGCTATGAAAAACCTGATCTACATTTCAGTCCTTATGATTTTTGCTGCGGGTTGCATCGGTGCAGCAGACAAGCAGGAAAAAGCCCCGGTAAGCCGCACCACCGGTAAACTGACACCGCAGCAGGTGATGGAAACAACCAGTAGCTATATCGTGAAGCAGGTCAGGAACCCGATTGTTGCCAGGAATAATGGTATCTGCCGTATTCAGGGAGACGGGGAACTTTACGTCCTGGAAGAAAAGGGTATTACCCTTGGGAGACTGGATGCCGACGACCGGGATGACGCAGTGTTGTCCTGCACCTATGAACAAACAGGAAAAAGAGTTACCAACCGGCATTTCATCCTGCTGAACAAGGATAGCCTGACGATTCTTACTTCCCTTACTTCAAGGATGAAGGTGATCGCTATTGCTGCCGGAGTATTGTACGCAGAAATCTCCACACGGCCGGAGGACGATCCGGGGCAGGACTGCGAGGCCTGTATTGAAACCCTGCGTTACAAGGTTGAAGGGGATTCGCTGGTGAAAATAGAGTAATTTTGTCCCTCACAGGTTGCCTTCAGGTGCGTGTAGCAGGGTGGGGGACCATATTGCGATAAACTCCATGGTGAATACCTTGACTTTGAACCCGGAGGCATTGGGTGAACCCTCCAATGTGATTAGTTTTTTATGGGATGATTTGATCACAACCAGTAAACGTTAGATCTACAAGTTACCGGTTATTGATTACCGTTCACTGTTCACGGTTGACTGTTCACTGTTCACTGTTCATTTTTCATTTTTCATTTCTCACTACCTATTCATACCCCGGATTCTGCTTCAACACATCCTCTCCCTGCATATCGATCTGGCTCTGTGGAATGGGCATGTATTCATCCTTCCCGGCATCAAAAAAGCCTTCCCAAATAAAAAAATAGGTCCTGAACTCCTTGTCTTTTTCAATGAAGGTATTCAGTGTTTCTGCCGCCTCTCCCCAGCGGACCAGGTCGAAGAACCGGTGGCCTTCCATGGCAAATTCGAGTCGCAGTTCCATGTGTACGGCTTTACGGGCGAAGGTCTGGTCAGTGAAACCAGTGTACTCCTTCACCAGGTAGTTGGCCGCAGGTTTGGTGTAATCTACATCAAAAACCTGGTTGGCGCTCGCGGGTAACTCGTAAGAATAACATCTGCCCATTAAAACATGGTTGGCTGCCCGCTTGCGAACCTTGTTCACCAAGCCGAGGGCAAGTGGAAGATCGTTCAGTTCAACAGCGCATTCTGCCCGCCAAAGTAAAACGTGGGCATAACGGTATGCCCTGTAATTGTTGGCGTTTACACCTGTGGCCCAACCGGTCGTAGTAGAATAAATATCCTGCTCGGCCTTCATAAACATGTTCTTCTTGTACAGGTAAGGACCACCCCACAATTGCAGCCGGATCCAGTCCGATCCCCGCATGATCCCCCAGTCGAGATAAGGCACCCCCCTGCGTCCGACGGTCCAGTCGAGTCTGGGATCCAGCGTCTGGATTGTGTCGGGTACAAAGGTTTCATTGGATTTCGTGCCCATATCGTTCTTGAAGTTCTCGTCATTGTAAGTATCCAGCAACGGCAGGCCATTGGCATCGGTTTTAAAGGCATTCACCAGGTTCTGCGTGGGCTGATGGAATCCGCAGCAGGTACCAATATCCCCACCCTGGGGGAAGTTTAGGCAGTCGCCGTAACCTCCGTTGAATGAATCGGGAGTGCCATCATTGACTGCGTATTGGATCTCGAATATGGATTCTGCATTGTTTCTTTTTGCGATGAGGTAATTGTCGTCAAAGTTGGGCATCAGCTCATAGCGGTCACTTTCAATGATCTCATCCAGCAGGTCCGCAGCATCCTGCCATTCCTGCTGGAACAAGTGCACCCTGGCCAGCACAGCCATGGCGGCGTAGCGTGTAGGTCTGCCAACATCGGCCTGTTCTTCCTGCAGATGGGCCACGGCATATTCCAGGTCCTTTTCAATCAACGGCCAGGCATCAGTGGAATTTTTAACCCTGGCAGGATCAACATCCTCGGTAATATAAGGGATGTTGTCAAACACGCGCTTGAGCTCGAAATGGAACCAGGCTCTCAGGAAAAGGGCTTCAGCTTTGAATTCCGACAGCTTATCTTCAGGAATGTCACCGGCGACTTTTATCAAACGCAGCACATCATTGCACCGGGAAACGCCGTCGTAGTTGGCGCACCATTTGTCATTCACATAACTGTTATCGGGATATGCGGTATAGCTTTCAATGTAGGGGATTGGACTGGAATCAGCCATCTCCGAACCTTGTGTGGCATCGTCGGAAGCCACTGAGCCCCAGACCCAGTTAGATACTGCTGCCGCCCACGCCCACGATCCGCCCCACCAGTCAACATCGCCGGCACCGTCAATGGAGGCGTAGGCGCCAATCAGCAACGCGTTAATTCCTTTTTCGTTAGCCAGCACCGGATTTGAACAAACACCCGCAGGAGTTTTCTCCAGAAACTCTTCAGAACAAGCCAGGGGCACAAAGAATGCCCACGTTATGGCTGTAAAACTGATAGCTTTAATCGATTTCATATAAAATACCTGAATGATTGCGAGCGAACATAGTAATCACTGACAACTCCGGTCCCCATCATTCATGCAACAAATCACCCTAACAAATACTGTTACTGATACCCTGATCACCGGTCAACTCAAATATATTCAATCCGCGATGGTTATTCCATGCTTTCGAAGCAAAATAATAGCCCTTTGACAACCGACCGTCCGGTCTTAAATCCCGGTTGGCACTTGTACCCCTTCACCCGTCACGCCTTACAGTTCCCATCCCGGCCTGTAATACGGCTTAATCAGCTTATTGGCCTCTTCGTTGCTGGTCTTCATGTTCACCGGGTCCCAGGTAAGTTTTTTACGGGTTCGCATGGCAACAACGCCCAGGTTGAGTGCCTCCGTGATGGGTGCTGCCGATTCAAAGGTGCACCGGGCTTTTTTGCCGCCACGACAGGCTTCGATCCAATCCTGATAATGCCCCTTTGACCGCTCAATGGTTTCAGGGGGCCTGATCATGCTCTTATTCCTGGAGGCAGGTATCAGCCTGGGATTTCTTCCCTGGAACTCGCACAGGATCTTTCCATAATCGCCCACAAACAAAAGTCCTTCGGCTGGGAAATCGATCCCATCCTCATCAAACTCTTTGGGACGCGGGAACTTCATACCACCATCCATCCAGTATAGGTTAACTTCGGGCATACCGGCCCTGGCGGGGAAGGTAAAGCGTGCATTCATGGCATGCGGATGAGAAACATAGGGAATTTGTTGGGGATTGCCGTTGACAACACCAACGCAGGTATTGCCGGAAGCCTCCACGGCTGAAACATCCCCGAGTTTCAGAACCCTGAAAATGGCCGCAAAGGAATAACAGCCCATATCGCCAAGCGCTCCCGTTCCGAAGTCATACCACGACCTGAAGACTGTGTGTGTGTAATCATAGCTGAAGGGTCTGAATTCTGCCCTGCCAAGCCAGAGGTCCCAGTTAAAGCCTTTGGGAACCTTCTGTTCTTCGGGCAACTGGGTAAATCCGGTTTGCCATACCGGCCGGTTCGACCAGTTGTAAACCTCCCTTACCGGTCCGATTGCCCCGCTCCAGATAAGCTCGCAAAGTCTGTCGACCTCAGCTGAAGAAGCATTCCCGGTGGCTACCTGTGTGGCCAAACCTGTTTTTGTGGCTGCATCTGCCATCAGCCGGGCTTCATATATTGCATTGGTCATCGGTTTCTGGCAAAAAACATGCTTTCCTTTGGCCATTGCTTTCAGAGAAACCTGTGCATGCTGGTGATCGGGGGTTCCGACAACAACAGCGTCAATCCCGGTCTCCTTTTCAAGCAGCTCACGGAAATCCTCATAAGCGGTGCAGGCTTTATAAGTAGCCCCCTGCTGCTTGGTATACCACGTATCTATGATTCTTTTGGCGGGTTCCCTCCCGGCCCTGCAGCCCTTTATCCCCTCATCCCACATAGGTTCCTCAATTGACCTGCGGATGTTATTCCGCAATTCAAATTCACCCCAATTCTGATAACTGTTGTCCTCCTTTACGGGATCGGCAACGGATATGATTTGAATATCGGGTATTTTAAGCAATTCAAGCAGTACCCTGGTTCCCTGTGTCCCAGTTCCGATGCAGGCAACATTCAGACGGTCGCTGGGAGCAATGTATCCGATCCCGCCGAGAACATGCCTTGGTATGATGGTGATCCCGGCTGCAGCAGCCGTTGAAGCAAGAAATTTGCGTCTTTCCATGGTTATGATTGTTAAATTTCCTTAATATAGATGTTTCGAAACTGTACGAGGGCAGGGGGGCTGTTCCATTCGCCATTTTGTTTACTGCCATGATGTTGGAGGCCCAGTGCCCCGCTTTCAGGCAAACCAGGCAATTCGGCATTGATGATAACCGGTATTCCGTTCAGTACAACATTCAATACATTACCTTTAACCGTAATTTTAAAGGTGTTCCATTCACCGATATTTTTATCCGCATTGGTGACAGGGGTGACCGCACGGCGAACTTCAGGCGGCATGCCTACATCCATCCGGTAACCGTATACTTCACCGCATCCTATGGGCCAGCACCAGATATTTACCTGTGATTTGGAATTTCCGCGCAGCAGGATCCCGGAATCAGAATCGGGAACTACCATGGTGATCTCCTTGCCATTTTCATCGAGCTTGTGGAGGCCCGACGGCAGGATGAGCGGCACCCTCGGATTCTTATAGGGAGTAGCTTTGATCCTGAAATCAACATAGAGTATGAAATTACGGTACTGTTTTTCGGTCCAAAGGTTCTTGTCCTCTGCCGCTTCACTTTCGGCATCATAGTCGATTACGCCATCAAGTACTTTCCAATGGCCGTTGTCATTGTCAGGAATCTTCCAGTTGGTCAGATCTTTACCATTGAACAGGACGGTAAATCCCTTGGGGATATTGTTCTGGGCAAGGATAAACAGGTTACCTGCCCAAAAAACAAGGGCAAACAAAAGGGTCATTTTTTTCATAGGTTTTTTTATGTGTGATGATTGATATGCAATTCGATTTACTGGATTTATTAATAAATTTACAAAACATCAACCGAATTTTCGTGATTCCCTTTAGAATATTTTATCCTCATTTTGCGACTATATAACAGATTACCAATATTAAAAAACTAATCACCAATTACCAGATTATGACAAACAGAAAAATCAGAATGGGCATGGTAGGAGGAGGAAGTGACGCTTTTATCGGTGCCATTCATCGTCTTGCTGCCAATATGGACGGCCAGATCGAGCTTGTGTGCGGATGCTTCAGCAGTGATCCGGGGATATCTGTCTCTTCCGGCGTTTCATATTATCTTCCCGAAAGCCGTGTTTACCGGAGTTACCAAGAAATGTTTGAAAAGGAATCCGCATTGGCACCGGGTGAGCGTATGGACTTTGTAACCATTGTCACCCCTAATCATGTTCATTTTGAACCTGCCATGATGGCCCTTGAACGGGGTTTTCATGTAGTCATCGATAAACCGGTGACTTTTACACTTGAGGAAGCAATAACCTTAAGGAGCAAGGTGAGGGAAACTGGACTTGTCCTGGCACTTACCCATACCTATTCCGGGTATCCGGCGGTTAAAGAGGCCCGTGAACGTGTCAGGCGCGGTGACCTGGGCGAGATACGCAGGATCTACGTTGAATATCCGCAAGGCTGGCTTTCAGCGAGGGTAGAAGAAAAAGGCAATGCCCAGGCATCTTGGCGCACCGACCCCAAAAGGTCGGGGAAGGCCGGATGTATGGGAGATATTGGCACACATGCCTTTCATCTTGCCGAATACATTTCGGGATTGAAGGCCACGGAGCTTTGTGCGGAGCTGAATACTTTTGTCCCCGGCAGACTGCTGGATGATGACGGAGCCGCATTGTTGCGTTTCAACAACGGCGCACGCGGAGTTCTTATGGCCACACAGGTAGCAGCAGGAGAGGAAAATGCCGTCAAAATCAGGATATATGGCGATAAGGGAGGAATGGAATGGGCACAGATGGAACCCAATACCTTGTGGATGAAATGGACGGACAAACCGGTGGAAATGATACGGACAGGACAGGGTTACATGGGTCCAACGGCCAAGCACAACACCCGTACACCTGCAGGACACCCGGAGGGTTACCTCGAGGCATTTGCCAATATATACCGCAATTTTTCGCTGACCGTGCGGGCCCGACTTAACGGGAAAACCCCGCAAAACGAATGGCTTGATTTCCCGACTATTGATGACGGGGTAAGGGGAATGCTGTTCATTGAGACAGTGGTTCAGGCCGGTTATGATGACACTGTCAAATGGGTAAAATTTGCCGGTTGAAAATTTACTTCTGTTACCAAAATTAACTAATACACCAAATAAATGCGTCCTGTAACTTTATTCACCGGCCAATGGGCCGATCTCGACCTGGAACTGGTTTGCCAAAAGGCAAAAGCATTTGGTTACGACGGCCTGGAATTGGCCTGTTGGGGAAATCACCTGGAAATCGGTAATGCGGATGAACATTACTGCAATGACCGTAAAAAATTGCTTAACCAATACGGATTAAGCCTGCACGCTATTTCTTCACATCTGACAGGCCAGGCAGTGTGCGATAATATTGATCTCCGTCACAAGAGCATTCTACCGGAATACATATGGGGCGATGGTGAACCCGAAGGCGTAAGGCAGCGTGCAGCCCGCGACATGATTGCAGCAGGTCATGTCGCCAGGCGTTTGGGCATAAACATTGTCAATGGGTTTACAGGCAGTTCTATCTGGCCCTTTTTGTATTCCTTTCCTCCGGTAACACCGGCAATGATCAACAAGGGCTACGAGGATTTCGCAAAAAGGTGGAAACCCATACTCGATGAATATCACAAAATCGGTGTCCGGTTTGCCCTTGAAGTGCATCCTACCGAGATCGCCTTTGACATTGCTTCTGCTGAAAGAGCCCTCGCGGCTTTGGATAATCATCCGGCTTTCGGATTTAATTACGATCCCAGTCATTTCGGATACCAGGGAGTTGATTATGTGGAATTTATTTACCGTTTCAGTGACCGTATCTTCCATGTGCACATGAAGGATGTTTATTGGAAAGAAAATCCCGGATCCGTCGGAGTTTTCGGAGGTCATGTACCTTTTGGGGACCACCGCCGGTATTGGGATTTTCGTAGTCCGGGAAGGGGTTGCATACGGTTTGAAGAAATCATCCGGGCATTGAACGAAATCCGGTACCAGGGTCCTTTATCGGTTGAATGGGAAGATTCTGCAATGGACAGGGAAGCCGGTGCCAAAGAAGCATGTGGTTTTGTTAGGCAGATTGATTTTAAAACGTCGGATGTTGCTTTTGATGCCGCCTTTGAAAAGAAACAGGAACCTTGATGGTTGTCGTGCAGGAATTTACGCAAACTGAGGATTTATCCACGCATTTTGCTAAATAATACCTGATCTGGGTGACTAATTTTAGTGAGAACTAAATTGCTCTATCTCATTAATCCTTTAAATCAATTACCCACAATGAACCGCAGAAAATTTATCGAAACCTCAGGTATTGCTGCCGGGGCAGCCATACTGCCCGGCATGACCGCACCGGTCAAAGCCGATCCATTTTCAATAGCGCAAAAATCGGCTGACAAGGGCAACATAAAGCTTGGATTATACTCCATTTCTTACGGAGGAATTTGGTATGTCGGCAAGGCCTTATCCTTCGAGGATCTGGTAAAGACTGCCCAAGAGTACGGGTATGATGGTGTTGAACTGGATAACAAAAGACCTATGGGGAGTCCGTTGGATCTGGATCAGCGTAAAAGGGATGAAATACGGAATACTCTGGCCAAATATGGCATGGAATTACCCTGTGTTGCAGCCAATAATGACTTTTCAAGTCCGCTGGCCGAGCAGAGAGAATGCCAGCTGCTGATGGTCCGTGAAACGATTAAGCTCGCCAAAGACCTGGGGGCTAAGGTCGTGAGACTGTTTGCTGCCTGGTCGGGTATCCCCATTCACGAAGGGGTTGGTACTTATGACCTGGTGCACGACCATTATGGTTACTATTCCTTCATGACACAGTATCCTTACGCCACTCACCTCGACAGGTGGAACTTTGTCAAGGACTGCCTGAGGGAAGCCGCCAGGATGGGGGAAGAAAACGGCGTGGTGGTGGCACTTCAGAACCATGGGCCTCTTATCCGGCACTGGAAAGATACTTACGACATGGTAAAGGAAGTAAACTCACCATGGCTGAAGGTCTGTCTCGACCTGCCTATTTTTGAAAACCTGGATAAGGAATATGTGGCCAATGCGGTGCGTACTGTGAGCAACCTGCAGGTTCATTCACATTTTGGCGGTGAGTTTTTCCGCGATACAACAGGAAAAGTACAGCAAAGAGTACTGGAATACCATTTTGGAGAACCCTTACCGGACTATGAGCATTACATCGGTTTAATGAACGAGATCGGCTACAAAGGCTATTTTACCTATGAGTTATGCCATCCGGTGCTGAATGCAGACCACACCCGGGCAGGTATAGAATTTGTCCATGAACAGGTAAAACTGGCCCGTGAATACATGGCCGGAATACTGGGCAGGTAGCAACATGAAATACCAGTAAAATCAGGTGTTCTGGAATGTATTTTTCGTCAAAAAAACTTGCAAAATACAGTCATATTTTATATCTTTCATTACGATTTTAATAATCGGAGACCAAAAGTGGTCTTAAGTGAAAATCTTGGCCGAAGAGGCCTGTACAGCGCAAATAGTTGTGCGTCTGTTTTACGCCCGGCACTTTTGCCGGGCTTTTTTCATGTGCACCGGATGCATTTACCGCGTTACCATACAGAACACAGACTGTCTTCCAGAGCGGAGTCGAAGGGCAACAGCCACTACAGGTTTTTAACTTTGCCTTTTATCCAGTATATTTAAAACATAATTGCATTTTGCCATTACGCAACCTGTTTTCCAACATTGTTATGAAACACCTCTTAACCATCCTTAATCAGTTTTCCACTGCGGGCGAAATCGTTGATATCGTGCCACTTGGTTCAGGACATATCCATGAAACCTACCGGGTCATTACCCGAACCGAAGTCTCAGAGGACTACGTTCTGCAACAAATCAATACCCATGTATTCCGCGATCCGGTGGCAGTTATGGATAACATTGGGCTGGTGACCACACACATCCGTAGAAAGCTGACAGCATCCGGCATTGAAGATGCCGGCCGCAGGGTACTGACCCCTGTGGAACTGAAGAATGGAGGACTTATGCTTACTGATTTGGAAAATAAGATATGGCGTTGTTTCCTGTACATACCGCGACATAAAACCTATGACAGGGCACCGGGGGTTGATCAGGTTTATGAAGGAGGAAAGGCCTACGGAAAATTCCTGCAAATGCTTTCGGATCTGCCGGCAGGAAAAGTCAGGGAGACTATCCATGGATTCCACGACATTGATCTGCGGATAACTCAGTTTAAGGAAGCCTGTGAAAACGGGATCAGGGAAAGGATAGTTGAAACCGAACCTGAAATTGACTTGCTCAGGAACCGGGAAGAGGAAATGAGAAGCATTGCCTTGCTGGGAAAGGCTGGTGAAATTCCGTTGCGGATTGTGCATCACGATACCAAGATCAACAATGTTCTTTATGATGAAAGTGACAAAGGATTGTGTGTCATTGATCTGGATACCGTTATGCCCGGGTTTGTGCATGATGATTTTGGTGATTCCATCCGTACATTTACAAACACCGGCGATGAGGATGATACTGATCTCAGCAGGGTTTCAATGAATATCAGGTTCTTCGAAGCCTATACACGCGGATTTCTTGAAGCTGCAAGTGCCATGCTCGGTCCGGCTGAAAAAGAAAATCTGGCCCTCTCGGCCCGGGTGATGACCTATATGCAGGTACTCAGGTTCCTGGCGGATTATCTGAACGGCGATACCTATTACCGCATCCATCATGCAGGGCATAACCTGCAGCGAGCCAGGGCTCAGATCAAACTGTTGATGAGCATGGAGGAGCAGTATACCGAGATGAAAAGGATTGTAACGGAAACAGCAAATCAGGAATAAAAAAACCCCGCCATCGGCGGGGTTTTTTTATAAGTCAGCTGAATAATCAACCAACTACTAGTAGTTCGGATCCTGGGTAAGAATACCTTCCTGCAGGTCAAGCTGACTCAGCGGAATCGGTGCGTATTCATCCTTGGGAGCATTCCATTCTGCGTTCATAGTACCTAAGAAAGCACGGAAACCTTTGTCATGCTCAAGGAAAGCAGGAATAACGTCATCAAGTTCACCCCAGCGGCGGAGATCAAAGAAGCGATGGCCTTCCATGGCGAACTCAAGCATGATCTCATGATGAACAGCCTGGCGGGCATAAGCCTGAGTCCAGGTAGCATTATCGGGATACTGGCCGATACTGTAATTGGCGGCAGTCTTGGTAAAGTCAACCACGGAACCTCCCGGTACATTGGGGGTCTGTGTTCCGCTAGGCAGAACGAAGGTTCTGCAACGGCCCATCAGCAACTGATTATCGGCCCTGTCACGGATCTGGTTAACCAGTTCACGTGCATAATCCAGGTCATTCAGTTCAACAGCGCACTCAGCTCTCCACAAGAGAACGTGCGAATACCTGTAAGCGCGATAGTTGTTGGCATTTACACCGGTAGCCCAGCCTTTGGTGGTCTGGTAGGTGCCGCTTTCGCTCTTCAGGAACATGTTCTTCTTGTACAGGTAAGGACCACCATTGGCCATAAGGCGGATCCAGTCCATACCGCGGTGAATACCCCAATCGAGGTAAGGAACACCACGACGACCAACTGTAAAATCTAACCTCGGGTCAACCGGTGTAACGGTATCCTGAACAAAAACCTGATTGGAAGCAATGCCCATATCATTGGCCAGGTCAGTATCGCTAAAATGGTCGAACAAAGGCAAACCGTTTGCATCAACTTTGTAATGGTTGACCAACCACTGTGAAGGCTGGAAGAAACCGCAGCAGGTTCCGATATCACCACCCTGGGGGTAGTTGAGGCAGTCGCCGTATCCACCGTTGAATGAATCATCGGTTCCGTCATTAACAGCATACTGGATTTCGAAAATGGATTCTGCATTGTTTCTCTTGGCGATCAGGAAGTTGTCGAAATAATTCGGCATCAGTTCATATTTATCGCTGGCAATGATGTCATCGAGCAGATCAGCAGCAGCCTGCCATTCCTGCTGGAACAGGTGTACACGTGCCATTACAGCCATGGCGGCATATTTGGTCGGACGGCCGACATCATAGGAACCACTGTGTTCTTCCGGAAGATTGTCGATGGCAAACTGCATGTCTTCTTCAATCCGATCCCATACCTGGCCGGTATTGGGAACCTGATCGGGATCTACAGTTTCGTCAATGTAAGGAATGTTTCTGAAAACCCTTTGCAGTTCAAAATGGAACCAGGATCTCAGGAACAAAGCCTGAGCTTTGAAGAGGGTTTTCTTTTCTTCGGTAAGATCAGAAGCAATTGCCATGGTCTTCAGTACGTCGTTGGCACGGGAGATACCGTCGTAATTGGCATTCCACTTGTCGCTTGGGTACGAGTTGGCAGTCGGGATATCATAGGCCTCAATATAATTGATGGGTTCCTGGTCACCTGATTCAGTTCCTTTATAGGCTTCATCCGACCATACAGAACCCCATACCCAGTTGGATACGGCAGCGGCCCACGCCCATGAACCACCCCACCAGCTTACATCACCGGCACCGTCAATAGCAGCATAAGCTCCGACTAAAAGAGCATTCACGCCCTTCTCATTGGCCAACACCGACTGGTTAGCAGAACCGGTAGGTGTTTTTTCGAGAAACTCCTCCGAGCAGGAGTACGACATGGCTAGCACTACTGCGATAGCCAGGATTATTGAAAATATTTGTTTTTTCATATTATTCTCTGATTAAAATTTATGATAGCTCTTTTAATTAAAGATCAAGTTTCACACCAACCATGAAGGCCCGGGCAGTCGGCCATGCTCCCTGATCAATACCCATATCAATACCGCTGGTCCTTACTTCAGGATCAAGTCCGCTGTACTTGGTTATGGTAAAGAGGTTGGAACCCTGCAGATAAACTTCCAGGTTGCCAATGCCAGCTTTGTTCGTAACTGAAGTGGGAATGGTATAACCCAGCTGTAAGGATTTCATCCTGAGGAATGAAGCATCTTCGAGCAAATGGGTTGAAGAACGCTGTGTTTGACCTGCATAGTCGGCCATGGTCAGTTTGGCGTCAGCATTGTCGGCCAGGTAGGGGCTGCCCCATGATTTGTAAAGCCTGTCCTTGCTACGGTTACCGCCAAAGTTGGTATAGTCGATCCAGCGTCTTACATAGTTCATCATCTCATTGCCATAGCTTGCATAGAAGAAAGCATTGAGGCTGAAATTCTTGTAGCCGAGGTCGATGGTCAGACCGCTTGTGAAATCAGGATGCGGGCTGCCGATATAGGTACGGTCGTCATCGTCAATAATACCGTCGGGTGTGCCGTCGGGACCGCTGACATCCCTGAATTTCAGGTGACCAGGCATGCTGTAACCACTCAACTGGGCTGAATTGTCAACTTCATCCTGTGTCTGGTAAATACCGTCGCAAATCAAACCGTAGAATTCAGGATAAGCTGTTCCAACTTCGGCACGGGTATAAGCATATTGTCTGAGTTCGGTACCGCCGATGGACTCACCGCCTACGCCCGAAAGTTTCTCGATCTTATTCTTGTAATGAGAGAAGTTCAAAGCAATACCATATCTGAAGTCGCCACCCATAGCTTTGTTGTTGTATCCAACCTCGATATCATATCCATTGTTTGACATGTCACCGATATTGATTGAAGGTGCATCGGCATAACCATTGATTGCAGGAATAGCAACCTGGTAAAGCATATCGGTAGTATTCCTTTGCCATATGTCAAATGTTACGGAAAGGGTGTTGTTCAGGAAGGTAGCGTCCACACCAACGTTGGTGGTCTTGGTGGTTTCCCATTTTGCATCGGGGTTACCGATAGCCTGTGAATCAAATCCGGCCGTGGTTCCGTTAGGATTACCCGTGATGGAATAATAGGAGAACTTGTTATCGGAGGAATAGGTTGTGAAACCGTTGTAATCACCAATTTCATCGTTACCGGAAACTCCCCAGCCACCGCGTACCTTCAGGTAGCTCAACCAACTCTTTGAGAAGGACATGAAGCTTTCTTCAGAAATACGCCATCCGAGAGAGAAGGCCGGGAAATTACCCCACCTGTTGTTTGCACCGAACCTGGATGAACCATCACGACGGAAAGTAGCTTCCAAGAGGTACTTGCCCATCAGGTCATAATTCAAACGACCAAAATAGGACATCGTTGACCATTCGCTAGCGTTTCCGCTGTTGGACTGGTCTTTTTCACCGGAATTCAGCTGCATATAATCGGGATCGTCCAAGAAGTAAGTTGAACGTGCGGCATTATACCACCTGTAATCACTGGAAACAGCCTCAGTACCCAGCAGGATATTGAACTTGTGAACATCAGCAACCGTTTTGGCATAAGTCAGCGTATTGGTGAAGTTCCACTGTATGGTATAGTTGCTGCTCATGGTGAGCTGGTCAGTAGGTTTGGCTTCCTGGAACTCGGGATTCTTCCTGAAAATGTCCCGGCCATTGTACTGGCGGTAGTCAAATCCAAACATCGATTTGAAATGGAGATCTTTGATCAGGGTGAAATCGGCATAAATATTACCGATACCACGGAGGTCGTTACCGAAGTCGTCCTTGTCACGTGTCAGCACTGCAACAGCGTTTTCACCGTTACTGGTTCCGGTAGCTTTTGTTCCGGCATAGTTACCCATGATGTCATAAACGGGAATGATGGGCTGCATACGGTAAGCCTGTGAAATAGGCGTGCCTTCGCCGTTATCACCGCGGTTACCATAACCATGTGTGTAGGATAAGCCAAGTGATTCACCGAGGGTCAGCCAGTTGTTGACCTTTGTATCGGCATTGGAACGCAGGGAGTAACGTCTGAAACCGGTGTGGATCAGAATACCTTCCTCATCGTTATAACCCATGGTGAATGCATAAGTACCGGCTTGTGAACCACCTGATATGGACAGGTTATACTCCTGTACCAAACCGTTCTGATAAATTTCATCGTACCAGTCTGTTCCTTCCTGGTTGGCCCTAACAATCAGGTAGAGTCCGTCACCGTCTTCATTTGCCGGAGCATAGTCGTACAAGGCAGGATCCACCTCGGGTGAACCTTCAACACCTCTTGTCGGCATGATGTAGTCGGGAATATCGGGAGCATCACCATCACCATACTGCGGATTGGTTACGCCATGAGCCTGGCCCATGTTGTCGTCCTCAAGCCAGAGCAATTCACCGTATTCAGCAGTGTTCAACAGGTCATACTTGTTGGAAGCTTTTTGCGTACCAACCCTGGCGGTGAATGAAATACTGGGTTTACCGCTGGTACCACGTTTTGTGGTAACAATGATAACACCATTAGCACCACGTGCACCATAGATTGCAGCAGAAGCAGCATCTTTCAGCACGGAAATCGATTCGATTTCATTCGGGTTGAGCTGTCCGATACCATATTTCGTGGGCACTCCGTCAATCACGTACAAAGGTACGTTGTTGTTGATGGTACCGAGACCACGAATGATAACTGTTGCATCCCCACCCGGAGTATGGGAGTTCTGAACCGTAACACCAGAGGCCTTACCCTGGATACGGGTCATAACGTTGGAGGATGACTGTGTATTCATGTCTGCGTTGTCAACCTGGGCAACGGCACCTGTCACAGAAGCCTTGGTCTGCGTGGCATAACCTACTACCACGATTTCACTCAGGGCTGTCACTTCCTCTTCCAAAACCACATCAATAACTGCACGACCTCCGATCTCAAGTTCCTGGGTCTTCATCCCCACGAAACTGAAGACAAGAGTAGTAGCATCTGCAGGGACGGATAAGCGGTACGTTCCGTCTGCCTGCGTCACCGTACCGGCTGTGGTCCCTTTAACCTGAATGGTAACACCAGGCATGGCCTCACCATTGGCGTCGGTCGCCTTACCAGTTACGGTAACTCCTTGTGCGAACACCTGCATTCCTGCAAATGCTACGCATAAGAGCATGAGCATTAGTCTTTTCATAAAAAATAGTTTTAGGTTAAATAATAAATTTGTTAATTAGGCAACCATAAAGCTAATATAATTTTTAATTGGATCGGCTGATTTGGCGCGATTTTTTCATTGAATGAAGATACGTCTGGTGTATTATATTGTGTTATAATAAGTTAAAAAATGTTAAAATTTGTAAGCATATCAACCGTCCTGAGTTGTAAAGGGATTTTGTCGGTCATGCAGGTTGCCTTCTGGTGTGGTAAGTTCACCAGTTGCCCGCAAATACTGTTGATGTGAAATCGGGTATATTATTATAGGTACGAAGTTGTAAAAGGGAGTAGCTGGTTGAAGGTTGTAGGTTGTAGGTTGTAGGTTGTAAGTTGTAAGTTGTA
>DIAS01000062.1:32722-34690 GCA_002415855.1 Bacteroidales bacterium UBA5072
GTTGTAAGTTGTAAGTTGTAGGTTGTAGGTTGTAGGTTGCACTTGGCAGGAAATGCATTATTGTTATTGGAATAACAGTTTTTTTAATATATTTGTCACGATATGTTAATCCACCGTCTGCGCTGCGGATCATTCTTCAGCAAAGACCCTTAAAAATCAGTCTGATCCAAAGGATCCTCCAATGGAAAAGAGAATCGGAGCTATCATCATCCTGGTCAAAGACAAGGAAAATGTTCATAAGCTGAACGACATCCTTACGCACCACGCTTCCATCATCATTGGCAGGCAGGGTATTCCCATCCGCGACAGGGGAGTGAACGTGATTTCGCTCGTCATCGAAGGTACCCAGGATGAGATCAGCACACTCTCGGGACAACTGGGGAAACTGGAGGGAATTTCAAGCAAAGCGGTGTGGGCGAAGGAGTAATGTGCCAATGTGCCAATGTGCCAATGAGGGAATGTGAGAATATGCAAATTGTCAAATTAAGATATGAAATTCAATCCAGAGAAATACCGGATCACGGATGAACCGATGAAGCCTTTTATTGATGCTGCTGAGATTGATACGCTGCTGCAGCATGCCAGGCCGGATAAAGATACTGTACGGGGCATTATTGCCAAATCGCTGGATAAGCACCGGTTGAGTCTCGCGGAAACCGCAATGTTACTGAATGCCGATGATCCGGAGCTGGTGCAGGAGATCAAGGAAGGAGCCAGTCGTCTCAAACAGGCCGTTTACGGTAACCGGATCGTGCTTTTTGCCCCTTTGTACATCGGCAACAAATGCATCAACAATTGCCGTTATTGTGGTTTCAGGGCGTCCAACAAGGAGGCAGTCAGGACCAGCCTCAATACCGGTGAGATCATCAGCGAGGTAGAAGCACTGGAAGACCAAGGGCAGAAACGGCTTATCCTGGTATTTGGCGAACATCCCGATTACAGCCCCCGGTTTATTGCCGATGCCGCACGGACCGTGTATTCGGTCAGAAAGGGCAACGGCGAAATCAGGAGGGTGAATATCAATGCCGCCCCCCTCGAAACGGAGGGCTTCCGGATTGTGAAGGAAGCCGGAATAGGTACATACCAGATCTTCCAGGAAACCTATCACCCCGAGACTTATAAACGCTATCACCCTTCGGGTAAGAAACGAGATTATGAATACAGGCTGACCGCACTCGACAGGGCACAGGAAGCGGGATTGGACGATGTCGGCATCGGGGCGCTTTTCGGCTTATACGACTGGCGTTTTGAGGTAATGGGATTGATCAGACATACCAATCACCTGGAAGCCTGTTACAATGTTGGCCCCCATACCATATCATTTCCGCGCGTGAAAGACGCTTCTTCGGTTAACCTGCAGGAAAAATACAGGGTAAGTGATGAAGATTTTGCCCGCATGGTGGCTATCCTGCGACTGGCTGTGCCGTATACCGGCATGATTCTGACAGCCCGTGAACCCGCCGCCATCAGGACCGAACTGATGCAGTACGGGGTGTCCCAGATCGACGGGGGTACCAGAATTGAACTGGGTGCCTATGCCAAAGCGGATCATGCCTCCCAAAACCTGGATAAGGAACAATTCAAGATCAATGACGACCGCAGTCTGAGTGAGATCATCGATGAGCTTATTGAAACAGGCCATATTCCTTCGTTCTGCACGGCATGTTACCGCCTGGGAAGAACCGGGGAACATTTTATGGAGTTTTCAGTGCCCGGGTTCATTAAAAACTTCTGTTCTCCCAACGCCATGCTCACCCTGGCAGAGTATCTCGAAGATTATGCAACACCCGAGATTGCCCGCAAAGGTCATGAGATCATTGAAAAGAACATTCAGCTCCTGAACGGGAATGTAAACGCTTCAGAGATACGGAGAAGACTCGAAAGGATAAAGAGAGGGGAGAGGGACCTTTATTTTTAGCGGGAAGAGAAGGGGTGTGAGTTGGAGGTTGTGGGTTGTGGGTTGTGGGT
>DIAS01000062.1:35049-65193 GCA_002415855.1 Bacteroidales bacterium UBA5072
TTGTGGGTTGTGGGTTGTGGGTTGGATAATTTATAATTTTTAGCGAGTATTCCATGCGCAAAGAAGCAGATTTTCTTGGTACCGTTGAGATACCGGAAGATGCCTTGTACGGCATTCATTCCGTAAGGGCGGCCCGCAACTTCCCCGATACAACATTGTTCCACATGGAATGGTATAGGGCAACAGGCATGGTGAAGAAGGCCTGTTTTCAAACCTACCGGAATTACGCTGCCGCTGTCCAACAGAAATATCCCGGAATTAACCCGCCTCAGCCTTTGATTGATGAGGGCATTGTTGATGCACTCTATTCGGCTGCCGCTGAGGTGGAATCAGGCAGGTATTTCGATCATTTTATCGTTCCTGCGGTTCAGGGTGGAGCCGGAACAAGCATTAACATGAATGTCAACGAGATTATCGCCAACCGGGCCCTGCTGCTTACGGGCCATAGACCGGGCGAGTACCGGTATATCGATCCGATCGAACACGCCAACGTTTTTCAGTCTACCAACGATGTCATACCGACATCCCTGAAGGTCGCCTTGCTTGGCCTGTTACGGCAGGCTGAAACCGCTGTGAATGACCTCAGGGCCGCCACGGAAGATCTGGAAAAAGCCTCACGGGATCACATGCGCATTGCCTATACCCAGATGCAGGAAGCTGTACCTTCATCCTTCGGCCGGCTTTTCAGTACTTATAACGATGCTTTGTCACGCGACTGGTGGCGGATCTCAAAATGTTCAGAGCGGATAAAAACGATTAACCTCGGGGGCAGTGCCGTTGGAACTGCAATCACGGTTCCGCGGTATTTTGTTCGTGAAGCGGCAAAGAATCTGCGGCAATCGACCGGTTTGCCTGTAGCCCGTGCCGAAAACCTGCACGATGCCACCTGCAACCTCGATTCATTTGTTGAAATACATGGCATACTGAAAGCGCATGCAGTGAACCTTGAAAAAATGGTTTCGGACCTGCGGTTGCTTTCATCTGATCTGGTGAAAAACAGGGAAATGGAGATCCCCCGGCAGCAGGTAGGAAGTTCTGTCATGCCGGGCAAGGTTAATCCGGTGATCCCTGAATTTGTGATCAGCTCGGCCCACCAAATATACAGCAACGACCAGCTTGTCACTTCGCTCTGCGGTCTGGGATGCCTTGATCTGAATGCTTACCTTCCGGTTATCGGGCATGCCCTGATCGGATCCATCCGGTTGCTGATTGCCTGCAATAATACCCTGAACATAAATCTTCTGAAAGGTCTGCAGCTGCATCCCGCCACCTCCATGGAAAATCTTTTAAAAAGCCCGGCCATCGCCACTGCATTGCTGCCCTTTATCGGGTACAACAAGGCGGCTCGGCTGGCCGGGGAAATGAAAAACAGAAATATTAACCTTCTGGAAGCAAATCAGTTATTGCGGATTCTCGATGAAAACAAGCTGCTGGAGATCATTCAACCTCATAATCTGCTTGCGGAAGGCTTCACCCTGAATGAAACTATGGATGAAAATGGAAAAGGGCAGGGAGCATAAACCTCACATCGGGATTTTCGGAAGAAGAAACTCGGGAAAAAGTTCACTGATCAATGCGCTTACCGGACAGGAAGTGGCTATTGTTTCGGATCAGCCGGGCACGACCACCGATCCGGTGCGGAAATCCATGGAAATTGCAGGCATAGGTCCCGCTATCCTGATCGATACTGCAGGAATTGATGATACCGGAAACCTGGGTAATCTCCGCATTCAGAAAACAAGGGAGGTCATGAAAATGATTGATCTCGCCCTTGTAGTAGTGAACAACAATGAAACAGGTGATTTTGAGGAAGCTTTGCTGGATGATTTCTATGAAGCCGGTATACCTTGCATTTTTGTGCATTCCAAGTCGGACCTTTTCCCGCTCCATGATACATTCAGGAAATACTTTGCAGGAAAATACGCTGTACCATTGGTCGATTTCAGCTCGGCTGACCGCATCAACCTGCCGGAGCTCATTTCAGCCATCCGGAAGGCAATGCCTGAAACAGCCTATCAAAAGCAATCGCTGCTGGGCAACCTGGTCAGCAGCGGAGATATCGTCCTTTTAATCACTCCCGTGGATACCGAGGCCCCGGAAGGACGTCTCATCCTGCCTCAGGTACAGGCGATCAGGGACATACTCGACAATGACTGCGTGGCCATTGTTCTGAAAGAACGTGAACTGGATGCCTTTTTGAGACAAACCGGTGTCAGACCCAGACTGGCCGTTTGTGATACCTCAGTGATCCTGAAGGCCGACGCTTCGGTGCCCCGTGACATACCCCTGACAGGATTCAGCATTCTCCTGGCCCGCTATAAAGGGGAATTTGAAAGTTACCTGATGGGGACGCCCGCTATCAGCAGGCTGAATGACGATGACCGGGTTCTGTTGCTTGAGTCCTGCACACACCATGTTTCCTGCGATGACATCGGGCGTGTCAAAATACCGCGGTGGATGACCAGCTTCACTGGTAAAAAGCTGCAGTTTGATGTTGTTTCGGGACTGAATCATTTGGAGAGACCGGTAACTGAATATGCCCTTGTGGTGCAATGCGGCGGATGTATGATCACAGGAAAGCAGCTGGTGAACCGCCTGAAACCGGCTATCGCTGCCGGAATACCTGTAACCAATTACGGAATGGCCATTGCCTGGATGCAGGGTGTGTACAAACGGGCAATAGAGCCCTTTGTAATGAATTCGGGGGAGGAGGAATTATAATGTGCCAATGTGCCAATGTGCAGTTTAGATAGGTAACAATGAACAGGACTGAGAATATATTGCGGAGATCTAAACTTACACAGGAGGAGATTGTTTACCTGCTGGGATTGCAGGGTGAGGAAAAAACACTGCTTTTCGAACATTCAGCCCGCATCAAAGAAGAAGCTGTCGGGAAAAGGGTGTATTTCCGCGGACTCATTGAATTCTCCAACATATGTATGAAGAATTGCCTTTACTGCGGGATCAGGCATGATAATGCTGCCATTAACCGTTACAGCCTGCAGGAGGAAGAAATATTTGCAGCCGCCCGTTTCGCCTTTGAGAACAACTACGGTTCCCTGGTGCTGCAGTCGGGAGAGGTGGAAACCGGAAACTTTACCCGGCAGGTGGAAAAGGTTCTGCGCGGTATCAACAGGATCACCGGGGGAAAACTAAGAATTACCCTTTCGTGCGGAGAACAGGATAAGGCGACCTATCAACGGTGGCACGACTGCGGAGCACACCGGTACCTGCTGCGGATTGAATCGTCAAACCCTGCGCTGTACGAAAAATTGCATCCCCGCGATGAGTTTCACCGTTTCAGACGAAGACTTGACTGCCTTTACAGTCTTCAGGAAATTGGTTACCAGGTGGGTACAGGAGTGATGATCGGCCTTCCTTTTCAGACCGTGGAAGATCTCGCAGGTGATCTGCAGTTCATGCAGCAGTTCGATATCGACATGGTGGGAATGGGACCCTACCTGGAACATGCGCATACACCGCTATATGCTCACAGGGATCAGCTTCTGCCCCGGGAGGAACGATTTCAGCTTGCCCTGAAAATGATAGCCGTTTTGCGGATACTCATGAAAGATATCAATATTGCAGCCACAACAGCCATGCAGGCTATTGATAAACTGGGCCGTGAAAAAGCAATTAAGGTCGGTGCCAATGTGATCATGCCCAATATTACCCCGGGTAAATACCGCGATGATTACCTTCTGTACCAGAATAAGCCCTGTACAGATGAAAATGCCGAAGACTGCAAGACCTGTATCGAAGCAAGAATTGCGCTGGCAGATAATGAGATCGCTTACGGGGAATGGGGCGACTCGGCTCATTTCACCAAAAAGGGACAAGGGACGAGGGACAAGGGGCGATCAGGACGTTCATGGCAGACAGCGTAGAAGCATGACAATTGTCCTTAAAAGTGATCCCGCAATTCCCTATTTTTGATCAACCCTGAATATAACGGATATGATTAACCAGCAATTGCTTAGTCCTGCCAGTATTGTTGTTGTAGGTGGTTCAAATAACCTTCGCAAGCCGGGTGGAAGCATTGTACGGAATCTGTTGGATGGAGGCTTCAAGGGCGACCTGTTTATCGTGAATCCCAAGGACGACCTGGTGCAGGGCATTCCGGCGCTCCCGGATATCGGGGACCTTCCTGCGGTTGATCTGGCAATCCTGGCCATTGCGGCAAGGTTTTGCCCGGATGCCATACGCCTGCTGTCGGAGAAGAAGAATACCAGGGCTTTTATAGTTTTATCAGCCGGTTTTAGTGAAGACAGTAAAGAGGGCCGGCAGATCGAAATGGAAATGGTGGCTGCTGTTGAAAAAGCAGGCGCCTGTCTCATCGGACCCAACTGCATCGGTGTGATCACGCAGTCCTATAACGGTGTATTTACTACACCCGTGCCGAAACTAAGTCCTAGAGGCTGTGATTTCGCTTCTGGATCGGGGGCTACAGCCGTATTTATTATTGAATCTGCATTGCCAAAAGGTTTAACGTTTTCCAGCGTATTCTCGGTTGGAAACAGCGCACAAACCGGGATCGAAGAAATTCTGGAGTACTGGGACCTGTCATATGTACCCGGTGAAAGCTCACCCATTAAGCTTCTGTATATCGAGTATATAAAGAATCCGGATAAACTGTTGCATCATGCCTCATCATTAATCCGGAAGGGCTGCAGAATAGCCGCTATTAAAGCCGGTACAACGGAGGCCGGAAGCCGTGCAGCCTCTTCGCATACAGGAGCCATGGCCTCCTCGGACCTGGCTGTTGAAGCACTTTTCCGGAAAGCTGGTATTGTCAGGTGCAATGGGCGTGAGGAGCTGACCACTGTAGCCTCCGTATTTACCCACAAGCCAATCAGGGGCAAGAATATTGCCATTATCACCCATGCTGGCGGACCGGCGGTCATGCTTACCGATTCACTTACAGCGGGCGGTCTGAATATTCCCAGGATCACAGGTGAAGACCATGACAGGTTGCTGACCATGATGAATCCGGGTGCTTCGGCTGACAATCCTGTCGATCTTATTGCCACGGCCACCTCGGACCAGCTGGACAGGGTGATAGAATATGCCGACAAGCAATTGCCTTTTATCGACAGCATAATAGTAATATTCGGCAGCAATGGCATGATCGATATCCGGGAAATATACGAACTGCTGCACAGGAAGATCCGCGACTGCAACAAACCCGTAATACCAATCCTGCCTTCCGTTACCAGTTCCAGGGATGAGCTGGAATTCTTCATGAACCTGGGACATGTGAATTTTCCCGATGAGGTTGTTTTGGGACGCGCCCTGACCAGGATATCCAATACGCCCTATCCGGCCGAGGATAAGATTACGCTCGACAACGTAGATGTGCCCCGCATCAGAGAAATCATCGAAAAGGTTCCCGGCGGCTATCTTGAACCCGAGACAATCCAGCAACTTCTCACAGCCGCAGGCATTCCCATCATCAAGGAGCAGGTAGTCACTTCGGGCAGGGAGCTGAAGAAGGCGGCAGCCGGGATCGGTTACCCGCTGGCAGTTAAAGTGGTGGGTCCCGTTCACAAATCCGACGTGGGAGGGGTGACCCTGAATATTAAATCGGAGGCACACCTGCGGGCTGAATTCAGGCGTATGATGAAGATCAGGGATGTTAAAGCCGTACTGATGCAGAAAATGATGACAGGTACGGAACTTTTTATTGGGGCCAGCTATGAACCCCGGTTTGGACATGTTATCCTTTGCGGGCTGGGAGGGATCTTTGTTGAGGTCCTGGGTGATATATCCTCGGGACTGGCCCCGCTCACCTTTGATGAAGCACGTTCCATGATCAGGAGCCTGAAGGTTTACAGGATCATACAGGGGACACGGGGTAAACCGGGTATCAACGAAAAAAAATTCACCGAGATCATTGTCAGGCTTTCCAGCCTGCTGCGATTTGCCACTGAGATCAAGGAAATGGACCTGAATCCCCTTATCGGGAATCCGGATGAAATAACCGTGGTGGATGCCAGGATCCGGGTTGAAAAGTAGATCAGGTTGAATATTTTGGCAGCAACAATGTCAATTTTATTTATATTAGGACTTTTAATTCAGTAAAAACACGGGTTATGATTGTTCATCAGTTGTCGGTATTCCTCGAAAATAAGTCGGGACGGCTCACCGAGGTTCTCGAAGCCCTGGGAAGTGAGCGCATCAAAATCACCGCCCTGAGCGTGGCTGATACATCTGAATTCGGAATTCTGCGCATGATCGTCTCTGACCCTGCAAAGGCAAAGGAATTATTGAAGGAACGTTCATTCACGGTAAACCTTACCGAGGTGATCTCGATAATGGCACCCAACGAGGCCAAGTATTACGCCAAGGTACTGCGGATTTTATCGGACCTCGACCTCAGCATCGAATACACCTATGCTTTTTCGGTGGGAGAGAAATCTGTGATCATTCTCCGTTGCAGCAATACGGAAGAAGCACTTAAGGCCCTTAAGGACCATGAACTGGACCTCCTCAAGGCAAGTGACCTGTATAAATTATAATGCGATATGGAAATCTGGAACAGGCATATTGAATGTATGGACCGTCAGGAGCTCAGGAGGATCCAGGGTGAGAGACTCAGGGAAACCGTTGAACGGGTTTATTTTAATGTTCCGTATTACCGCAATAAAATGCAGGAATCAGGACTGGGACCTGAAAGTATTCACACCACCGATGACCTGCACAGACTGCCTTTCACAACCAAGCAGGATCTTCGTGATAATTATCCATTCGGCCTGTTTGCAGTACCCATGAGCGAGATTGTCAGGGTCCACGCTTCTTCCGGCACAACCGGAAAACCAACTGTAGTGGGGTATACCAGGAATGATATTGCCACATGGTCGGAGGTAATGGCCAGGACCCTCACCTGCGCAGGAGCAAACCGCCACGATTTCATTCATGTGGCTTATGGTTACGGACTTTTTACCGGTGGCCTGGGCTTGCATTACGGTGGTGAGAAAATTGGGGCATCCGTAATTCCGGTTTCGGGAGGCAATACCATCAGGCAACTGCAGCTCCTGGTTGATTTTGGGAGCACTGTGCTGGCCTGCACGCCATCCTATGCCCTTTTTCTTGCCGAAGCCATTGAAGACGCCCGGATAAAACGCGATGATCTTAAACTGAGGGTGGGTGTATTCGGGGCTGAGCCCTGGACCGAAAACATGCGCAGGGAAATAGAAGAAAAGTTAAGGATCAAAGCAATTGATATTTATGGGCTGAGCGAGGTCATTGGTCCGGGTGTGGCCAGTGAGTGCCTCGTTCAGGACGGATTACACATCAGCGAGGACCAGTTCTATCCCGAAATTATCGACCCGGTGACCTTGGAAGTCCTGCCCGAAGGAAAAACAGGCGAGCTTGTTTTTACCACCATTACCAAGGAGGGATTGCCCCTGATCCGCTACCGGACTCGTGACCTGACAACGCTCAGGTATGAAAAATGCCGCTGCGGACGCACCCTTGTTCGCATGGAAAAATGTCTGGGCAGGAGTGATGATATGCTGATCATCCGTGGCGTAAACCTTTTCCCGTCGCAGGTCGAAAGCGTATTGCTCGAAATGAGCGAGATAAAACCCCATTACCTGCTGATCGTCGATCGGGTAAATAACCTGGATACCCTGGAATTACAGGTGGAAGTGGACGAGGAATTTTTCCAGGATAAGATCAGCCAGTTGCAGACACTCCGGCAGAAGATCCAGACCAATCTTGAAAGTTCACTGGGACTCGGAATCAGGGTGAACCTTGTGGAACCCAAAACCCTTGAAAGAAGCGAAGGCAAATCAAAACGTGTCATTGATAAACGCAAGCTATAAGATAGACTCCTGATATGATCAGCAATTTGCCAATTTCCCGGGACCTGGTACGTACCCTTACGGAAAGATCGGGTATACCCTCACCGGGCAAAGCATCCATCCGCGAAGTTGTTGCCCTGGTAAACAAACTTGAAAATGAAACAGGCATTCGTTTTGTACGAATGGAAATGGGAGTTCCTGGTGTTAATCCTCCTGAAATTGCTATAGAAGCTGAAATCAATGCGCTGAAACAGGGCGTGGCTTCCGTTTATCCTCCCATTGAAGGTGTGGCGGCACTGAAGAAAGAAACATCCAGGTTTCTAAAACAGTTCCTCAATATCCAGGTGGATCCTGCCGGCTGTATACCCACCTGTGGCTCTATGCAGGGTTCATGCGCTGCATTCCTCACTGTGAACCGCACCGACCGGAACAAGGAGGGGACCCTGTTCATCGATCCCGGTTTTCCCGTTCACAAGCAGCAGTGCCAGGTGCTGGGTCATGATTATTTTTCCTTTGATATTTATGATTATCGTGGAAAGAGACTTAAAGATAAGCTGGAAAGCTTTTTCAAGACAGGAAAGATATCCAGTCTGCTTTATTCCAATCCCAACAATCCTTCCTGGATCTGTCTGAACGAAGAGGAACTCTCGATCATTGGTGAGCTGGCCACGCAGTACAATGTTGTGGTGATTGAGGACCTGGCATATTTCGGGATGGATTTTCGGAATGACATCTCCAGACCGGGTGTTCCGCCGTATCAACCTACCATTGCCAGGTATACCGACAATTACATCCTGCTGGTATCCACATCCAAGGTTTTCAGCTATGCAGGTCAGCGAATTGCCATGATGGCAGTATCCGATAAACTATTTTATAAGAAATATCCTGATCTGCTTCGGTATTTCACTTCAGATATTCTTGGTCATACCATCATATACGGTGCCTTATATGCCTTATCGGCAGGGGCTTCACACTCCGCACAAATAGGTGTGGCATCTGTACTTAAGGCTGCCAATGACGGCTTATTCAACCCTTTTGAAGAAATACGGCAGTATGGCGAACGTGCCCTGGTCATGAAAAAAATGTTCACCGCCAACGGATTCAGGATTGTTTACAACATGGACCTGGATGTGCCGATAGCCGATGGCTTTTATTTCACCATAGCCTATCCCGGATTTACCGGATCGCAATTACTGGAGGAACTGCTGTATTACGGAATAAGCTCCATTACCCTCGATATCACGGGAAGTACGCGGACAGAAGGTCTCCGGGCCTGTGTTTCACAGGTAAGGCCGGAGTTCTACGAGGTACTGGAAGAGAGATTGCAACTTTTTTTCAGGGATCATTCATGATTTATCTCAGATTTGGATTTTAAATACCGAATGCTGACTTTTACCTTTTAATTTTAAAATTACATTGCTGAAATTTGGTTTATCAATTATTTGAATGGTCATTTAGTTATTTTAACGAGCATAACGCATGGCAAAGATTAAAGGTGCTATTGTAATCGATATCGAGAAGTGCAAGGGATGCGAGCTCTGTCTCGTAGCCTGTCCCACCGATGTGATCAGGATGGAAAAAAAGGTAAATGGCAAAGGTTATCATTTCGCCTACATGGAGCAACCTGATAACTGCACAGGTTGTGCCAATTGTGCTGTGGTATGCCCCGACGGGGTGATCACGGTTTACCGGAAAAAATTCGAAGATTAAATTTACACCTCTATATGGGAGAAAAGAAATTAATGAAAGGGAATGAGGCATTTGCCGAGGCTGCTATCAGAGCCGGATGCGATGCCTATTTCGGTTACCCCATCACCCCGCAGTCGGAGGTGATGGAATACCTGGCGGCACAAAGGCCCCATCTCAGGACAGGGATGGTGCTTTTACAGGCTGAAAGTGAAATTGCTGCCATCAATATGGTATATGGAGCAGCCGGTACCGGAAAGAAGGTTATGACTTCCTCATCCAGTCCGGGAATCAGCCTGAAACAGGAGGGGATCTCTTACCTGGCCGGCAGCCAGCTCCCCTGCCTGATCCTGAATGTCATGCGCGGTGGTCCGGGACTGGGAACCATACAACCATCACAATCGGATTATTTCCAGGCAACCAAAGGAGGAGGACACGGTGATTACCGGATGATCGTACTGGCCCCGGCATCGGTACAGGAAATGGCCGATTTTGTCAGGCTGGGATTTGAACTGGCCTTCAAGTACCGGAATCCGGTGATCATGCTTTCAGATGGTATCATCGGGCAGATGATGGAGAAGGTCGAACTCTTTGATCAGATGCCCAGGCTCACCGAATTTGACCAGCAATGGGCGACCACCGGAAAGACCACCGACCGTGAAAGGAATGTGATTACATCACTCGACCTGGATCCTGCGCGCCATGAAAGGCATAATCTCAAATTACAGGAAAAGTACAGGAAAATGAGCGAAAACGAAGTGCGTTTTGAATCCATTGAGTGTAATGATGCTGAATACCTGTTTGTTGCCTACGGGTCAAGCGCCAGGATCTGTCAGAAATCCGTAAAAATAGCACGTGCCAGAGGTATCAGGGCAGGATTGATCCGGCCCATTACATTGTTCCCTTTTCCTTCTGAGGAAATCGACAGGATGGCGGGCAAACTGAAAGGGATACTGACAGTGGAACTTAGCGCTGGGCAGATGATCGAGGATGTCAGGCTGGCGGTCGAGGGCAAAGTTAAGGTTGCCCTTCATTCCAGGATGGGCGGGATGGTACCTTCGCCCGAGGAAGTTTTCGATGCACTTTTAAAGAGCTTTTCAATCTGATAAACTATGGAAGCCAGGAATATAAAACTTGAAGAAATCATCAGGGACGAAAACCTTGTTTACACCAAAACGTCGCTGATGACGGATAAGCCTTTGTCCTTCTGTCCGGGTTGCGGACATGGAGTTGCTCATCGCGTGATCATGGAAGTGGTGGATGAGATGGGTATACAGGCCGATACCATTGGTGTAGCACCTGTGGGTTGTTCCGTTCTGGCCTATGAGTTCATGAATATCGATATGCAACAGGCCTCCCATGGGAGGGCCCCGGCTGTTGCAACCGGTATAAAGCGCTGCTGGCCAGATAAATATGTATTTACATACCAGGGCGACGGCGATCTGGCTGCCATCGGCACAGCAGAAACCATTCATGCCTGTAACCGGGGAGAGAATATGGCTATATTTTTCGTAAATAACGGGATTTACGGGATGACCGGTGGTCAAATGGCACCAACTACACTTCCCGGAATGCGTTCATCCACTACGCCGTACGGTCGGGATGTGGCCCTCATGGGTAACCCGCTGAAGATAACCGAACTCGTTGCCATGCTTCCCGGCACCTGTTTTGTTGCCCGGCATACAGTACACACGCCACTTGCCGTGAGAAAATTCAAAAAGGCTGTACGGATGGCCTTTGAAAATCAAAAGCTGAATAAGGGCCTTTCCTTTATCGAGATTGTGTCAAACTGCAACTCGGGATGGAAAATGACCCCTGTGCAAGCCAACAAGTGGATGGAGGAAAATATGCTGCCCTATTTTCCCCCAGGCGATATCAAGGTGAATGGTGAGATGGTCAGCAAAACTGCGAAATCAGAATAAAATCAAAAGGGTAAACCATGAATGAAGAAATCATTATAGCCGGATTCGGCGGACAGGGTGTGTTGTCCATGGGTAAGATCATGGCCTATGCAGGCATGATGCAACAGATGGAAGTAAGCTGGATGCCATCCTACGGACCAGAAATGCGCGGCGGTACTGCCAATGTCACAGTAATCCTCAGCGATGAAAGGATAAGCAGCCCGATACTGAACCATTTTGATACGGCCATTCTGCTCAACCAGCAATCCATGGATAAATTTGAATCATCGGTAAAGCCTGGCGGGGTGCTGCTTTATGATTCAAATGGAATCACACGCCATCCGCAAAGAAAAGACATCAGCATATACCTGGTGGAAGCTGCGACTGAATCAGGAAAGATGCTCACTACCAAAACGTTTAACATGATCGTTCTTGGAGCTTTTCTGAAAATAAAGCCCCTCATCAGCTTCGAGAATATCGTCAAAGGACTGAAAGATTCCCTGCCTGTCCGTCACCATCACCTTTTACCGGTAAATGAAGATGCCGTTAAAAGGGGAATGGAGATAGTAAAACAGGTTCAGTAAACCAACGTTTGGATGGCATGCGGCAAAATGACGGCTTCAGTTTTCCGGAAGCCAACATATAATGAATAGGATACCTGACTATCCGTAGGATTCATTACAACAGTCACCATCTTCCCGTCCTCATTCATAAACGAAGTGCTCAGCAATACGCTTCTGCTACTGGCAGTGCTTACCCGTTTTGCACCGGGGCGTATAAATTTCGAGAAATGACCGATGTAATAAAAGGAAGGGGTATAGATCATCTTACCGGTCTTTGTGTCGTAGTGAACCGGTGCAAAGCAGAAATTACCAACATGGTTGGGGCCACCGGTCTCATCAAGCAACAGGTTCCAGTCGGTCCATCCCACAGTTCCGTTGTTGAAATCGTGTATCATTTGCTCTCCGTATCTCTCCCCGTTTGCCCAGTGGAAATACCTGTCGGTGCTGAAATTCTCAACGCAGCCTTCGGTAAAAATAAGGTTCTTTGAAGGATAGGCCTCGTGTACCACCCTTACATTATCGTATTTGGGTTGTGCACCCGTCCAGGTTTCATACCAGTGGAACCCGACTCCCCACACGTATTTTGCAGCTTCGGGATCACTCAGGATTACCTCAGCTCTTTGTGGAAGCAGATCCCGGTTATGATCCCACACAATGATTTTCTTATCCTGCATACCGGCCTTTTCAAGTGTCGGACCCAGGTACTTCTTCAGGAAATCTCGTTCCTCCTCAGCAGTGTATATGCATGATTCCCAGGTTTGGGTTGCCATCGGCTCGTTCTGTACCGAAAGTCCCCAGACAGGAATACCTTCTTTCTCATATGCCTGTACAAATTTCACATAAAAATCGGCCCAGGGCTGGTAGTATTCGGGCAGCAGCTTACCACCGCGCAATATGTTATGATTATCTTTCATAAATGCCGGAGGACTCCAGGGACTGGCGAAAAGTGTCAGTTTACCGCCCGCATATCGGATAGCCTGCCTGATAAAAGGGATCCGGAACTGCAAATCATGTTCAACGGTAAAGGATGTCAGCTCTTTGTCGCCTTCCGTAACATAAGAATAGCTGCCGCTGCTGAAATCACTGCTTTGAATCGTCGTACGGGCCAACGTATACCCAATGCCATTGTCCCGGCTGAAATAGGCAGTCAGCAGCTCATTTTGCTGTTCTTTCGACAACCGGGCAAAAACTTCAGAGGCTGCGTCAGTAAAGGAGCCACCGATACCCAGGAAGGTTTGAAATTGTATGGCCGGATTAACAAAAACCGATATTTCGGTTTCCACAGGTTGTTGTGCCGGTTTAAAGAACAGTGTATCGGTGAGCGTCAAACGCAGATCGGTACTGTCTGCTGTAGTATACACAGTGATATGCTTATTTCCGGCATCAAAAGGCCGTTCAGGCGATTTTACCTGTTCGTGTTGTTTGCAGGAGATAACAAGGCCACCTGCCATGACCAACCAAAAGAATAAATTTTTGTGAATCATGCAAATAGGATTTATGTTACAAATAACAGACAGATTTTATGAAACTATCTCTGAGCGTATCTGGTTGATCTGTTTGCCAATTTCATTTACTTTAACCAGATAACCCTGTAATATTTTTTTGCCCTCCGGGGATGCCGGATCAAAATTTGCATCCACCTCCACAACAAATGAATCGAACAGGGGTTGCATCTGCTTCAGTTTGTAAAGATTCTGCTTGATATCAACATCATCAGCATATTCATTCAGCATGGAGATGACGTTGTTCAAAGAATTGCGCTGCTCGGCAAGCCGCTCGATCACTCCGATGTCCTTGGTAGAGGATGCCACATTGACGGCGATATGAATGGCCTCAATCCATCCGCCCAGGATGATCTGGGCAGAGGCAGCATAACGTTCATTTTCCCTGAGATAATTGTCGGATGCCATATACACCTCGTTGGCTATTTTGATCAGCGAATCCTTGTTGTCAATATTCCGGTCGAAACGCTCTGCAGTATTTTTGAAATAATCGGCAGGAATGCCTAGCTCTTCAGCTATTCTCTGCATGGCATTGAAGTATTTTCCTGCAGTTTCCAGTTGTTCGCTCACTTTGGCATAGGTCAGATCCACAGCATAAACCCCCAGGTTTAAGGCCTTCTTCGAACTGGTTACATAATTGGATATTTTATCGGGAGGATTCAACAATTCCTGTTTGTAAACGGCTCCTGAAGATTGAAACAGGCTTGACATCTCAACGGACAGGTACATGTTGTAAAAGATCGGCAGACCCACACCCAGAGAATCCATGTTGTGCACCAGTGGTTTAATATCCTCCAGACTGATGCTGTCAATTCCCTCTGCCGCATCGGGTTTTGATCCGGTCCTGCAGGAGGTAGAAACAACAAGCAGACATAAAAGTACGCCAAAACAACACAATGGTGTTTTCATGGTATTCGGGTTAAGATGAAATTATTACAAATATATAGCAATAAAGCTATTAATAATTTCATATAATTTTTACCTGCGCCGGCTAAATTTGTCACATTTTTTTAACAGCAAGGGCAGGCATATAGGTCTGCGTCTGCTGTCAGAACAATTTACCCGTGGTTTTCTTCATGAACTGCAGCCGCTCAAAGGCAGCTGTATTCTCTTCATTTTTGGCAACAAGACCGCGGAATGCAGTCAGGTTAGAATAACCTTTTAGTTTCATCCATCCTTCCAGATCATCAAGCATTGTTCTCAGGTAGGTGACCCCGTTCTTGTATAGCGTTGAACACAATTGTACAGATGTGGCACCGGCCAGGATCTGTTTTATTACGCCCTGGTAGTCATGGATCCCCGTAGCAGCAACAAGTTCTTTGTCAATCCTGCCGGAAAGCAGGGCTATCCACCTCAGGGAAAGTGTTATTTCATGAGGTGAGCTGTATACATTTTGTGCCACAACGCTCAGGGTTTCAATGTCGATGTCGGGCCGGTAATACCGGTTAAAAAGGACCAGGCTGTTGATATCCATATTGCTTATTTTAAACAGCATCCTGTACAGACTAGTAAAATAGAATCCGACTTTTACGGCGAGGGGCAGCCTGACATGTTTGCGCACTTCGTGTATGATATCAATATAAGTCTCTTCGATCTTATAGCCGGTGATATCCATATTGGTAGGAGGTATGAAAATATTCAGTTCAATGCCGTCAGCCCCGGCATTCTCAATTTCAGTTGCAAATCTTGGCCATTCCCTGGGCGTTACGCAATTGATACTGGCCATAACCGGAATTGTCACTGCCTTCTTCGCTTTTTCAATTAGCTTCAGGTATTCAGCTATCCCTTCATCTTTGGAGAAGGTGTTTACAAAATCCATGGCTTGCGGATACCAGAAATACATTTCATCCTGGTTGATCAGCGTTGTCTTTCCGGTTACAAGCTGTTCCTCGAAGAGCGATTTCAGCACAGCTGCACCGGCGCCATTATCGGCACACTCCTTAATAAGATCGGGGGTGCTGGTAAGTCCTGAACTAGCCACAATCAAAGGATTGGCAATCTTAATTCCCATAAAAGTCGTAGAGAGGTCCATAAGGATTGTTTTTGAATTTACAGATAAATCAAAGTTAAACAATTGATCAGGAACAATTCTCCTTTTTTGTCATTGCTCTTTTTTGTCACCGCTCGTTTTTTGTCGTCCTGAGCGTCAGCGAAGGATCTCCATCATAGGATGCTTCCCTTCGGTCAGCCTGGCGCACCAGTCACCCTGTGCGCAGTGGAAGGGCTATCAGATCTTGCTGACTTTCAGAATAAAAGCCTTAATATACCCAAATGCTTTATCCAGGTTTGTTTTTGCCTTCCCGGTCATTTCCTCCATGAATTCCCAATCGTACCCCCTGAGGTGCAGCAGATAAGCTTCGGGCTTCCGGTGAAACATTTGCATGCACAAATGAAGCACATAGGCCGGAGAAACAGCATGCATGGTGAATTCGGACTTTTCCGACGGAATAAGCGGATCAAGGCAGAATTCATCGATTTCCTCCCTGGAAGCATCGGCAAATATCACGATATCATATGCCGCAATGTTTGCCGCATCCTCGAGATTCAACTGGTAATTTGTATCAGTAGTGACATTTCCCATGTGATGGTCTGTGCTCCACTTCTCAACTTCCTCAGCCAGCCGGATCCCCAGCGCGTCATCCTGGCGACCGGGGTTCCCATATCCATATACCAGTATTTTCGGTCGTTTGCCGGTCAATGTTTGAATTTTCTTTCGATAAGATTCGCTTCAGCATCATAAACCTCAAATTCCAGCGGCATTTGACCGATAGCATGGGTGGCACAGCTCAGGCAGGGATCGTAGGCCCGTATGGCAACCTCTACTGCATTCATCATACCTTCGGTTATTTCCTTACGACCGGTCATAACTCTTACGGCAACCTGGTTCACTGCCTCATTCATGGGCTGGTTATTGTTGGTAGTTGAAACAATCAGGTTTGCCATGGTGATCATATCGTTCTCCCCGATCTTATAATGGTGGAAAAGCGTACCGCGGGGCGCTTCGATAAGGCCCACACCTTCGAATTTCTTAGTCCCCCGGGTCACCAGTTCTCCCTCCATCAGGTCAGGATCATTCAACAGTTGTTTCATTTTTTCGGCCGTATGCAAAATCTCAATCAGCCGGGCCCAATGCGAATGCATAGGTTTGTTGCTCGGTTTCCCGCCGTTATACTGTTTGAAAAGCTCAAATTCTTTCTGTGCCAGAGGAGTATCTATAAACTCGGCAGTGTTCATCCGGGCCAGCGGACCAACCGTGTACCAGCCTGACTTTTTCCCGATCTCTTTCAGATAGGGAAACTTCATATAACTCCATGACTTGACTTCTTCGTCAATGTAACGGAAGTATTCCTGATAATCCACATCGTGCAGTATTTTCTTCCCTTCGCTGTCCACAGCCCGGAGTACGCCGTGATAGAGGTCAAGTGCTCCGTCTTTGCGGACAAGGCTCAGGTGACTCGACGGAAACTCTGCAAAACCATCGATGACTGCCTTGTTCTTTTTATGATATTCCTTGAAGAATTCAATGGCATCCTGTGCCCAGGAAACCATCTTGTCAATATCCATGTAATCATCGCCATGAAGCAGGTAATCCCGTTCCTCCTCTGTAAGATGTTTGTTTATCCCGCCTGGTATGGCGCCGGTTCCATGAATCTTCTTGCCTGCGGTTGCTTTGATCACTTCCTGCCCGTACTTTCTCATCATCACTCCCTGCACGGCAAGATCGCGGTGCTGCAGGGCAACATGGATGATGTTCCTTTTCAGGGGATCAGCATCAATGCCAAAAAGCAGGTCAGGAGAGGCCAGGTGGAAAAAATGCAGGGAATGGGACTGGAACATCTGGCCGTAGTGCATCAGCCGGCGCATCTTTTCCCCGGTAGGCGTGAGTCCCTCGCCGGTTCCGGCGCCGACGATCACGTCCATCGCCTTGGCGGCTGCCAGGTGGTGGCTCACGGGACATATGCCGCAAAGCCGCTGGACCAGCACAGGCATTTCCCAATAGGGACGTCCCTGCACAAACCGTTCGAATCCTCTGAATTCAACAATGTGTAAGCGGGTTTGTTCTATTTTTCCTTCGTTATCGAGGTGAATGGTAACCTTGCCATGGCCTTCGACACGGGTTACCGGTTCAATGGTTATCTTTTGTCCCATACTATGCTTTTTTAATCAAATTTCACAACTTCATAAGGCAATTTCATTTCATCACCGGTCACCAGGGCAACCAGTGCTTCCCATATCAGGTCGGCGCGTGGCGGACACCCCGGTAAAAAGTAATCGATCTTAACAATCTCGTGACAGGGATACACCCTGTCCAGTAACATGGGTAATTCCGGATCATTGGGCAGAATCCCCTCTTCGTTGGCAACTACGGTGGGACCATTCAGATAGGCCTCTTCGAAGCACTCCCGGATGGGAATACCGTTTCTCATGGCAGGCAATCCTCCCATAATGGCACATTCACCAACCGAGACCAGGATCCGGCAATGTTCCCGGAATTCCTTCAGTACGTGAATGTTCTCACTGTTGCAACATCCTCCTTCAATCAGTCCGATATCACAATGCTTGGTGAATTTTTTGATATCATCGATGGGTGATTTGTTGAATTCAACCAGTTCAAAAAGTTCCAGTATCCTGTCATCGATATCCAGCACAGACATATGGCATCCGAAACATCCGGCCAGCGATGTGGTTGCTACAATTGGTTTGCTCATGGAATTTTATCTTTAGATTTTTGTTATTTGCATATTCTCAATGTCGCTACCGATAGGTGTTGTATCGTATTTTCTTTCTCCGATGGGAACATGAAATCCTTTCTCTTTCACAATGATTGAACCAACGGGACAAACATCCATGGCTTTCTGGGCAAGCTCCTCGGTAAGCTGTTTCCCGAGTTTCGGATCAACCACCACTTCAACCCTTGCACTTCTGCGCCGGTAGGCAAATATGCTCCTGCCAGTTTCATCGGTGATGGCACGAATACAGCGCTTGCATAAGATACAGCGGTTCTGTTCTTTAATGATCCGTGGATGTGAAGCATCCACCCTGCGTACCGGGAACTGGTAAGGATACCTCGGTACCAGCATCCTGAAGCGGTACGCCAGCGCCTGCAGTTCACAATTTCCGCTTTTTTCACAGGCGGGACAGAAATGATTCCCTTCAATAAACAACAATTCAATGATGGATTTTCTCAACTCATTGATATCCTTGATTTCGTTCTCGATGCTCATGCCTTCGGCAACCGGGGTGGTGCAGGCGGTCATCAGCTTGCCGTTGACACGCACGGTGCAGATGCGGCAGCCCCCCTTTGGTTTGACACCCGGAAAGTTGCACAGTGTTGGGATATAAACGCCATTGTCCCGGGCGGCGTCTACAAGATACTGGCCCCGGGTGCTCATGCATTCGGTGCCGTCGATGGTAAATCTTACGAACTGACTCATGATGATTTTTTTTAAATATTAGGTACTCTGCCGGTTACTTTACAGGATTCTTTTACGGCAGCGCTAAGGTCAAAACCGCTATCGAATACTTTGTTCTTTTGTATCTTTTCTTCATATAATTGTCTGAAATTCTTGATGCTTGATAGAATGGGATTAGCAGCCGTCTGCCCCAATCCACATCGACTGGCTTTCAGAATCCTGCCCCATTCGATCATATCGTCGATGTCCTGTTTCACCCCGCGGGCATTCAGTATTTTAACGAGCTTGTTATGCAGCAGGGTGGGAATTATCCTGCAAGTGGAACAGCTACCGCAGGATTCCTCGATGAAGAATTCCGTGAAGTTCAAAACGATATTGGTAAGAATGTCCCTGTTTTTGCCAATGATGATCAGCGATCCCCCGGTGGCCAGATCTTCATAGCCCAGTATCCGGTTGAATTCATTGGCCGCAATGATGGCCCCGGAAGGACCTCCTACCTGCACGGCCTGAACATCTTCGGCATGGGCACCCACCATATCCAGGATGTCGTTAATGGAAAAGCCCCATACTACTTCGTAAACGCCGGGGAATTTGCAGTCGCCCGAGATACTCAGCAATTTTGTTCCTGTGGATTCAGTAGTTCCGAATGACTTGTACCAGTCGCCTCCGTTTAATACTACCTTTACTACGGAGCAAAGGGTTTCCACATTGTTAACCACTGTCGGCATGTCGAGATAGCCCTTTTCAACCGGGAAAGGAGGCCGGTCACGTGGTTCACCGCGTTTCCCCTCTGCAGATTCGATCAGCGCCGATTCCTCTCCACACACATAAGCGCCTGCGCCAAACTGAATGCGGATATCAAAGTTAAAACCCTTTTTACCCTGAATATTCTTACCCAGGTAATTTGATTCCCTCGCTTTTTCAAGTATTGATTCGAGGTAGGCCTGCAGATATTTATACTCATGCCGGATATATAAAATCCCTTCGGTGGCCCCTACTGCGTACCCGGCTATCACCATGCCCTCAAAAAGCAGCCTGGGACGTTCGGTGAGAATAACCCTGTCCTTGAATGTACCGGGTTCACCCTCATCGGCATTGCAAAAGATATATTTCTTTTCACCCTTGGTATTGCGGCAGAACTCCCATTTCAAGCCCGTAGGGAAACCAGCACCGCCCCTGCCACGCATGTTTGATTTCTTTACTTCATCAATGACCTGTTCAGGGGTCATCTGGGTTATCTTTTCAATGGCCTGGCCTGATTTATAGTTACGTTCAAGGATGGGACCGATTTTGCGGATGTTGTTCGAAACAACCGACTTGATGAGATCGGAGCGGTTTTCACCATCGCCGTAATCTGCAACGAACATATCTTCAATGCTCTTCCCCTCTTTGATATCCCTTACAATTTCCTTGGCCCGGAAGGGAGTAAGCCTGGTAAATATATGGTTGTTGATAATTGCTGCCGGCTCCTGGTCATTCATGCCGATGCAGGATGTTTCAAACAGACCCACCAATCCGTCGGAGGTGACTTCATCAAATTTGATACCCAATTCCCTGGTAAAAGTATCTGCTACTTCCTTACGACCCATCATGTTAGCTACAGCACTGTTATTAAGAAAGATATGATATTTTCCCGTGGGCTTTTGTGAAAAGAAATGATAAAATGAGATGGTCTGGTCAACATCCACTTCTGACATGCCCAGATCATCAGCAATTTGAACGGTAATTTCGCGCGGAATGAAACCAAACTCCGATTGGACATCGATCAGGATATCCATCAGCCTTGTTTTGTCCTTACCATATTTCTCCAAGATTTTACGAACTCCTGTTTTCATGAGCGTATGTTTTAATTTTTAAATGCCCTTTGGATGCAATATTCAAGCATAATACCTGTCAAACAGGCCTGAAATAAAGGCCTGTAATAATTGTTAATATTTTCACAACTAAAAATAGAAATGAAAAATCAGATAAACAAATGTAAGTGGAAATTTAGAATGAGTTTAAGCAGGAAGGATAAACGGCTCAATGATAAACTATTGTTTTTTGTGTGCTGCTGTGGAAAATGAAAAAAATCATGGTTGATAGCGGACACCTCCGGTAGGGAAGATTAAGAAAAAGCGGAATATTTGCTTTCAGTGTCCGGAACAGTGTTATTTCAATAACGTATTGTCAACTGGCTATACATCTCCTGACTGATCAACCGACCATTCCTGTTTAATTGCCTAAAAATCTGTATCCCTTGCTCCGTAAAGGTCTTCCTCGTAAAATGTGGTGAGGGTGGTGTATATATCCTCAAAGGATACGGCATGCTTCTTGCATCCTATCCTGGAACATACATGTACCTTCCCGCCCTTATCCAGGGCAAAGCTGACGATAGGCGCTTTACAAACATCACATTCTGCTTTGGTTGTTAGTTCCTTTTTGCAGTGAGGGCAGAACAGCTTTACAATATCATCCTGCACCAGTTCAATGTTGCTTGTCTTTTCATAGCAGCCATAAGTGGAACAAAGATTGATCACACCATGCTTCCCACCGCCTTCAATCGTAAGCTTGATACTGGGCTTGGCATTCAAGAAATGCGTGTAATCCATGAGCGACTGTTGGCACAAGGGACATTTAACTTTCAGCGAAACCAATTGTTTTGTCATAAGATGACCTCCTTTCAATCCCTAAGTTACAGTAAAAGTTACAAAAAGCCATGACTATTCGCAAGAAAACAGGTATTGATTCTTCTCACCAGCAGGTCCGCTTTCTTTTTAACACGTGATGAAAGCCCTTCACCAAATGAGACAACCGCCGGTTCAACGCCGAGCACATAGGTCTGAGCTGAACAGAATCCAATGATCCTGCTCATGGATATATTGTGTGTATTGGTGGTGTAATCCATTATTTTTTCAGCAGGTACCAGCTGACAATACCCCGGCCGGCGGCTAAAGAGCACACTGTCAATCAGAATCAGTATGTCTGGTAATATTGCATTGATCTTACCGATGTAATTCTCCAGGCTTACCTCTGCTATGATCACCCGGATTTGCTGATTCTCCTGAATTCCCTGTGCCATATACACTCCAACACCATCATCGTGATGAAGTACATTGCCTAAACCTACAAAAAGAATGCTTTTGCCGGCCAGGTCAGGCAATATCTCAAAATTTCCGGGCATGTTTTACAATGATTTCAACAGTACCTTTCTCAGGCAATCAGGGCAAAGAACATTAAACATGTCCTTGCGTTTGAGGCTATCGAGAACCTCAACTGCCGCGGCACCGGGATCTTCAAGCTTCAGCCGTTCATTAAGCATGTTCAAATTTAGGATGGAAGCATAAGCCATTGGGCCCAGCTTATTATGGATGTATTCAAAGTGCTGCTTTGTTGTAACAACAGCGTCACAGTTTTTACAGATCAGCAGTTCTTTTACCTGCGATTCAACCAGGGTACTCCTGTCGAAAGTCGCAAGATCGAAAATCCTGTCGCTTAATTTCACACCCTTTTTTGTAATGCAATGCTCAGCACATTGGCCACAGAATATGCATGCGCCATAATTCCTTTCTATGATCCTGATTTGTTTCACCGCATCATCCCTGAAGGTAATAGCATGACTGGGGCATACATTAGCACATGTCTCGCAGCCCACACAATTTGCATCATCAACCACAGGTTTGCCCCTGAAATTAACAAACGGAATGTGTTGCTCCACGGGAAACCTTGTTGTATAAGCCGGTGAGAATAATGAAATCACAGCCTCCTTTAATTCACGCAGCTTGGGGTATCTCATTTTACTGCATCTTTATAATCGTCTTTAACACTTCTGTCGCCAAGCCTGATGCCAAAACCGTATGCGCCTCTTATCAGCGCATGCGCAGCTACAGTTGAGGCAAAAAATAATATCGGAATGGCTACCATTGCTTTAACACCGGCATCATTGAACCCGAAATGAACCAGAACACCGATGAGTATGCTGCAGGTGCCAAGGGTCACGCACTTGGTGGCAGCCTGTAATCTGTTGTAAACATCCGGAAGCCTGATCAGTCCAATGCAACCGAACAGGTTAAAGAGTATTCCTACCGATAAAAGTATAAGACATGCCATTTTATTCATTGATTTTCTTACCGCTGAGGTATTTTGCCAGCGTAAGGGTTCCTATAAAGCTCAGGATTATCCAGGCTATCCCGATATCGAGTATATATGACTTTTCAGTCTCGATCGCAATGATAGCACAGATGCCAACCACAAGGATTCCGAAAATGTCGATTCCGACCATTCTGTCGGGGATCGTTGGTCCCCTGATGATCCGGTACATGCAAATTCCGCTTAAGGCGATTTGTACGTACAGCATTATGTCCAGATAGCTTATCATTCAACAATTCTTTTTATATACTTTTCAAATTGGCCCAGTATTAAGGAGGAATAAACTTCAGGATCTTCCGAATGCACATAGATCCAATGAATATACAGGTCGTCGCCGATTATATCCACCGAGATCGTACCAGGTGTCATGGTAATTGAGTTGGCCAGCAGGGTTCTGGCAAAATCAGAGCGAAGTGTTGTCCGCACTTTGACGATGCCTGGTCTGATCGGCATCGCAGGATGCAATACCCTGTAAGCTACATCAATGTTTGCTTTTAGGCATGCCCAGAGAAAAACAAAGAAATAAACGAAGAGCCAGAAGTATCTTTTGGGTTCAAGGAATTTGTGAACATTGCGGATGAAATACCTGGCAAAGATCAAAGCGGTGATGGCTGCAACAACGGTCCCGACAATCAAGTTGGGAATGGTGAGCTTAAAAGTCAGCAACAGCCACATTATCAGAGATAAGATAAATAATGTCAGGTACCTCATATCACATTCCGATTATTTTCGACATACAGTTGCCTGCGTCCATTAACACATCAACAGCAGGCTTTAACAAAGACTCCCTGACCGAAGGGATTGCCAGAAGGCTCATCAGAAGACACAGCATTCCGAGTACTATCATGCTGAAGACCATTGGAGTGGCAACTTCCTTACCCGTAAGGTCTTTGCCGGCATTGGTTTTATTGTAAAACGCATAACGCTGGAATTTGAGGAATGATGCCAGTGTTATGATGCTCACCAGGATCGCCAGGAAGGCCAGCAGGTAAAACCTGCCACGTATACAGGCAATTACAATGATAAGTTTACTGAAGAATCCATTGAAAGGAGGTATTCCTGAGATTGACATTGAGGCAACAAAGGATGTTCCGGCCGTTATCGGCATTTCCGATGCAAGCCCCCCCATTTCTTTCAGGTCACGCGTCCCCAGCCGGTATTCAAGGGCCCCTGCATTCAGAAACAGCAATCCTTTAAAAGCCGCATGGTTGATGAGATGATACAATCCTCCCGTAATAGCCAGAAGTGCAACATCGGGTCTGGTACCACGTGACAACAGGATCATTCCGATGCCTGCCGACATGATTACATATCCCATCTGGCTGATGCTGTGGTATGCCAGCAACCTCTTGATGTCCCACTGACCGATCGCCAGAAATACGCCGAATACCATGGACAAGGTGCCCAGGGCGGTTATAACAAAGGCGATCTGTTCACTGATGACGAACATGGAAAAGAAAAGCCGGAGGATCACATAAATACCGACTGCTTTGATAAATACGCCGGACAGCATGGCAGATATAGGAGAAGGGGCTGAAGAATGAGCATCGGGTAACCAGGCATGGAAGGGCATGATGGCTGCCTTTACTCCGAACCCGCAAAGGATCAGCATCTGGACAAATGTATAATAAGTCCCGTCATAGCCTGCCTTAAAGGCTTCCCGGATATCGGCAATATTGAGCGTCTTGGCTTTCCAGTAAATAAGGCCTATTCCAAAAAGTATCAGCAATGAAGCAATTCCACCCAGAACCTGGTATTTGAAAGACGCTTCGAGTTCATTCTTTTCAACACCAAATGCTACCAGCGCATAGGAGGCTATCACGGATATTTCCAGGAAGACGAAAATATTAAAAAGATCACCGCTCAGCACAACCCCGTTCATCCCGGCTACCAGCAGGCACAAGAGGGCATAGTAATACTCTTCTCCGGTATACCGCTTCATATAGGAAAGGGAATAAACTGCAGAAAGGAACCCCAGGGTGCTAATTAGGCACAACATGATGACAGAAAGTCCGTCAAGAACCATGTATATTCCGATAGGGATCTTGTTGACAGCTTCCCATCCGCCCACTTTGTACACTGTTATTCCATTTCCGTTATGCATCCAGGCATAATAGCTGGTGATCAGCAAAACAAGGAAAACCGCAGAAGTGAAGTACCCGGGCAAATCCCTGATCAGTTTTCCCAATACCATGATCAGAAAGGCACTGGCCAGCGGAACAATGACCAACATCGGGATTATCGGATTCATAGGCTATCCTCTTAGATTTCTGATTTCCCGGATATCAAATGTCTTATACTTCCGATAGATCCTGATAATGACAGCCATCAGCAATGATGTGGTCGCCAGCCCGATGACAATAGCGGTCAGCACCAGGGCCTGTGGCAGCGGATCAACATATAGCTGGCCGGGTTCTGCAGGATCAACGATAGGGAACTTGCCGCCTTCGATGTAGCCCATCAGGGCAAAGAAAAGAAAGGTGCTTACTTCCATGATGGACAAGGAAATGGCGATCTTGACCAGGTTACGCCGGGTAATTACTCCGTAGAGACCAACCAGGAATAAAGCAAAGCACATCCAGTAGGGTATCATCAGGTATCTTCCTCCTTAAAGATTACCAGGGCCAGAAATAAGATAAAAATTGAACTTGTGACCTCGATTCCGACAAAAATGTTATAAAGCGGCAGGACACCGGCACTGACGAGTTCTCCAACTGTTCCCCTGGGCAAAAAATTCAGGAAGAATACTTTGGCTCCAAGGAACAGGCCAACCAAAGAAAGGATGATCACGATCAGTACTGCTATATTTTCTGTAGCTGTTGATCCGGTCTCTTCCTTTTTCAGATTTAAAAATCCGCCTCCAAAGGCAAGGGTAACCAGAATAAAGGCCCCTGCCATAATAACTCCCCCGGCAAATCCTCCTCCGGGGGTCAGGTGTCCGTGAATGACAACATAAGCCCCATACAAAAAAATAATTCCGGCGAGGATTTGCGTGGTCTTCTTTACGATGGTGGTCATTCCTTTCATGGCCTTACTTTTTACCTTTCAGTCTTAAAATGGCAATTACCCCAAGGACGGCAGTCACCAGCACGGTTGCTTCGCCCAGTGTATCATAACCCCTGAAATCAAAAACAACACCTGTTACCAGGTTGGCGCTTCCTGTTTTTTCTGCCGCACCGTTCATGTATGCCTCCGACATCCGAAGATGGCTTTCACCAAAGGCATCCAGATGACCGGTTGAGATCACGAAATAGTACAGCAGTGCAATTATAAGTGCCAGCGCTGCAACAGCAAGTGTCCTTCCCCTGGAATCGAGCCCATAATAGGGTTCTTCCCGTGAAGTATTCAGTACCACAGTCACCATGATGATGAGTGACATGGTGTCGACCACAATCTGGACAATCGCCAGGTCGGGTGCTTTCAGCAAAAGAAAACAAATGACCAGTCCATAGCCCACAATTCCGCAGGCAATGACCGCTGAAAGCAGATCTTTTGCATGAATGGCGTAGATCGCGCCGATTACCATGAATCCTGTAATAATTGTCAATGCCAGTTCCATAGTGCAGCTAAGTATTCATTATCATCAGCAGAATGATCAGACCTGCAATTATCCATACCGTATAATGCGGGAGGATGCCGGAGTGTGCCCTGCTGGCAAGACTGCTGAGCCATAAGGTAAAGCGTTTTGAGAGTTCATATACATCAAACCACCGCTCTTCCGCCTTTTGGTAAAACCACGCCATCAGCCTGAATTCCTTTAAAGTATGATAAAAACCGGATACCGGATACCCTGTTGTTTCATACAGTTTTTCTCCCCCGATGAAACTATCCTCCGTCCGGAATTTCTTCATGCCGGTGATCAGGTACAGGCATATGCCCAGCAGAACAGAGATCAGCACAAGAACGGATACCAGAGAAGAATTCCAGAACCCGGCCGGGACAAAAACCCCTGACACTGGCATCAGCAGGCGCGGCAGAATGATACCCGTGGCAAAAATTCCGAATAGCAGACAACCCAGAGCAAGAAGGATCAGGGGTGCCCACATGAGAACGGGAACTTCGCGGACCTGTGCAAATTCCTGCTTCTTACCGCTCAGAAATATCCCGCCGATGAATTTGATAAAGCTGGCCAGGGTCAGGGCTGAACCGAAAACAGCAAGGCCAAGCCAGAGTATCCACAGTTTGTTTGGCAGTCCGCTTCCCGAACCGAAATCAATAATTGCTTGGTAAATCATCCACTTGGAGGCAAATCCGTTCAAAGGCGGAATGCCCGATATGGACAAGGCAAATACAATGGCTCCAAAAAAGGTGAGTGGCATGGACCGCGACAAATCTCCCAATTCGTCAATATCCTCTTTTCCCGTCCGGAATTCAACATTTCCGGCCGTCAGGAACAAACCGCTTTTATAAATGACGTTGTTGAGCATGTGAAACAGACCAGCAGCAACACCAAGCATCGATCCCAGACTGAATCCGAGTACCATGTAACCAACCTGTGAAACCGCGTGAAATCCCAGCAGGCGCCTGCAATTGTGCTGCACAAGGGCCATCAGTACAGCAGCGACAATTGTAATCACACCGAGCGATAACAACAGCATCCGCCAGGGATCTGTAAGAATGAACAGGTCAGTTGTGATCCTGGCCAGAAAATAGATTCCTAAAAGCTTGTCGAGCGATGCAGGCAAAAATGCGGCAGATGAAGCCGGGGAGTATTGGGCATAGTCGGGTATCCACGAATGGAACGGGAAAGCTCCGGCTTTGGTAAAACTTCCTGTGAGCAGTGCAAGAAATGCTGCTGCTGTCAATGCTCCACTGGTGGGGAGTGATACATCAGCCATGCTCAGGGTACCGCATATTTTCCAGATAATGGCTATACCCAGGATCATGATCCCGTCGGATGCGCCGATAATGATCAAAGTCTTTTTGGCAGCTGCAGAGCTCGCTTCATCAGTTCCGGGGATCAGCTTGTAAAGTGTAATGCCCAGCACGCCCCAGAAAATGATAAACAGAAGCAGGTTGTCCGACAATACTGCTCCATAAGAGGCGCCAAGGGTTATCAGGTACCAGGAATAAAATCCTTTGATCCTACCCTTGTTGTATGTAAGGCAATAGACCAGGATAAGCAGGCCAAATATACCAAGGAAAAGCACGATCAGCCTGCTCAGACCGTCAACCTGAAAACATATGCTGCCGTGATCTGCCAGCAGGCAGTTGTGGTGCGCCTGATAACCGGTGCGGAGCGCATCATCAACAGAGATTAGTTTATCTCCGGTACCAAATAAAACTATCGAAGAATACAAAGCAGCCATGACAGCAAGAATTGAAATCAACTCCTTAACAAACCTGATCCTGCCCGGAATAAAGAATAACAATATCCCTGCAAGCATCGGAATAACAATTGTATACAAAACCCCATTCATTTTACGCCTCCTGTCATTTCAATCCGCATGTCCTCTTTGCTGAAAGTTCAACCAGTTCTCTGCCATTCAGGATCTTTTTTCCGGTATCAATATCATAGGCAACTGCCAGCCGCTCGGTGCAGCAGTAACAGGGATCAACCGCTGCAAGTGCCAGGGTTGCATCCGAAAGGGTATGCCCGATGCATGATTTCCTGAATGTGGCAATATTCACATAGCTGGGGGCCCTTATCTTGTGCCTCACAGGATAATTGGAACCATCGGTCTTGACAAAATGAAAGACCTCTCCGCGGGGGGCTTCGGCACGCCCTGTGCCCATGCCTTCCGGGATCTCATCCACGACAACGGCAATATCTCCTTCTTTTTCTTTCTTGAGTCCATCAAGGCACTGCTCAATGATGGAGATGGATTCATACATTTCAAGGAGACGTACTTCGGCTTTGGCGAATACGTCCCCTTCCCTGGCTGTAATTACTTTCCAGTTCACCAGGGGATAAGCTGCATATGGATCATCCCTCCGGATGTCAATATCGACTCCCGAGGCTCTTGCGGTAGGTCCGACAGCGGCAAAGTCAAGGATATCCTCACGGGTCAGGATACCTACTCCCTTTGTCCTGGCATGAATAACGGGATCATCCATGATGGCCCCGGTAAGCAGATCGGTTTTTTCCCTGATATGGTCAAGAGTTTCCCGGATCCTTTGTATTTTATCATTTTCAATATCCCTGCGTACGCCACCGATTTTAAACATGGCATAGCTGTTCCTGTTCCCGGTGATCATTTCAAAAAGGTCGAGCACCGGCTCGCGGTATTTCCAGGCCCACATAAACACGGTGTTGTACCCAAGAAAATGACCTGCCAGTCCCACCCATAACAAATGACTGTGAAGACGTTCCAGCTCCCCGATGATGGACCTGATATATTTTGCCCTGTTGGGGATATCTATACCGGCAATCTCTTCGAGGCAATTGGCAAAGGCGAAAGGATGGGACGTGGAACAGATGCCGCAGATTCTTTCCACGAGAAAGAATACCTGGTCAAAGGTCTTCGATTCGCTCAGCTTTTCTATGCCGCGATGATTATATCCGGTCTCCCATTTCACATCCTTTACGATCTCTCCCTCGCAGTATAGTCTGAAGAGCTCAGGCTCTTCCTGAAGCGGATGATAAGGACCAATGGGAATGATCTTGTTCATTTTTGACAGTTGAAATCTGACAGTTGAAAGTTGTTCGTTGTTATGGATCGTGTTTCAATCTTCATGATTGGTTTTTCACTTTTCACTTTTCACTTTTCACTTTTCATTTTTCATTCTTCCTGTAAGGATATACCCCTTCAGCCCAGTTGCCGTCGGAAACCAGTTTCTCCAGGTTGGGATGGTTTATGAAATTGATTCCCATGATCTCATGCATTTCCCTTTCGATCCAGTTTGCCCCTTCTAACAATCCCGTCAGCGATTCGATTGCCGGATCTGCTTTATCCAGCAAAACATTTACATTCAGCACCAACCCTTTTTCATCCTTGCTGAAATGGTACAGGATCTCAATACCCCTATCGGTATCCACTGCTGTGGCAATAATAAACCTGAAGCAAAGCTCTCTGACCAGGAATTCACTGACAGTCACAATTGCATCTGCACTGACCGCAATTGTCGCCCGCCTGTCATTTTTAACAACAATTTCATGAACCTTGTCTGCAAAGCGCTTTCTGATAGTTTCTATTTCAATTACT
>DIAS01000062.1:65521-74894 GCA_002415855.1 Bacteroidales bacterium UBA5072
GCTTCCGGTTTTGGAGGACAACCCGGTATGTAAGCGTCAACGGGAATAATTTTATCCACTGGTCCCGCAAAAGTATTTCCATCGGCAAAGATACCGCCGGTGCAGCCGCACGCGCCCACAGCCACCACAAGAATGGGTTTGGCCGCCTGGTTGTATATTTCCAGAAGTCGTTGCCTGTCTTTCCTGTTAATGGAACCATTCACCAGCAACACATCGGCATGACGGATGCTGCCTACGAGCTGCATGCCGAACCGTTCGATATCGTACCGGGGCGTCAGGCAGTCGAGTATTTCGATATCGCAGTTGTTGCAGGAAGCACCTCCAAAATGAAATACCCACAGCGATTTCTTAAAGCAATACTCTTTAAAGTTCAATCCATCAGGTTTTAAAAATTAAAATAGTCCAAAATGATCGCCACTATTACCAACAGGTTCATCCAGATCAGGAAGAACCGCATGGCCTGGTCAATCCTGATGCGCGGATTCGTATTCCTGATCAGGGTAATCAGCAGCAGAACACCGATCAGCTTCAGGAATGCCCACAGGAAACCGATACCGTTAAACCTGAATCCGCCCAGCAGCATGGCGCACAGGAATGCAGGCAGGATAAAGAGCATCATGTATTTTGTGAGTTTGATCAGGGAATAGGCTGCTCCTGAATATTCGATAAAGCATCCGTGTGTGATTTCTGTTTCAGCTTCAGCCATATCGAAGGGCACAAAACCCAGTTTAGCCTGGATGCAGAGAACGAACACGGCCACCAGCAGAATGCCTGAGAAACTGCCGGCAAAGGCGCCCTGACTTTGCTGTACGGCGATGATCTGGTGCAGTCCTGTCACCATTCCTGATTTGCTGATAATGGCCGCAATGGCCAGCAGGAATGTTAATTCATAGCTGATGACCAGCTTGACTTCTCTTGATGCACCTACTGAAGCAAGTGGATTTCCGGCCGCAAGGGCTCCTATTATATAGGTAAGGGAGGGAATGGTGAGCATATAAAATATCACAATAACATCTCCCGAAAATCCTTGTCGTAAGCCAAATGCGGGCAGCAGGATCATTATGCCTGATAATAAGGCGCCTGCCAGACCAAATACCGGAGCAAGCAGAAAAGTCAGCTTTGAACCGCGGGACGGCAGGATGGTCTCCTTCACCAGCAGCAATTTGAAAAAGTCGTAAAACGGCTGAAGGAGGGGAGGCCCCTTTCGAAATTGAACCCAGGCAGATATTTTTCTGTCGGCCCAACTAAAAAGGCCGCCAACAAAGGCAAGGAAAATAAAGCCCGGGAACACCAGATAATATAGCAGTTCTTTTCCCATGCTAACGCCAGGTAAATTCCTTGATCAAAATATTCTCGCTCAGGCTGAATACCTGCCTGGCCGGTTCCTCCTCAAGGTCTGTAATGCTGGCAACCTCACCGGGCAAAGAATCGGCAAACCGCTGCAGATCCTTTTCTCCGTGAAGGCGGATGAATGACCTTCCGGATGTTTTTACAACAAAGAGATCGTCCATCAGGGTTCCAAACGGACAGACGAAGATGCAGGATTTGCATCGCACACAAAGTAAGGTCGCTCTTCTGACGATATCGTCTCGGTTCTTTGTTAAGGCCATGCTGGGACATGCTTCCAGGCATGGAGCCTTCTCACACCTGCGACAGGAAAACTGAAAGCTTGCCAGCTCACGGATGGTCTTAAAGGAACCAGCATATTCACCAAATTTCAACACCCCTTCAACGGGTGTATCTTTATATTCACGCAGCTTTTGCAGGTCGATGAGCAGTTTTTTTGCCATGGTTGTCGTTATAACCAGATATTAGGCTGATCCTTTATTTCGTCGTAGGTAAACACAGGGCCGTCTTTGCATACATAATATTTGCCCATCATGCAGTGCCCGCATTTGCCAAGTCCGCAGGACATGTTTTTCTCCATGGAAAGGTAAATATCCTTTTCCGGGTATCCCATTTCAAGGAGCTTCAGCGTGCCGTACTTCATCATTACCGGTGGGCCGCAAACAATGGCTACTGAATTCTCGATATCCATCCGAAGATCCTCCAGCAGAATTGTGACCACTCCAACTTTTTCATCCCAGGATTGGTCGGCTTTGTCAACACTCCGGTAGACCTCAAACTTGTCAATCTTTCTGAGCTCTTCAACAAAGGATTTATAAATGCAATCTTCGGGTGTCTTAGCGCCATAGCAGAGAACCACTTTACGAAGTTTCTCCTTTTCGGCAATCAGATTGAACAGCAAAGACCGTATCGGGGCAAAACCGCATCCGCCTCCCAGGATAAGAATTTCTTTGCCGTAGAACTTCTGGATGGGGTATCCGCGCCCGTAGGGTCCGCGGATACCGACGACATCCCCTGTTTCCAGTGCATGGATTCTATCGGTTACATAACCCGTCTTCATGACCGTTACCTCCAGTTTTTTATTTTCGAGCGGAGAAGAGGATGGTGTAAAAGGTGCTTCGCCAAAACCGTTGATGGTCAGTTCAATAAATTCTCCCGTTTTAAACGTGAATTCCTTTTCAGGGATCAGGACAAAGGACCTGATCAGGGGAGATTCAATGATTACCCGCTCCACAGTAGCCTTAATCGGCTGATATATATTCAGTGTATCTGCCATCAGTTGGTCAGGATGGGTTATGCATTTCAGTGAATATTTTATTTTTGCTGATGCTGCCGATGCAGCCGTCGATGCACCTGCCGCAACCCGTGCAGGCCTGAGCATGGAATTTTTCAGACTTCCAGACATATTTGCACATGTACCGGTTCCGGAACCTCACCGCTTTCTTTCGCAGGGGATCCTCACCGGCTGCAATCCTTTCGAATCCCGGGTACTGGCAGGTGTCCATCTGCCTGATCTTGCCAAATCCCGGTCGGTCGATGAGCAAAAAGCAGGTACAGGTCGGACAGATTGCCGCACAGGCGCCACATGACACACAGGTTGCCGCGTACCTCTCCCATATTTCATCACCCGATTTACTGATCAGATCACCTGTTTGGGTATAATCGGGCAAATTCCGGTTTTGGGTTTCCAGACGATCACGGACGGCAGATCTGAGCGCCACCGCTTCGGACAGAACATCCTTGCCGGGTTCTGACACGGGGAAATGCTTTTTCAGCAGGTCTGTAACTGTATTCCCCCTGGCCGATTTTACCGAAACAATCAGTTTCCCGTTCACGGATGCCAGTGTAAAATCGGCATTTACAGTCGGGTAAGGTTCAACATTATAGGTTGTGCAATGACAGGTATCACGGATATCATGACAATCGGTGCCAACCAGGATAGTGTTTTCCCGGTTCTTTTCATAAACGGGATCCGGGAATTTCTCATCCAGATAGATCTCATCGAGGAGATCCAATCCTTTCAGGTCGCATGCCGGGATGCCCACGATCATTCTTTTGGCATGGGTCGCGTTCAGGACATTTTCCTTTACCGGTAAGAAGAATATTTTAAGCGGAGAGACGGGTGCCGGTTTGTTGTACCGGATCTGCAGGTCATTATTGCGGAACAAACTGTATTCAGTGTGAACACCGTTGTCGACCGGCACATATACATTCATTTCATGTGAAATCTCGGCGAGGAATAAATGCCAGTCGGATGCTGAGACCAAAAAGTCACCTTCCACCTTACTGTTCTTTTATTCACATATATTACTAAAGTTATGATAAAGGAATAACAATGTCAAACTTTTAACATTAAAAGTTATTGTGTTGATTCTCAAAGAACTGATTATGTGTTGCAGTGCACCGTTTGCAAATGACCAAAATCATAGCCAGTCTCGATCGCATTGTTTTATTTTGCGATGAAAATCAGCTAAAACTCAGCTACAATACCTGTAAAAATGCAGACCATGAAAATCGGATGTTTAAAGGAGATCAAGACACATGAATACCGGGTCGGCCTCACGCCATCGGATGTGAAGTCGTATGTGTCACGCGGGCATGAGGTTACCGTACAACAGGGTGCAGGGGAAGCTGCAGGCTTTGTCGATAAGGAATATACCTCGGCCGGAGCTAAAATTGAAGCAGACCGCGCGAAGATCTTCGATGGCTGTGAAATGATCATCAAGGTGAAAGAGCCCTTGCCTGAGGAATATCCGCTTTTTCACAGGGATCAGATCCTATATACCTATCTTCATCTGGCGGCTGATCGCAAGCTCACCGAGGCCATGCTGAACGCCGGTATCAAGGGTGTTGCCTATGAAACCATTGAGACAGCGGACGGTCAGCTGCCCTGTCTCCAGCCGATGAGCGAAATTGCCGGCAGATTATCCGTACAGGAGGGTGCAAAATATCTTGAGAAAACCTTTGGAGGCAGGGGAGTCCTGCTGGGCGGAGTTCCGGGTGTTGAGCGTGGCAAGGTAGGAATTATAGGAGGTGGTGTGGTAGGTACCAACGCCTGTAAAATAGCAACCGGTATGGGGGCTGAGGTCACCATACTTGATATAAGCGCCAGGAGGCTGGCATACCTGGATGATATTTTCGGTTCCAGAATTACAGCGCTTTACAGCACCGATGCCAACATTGAAAAGATTCTGCGGGAATGTGACCTGATCATTGGTGCAGTCTTGTTACCAGGAGCCAAGGCACCTACGCTGGTAAAGCGTGAACATCTCGGCATCATGAAAAGAGGTGCTGTTATAGTTGATGTGGCTGTGGATCAGGGAGGTTGTGTGGAAACCATCAAACCTACCACGCATGATAACCCGGTTTATGTAATCGATGGCATTGTACATTATGGTGTTGCCAACATGCCGGGAGCCGTGGCCCTGACATCAACCAAGGCGCTTACTAGCGCAACTTTGCCTTATGGGCTGATGATTGCTGAGATGGGACTCGAAAAAGCAGCCCTGCATTGCGATCCGCTGAAACTCGGTATCAATGTTTACCAGGGCAGATGTGTTTATGAAAACGTTTCTAAGGCATTTCACATGCCTTACATTTCAATCGATAGTTTACTGATTTAATTTTCAAGGGAGCACCCTTCAATGGTCTGAGACCACCTGAAGGGTATTCCCTTCTTTTAACAATTGCGGCCTCTCCTAATACTTCTTCCCCTTGTAATAAACATTGTGGTTGTTCATACCCTTGTCAACCACCACAATATCACGATACAGTTCGATGTCCTCCGTCAGGTCATAAGTCAGTACTTTGGTTTCACCCCTGCTGAAGACTTTTACGTTCCTGTTCAGATCGCGGTATACAATGGTATTCCAGTCGGCTTTCCAATCGGAAGGTATGAAAGTTTCGAGTGTATAAGCACGGTTGTTGTACCAAACCTTCAGGTAACCCTGTTCTCCGTAAATCACCAGGCTGTTGCGGACCATGTAAAAATCAGGCGGAAATGAACTGATATCCACCGTCTCGCCACGCTCAAACAACTTGAATGATCCGGTATTGTCCACATAAGCGGTGATGCCGTCGCCCATCTGCCAGGATTCAGGCGCGAATTCCTCAGCCAGGTATGTCTCACCCCGGTAAAAAATCCGGAACTTCAGGTCGGACTGATTTACCCAGGCTACGATATCCCTGCCGGCCTTGAAATTGCCGCCTGAAAGAAAAGGTTCAAGGACCCTGTTCTCACCCTGGTAAAAGACCTTTAAATCCCTTGTCCTTGAAGAAACATAAACAACGATGTTGTCCCCGGTTTTGAACAGGTTGGCAGGCCTGCCGGCCAGTCCGTCCTCAAGCATCATGATCTTCCCCTTGTAATAAACAGCAAGCATCTCACGATTCTGATCGTAAAAAGCCACCAGGCTATCCTCAGCCAGGTACTTCACGGCATTGGTACTGATGGTGGTGCTCCGGCCATTTTCGATGATCTTGACAATACTTCCGATGTTGTATACGGAAAGATAATCGAGGGCCTCAAATTTGTTCGGCGCACTAACCTCGAGCGTGGAAATTTCACCCTGGTAATACATCTTCAGGTTATTCCTGCTATCGGTATACAACAGACAGGTACCGCCAATACTGAAATCCTTTACCGCCAGGTATTCCGCCTGGACGGTCTTACCATTGTCAAATATGAAAAATCTTTTCTGATTATCATGATAGGCTGCCAGTTGCTGTGCCGCAAGGCCGTTAAAACAACATAACAGGAAGAGAGGAAGACTATTCCTGAATAAAAAACCCGATCTCCTCGAGTGAAGTAATGATATCATAGTCCTTTAGATATATACCTGGTGGGACATCCAGATGTACCGATGTAAAATTGAGAATTCCCCGGATCCCTGACTGAAGGAGCATTGCCGTTGTTGCAACCGCAACTTCAGGCGGTACTGTGAGAATTGCAATGCGAATGCTCTTGTCTCTGACAACCTGTCTTGCATCATGTAAATGAAAACAGGGAACATTCCCGATGTGGGTATTAATTTTGGATCGGTCAATATCAAAGGCAGCAACAATATTCATCCGGGTTTCTGCCTTCCGTATGAATCCCAGAACTGCCCTGCCAAGATTTCCAATCCCTACGAGCGCAACCTGCTGTCCTTCATGCCGGTCAATGGTATTTCCAATCATCCCGATAAGTTCTTTAATGTTGTAACCCCTGCGGTGATTGCCTGTAATGCCGATCAGCATCAAATCACGCCTTACCTGTTCGGGTGTGAGATTCAGCAATCCGGCCAGTTTGTGAGAATAAATATGTGCCCCCTCAAGGTCCTTGTATTTGTCGAGGAGGCGCCTGTATTTACTCAATCTTTCAACGGTGCGTGGAGGCAGCTTCGTGTTCATGTTATGTCTTAACCGATACGATGAGTTAAAATTAATCCTAATAAATCATAATTTTCATACTTTTATTACAATTATAACCATCAATTGTTATTTTTTTCACATTGTCAGCCGGGGAACAAAATCATATTATTGCATTGCGTATCCACATCCAGGGACTGGTGCAGGGAGTGGGCTTCAGACCATTCGTGTACAGACTTGCACGACAGTACAATCTGCAGGGCTGGGTCGTAAACCGTACCGATGGGGTTACACTGAAAGTAGAAGGCCTTGCACACAATATGCCCATGTTCATGGAGGATTTGCGATACCAGGCACCTGTCGTTTCCCAAATAGAAGAAATCATTGTGGAACAGGACTTTCCGGAAGGTATCAGCGGATTTCAGATTCTGGCTAGCCAGGACATGACCGATGAGACCTCTGAGATCAGCCCTGATATTGCCGTGTGCCCCGAATGTCTTGACGACATGAAACATCAGCCGCACCGGACCGGCTATCCCTTTATCAACTGCACCAATTGCGGACCCCGGTTTTCCATCATAAGCGATTTCCCTTACGACCGGAAGAATACGACCATGGCACATTTTAGCATGTGTCAGGTATGCACCAAAGAATTTTTAGATATTGCCGACCGACGCTTCCATGCCCAGCCGGTGGCCTGTAATGACTGTGGCCCGAGCTACTCCATGTACCTGAAAAACAGTGTGCTTACAGGTTTTTCCGGAATTCTGGAACGGATCAGCAATCTGATCCGCCTCGGAAATATCGTTGCCATCAAGGGTACCGGCGGGTTTCACCTTATGTGTGATGCCTTGAATGAGATGGCGGTGAGCAGGCTCCGGCAAATGAAGAAAAGGGAGGGGAAGCCTTTTGCGGTGATGTTCAGGGATCTGGATAGCCTGAAACATTATGCTGAGGTAACGGAAGTTGAAGAAGCGGCCCTTACCTCCTGGCGAAGGCCTATTGTTATACTGAAGACAATTCGTCCTTTATCACCGGGAATAGCTCTGGGCCTGAATACACTGGGTGCTTTTCTGCCTTATATGCCAATACATTATCTGATTTTTGAGAAACTTGACCTGCCGGCATTTGTGCTTACCAGTGGTAACCTTGCAGAAGAGCCGGTAATCATCGGCAATCAGGAGGCCCTGGATACACTGGCCCCATTGACTGATGCAACGGTCACCTATAACCGCGATATTTACAACAGAAATGATGATTCTGTAGTTCGCATTATAGCGGGCAGAGAAAGGTTGTACCGCCGTTCACGCGGATATGTCCCTGCTCCGGTCAGGTGTGGTTTTGAGGTCGACGGCATACTGGCAACCGGAGCTGAACTGTCGAATTGCTTTTGCCTGGGGAAAGGCGACAGGGCTTACCTGAGTCAGCATATCGGGGATCTCAGGAACTTTGAGACTTTTGAATTCTTTGAGGAAACCCTGGACAGATTTAAGAAGATCTTCCGGATCAATCCCCATACCGTGGCGTCTGATCTGCATCCCGATTATCTGTCATCGCGATATGCACGTCAGCTCGGCTTGCAACTCATTGAGGTGCAGCATCACCATGCACACATTGCCGCATGCATGGCCGAGAACGGGCTTGATGAGCCTGTTATCGGGCTGGCATTCGACGGTACAGGTTATGGAACTGACGGACACATCTGGGGAAGTGAATTCCTGGTTTGCGATTACCTCAACTTTTCGCGCCAGGGACATTTCAGCTATATGCCCATGCCGGGAGGCGACAAAGCCTCAGAAGAACCCTGGAGAATGGGCTTATCCTGCCTTTATCAGATATTCGGCAGCGAGGTGCTTAATCTGAAGCTGCCATTCATAAAACTGGTGGATCGTACAAAGGCCGAAATGGTCCTGACGGCCCTGGAAAGGGAAATAAACTGCCCCCTCACCTCGGGTGCCGGAAGACTGTTTGATGCGGTTGCCGCCATCACCGGCATTTGCGTTAACTCCCTGTTCCACGCCGAAGCACCTATGAGGCTCGAAGCACTTATTCATTCAGGTATTGAGGGCCATTACGACTTTGAGATATCGGAAACCCTGTCTTTCATCCCTGCCATACGACAGATCTGTAAAGAAGCCTCCTCTGGTGTGGAACCAGGTGTGGTTGCTGCCAGGTTTCACAATACCATTGCAGAAGCATCGTTACAGATGGTGAAAAAAATCAGTACGGAAACCGGACTTACCAAGGTGGTTTTATCAGGAGGAACTTTTCAGAACAAATATCTTTCGGAAATTTTGGAAAACAAACTGGTAAAAGATAATTTCGCCGTATTCACCCATGCCGCTGTTCCGTGTAATGATGGAGGTATTGCTCTGGGACAATTAGCAATAGCTGCGAGGAGAAAGGGGGAAATTTGAAAATGTGCCAATGTGCTAATGTGCCAATGTGCCAATGTGCAAAATTCATAATTCATAATTCATAATTATCAAATGTGCCTAAGTATTCCTGCGAAAGTCCTCTCCGTTGAAGGATTTACGGCAAAAGCCTCGGTAGGGGGAGCGGTTGTGAATGTCGGACTGCATCTGGTGGATGATGTGACCCCCGGGGATTATATTCTGGTACATACCGGTTTCGCGCTGCAGAAGATCAGTGAGGAAGAAGCACGGATCACCGGTAT
>DIAS01000183.1 GCA_002415855.1 Bacteroidales bacterium UBA5072
TCCCGGGCACCACTGCCATTTGATAAATGCCAGGTTCCGTTTCAGCTGCCAGTAGTTGGCATACCTGTCACTGATCTTCCGTGGGTCAAGTCCGAGATACGAATAATGTGCCCAGAAAAGTGGCCCGCCATATTCTTCAGCATAATTATATTTAAGCAGCAGGGGATGGCCATACATTTGGCCGGAGGAGACGATGTTGCCTTTTCTGGCCCAGCCATCGTGGTATACCTTTGGGTCCACACGGTGGGTGGGGGATGAAGCCGCCAGTACGTATGTGATCAGGCATTCATTGTACCCCTCGATGGGAAAATTCATTTCCCATCCGTATGTGGGAGACCAATGCCAGTAAATTACAGATTCGCCGCCTTTGGTGAACCAGTCCCATTCCACTTCCTGCCAAAGTTTGTCGATTTTATGCACCAACTGTGTTTCCTGTTCATTGCCGCTCCTGAAATACTCACGCACGGTCAGGAGGCCCTGGATCAGGTATGCCGTTTCCACAATGTCAGCACCGTTGTCCTTTGGACTAAAAGGTTTGACCCGGCCGGTCTCTCCATATAACCAGTGGGGCCAGGCTCCATGAAACCTGTCAGCTTTAGCCAGGAAATCAGCAATATGATCGAGCCGGTTAAAACCCTCCTTCCGTGTAATGAATCCTCTCTCAATTCCGGCCAGGATGGCCATAAGTCCGAAACCTGTACCTCCTGTGGTAACTACATTCCTGTCATTTTCAGGATATATTCCGTCGACATGGTATCGTTCTCTCGCCATCCCGGAGTTGGGTTCGGCACCGTCCCAGAAATACTGAAAGGTCCGGTACTCTGTCAGTGTCAGCAAAGAATCGTCAGTTATTGCTGATACGGAGGCCTCCTTCACCGGAACCTTTTCCTCCAGGTTCCTGCAACTTAACCAGAGAAAGCCGGTAATCAGCATAAGCATCATAATTATTCTCATATCTTCTCAATAAGTAGGTTCCAGGATAATTATCCAACCTGTAAATTTACTAATTTACCATTTTCATTTTCAAACCAAAACCTCTCCTTATGCATGTACAAACGATTTTATCGGCCAACAGGTCTCTGATTCTTTTTATAGCATTGCTGAATGCCTGTTTGAAGGATGCCTGTCCGCAAACTCCTCCGGGTTCTACAAATGTTACCCGTAAGGTTCTGGTAACCCTGCAAGCCGGCGAAGCCATCATTGAAGCTGAAAGCTGCTTTCCGCTTGGCATGAACAATGACCAGCTTTACCTGGTAACCACAGCTGACGGCAAATATTACATCTATGAAAATGGTCAGCGGACAGGCCCTTACACAAACCTGGAGAATATTGACATTAAGTCCTGCAGCAGCAACCGGTCGGGTAACGATTGCAGCGCTTACACCACAGAGACTGCCGGGATGGACCCGGAATTGATTTCCATGTCAGAGAGCGGGCAATACCTCATAAAGCAGGGAGGTAAAACCTATGGACCTTATATGTATATCAAAGAGCTACATGTATGGCCCGATAAATCAGGATTTGTGGCAATTACCCTTGACGCGGCAATGAAATCGTACCTCGTAACATCGGAAGGAAAGAATACAGCGCTTGAAGGAGACGCAGAAAAGCTGCATTTCAGTGCGGTGGGGAAGCAGTATGTATTTGTGGTGAAAGAAAATCCAAACCTGAATATGGATATCCTGAACATGGATTTTTCTAAGATGACGACGGAGGAAATGATGAAATTTGCCAAAGAGCAGGAGGAGAAGGCAAAGCAGGCCGGCCCGCCTAAAGCCTGGGTATATGTGAGTCAAGGCAGCAAACTGGGACCATTTGACCCGCAGAGCTTTTATACAGATAATCCAACCTTTACCAGGACCGGTGGCGACAACTGGATCATGGTCCGGGATAACGCATTGTACGTCAATGGCGCATTGGTGAAGAAGTTCGAAGATACCGACCTGGATATCTGCAAAATCTGGCTGTCAAAAGATGGCAAACGGTATGCCATTGTAAACTGGGATAAGATCGTATTCAGCGACGGATCAGCATATCCTTATCCGGTGAAAGTAGCCAACCAGGAAAGCAACGGTAAAATTATCATGAAGTGGGTATCGCTTGAAAATGAAAGAGACCTGGTCCTTTACTCCCGAGAAATTTAGGTTCATGTTACGTTTCCTGGCTTGCCTGATGTTTATACCCTGCCATGCTGCAATTGTTGCACAGGCGGATCCACCGGTGGAGAGTAGCAAGTACCGGACCATTTTTGGCGAACATTACCGTGAAGCAGAGGAATACTTCCTGCGGGAAGCATGGATTGCGGATTCCCTGCAGGCCCATGGTATTCCGGCGGAATTCGGAATAGCAGTTACCTTTCCCGAAGTGATCCGGTATTCTGCTATCCGCGATGCTCTTGAGATGCAGGGATTGTTCAGCCTGTACGTGCAATATGGACAAAAGTACGCCAATTTCTCCGTGGGCAGGTTCCAGATGAAACCTTCCTTTGCAGAGCAGGTGGAAAAAGATGCGGCAATGCTGCAGGGTGGTTACCGGCTGCCTTTGCGGTTGATTGATTTTACCGACACTCCGGGTGCACGGTTGAATCGTGCAAAAAGATTAAGTTCACCGGAATGGCAGCTCATATACCTGATGTGGTATATTGAAATCATGGATTCCAGATATGGACTTTTGTTTCAGCCGAATGATCCTGAAAAGCTGAAATTCTATGCTGCAGCATACAATTGCGGCTATTCAAAGCCGGAATCTTTCATCCGTCAAAAAATGAAGGAATGCCATTTTCACACGGCAGTATTCAGTGCTGCCAGACTTTACAATTATGCTGAAATTGCCGGGGAGTACTATCTTTCAATTAAATAAGACGTGCCTCGACTGTAATATTCAGGTTCAATGCCTTGGACACGGGGCAGGTAGATTTTGTGTCCGCCGCATGACGTTCAAAATCTGCCGGGGTGATCCCGCTGATTTTGGCCTTCACTGCCAGGTGCGATGATGTTATAACACCATTTTCAAGCGTTACAGTTGATGTGGTTTCGACACTTTCAGGAATGATGCCGGCCTTTTCCAGATTGGCGCTGAGTGCCATGCTATAACATGCGGCATGTGCTGCGGCTATGAGTTCTTCGGGAGTTGTTCCCCCGGATCCATCCACAAATCGCGAAACAAAGGTATAGGGCAGGTTCTTAAAAAACGCACTTTGTGCGCTCACCTGTCCTGATCCGCCTTTCAGTGTTCCGTTCCATCTTGCAGTTGCAGTACTTTTCATTTGTTTAAAGTCATTAATGGTTAGTAAAACATGTATGATCTATGTAGAAACCGTCCTGATCACCTTTTTGTTCGGAACACGCGATTTTTGTCTTTCATCAAGTATATTTGTGAAAATGTCAATACAAAATTAATCCTTTTAACATGAGATCAGTAGCTTTAGCAGCCGGACTATTGATATCCCTGGCTGTTCATTCGCAGGATATCATTGTCAATGCATCCGGCCGGGATGTCTTTTCTTTGAACGGGAAATGGAATTATATTATTGATCCGTATGAAAACGGATACTATGATTACCGTTATGAGCCGTATGATAAAAATCCCCATCCAACAGGTGGATATTTTCTTGACCGTCAGCCTGCCAACAGATGGGAACTGCTGGAGTATAATTTCGACAAGTCACCGACACTTACCGTTCCGAAAGATTGGAATTCGCAGGATGACAAGTTGTTGTATTACGAGGGCACTATATGGTACAGGAGCCTTTTCGATTATACCAGGAAGTCCGGTTCAAATAGGGTCTTCATCTACTTTGGCGCAGTGAATTATGAGGCAGATGTTTATCTGAACGGTAAAAAATTGGGAAAACACATAGGCGGGTTCACCCCATTCAATTATGAGATCACTGAAATTCTCCGAGAGGGGGAAAACTCAGTCGTGGTTAAGGTGGACAATAAGCGTCGCCGTGATGGAGTGCCAACGCTGAACACCGATTGGTGGAATTACGGCGGCATTACACGCGACGTGAACCTTATAGAGGTACCCGAAACCTTCATTTCCGATTACTCCATTCAGCTCGAAAAAGGAAAGGGGAACATCCTGACCGGCTATGTCAGGTTGAACGGGACCCAAAAATCGCAAAAGGTTACGGTAGAGATACCTGAATTGAACAGCACCAACACGTTTACCACTGATGAGGATGGTGTGGCAAAGTTTGAGTTCGCGTTGAAAAAGCTGGTCCGGTGGTCAACTGAAAATCCGAAATTATACCGGGTGAATATTTCTGCCGGCAATGAGGTGGTGGAAGAGAAGATCGGATTCAGGACCATTGAAACATCGGGAACTGAAATACTGCTGAATGGCGAGCCGGTATTCCTGAGAGGCATTTGCATTCATGAGGAAAATCCCATGCGGGGAGGCAGAGCTTATTCGGCCGAAGATGCCAGGCTCCTGCTGGGTTGGGCCAGGGAACTCGGGTGTAATTACGTGAGGCTGGCACATTACCCGCACAGTGAACATATGGCGCGGATTGCCGACGAAATGGGCATTATGGTCTGGGAAGAGATCCCAGTTTACTGGACCATCCTGTGGGACAATCCTGCCACGTACGAAAATGCCAGGAACCAGCTCACCGAATTGATCACCCGCGATAAAAACAGGGCATCGGTAGTGATCTGGTCAATGGCCAACGAAACGCCGGTAAGCGGGGCAAGAACGGCTTTCCTGAAGAACCTGGCGACACATGCCCGTTCGCTTGATGGTACCCGGCTCATCTCTGCCGCAATGGAAGTCCATGGTAATCAGGATAATCCGAATGACAAGATCGTGGAGGATCCTTTTGCCGATTATGTGGATATCATCAATTTTAACCAGTATGTGGGATGGTACGATGGTTTACCGCAAAAGTGCGATGATGTAAACTGGGTAATCGGTTACAACAAACCTGTTATGATCAGTGAGTTCGGTGCCGATGCATTGCAGGGATTGCACGGTGACAGTCTTACCCGGTGGTCCGAGGAATATCAGGAGGACCTGTACGAACGTACACTCCGCATGCTTTCAAAAATTCCGCAATTCAGGGGAGTATCACCCTGGATACTGTGTGACTTTCGTTCTCCCCGCAGGCCTTTGCCCGGCATTCAGGACGGGTGGAACCGCAAGGGGCTGATTGGGGAAAACGGCACAAAAAAGAAAGCCTTTTATGTTTTGCAGGATTTCTACAGGGAGAAGGCACTGGAATATGATAAATAACATGCCCTACCAGCAAGGTCATGGTGAACATTGGGGCTTCTAGGGTTTGTCATTCATCCAGATCACTTTTTGTACCGACTGATGAGGCTGACCAATGATATCTTTGTATAATTCAGGTCGCCGGGCCATTCTGTAACGGTATCCTCCTGATCTGGCAAGTTTGTCAGCGACAAGTGTGGCTGTACTGATGTCATCACCCAGGGTGCGGCATTCCGCCACCACATCACCAAAAGGATCAATGATCATGGAACAGCCGTTTTTCAGCTGGTCGTCATCCATACCGATCGGGTTCGAAAAAACTACATAAATGCCGTTATCGTATGCCCGCGCCGGGAGCCACTTCATCAGCCATTCTCTTCCCTTCACCCCGTCAAATTCAAGCCGCAACGGGGTGGGATCGGTTTCCCGGTTTTCCCACAAAGCAGGATCAACGAAGCCTGCACCTGGTCTGGTTGAAGGCGTGCACATGGTTACATGGGGCATAAAAATGATATCGGCGCCCAGCAAAGCAGTAGCCCTCACATTTTCAACGATATTGTTGTCGTAACAGATCAGGATCCCGCATTTCCAGCCACGCAGATCAAACACGCAGTAGCTGTCCCCAGGTGTCAGGTGAGGACTGATAAACGGGTGAAGCTTTCGGAACCTGGCTACCAGTCCGGTTTTATCAACACAAATGTAAGTTTTGTACAGTTTCTCTTCAGCGTCCTTCTCAAAGAGGCCCGCCAGAACAGTAATGTCATGTTTGGCAGCAATTGCAGACAGCTTTTCCGAACTTTCCCCGCCGGGGATAAATTCTGCGAGAGCCAGCATTTGTTCTTTTGAAAGATTCCTTGCAAAGGCATATCCGGTAACGGAGCATTCGTGGAATGCAACAGCATCGGCGCCCCGGAGAGCTGCCTTTTTAGCCAGGGTATCAATGACAGACAGGTTATAGGCTTTATCGCCACTTTTGTGTTCAAACTGCGCGGTTGAAATTCTGATGTTTTCCATGCCGTAAAATTAAATAAGAATATTTGGTGACCCTGAATTAACCTTGATGTGAAAGTTTCTGATCGATCACTTCCACATAATCCAGGTCCTTTCCATAAGTCTCATCCGTAAGGAAGACGGCCCACAGGGCAATCCCGATAAAGAGGACACCCACAATTACACCTGAAGACCAGAGGCCTACAACCGGGGTAAGGGTACCCAGGAGGAAGGTGATCAGGATGGTGGCACCTCTAACAAAATTGGGAGCGGTGGTGGTTACGGTTGCCCGGATGTTGGTTCCGAACTGCTCTGATGCCGCAGCCACAAAAATGGCCCATAGCCCGCCCATGGGGATGCCCAGGATGAACAGGTCGAGATAAAGCAGGAATGGCGAGGCACCAAACAGCGAGAAATATACTGCCGTGAGAACGGCTATGCTCGAGGTTGCCAGTATGATGGCTTTTTTACGCGAACGGAAGACCATGGACAGGTAACCAAACAGGAAGCTGCCAATAGCGGCACCGATATAATGCAACATTACCGAGGTGGATCCTTTAACGGTTCCGGTGATCCTTAGTGCATCCTCTGCGAATGAAGGGGCATTGATGGTAAGCACGCTGACCGTATACCAGCAGGGCAGTGCCAACAAAGTAGCAAAAAGAAACTTCCGAAATCGCGTTTTGTTGGTAAACAACGCGATAAAATTACCCTTACTGACTTTTTGAGTTTTTGTTTTTTCATACATGCCTGATTCAAAAACAGCGATACGGAGGAAAAGCAATACAAGCCCCAGACCACCCCCCGCCCAGTAGGCCGTACGCCAGTTAAAACGTTCGGCAACAGCAAAGGCCAGTGCAGCTCCCAAGATTCCAATACCCGAAACGATGCTGGCCCCCAGTCCTCTTTTTTCTTTTGACATTACTTCGGAAACCAGGGTCACACCCAATCCGAATTCACCCGACAAACCGAAACCGGCAATCAGGCGTAACCAGGCATACTGGTTGACGCTGGTAACGAAACCGTTGGCAATATTGGCAATTGAATACAGGAGGATGGTCATGAAGAGAACCGATAAGCGACCTTTCTTGTCGCCCAGCACGCCCCACACGATGCCACCAATCAACATCCCGGCCATCTGCATGCTCAGAATGAAATTGCCTGTGTTGAACAGGTCAGTGCTGTTGGTGAGCCCCAGTTCGATGAGGCTGGGATTTTTTACAATGCCAAAAATAATCAGATCGTAGATATCGACGAAATAGCCCAGGGCTGCAACGATCACTACGATATTAAACAGTTTTTGCGACCGGGAGTTTTCCATGACAGGGAATTGATTCAAAAAAACAAAGTTAATATTTGATTGATTCGGATATACTTCATGCAAATCTGTTATAACTTTTTTATCCTGCAGTTGTTATTCCCGGTAAACATCAAAACACAGCAATATGCCAGTAAAAGCTTCTAAACCAGTACCCGAAGGCATGAATACGGTGACCACGCACCTCGTGTTCAACGGGAATTGCCGGCAGGCTATCGAGTTCTATAAAAAGGTCTTTGGTGCCTCCCTGGAGGGCGAAATCATGGATGGCCCCGATGGAAAGACGGTAATGCACGCCCTGATGCGGTTTGGCAATACTCCCATGATGATGGCGGATGCCATGCCGGGCAGTTGGCAAAAAGGGCCCACGGATCACGTTACCGCAAGCCTGTTCATGTATGTGGACGACTGTGATGCATTATATAACAAGGCTTTGTCCCAGGGTTGTACGGTTGAATATCCGATGATGGACACCTTTTGGGGTGACCGGCTGGGCAACATCAGGGATCCTTTTGGCCATGCCTGGGGAATCGCCACACACAAATGGGAAATGACGCCTGAGGAAATGGCAAAGGGGCAGGAGGAGTGGTTGAAGGGCATGAACAATTGACCACTGGTTTTACTTTATTTGTCCCCCATAATTTTCTTGTGATAATATCACCAATTGGAAAAAAAATTTTAACTTGCCGTGAACGTACACGATAAAAAACCTTCGCGCAATGAGCAAGTTTGTCAGGGCACGTCAACGGCGCGTTACCATCAAAGACATTGCCGCACTTGCCAATGTCTCCATCGGCACGGTCGACCGTGTTTTGCACCACCGCGGGGAGGTCAATCCGGAGACGCATGACCGGGTAATGTCGTTTGTGGAGGAACTGGGCTATACCCCCAATCTGCTCGCCAAATCTTTGGCGCTCAAGAAGTATTTCAACATTATTGCCCTGATTCCTGAAGCAGGGGAAGCAAATCCTTACTGGGAGATGCCCATGACCGGGCTGGGAAGGGCTATGGAAGAGCTTGTGGACTACAGTACGAAAATATCCGTATTCAATTTCGATCCCGGTGACGAGTCATCATTTGTCAGGCAATTCGACCGGATCGCGGCCATGCATCCGGATGGCATTATTCTGGCACCCCACTTTCATGAGGCTGCAACCGACTGCCTGCTGAAGTGCGAAGAGATGAACGTTCCCCTGATACTGATTGACAACAACCTGGATACAGGGACAAGACTGGGCTATTTTGGGCAGGATGCGCTGCAAAGCGGTTATGTTGCAGCCAAACTGATGCATTACGGACTTCCCGACTGTTCAACCGTGCTAATCGTGAACCTGGCACAAAACAAAGTGATAACCCGGCATATGAAACGCAGGGAGCAGGGATTCCGCAACTATTTTGAACAGGTAGTCCCAGGCTACTGCATCCAAACGATCTCGTGCGAGATCGACATCATTCAGCCGGATGAACCGGAAAGGAGCCTGGAAAAAATTCTAAGCGATCATCCTGACATAGCCGGGATCTTTGTCACCAATTCCAGGGTCCATAAAGTGGCCAGATTCTTTACAGGTCATGAAAAGGGAAGGAAACTCCTGATAGGCTATGACCTGATAGCAGCCAACCTGGAATTTATCGAAAACGGCATCCTGGACTTTCTTATTTGTCAGAAACCGGAAGAGCAGGGATACCATGCAGCCATGGGGATGTTCAATTACCTGCTGACCGGCAGGCCTGTCGAAAAGGTCAATTTTAGCCCGATTGACATCATCGTGAAAGAAAATGCCGTTTATTATCAAAGCCTTAACAATACGAACAGCATATGAAAAGAATTGATTTCTCTGATTTGAGGGGACAAGTATGTGTGATTACCGGCGGTGCGGGAATCATCGGTAAGTCTATTTGTGAAGTACTTGCCGCAGCGGGGATAAAGACCGCTATCCTCGATCTGAACCTTGACGCCGCCAGGGAAGTGGCCGCCAATCTTTCAGGGAAGTATGGTACGCATTGTATCGGTGTTCAGGCAAACGTGCTGGCAAAAGAATCGCTCGAAAAGGCAAAGGATCTGATCCATGAGACGCTCGGATCCATTGACTTCCTGATAAACGGTGCAGGGGGCAACTCGCCGGAGGCTACCACCAAGGTGGAGCAGATAACCGACAGCAGATCGCAGCTGGATGAGACCTTTTTTGGTTTGGAAATGGCCGGATTTGATAAAGTATATGCTTTGAATTTTACCGGCACACTGCTGCCAACCGCTGTTTTCGCACGCGAAATGGCTGAAAACGGTAAAGGAGTGATTCTCAACATCTCATCGATGAATTCATTCAGGCCGCTGACCAAAATTCCGGCTTATTCAGCGGCCAAGGCCTCGGTTAATAATTTTACCCAGTGGCTGGCTGTACACCTGGCAAAAACAGGAGTAAGGGTAAATGCCATAGCACCGGGCTTCTTTCTCACAAACCAGAACCGGTTCCTGCTGACGGAAGAAAAGACAGGTGAACCAACGGCACGCGGCAGGAAGATCATTGCCAGCACACCTGTGGGGAAGTATGGTGAGCCCGAAGATCTTCAGGGCGCCGTTCTTTTCCTGCTGTCGGAAATGTCGTCATTCATTACCGGGATCGTGTTACCGGTAGATGGCGGATACAGTGCATTTGGCGGGGTATAAACTTCAAGCCTGAAAACTATGATATACTTTCAGTATGGATCAGAAAAGACAGCACTCTCGGTCAATGACCTGAGGGAGGGCCTTTACAGTGCGCTGGATCAGCTGGGAACGCGCAGCAGGGTTTTGGCCGTTCCGCCGGACTTTACGCGTTTTCATTCACATGCAGGTGAGCTGACCTCGCTGATCAGTGATTATTATGGGGACAACCTGAAAGATGTGTTGCCGGCTTTGGGAACACACGCTCCCATGACTTCTGACCAGGTCAGCACAATGTTTCCGGGAGTACCAGCCGGGATCTTCAGGGTACACGACTGGCGCAATGATGTAATAACCGTTGGCAGGGTACCCGCTTCATTTGTGTCGGAGGTTACCAACGGCGCACTGACGTACGACTGGCCGGCACAGCTGAACAAGCTGGTATACCAGGGAGGTCACGACCTGATCCTGTCGGTTGGCCAGGTGGTTCCCCATGAGGTCATTGGTATGGCCAATTACAACAAGAACCTGTTTGTTGGCACCGGCGGTGCGGAAAGTATCAACAAAAGTCATTTTGTGGGAGCGGTGTACGGCATGGAGCAATTGATGGGCCGTGCCGACAATCCTGTGCGCAGGATCCTGAACTATGCTTCCGAGCATTTCATCAGCCATCTTCCGGTTGTATATGTACATACTGTTGTCGGACGCGATGAGAACGATGACCTGGTTGTCAGGGGATTATTTGTCGGTGACGACGAGCAGGTGTTTACCCGGGCTGCAGAATTATCCGTAAGAGTGAATTTCACACACCTGGATAAGCCCCTGAAAAAGGTGGTCGTTTACCTCGATCCCTACGAGTTCAGAAGCACCTGGCTTGGAAACAAAAGCATTTACCGCACCAGAATGGCTATTGCCGATGAAGGGGAATTGATTGTCCTTGCCCCCGGCGTGAAGGAATTTGGCGAGGATCCTGAGATCGACCGGCTGATCAGGAAATATGGTTATTTCGGCACGCCCGCAACTTTGAAAAAGCTAAGGGAGAACGAGGATCTGTCGAATAACCTGAGCGCCGCGGCACACCTGATCCATGGAAGCTCAGAGGGAAGGTTTTCAATAACCTATTGCCCGGGTTTGCTGACCCGGAAGGAGATTGAATCGGTGAACTTCAGGTACGCTGATTTAAAGGAAATGCTTGTGAAGTACAATCCCGGAACACTCAGGGAAGGATATAATATCCTGGAGGATGATGAAGTGATCTTCTATGTATCAAATCCGGCGGTTGGGTTGTGGGCGTGCAAGGACAGGATCATCTAGGATTCAGAATGGAAGGCCTGTGATCGGAGAACCGGAAGGGTGGACAAAAGAAGGGATTATCGTAATGACCAATATAAACCAAATAAACCAATTTTTCATACCATGACATCATCATCCCAGCTGATTGGCAAATACCGGTGGACCATTTGTGCACTCGTGTTTTTCGCCACAACGGTAAACTATTTTGATCGTAATGTTTTGGGTCTCCTGAAGCCAATTCTGGCAAATGCGGGGGTTTTTGGCCAGGATAAAGCAAATCAGGAGCTGTATTACTCATGGGTGGTCATGAGTTTTCAGGTTGCCTATGCCATTGGTATGACGCTTGCCGGAAGATTTATCGACTGGATTGGCACAAAAAGAGGTTATGCGTTTTCTTTGCTGGGGTGGAGCATTGCAGCCATGGGCCATGCACTGGCTCACAATACCCTAACGTTTGGTTTCTGGCGTGCTGCTTTAGGTTTTACGGAGGCCGGCAATTTTCCGGCTGCCAATAAAACAATGGCAGAATGGTTCCCAAAAAAGGAGAGAGCCTTCGCTACGGGCATTTACAATTCAGGGGCCAACATCGGTGCGATCGTCACCCCCCTATTTGTTCCCTGGATGGCCAGGCAATGGGGTTGGCAGTGGGCTTTCATTTTTGTGGGCATGATCGGGTTGATCTGGTTGTATTTCTGGTTTCGTATTTATGCTTCCCCCGAGCAGAAACTTAAGGCAGGTATCCTGTCTCAGGCAGAATACGATTATATCCACAGCGATCTGGATGAAAAGGTTGAAGAGAAAGGGAAAGGAGAAAGAGTTCCCTGGTCAAAATTACTGATGTACCGTCAGACATGGTCTTTCTTTTTTGGAAAGTTTCTGACTGACGGCGTCTGGTGGTTCTACCTGTTCTGGTTGCCTGCCTTCCTGGATGGTGAGAACATGCGTAAAATATTGGCATTTAAGGCTTTAAATCCGTCTTTTGGTGGCGATACAGCCGATATTCCCGGCATTATCAGTTGGACATTTGCAGTTGCCGTAGTTTATACCATTTCAACGGTAGGTTCAATATATGGCGGCTGGTTGCCAAAAAAGTTCATTGACGGCGGCATGGTGACCTATAAGGCCCGTAAGCTGGCCATGTTTATTTATGCATTATTTCCATTGTCGGTACTGATGGCAAGCTGGCTGGGACAGTTTAATACCTGGTATGCTGTACTTACTATTGGTATCGCCTGTGCTGCCCACCAGGCATGGTCGGCCAATATATTCACCACGGTTACGGATATGTTTCCCAAAAAGGCTGTAGCGTCCGTCACCGGGATCGGCGGCATGTCCGGGGCTATAGGGGGCATAATAATTGCCCAGTCGGCGGGACTTCTGCTGAAACATTTTGCTGCACTTGGGAAAATTGAGGTCGGATATGGCTTCCTTTTCATTTTCTGCGGTATTGCCTATGTTACAGCGTGGCTTATTATGCATTTGCTGGTACCTAAAATGAAACGTGTGGAGGATCTGTAATTTATGAGAAAGTTTTTGGATGAGAATTTCCTGCTGCATACAAAGACAGCGGAATACCTGTTTCATCAGCACGCTGCCGGGATGCCTGTCATTGATTATCATTGCCACCTGTCACCTGCGCAGATTGCACGGAATGAGAATTTTGAAAACATCACCCAGCCCTGGCTCTATGGCGATCACTATAAGTGGCGGGCGATGCGAACCAACGGGATCGATGAACGTTATTGCTCGGGCAACGCCTCTGACCGGGAAAAGTTTGAGAAATGGGCTGAAACGGTTCCCTACACCATGAGGAATCCGCTGTACCACTGGACTCATCTGGAGCTTCAGCGGTATTTCAACATTACCGATCTGTTGTGTCCGGAATCGGCTGCCGCTGTTTATGAAAGGGCCTCAGCTTGCCTGAAACAAAAGGATTATGCACCTGTCGGGCTTATCAAAAGAATGAATGTTGAAATCATCTGCACCACCGACGACCCAGTTGATTCTCTGGAGCATCATTTCACCATCAGCAAAGAGCATCCTTCCATTAGGGTAATTCCGGCCTGGAGGCCCGACAAATTGCTGCTTGTTGATCAGCCTGCCGTGTTCAACAGTTATGTTGACACGCTGGCTGGTGTTTCAGGAACAGAGATTTCCGGGTACACAACCCTAATCGATGCCGTTATGAAACGGCATGAATTCTTTCACAGCTCAGGGTGCCGATTATCAGACCATGGACTGGAGAATTTTTATGCCGAGACATACACACAGGCTGAAATTAACAGGATCTTTGATAAGGTCAGGAAAGGCAATGAACTGACAGTTGCTGAAATCAGTACATTCAGGTCTGCCATTTTATATGACCTGGCAGTTCTGGATCACGGGAAAGGCTGGATACAACAGTTTCATATTGGTGCCCTGCGGAATAACAATACCCGCATGTTCAACAAATATGGCCCTGACGGAGGCTTTGATTCAATCGGCGATTTTGCTGTAGCCGTACCCATGTCGAGGTTCCTCGACCGGCTCGACCGGGACGGAAAGCTGGCAAAAACCATCCTGTACAACCTGAATCCGGCGGATAACGAGGTTATGGCCACAATGCTCGGCAATTTCCAGGATGGTACAGTGCCCGGCAAGATCCAATGGGGTTCGGGGTGGTGGTTCCTTGATCAGAAAGACGGCATGGAGCGGCAACTCAACGCACTTTCGAACCTGGGTCTGCTGAGTCGCTTCGTCGGCATGCTCACCGATTCACGCAGCCTGCTTTCCTATCCCAGGCACGAATATTTCAGGAGGGTCCTGTGCAACCTTGTCGGCCTTGATGTTGAGAACGGCGAATTGCCCGGGGATAAAGCATGGCTGGGTACTTTGGTAGAAAACATATGCTATTACAACGCAAAGAATTATTTTCAATTTTAAATTACAGGATATGAAAAGAAGATCTATGTTGCTAATGATCGTTCTCATGGTGACTGCCGGTATGGCAGTTGCGCAGGAAAGCGACTGGAAGGTGCTGTTCAACGGAAAGGATATCAAGGGATGGAAACGGCTTAACGGTTCCGCCGAATACAAAACGGAGAACGGATGTATCAATGGGGTATCCGCATTGAATACGCCAAACACTTTTCTCACCACTGGAGTTGAATATACCAATTTCGTCCTGGAATATGAGATGAAAATGGACAAGGACCTGAATTCGGGAGTTCAGATACGCAGTCACAGCTCACCTGATTTTGAGAATGGAAGGGTATATGGTTTACAGGTTGAATGCGATGATTCAAAAAGGGCATGGTCCGGTGGCATTTACGATGAAGCCCGCAAGGGATGGCGGTATCCGCTGGAGTACAATCCGGCGGCCAAAAGCGCATTTAGGTCGGGTGAATGGAACAGGTACAGGGTTCTGGCCTATGAAAACCATATTGTTACCTGGATCAATGACATTCCCTGTGCCAACCTGATTGAGGATGAGGTTGAACCGGGCTTTATTGCCTTGCAGGTTCATGCTATCAATGATTCTGCATTGGCAGGGCGACAGATCCAGTGGAAGAATATCCGCATCAGGCATGCCTCTGCAGCGGATTTTGAACTACTGGGCAAGGTTAGTATTCCCGAGGTCAGCTACCTGAAGAACCAGCTTACCGAAAAAGAATCGCAGCTGGGCTGGAAATTACTCTGGGATGGTAAATCCACCGATGGTTGGAAAGGGATCAGATCCGACGGATTCCCGGAAAAGGGATGGATCATACAGGATGGAATACTGGCAGTTGAAAAGGCGGCCGGTGGTGAATCTGCCAATGGCGGTGACATTGTTACCACGCGGTTATACCGTAATTTCGTCCTGGAAGTGGATTTTGCCATCACCGAAGGGGCAAACAGCGGCATCAAGTACTTTGTGAACCCCAGTCTCAATAAGGGCGAGGGTTCCGCCATCGGGTGCGAGTTCCAGATCCTGGATGATACCAGGCACCCTGATGCTAAGATGGGTGTCAGGGGAAACCGCACCATGGGCTCCCTGTATGACCTGATCGCTGCTGACGGTAAATTTCATAACCCAAACCTGCCGACAGTCAAGTATGTAAATGGCATTGGTCGCTGGAACCGGGCACGCATCGTTGTGAGCGGCAATAAAGTGGAGCATTACCTGAATGGCTGCAAAATAGTGGAATATGAGCGCGGCACACAGGAATGGCGGGCCCTTGTGGGCTACAGCAAGTACAAGGACTGGCCAGCCTTTGGTGAAAACGCCGAAGGCAACATCCTGTTGCAGGACCACGGTGATGCGGTATCGTTCTGCAACATCAAAATTTTGGAATTACCTTGAAAACAATACAAATCCTATGAATCCAACACGCAGAAGTTTCATCAGGAATGCTTCCCTGCTGGCAGCAGGGTCGGTTCTTCCTGTGGATGCATTATCCCTTGCACGGAAACGGATTGCCGCAAGCGATAAAATCAGGATTGCGCTCATTGGAGCAAATGGTATGGGATTCACTGATCTGACCTCCTTTTTGAAAAATCCGGAAATAACGTGCATTGCCTTATGTGACGCTGATAAGAATGTACTGGACAGGCGCATGAATGACCTGAAAGGGCTCGGTGTATCCCTTCCGGAATGCTATGCTGATTACAGGAAAATGCTGGAAAACAGGGATATTGATGCAGTTATCATTGGCACACCCGATCATTGGCATTGCCTGCAGTTTGTTGATTCACTGGCGGCCGGCAAGCATGTGTATGTAGAAAAACCCCTGGGCAATTCAGTTGCGGAGATCGATATCATGCAGAAAGCCGTCAGGCGTTATGGTAAATTGGTTCAGGTAGGACAATGGCAGAGAAGTCAGCCCCATTTTACAGATGCCCTGGATTATCTCAGGAAAGGTGCCCTTGGTCGCATCCGCACCTGCAAGGCATGGTCGTATGTCGACTGGAAGGGAGCAGTTCCCAAAGTGCCTGACACACCGGTACCCGATGGGGTGGATTATGACATGTGGCTGGGTCCGGCGCCCAAACGTCCCTTCAATAAAAACAGGTTTCATTTTACCTGGCGCTGGTATTGGGAGTACGCCGGCGGATTAATGACGGATTGGGGAGTACATCTCATTGATTACATCCTGTATGGCATGGGCAAATCAATACCGGTATCGGTCATGGCTGCCGGCGGAAAATATGCCTTTCCTGACGATGATATGGTAACACCGGATACCATGACGGCCGTGTATGATTTCAAAGATTTCACCATGATCTGGGAACATACCATTGGCATCGGACTGGGAAACTGGAGAAGACCCCATGGAATGGCTTATGTTGGTGAGAATGGCACCCTGGTGCTTGACCGCAACGGATGGGAAGTGGTACCAGAAAAGCAAAGAACTGAGGCCATACCGGTTCAACAAAATGCGGGTGTGGGCCTCGACCTGCATGTCAGAAACTTCATAGATTGTCTTGTGAGCAACACCCCTGATCAGCTCCATGCTGGTATTGATGTTGGCAGGAAAGTGGCCCTTGTGGCCCAAATGGGCAATATTGCTTTCAGAACTGGAGAAAAGATTTACTGGGACGAAGCCAAACAGTCATTTAATACCCCTGAAGCCAACAGGCTGGTTACTCCGGACTACCATAACGGCTGGAAATTACCTCAACTTTAATCCTATGCAGATTGAAAAATTCTCGTTTGGAACCGGCGATCGATTTGGAAAGGAAGGTATGGCGCAACTATCTGCCATCCAGGAGATAAACAGGCTGGGGATTCCGGTAGTCCCGGTATGGAACAAATCGAACCGTGAACATGCCATTATTCATTCCATGCCTGCCAGCGTAAAAGCAGAGGCGGAAGCGGCAGTGGCAGAGGGCAGGTATGCCGGCATGTATTACACAGATGCGGATCATATTAATCTGGAGACTGTTGACAGGTTTGTGGACAGCTGCAATTTCTTTACCATTGATGTCGCCCATTTCATCGGCATGAAGGCATCCGGTGATGCTGTTGCCGATTTTGTGACAAGATACAGGCAGTACCTCGGCAGTATGAGAATTCCGGGAATTGCGCAAAAGCTGGATGTTACCGTGGATTTTCTGACCAACCATGCAGAGAACTATCTCACCGCCCTCGAGGAGGTAAAAAAGATCTATGACCACATTTGCGCGATCAGGGGAGAGTCCGGCTTTATTACGGAAGTGTCGGTGGACGAGGCGGATTATGTACAGGGGCCCCTGGAGCTTTTCTTTATCCTGGCCGAGCTGAAGGAAAAGGGAATCAAGGTGCAGACCATTGCCCCCAAATTTTCCGGATTATTTGCCAAAGGAGTAGATTATATAGGTGATGTAGATGGTTTTGCCAGGGAATTCGAACAGGATGTACTGGTTATTGAATACGCTGTCAAGAGATTCGGATTGCCGGAGAACCTGAAGCTGAGCGTCCATTCAGGAAGCGATAAATTCTCCATTTATCCGGTAATGGCTGAAATCATTAAGAAGTACGACAAAGGTCTTCACCTGAAAACTGCCGGAACTACCTGGCTCGAAGAGGTGATCGGACTGGCAGTGGCAGGGGATGAGGCGTTGGAAGCCGCAAAAGAGATTTATATCAAAGCGCTCGGAAGGAAAGAAGAGTTGTGCGCACCCTATGCAGATGTCATTCAGATTGATGACCATCAACTACCCTCCGCTGAAGAAGTCAACGGTTGGAGCAGTTCGAAATTCGCTGATACCCTGCGCCATATTCCCGGTCACCCCGATTATAATCCAAATTTCAGGCAGTTGATCCATGTTGGCTATAAGGTAGCCTCCGAAATGGGGACTCGTTATACCGATCTGTTGAAACGGCACAAGGATGTGATTGGTCAGTGTGTGGAAGAGAATATTTACGAGCGCCACCTGAAGAGATTGTTTAATCTGTAATTTATGAATGAAGCATCATGATACAAAAAAATGGAAAGTGAACGTTTCCCCTCCTGGATTCAGGAGGGGTGGATCCGCCCACAATTTTGTCATAAGGCATTATCTTCCAGCGGAGACGGGGTGGTTGAAACGAAATCCTGATTTTGAATTTCCACCATCTCCCCCAAATCCATGAAATTGAGAGATTATCAGAATAATAATTTGAATCACATGGATTTGGGTACTCCTCCTGAACCAGGAGGAGAAACTTTCGGTTAGCTAATAATAAACAAGTTGCAGAAGAGGAATTTACATTAAAAAAGCGATAGCACTATGAAACAAATCAACAACAAAAAGATCATGATTTTCAGCATTTTTGCGGTTATCATTTCACTCCATCTGTCGGCTCAGAAAGGAAAGCTTCCGATTGCTGACGGACCGTACAAACCAACCGATGAATCACTCGGGCAGTATAAGTATCCGGAGTGGTTCCGGGATGCCAAATTCGGTATCTGGGCCCATTGGGGGCCGCAGGCAGTGCCTCGCCAGGGTGACTGGTATGCAAAACGGATGTACCAGGAAGAAAATTCAGCTTATAAATACCATCTGGAACATTATGGCCATCCTTCAGTTTTTGGATACAAAGACATCATCCCGTTATGGAAAGCTGAAAGGTGGGATCCCGATAAACTGATGGAGCTGTATAAAAAAGCCGGTGCGAAATATTTCGTGAGCATGGGAACTCATCATGACAATTCCTTCCTGTGGGATTCTAAAATCCACAAATGGAATGCTGTAAATATGGGGCCGAAGAAAGACATGGTTGGTCTGTGGCAAAAAGCAGCTAAAAAAGAAGGCTTGCGTTTTGGCGTTTCCGAACATTTGGGTGCAAGCTATACATGGTTCCAGACAAGCCACAGGTCAGATCCGTCGGGTCCCATGAAAGGTGTTCCTTATGATGGTGCCAATCCCGAATACCAGGATCTTTACCATAAACCAACCGCTCCTGATGATTTTGCATGGCTGACGAAGGACTCTGCAAACCAGCAGGAATGGCTTGCAAGCATTAAAGAGGTTATTGACATTTACCATCCTGATCTCGTTTATTCTGACAGCGAACTTCCTTTCGGAGAAATTGGCAGAACGATGCTTGCTCATTACTATAACCAGGACATTACAAAAAATAACGGTATTCTGGATGCTGTATATACCTGCAAGCATCTTACCTCCGAAGGCAGATGGGTGAGGGATATTGAACGAGGAGCAATGGACACAATAGGTGTGGATCCATGGCAGACAGATACATCTATCGGTGACTGGTATTACAGGACAGGACAGAAATATATGACTGGTGCCGAGGTGATACAGATGCTTGTTGATATTGTCAGTAAGAATGGTAACCTTCTTCTCAATG
>DIAS01000163.1 GCA_002415855.1 Bacteroidales bacterium UBA5072
AACACACTGAACTGGGAAAGGTCAGGGCTTGGGATCATTTATATTGATCACCAGATAGTGCCCAGGGGCAGTATTGCAGGTATATATGATACCGCTGGGAACCCTGTTCCCGCTCAGGCGCTTTCATATCGTGCCGACGGTACTTACTGGGCAGTGTGGTTTAAAGATATCCCTGCCTATGGCTACAAAAAATTCCTGATCCGTCCTGTTAAAGATGAAGAAAACCTTACCATCAGCATGGAAACACCGGAGACCTTTGAAAACAGGTGGTACAGGATTATCCCTGACTATTCAAAAGGCATAATAACATCCTGGTTTGACAAGGAACTCAACCTTGAACTTGTTGATAAGGATTCCCGATACGGGATGGGTGAATTTATCCTTGAGAAACTTGGAAACAGAAGCCAGATGGAAAGAAAGATGCTTGTTGACTTTGAGAGACTTCCATTGGATACAATATGGTTCGAATCATTTACCGATGGCCCTGTTTTTAAGAGCATTAAGTTTACCGGAGAATCTGAAACTGCTGTAAATCCAGAAGGATATTCTTTTGAAATACGGCTGTTTAATACTGAAAAACGTGTGGAAATTGTCTGTTCAATAATTAAAAAAAGCATCATCAGTCCTGAGAGTTTCTATATTGCTTTCCCCTTCTATCTCAAAGACGGAAAGCATTTTACTGAAGTTCAGGGTGGAATTATTGAAACCGGCAAAGAGCAGATTGCCGGATCATCAAATGACTGGTACACCGTTCAGAATTTCACTTCCGTCAGGAATTCGGAAGCCCAGCTGTTATTTGGTTGCAGCGAAATGCCCCTTATGCAGTTCGGGGCAATCAATACCGGAAGGTACAAGGCTGGAGCAATGCCGCAAAGTACAAATATGTTTTCCTGGCCTATGAATAATTACTGGGTGACAAATTTCAATGCCGACCAGCGCGGTGGCCATACCTGGACCTATTATTTTTCATCGTCAGGTGATATATCAGGCAGCTTTGCATCAAAATTCGGGTGGGGATCACGGGTACCTTTTCTTACAAGGATCCTGCCGGGGGATGGTACCGGAGATGGCATGAAAGAGGGTTCTTTCATCAAAGGATGGCCCTCCGACGTTTTGCTGATCAGCTCCAGGCCTGTTGATAACGGTAAAAGTGTACTTATTCATTTACGTGAAACAGGAGGAAAGGAGTCTCAGCTCATACTGAAAAACGGAATTTCTGGAGAACTTTTAAGCATTTCCGGAGCTGACGTGAATGGAAAACCGCTTGCTGATTCAGATAATTCCTTAAAACCACTCGAATCAAAATTCTTTTTATTAAAAACAGGGTATTAAATGACAAAAGAATAAATTTAGCGAGTTATTTTGTTGAATAAGACCAGTGATAAATGTTCTATGCAGGAAACAGGATATCCATACAGTGTGGAATTTGCAGTAAGAGATTATGAATGTGATATTCAGGGTGTGGTAAATAATGCCAATTATCAGCATTACCTTGAGCATGCACGACATGAATTCCTGATATCAAAAGGCATCAGTTTTGCCAAGCTTCACGAAGAGGGGCTTGATCTCATTGTCACCAGGGTTGATATTGAATATAAATATCCCCTTAAAAGCAGCGACAGATTTCTTGTGACCGTCATTGTTCAGAGAGAAGGCAATATCAGAATAGTCTTCCTGCAGGATATCTTCAGGCTTCCGGATATGAAACCCGTTGTCCGCGCACGCGTTACCGGTGCTGCAATAAAAAACGGGAAACCTTTTTACCCGGCTGAAGTGATAAAAAAACTTGGATTGGAATAAAACTATAAAACCTTTATGATGAAATCAAAAAAATTATTGACAAAATTATCAGGCATATTACCTGTTATGTTGTTTTTTGTACTGAACTCCTTCTCACAATCAATTGAGGGTGACTGGTATGGAAGGGCAGATATTGAAGGAATTATCCTGAGGCTTTCACTTCATGTCAAAGCAACCGACCAGGGGTATTCCTCAACATGGGATAGTCCCGACCAGGGAGCAATGGGCATTCCCTCAACAACGACAGATTTTAAGTATCCTGATTTCTCATTTACACACGCAGGGGCCGGATTTAGATACACCGGAAAAGTAAATAGCTCCTATTCAGAGATTTCAGGGAATCTTGAACAGGGTGGCAGAAAGCTGGAAATTGTTTTCGGCAGGAGTCCCATGGAAGCGGCATCCAACAGTCCTGAAACCCTGAAACAAAAATATGAAAAACAGGAAGTTTATATCACTATGCGCGATGGTATAAGACTGTTCACATCCATTTATACACCTAAGAACAATTCTGTCCCTCATCCCATTCTAATGAACCGTACACCTTACAATATCGAACCAGGAGGCCCTGATCAGTTTAATTTCTTTTTCCAGCTCTATTCCAGATATGTTGAAAATGAATATATCATGGTTTTTCAGGATGTAAGGGGTCGGTATATGAGCGAAGGAGAATTTGAAGATATCCGCCCTGTTACTCCTGTAAAGAAAAGTAACAGAGATACGGATGAAACCACCGATACATGGGATAGTGTTGACTGGCTTGTAAAAAATGTGAAAAACAACAATGGCAATGTGGGGATATTTGGAATATCCTATCCGGGATTCTATTCAACGATGGGTATAATAAACGCTCATCCCGCTGTCAAGGCTGTCTCTCCCCAGGCACCTATCGCATCATGGTTCCTGGGTGATGATTTTCACCATAACGGCGCCTTTTTTCTTTCTGATTGCTTTCCGTTCTATTACAGTTTTGGCCAGCCTCACAGGGAACTCACCAGAAGAGGGAAACCCTCTTTTAAATGGCCAACCCCTGATAATTATGAATTTTTTCTTTCTCTCGGACCTGTAAAGAATATTGGATTAAAATATTTCGGCGACAGCATTAAATTCTGGAATGATGCAATGGCGCATCCCGATTATGATTCATTCTGGAAAGAGAGGGATCCAAGAGAGTATCTGAAGGACGTAAAACCAGCTGTTATGACTGTCGGGGGCTGGTTCGATGCAGAAGATCTTTACGGGGCGCTTCACACCTATAAGGCTATCGAAACCCAGAATCCTCAGTCGGTTGTAAACGTCCTTGTGATGGGTCCGTGGTCACATGGCCAATGGGCATTCGGAAAGGGTGAAAATCTGGGAAATATTTACTGGGGATTTGACGCAAATGATAAATTCATGGAGCAGGAAAAGATGTTTTTTGATTATTATCTGAAAGGTGAAGGAAATCCTTCTGTTGCCGAAGCAACAATATTTGTTACAGGTTCAAATGAATGGAGGACTTTTAAAACATGGCCTCCGAAAAACATTACGCAAAAAAGTTTGTATTTACTGCCCGGTGAATCAGCTTCATTTGAAAAACCCTCTGTAAAAACAAGCTATGATGAATATGTTTCAGATCCTATGAATCCGGTGCCCTATACAGAGGATGTCCATTCGCAGCGGACTGCCGAATATATGACCGATGACCAGAGATTTGCTTCCCGCCGACCAGATGTAATGGTTTACAAGACAGATATTCTTAAGGAAGATATAACCTTAACCGGTCCGGTTGCAGCTGATCTGTTTGTTACAACAACAGGAACCGATGCAGATTATGTTGTAAAACTTATCGACGTCTTCCCTGATGACACTCAGGCTGGAACAGGTAAGGATGTTAAGGTCCCGCTGGGCGGATACCAGATGCTTGTCAGGGGTGAGGTTCTTCGCGGAAAATACCGTAACAGTTTTGAGAAACCCGAGCCTTTCGTTCCAGGAAAGATAACAGAAGTTAATTATGAGATACCTGATGTGGCCCATACATTCAAGAAAGGCCACAGGATCATGATCCAGGTACAGAATTCATGGTTCCCGCTTGTCGACAGGAACCCTCAGAAATTCGTGAATATTTATAAATGTTCCGAAACTGATTTCCAGAAGGCAACACAAAGGATCTATCATGATGCCAGGTATCCATCAGGAATAAATGTTAATATTCTTCAGGAATAGGTAATTTGTCGCTTATATTTGTTATAATATTTTCGGGGTAATTTTGAATTTCGGATTGTGGATTTATGATTTCGGATTTAAAAATCCGCAATTCAAAATCCACAATCCGCAATGGATAATCCGCAATGCTTAACAGTTCGATTTGATAAGATAAACATTATTAATAATTCATCAA
>DIAS01000119.1:0-187 GCA_002415855.1 Bacteroidales bacterium UBA5072
GTCTGTCTGTCAGTAAGGTATTCTCCTTCCTGACCATCCTCAAGCCTTGGATTTCCGTAGGGTGAAAAATAACCGTTCGATGTTTTACTTTTATTTGGCTGACCGGCATTGTACCCTCCTTTGTTTACATCAAATCCTTGATTTTCAGGCCAGTATTTTGGATCAGCTCCGAGATGCCATTTACCGG
>DIAS01000119.1:467-4124 GCA_002415855.1 Bacteroidales bacterium UBA5072
TGTAACCATTCTTTTTAAGTACTTCGGCAATCGTCACTTCTTCCGTGTCAAGCTGTAACTTAAAAGGAAGGGCGATAAGTTTATCTTCCGGACCTCCGCTGTTCGTTGCCTGTCGCCCTGGGATCCAGTCTGTAATACCGGTATTTACCGGGTACTTTCCAGTCATAATTGAAGCTCTTGTTGGTGAAGAGACAGGACAAGAGGCATAGGCATCGGTGAATAGCACTCCCTCCTTTGATAGCCTGTCTATGTTCGGAGTCTCGTAGAACTTGCTGCCATAACAGCCGAGATCAGTATAACCAAGATCATCGACAAGGATAAAGATGATATTGGGTCTTGGACTCTCAGGTTTTCCGAAAGATAGCAGCCACGAAAAAGGAATTGATGCAGTGATTCCAAAGGTAATTATAGACTTCAAGTTATTCATAACTAATTTTTACCACATAATAAATGCCACCTAAACTCTCATTGTAAGTTTTTAATTTGCCATTTTATTTTCTCTTATTTTTTTAAGAAGTTCTGTTAATTCATTAACAATAAACTTATTTTCAGGAGCCAGGTTATTTTTTTCACCGATATCCGTTTTCAGATTATAAAGCTGCGGTAAGGGATCATTACCGGTCTCAGTGTTGGTATTTGATTGGATTTTGACTCCCGGACCCGGTTCAATAAATTTCCAGTCACCTCTGATAACTGATAGTCTGCCGGATGCAGATTGTTCTACAAGCCATTCCCGACTAGTTTTTGATTTGCCTATCAATACTTCAAGATTGTTGAAACTGTCTGGACCAGCCCCATCAGGCAGATTATTTCCGCAAAGGGCAGCGAATGATGCCATTAGATCAATCTGGCTGAATAATGCATCCGAGATACCTTCCTTGATTTTCTCTTTCCACCTGGCAATAAAAATAACCCTTGTCCCTCCATCGAAAGCACTGTACTTGCCTCCACGGAGAGGTCCTGCAGGTTTATGCGAGCCAAGCAGTTCAACAGCCTGATCCTTGTACCCGTCATCAACGACAGGTCCGTTATCACTGGTGACCAGAATAATGGTTCTCTGATCAAGGTTTAACTTTTCAACTGCTCTCATAATTTCACCAACTGACCAGTCAAATTCCAGAATTGCATCTCCCCTTGGTCCCATACCGCTTTTACCAACAAAACGCTTATTCGGGGTTCTTGGGACGTGGATGTCATGGGTTGCAAAATAAAGAAAGAAAGGCCTGGTCTTATTTTCAACAATAAACTTTATTGCCTGTGCAGTAATAACATCAGCAATATCTTCATCTACCCACAGAGCTGATTTGCCTCCAGTCATGTAACCGATCCTGCTTATCCCATTTACGATTGTCATATCGTGTCCGTGACTTGGGTGCATTTTCAGAAGTTCCGGATTTTCCTTTCCAGTTGGCCAATCACCAGTCTTTTCTTTGTAGTTTACAGTGATAGGATCGGTAGGATCAAGTCCGGCTACTCTCCTGTTCTCAACAAATACACATGGTACTCTGTCACCAGTAGCAGGGATGAGAAAACAATAATCAAACCCGATATCCAGCGGACCTGGTCTGATCTCCCCATTCCAGTCGGGACCTCCTTCAGGTCCCAGACCCAGGTGCCATTTGCCTACGACACCCGTTTTATATCCGGCATCTTTCATGACTGACGCAATTGTTACCCGGCCTGGTTTAATTATAGCTGAAGCATCACCTGGTAAGATTCCTGTTCCTTCTTTTCTCCAGGCATATTCACCAGTCAGCAGAGAGTAACGCGAAGGTGTACTCGTTGCTGATGTGCAATGGGCATTCGTAAACCTAAGTCCCTGACTGGCAAGCCTGTCGATATTTGGTGTTTTCACACTGGTTGCACCATAGCAGGAAACGTCACCATAGCCAAGATCATCAGCATAAATTATGATAATGTTAGGTTTTTCGGAGGATTGACCACTGGAAAATTGAGTTGCAGCAGAAAGTAATCCAAGGATTCCTGAAATAATTTTTCCTGTTTTCATAATCAATAAAAATTCCTTTGTAGTACTTTGAGCAATCCTTTGTGTTACCTGGGGTAAAAAAAATTTAACCACGATTGTACTCCAAGGGTATAACAAAGGATCACAAAGTCTTAAAAATCATTTTTCGTATGCAAATGGAAAAACTTCTGATGCTGTATGTGACTGCTTCATGATTTCCTCCATTTTCTTGACAATTTCAGGATTTGAACCTGACAGATCAGTTGTTTCACCTTCGTCGGCTGCCAGATCATAAAGTTCAGTCAAACCCTGCGGGACCTTATCGATATTCATCTTCACAGCTTTCCAGTCTCCCATTCTTACTGCCATTTTGCCACCCTGTTCATGGAATTCCCAGTACAGAAATTCATGCTTTTTCTGTTTTTTGCCCATTAATTCGGGGAGAAATGATATACCGTCAATTCCTTTCGGGATATCTGCCCCTGTAATTTCGGCCAGTGTCGGCATAACATCCCAGAATGCAGAAACATGGTCAGAAACGGATCCGGCTTTGATTTTCCCAGGCCATTTTACCAACATCGCTGTTCTGATCCCTCCTTCATACACATCGCGTTTGTACCCATTCAAAGGACCGTTACTGTCAAAATAATCAGGGTCGGCTCCTCCCTCAATGTGAGGTCCGTTGTCGGATGCAAAGAATATAACAGTATTATTTTCAAGACCGAGGATTTCTATTCTTTCTATGATTTCACCCACATAATCATCAAGCTCCGCGATCATTGCTGCGAATGCAGCATGAGCTTCAGGTTGTGATCCATAGGGTCCCAGCCTGTAATCCGGACCCTCATCAGTTCCCTTGAATGATTTCTCAGGATCGTATTTTCCTCTGAACCTCCTGATATATTCCTCTTTTGCAAATAGTTCAGCATGAGGAATGGTTGTCGGATAAAAAAGGAAGAATGGTTTGTTCTTATTCTGTTCAATAAACGCCAGTGCTTTTTCATGTATCAAATCCGGACTGTAGCTTCCTGTCCTGCTGCTGTCATTTTTAAAGATTGCTATCTTATCATGATTATGCCACAGATGATCAGGATAATAATTATGAGCCAAGCTCTGGCAGTTATAGCCAAAGAATTCATCAAAGCCCTGGGAATTGGGATCTCCTTCAGTGTCAATATAACCCAGTCCCCATTTTCCAAAGGCGCCTGTAAAATATCCTCTCATTTTAAGCATTTCAGCTACAGTAAATGAATTTGCCGGCAGAGGCCACTGTCCTTCAGGCTCCCAGCCTTTGTTACCCCTTATAGGTGTATGTCCCGTATGAAGACCAGTCATCAGGCAAGAGCGTGACGGAGCGCTTACGGTACACCCTGAATAATGCTGCCTGAACAGCATTCCTTGCTGAGCCAGCCTGTCAATATTCGGTGTGGAGAATTTCTGCTGACCGTAGCAGCTCAGGTCTCCATAGCCAAGGTCATCAGCAAGGATGTAAACTATGTTTGGAAGTTGTTTTTCTTTGTTTGGTTGAGAACAGGCTGCCAATGCAATTGAGGCGCAAAAGGTGATGGGGATTTGGGGCTTTATCATTGTAATTGGTTGCTTGGGGCTGGTTTCTGGTTTCTGGTTTCTGGTTGCTGGTTTATTACTTGCCAATTCCCCCTTTGAAGAGCCTGCCCCGCCTTGGCGGGGGG
>DIAS01000056.1:0-125984 GCA_002415855.1 Bacteroidales bacterium UBA5072
ATTCCCGGAAATAATCCGGCTATGATCCAGCAGGGTGGAATTTACGGGGCCGATAGTGTACTGCTTGATCTGGAAGATTCCGTCGCCCTTAATCAAAAGGACTCCGCGCGTATCCTGGTAAGAAACATGATAAAAGCAATCGATTTTTACGATACGGAAGTTTGTGTCAGGATCAATCACCTGAGTACTCCCTTTGGAATGGCTGATCTTAAGGAAATTGTTCCTTTGCAGCCTTCTGCGATCCGGTATCCAAAAACCGAATCTGCAGAAGATATAGTCAAGCTTCTGCAAATAATTGAAACCATTGAGGACCAGCATGGGCTTCCGCATAACCAAATGACCATACATGCCATGATTGAAACTGCGATGGGTGTTCAAAACGTATTCGAAATTGCCAGCAAGTTCCAGCGTATTGACGCGATAACGGTGGGCGGACAGGATCTGACCTCCGACATGAATATTATCTATACACCGGACGGTGCTGGCATTGATTTTGCCCGTAAACGCATTGTGATGGCTGCAAAGGCCAGTCACATCGATATACTGGATACGATTTTCCCTGATGTGAACGACGAGGAAGGCTTGAGAAAAGAAACCGAGTATGCAAAAAAAATAGGATTTACCGGAAAAGCCGTAATTAATCCCCGGCAGATTGATATAATACATGAAGTTTTTGCACCGACGGAAGAGGAGATCCGCAAGGCATATCGTATCGTTAAGGAATTCCGAACAAATACAGCTGCCGGCATCGGTGTTTTTGCCATTGATGGGAAGATGATCGATGCTCCGGTGGTTCACCGTGCGGAGTATATCTTGAAACTCGCCAACATTGAGATACCAGCGTCAGATAGTTTACCCGATTATTAAAACACTGAAGAATTCTTCATCTGAATAGTATGCATGTATTAAAACTGTCCTCATCATGTTAAACAGCTTAGGGCGGGAAATCCCTCCGATCGTTGAAGGAATAGGAAAATTGGAGCCATTTCAGGGAGCGTTAACAAAACTACGCAAAGGATGGATGGATGAACCTACTATCCCGCCACCAAACAAGGCTTATTTACCTCATCAGAGTAAGCTTTGCAATTCTCTGGAAGAAGCCATCATACGAAGCGGACCAACCAATGGGATGACGATTTCTTTTCACCATCATTTGCGTAATGGCGATATTCTTCTTGCCAAAACACTCACCATCCTTCATAATATGGGGATCCGTGATATCACGCTGGCTTCTTCCTCGCTGAATGAATGTCATGACCCGATTCTTCCTTTTTTGGAGGATGGAACAATAACCAGGATTTTCTCTTCAGGAATACGCGGTCAGCTTGGTCGGGCTATTGCCAGGGGCGTGCTCAACATTCCAGTCGTAATTCAGTCTCACGGTGGACGCGTACGCGGGATTCACACAGGCAAAATACAAATTGACCTGGCTGTTATTGCAGCCTCTGCTGCAGATTGCGAGGGCAATGCCACAGGCACTCATGGAAAATCAGCCTTTGGTTCGATTGGCTATGCCGTAATCGACGCCAGATACGCCAAACAAGTGGTAGTTGTTACCGACAACCTGGTGGATTATCCCTGCATACCACTTTCCATAACGCAGAATTTTATTGACCATGTGGTGGTAGTCGATTCAATTGGTGATGCATCAAAAATTGCTACCGGTACTACCCGTATCACAAATTCACCCATGGACCTGAGAATTGCCAAACTTGCAGCCGAGGTCATTGAACATTCTGGATTCTTCGAGCCCGGCTTTTCCTTTCAGGTAGGTGCCGGAGGGGCCCCGCTCGCTGTGGCCAAATTCATCCGTGACAAGATGAAGAAAAAAGGGATTAAAGGCAGTTTTTTACTGGGAGGGATCACCTCTTATTGCGTAGATATGCTCAATGATGGGCTTTTCGAGACAATTTTCGATGTTCAGTCCTTTGATGCCGCGGTGAGTAATTCATTGTTTAACAACCGCAGGCACATAGAAATCCCTGCCGCTTTATATGCCAATCCCTTTAATTGCGGCTGTATTACCAATAAGCTTGATGTTGTGGTTCTGGGGGCCTTTGAAATTGATGTGAATTTTAATGTAAATGTGATCACAGGTTCCGAAGGATATGTCCGCGGTGCTTCCGGTGGTCATTCAGATACAGCTTCAGGAGCAAAACTAACGGTGGTTGTTTGTCCTTCTTTTCGTGGACGGATCCCCATTATAAAAAAGCGTGTTCACACCATCGTAACACCTGGTGAAACGGTTCATGTTCTTGTCACGGAAAGGGGGATTTGTGTGAATCCGGCTTTTAAAGAATTGGAAGTAAATCTTCGTAAGGCAGGCCTGAACATTAAGGATATACACGATCTCGAAATTGAAGTGGACAAAATTACAGGAATACCAAGCCCACTTGAATATACTGATAAAATCGTGGGAATTGTTGAGTATCGTGATGGTACCGTAATCGATGTAATTCATCAGATCGTGGAGAAAAGTGATTATAAACTGTATTGAAAGCCATCGAACCACTGCAGTCATTATTAGATTCCCGGGATGAGCGGGCCAATCTTCGCAAAAAGATTGCCCTCACAGGAATCCCATCGGTTAGTTTAAGCCTGAACGTTCCCGGTTTTCCGAAAAGCAATACCATTACGCAAAAGTTCTTTTATATCTGCCTGGAGGATCTAAATTACTTTTTAAAAGCCAACCGTATTTCGGTCAACCACGAAGGCGCAATCTATCAAACGGATATGGCCGGCGATTTTTTTATCGCACCATTTTCAGCTACACAAATAACAACGATTGAAATTAAGCAGCTATGTGAACAATTTGAAGAAAGACATCCTTTAGGAAGATTTCTGGATGTAGATTTGACTGATGGCACAGGTGATCCGGTTTCGTCAGGAAAGGCCAAGCTCTGCTTTTTCTGCCGTCAGAAGCCTGCTGATATATGCAGGCACGAAGAAGCACATGATCTGAACGAATTAAGAAAATTCATGTTTTCGAAGATGGAAATGTTTTGTACCCATCATCGCGAAGCGGAGCTGAGCAGAGAGATTTCTTCCCTGGCCCTTAAAGCCATTCTTTATGAAATATCCCTGACACCGAAACCCGGTTTGGTTGATAAACTCAGCAACGGTAGTCATACCGATATGAGTTTTCGGACTTTCATCGACTCCTCGGCTGCTATTTCGGCTTATTTTGCTGATTTGGTTCAGGCAGGTTTTGCTTTTCATGCAAATGACCTGGTCAAGGCACTCCCCATTGTGCGTAATATTGGCCTACGAATGGAAACTGCCATGTTTTCCAGTACACAGAACGTAAATACACAAAAAGGGCTCATTTTTCTTATGGGCATATCTTTATTTGCCCTTGGTTATTTGTTCGCCGGGCAGGAAAAGTTCGAGACTGAAAAGTTCCGAGAAATAATAAAACAGATTTGTAAGGATTTAATTCACAAAGAACTGGAGTATCCAGATCCGAGAGAGAAAACACATGGTGAAGATATCTATTGCAGGTATTCTGTTTCAGGAGCCAGAGGGGAGGCAGAGAGCGGATTTCCTATGGTTTTTGAGTTTGGGCTTCCGGAATTGCTCAAATACAGGGAACTGAATGAAGAAGCACTGCAAAAGGCTTTTCTCTCAATAGCCGCACACAACAATGATACGAATATTATTTACCGCAGCAACCTTGACGTACTGAAGAACTTTAAAATTCTATCGGGTAATGCGTTAACCCATTTTAATCCTGAAAGTTACAGGCAATTAATGGATTACTGTGCAAAAGAAAATATTTCCCCGGGAGGTTCTGCTGATCTGCTGGCTTTGACCATTTTTGTATATTCATTGATTACATCAGGTGACACAGATAAATTTACATGGTGGATAAAACATGATCCATGAATTTTGAAGATACTGATTTTCGGCAGGAAACGATCGATCTGGAAAGTCCGTTCGATGTTAAAAGACTAAAAGATTTTCTTTCCCCTTTGGGGTTTGACTTCGACCCTTCGGAGGTGGAATGTACCATGATTGTTTACAATCTGAAGGGAGAACTGGTTGGAACGGGATCCCATCAGGGCAGAATTTTAAAATATGTGGCGGTTGCACCAAAATTTCGCGACACCACTGCCTTCGCTCTGATAGTTACCTACCTGACGGAGAAGCTGTTAAAAATTTATAAGCATACTTTCGTTTTTACCCGTCCTGAAAATGCAATACATTTCCGCGGACTGGGATATAATGAAATTGCCACTGCCCCACCACTCTTTACGGTGCTGGAACTCGGTTTTGAATCCATCCGCACCTATCAGAATTATCTTAAAACATTAATTCTACCTGCGAATACATCAGCTGTTGCTGCAATTGTAGTCAACTGCAATCCATTTACAAACGGACATAAATTCCTGATCGAGAAAGCTGCCCTGGAAAATGAAGTTGTTTATCTTTTTGTTGTGGAAGAAGAAAGATCGGCCTTTCCTTTTTCTGTGCGTTTTGAATTGATTCATAAAGGAATTGAACATCTTGCTAATGTAGTGATGGTACGGGGCGGTATGTATGTAGTATCGGGTGCCATTTTCCCTTCCTATTTCTTGAAATGTGAAGCGATTGATGAGGTGATGCAGAAACAGGCTGAACTGGATGTGACCGTATTTGCAAAATATATAGTTCCTGTGTTGAAGATTCGAAGGCGCTATGTAGGAACCGAGGTGCATTGTAAAACTACTGAAGCCTATAACAATGCCATGAAGTCTATTTTACCTGGCTTTGGGGTTGATGTTATTGAAGTGGAACGCAAGGCAATCGGGACTGATATCAATGGTTTGCCTGATTACATCAGTGCATCAAAGGTTCGGCAGGCCATTAAGGAAGACCGGCTCATGGATGTGCTCGATTTTTTGCCTGATTCTACCAGGGAATTCCTGTTGTCGGATGATTCCCTCGTGGTCAGGCACAGCATTAAGTCGGGTCATGGAAGACACTGAGTTATGCTCAGTTTAAGCTGTATCAACAACAAAGCCCCGGATTGCGGGAGTATTATTCATTCATAATATAAAAAGGCCTGTTCATATAACACCAGCGCCCAACGATCAAAAAAAAAATATGTTTTATGTCATTTATCGTATAAAAAACAATTGAAAACTAATCTCACCTATCATGGAATCTATCAATATTGAAGCAACGGATTCTACTCCGGCCATTAGGTTTGGAGCGGATGGAAGACTTTTCATTGAGGGACGTTCCTTGCGTCTGCACATTGTTGACTTCTACAAACCCCTGATTGATTGGGCAGGTAACCTGGAGGTTGAGACTGTAACATTCGATATAAATCTTGAATATGTTGACACCGGCTGCTCGCATTTGCTCCATAAGCTCCTGAAAACACTTGATGTCAATAACAGCATTAAAAAGCTTATCATAAACTGGCATTATGAGGAGGTTGATTTTGATGCGTTGCAGGACGGCCAGATTTTAAAGGAAATGCTGCAAAAGGCTGAATTCAGGTTTCATGAACATCCGGAGTCAATCACCATAATCTCAGATCCTCTTAAAGATAGTTAAAACATGATGCAAAATTCCCTGGGAATCATCTATCCCTGATGACCGGGTATTCCCATTCCGTTGTCAGATTCCTCAACCAATACAGAATCTTCAATTTGTGCGGAATCTTTATACTTGCCAGTGTTTTACTCGATCACGTCCTTAAGCTGGCACAGGGAATAATTCCATAAAACATCGTGCATAAAAGCCGGGAATAACTTTTTAAGGAGTTTGTTTCGGAAATTGAAACCAACATAAATGGATAACATAAATTCACCATCAATAAACTCACTGCCCTTCTTAAGTGGATCTATCTCAAAGAAAAATATCCCGCCCCTGCCAAAGCCGTCTAAAATCTCATAACTAATATGTTTCCCGGGAATTGCCTTTAACAATTGCAGACTGAATGATAATTGATCCGGATAAATATGATAACGAATAATACTGTCTGGCTGATTTGCTTCACCTGATATTCTTCTGATATCTATAAATCTTGGTTTGAAATACTTCCTGTCCTTATCCCCGAAATTACCCAGTTCTTCGTAAATTTTATCTCTTGGAGCGCTGATTCTGATGGAATACATTCTTTCAAAATCCAACGATCCTCTTCCCAGATTCCCGGAAAACTCTTTCCTAATGGCTTCTGTCCTGGCATCAAATACCTCCTTCTGAACCCCGGTTGTAAATCGTCCAAAATTACCCCATACCAGGCCAAAGAATAATTCAGTAATGTAGTTTCTTACTGTTACCAAAAGTCCCCCGGTAAAAATCGACCATATTACAAAGGGATGGAACATCGCAACAAGGATATTACTATAAGTATCTTCTCCGCTTGCCGTATTCCATAAGATTTTCTCAAGTCTTCTGTGCTCCAGTGCCTGCGTTTTTCTTTCTGTGATAACCGCCTGGTATATTATCCTGCTTAACAAAGAGCTGCTGAAACATACTCTGATGAACAAAAATACCAGTTTACCCAGGGTGTTATTTGTCCGGTATTTTCTGATCACCGGACCGTATCCTTCTCTGAGGCTTCCTGTATCGATACCCCTTGTTAAGATGGTTTCAGAAAGTCTGGTTGATATTTCATAGGCAGAGCCTATCCCGTCTTTGTACAAATTGGAGGTAAACATATCTCCGATAACCGCAATCCTGTCACCATAAGGATTCTTAGCTACTCCGGTGACCATATTGGGGGTGCAAATGCAAATATTCTTTAGTTTTACCCCCTGCGGGAGTATTTTTCTTATGTGGGGCAAACCCATAAATTCATTTATTATCCTCAGGTTATCCTTTGTGGTTGCATTGTCGATGGTTTTACCAATTAATACCACGGTGATGTATTTTCCCTTGGGCGCTATGGAGATCATCTCTAATTTCAGGTTGCGTGATCCGTGCAGTATGAAATAGAGCTCTCTGTTTATTTTATGCATAAACCGGTCGGTGTCTCCTCCCTGCAGCTCAAATATTATGGCCTTTCTTAACCTGGGGGGCTTGAATCCCGGAATCATTTTATGAAGGTAGGAGACGGGCTGCTTTCCAACATCAAATCTATCACCCACTACCCCGTTCACCCCTCCTCCAAATGCAACAAAGTCTGATACAATTATTTGACTGTTGCCGTCATAACGCACAACAACCCTTCCATCATCGGAATATTGCAGATCAGTAACCTCCGAATTGATAATCACTGCGCCTTCTTTTGCGGCGCTTTCCAATAAGAAAGTATCAAAATTATAAATACTGTCACTTCTGCCCCCGGGCCTTGATCCTCTGTATACCGAGGTCATTTCTTTCAAAACCTCCAGCGATATTGTTTTCCAATCGGCAAAGATATTTATGATAACCACCTTGTCCATAATGATTCCGACAGGCAGATGGAGCCCCATCTTCTTTAAGGCATCCCCAATCTTCGGACTTAATCCTCCTGCACAATAATTACACTCTCCTATATGGCATTCCGATCTTTTTTGTTCATCAATATTCATGCTCTTCTTCTTTTCCATGATGATGACCGCTACCGATAAACCGATCTTTTTAGAATACCTTAAAAGATCAATAGCCAGGAATGACCCGGCAGGTCCGCCGCCAATAATAACCACTTTAGCGCCATCTGGTAATCGCAACCTTTTGTATGACTTGCCAAACGAATTCGGATTCAATGGATCGGAATTTAAATCGGATGAGTTAATTACATGAAAAGTATTCCCGCCAAAGTTAAGCCTTAATGCTATCTGAAGATAAATTTATTTTGGATCCTGTGAACTTCAGAAATTTGCCTGTCCGGTTCTGCCTGAAACAACTTGTCCCCTCAATTGTTTACCAGGGAATAACCAATGTCTGCAAAAATGAATTTGAGACAGAACAAGTGCAAACCCTGTGAAGGCGGCGTTGCGCCACTGGAAAAATCTGAAATCGGTTCATTCATGGAACAATTGCACGGCGATTGGAAGATCGTGGATGAAAACAAGATATCCCGTGAATTTTCCTTTGTGAATTACAGGCACACCATTGACTTTGTGAACCAGGTGGCCGACCTGGCTGAACAGGAAGGGCATCACCCGGTTTTGCACGTTTATTATGCACGTCTTGTTGTGGAACTTTGGACCCATGCAATAAACGGATTGTCGGAGAACGACTTTATACTGGCAGCAAAAATCGATGGCATTTGAAAATACCCATGCAATTCGACCCGGCGAATTTTCCATGCCAACCTGCATTGTGCTGATTCAGTCTGCATTCAACAGATTGTCAAGGTTTTCCAGAGCAGCGGTAAATCCTTCTTTAAAGCCCATTTCCATGTACTTTTCTACATCCGAAGATTCATTAAAACTGATTTCGACACCAACAAATGTTGTACCCGATCCTGGCTTAAACTCCACGTTCCAAGTTGGACTTGGTAACTTCAGATCAATTTTGCCATTTTCATCACAAAAAGCATCCTGACCGGTAAATTTCTTCAAATGTAAAATGGATTTGTAATCCGACCTGCCCCAGATTTCAGTTCCATCCGGTCCTACCATGGCATATAACCAGTATCCGCCTTCCCTGAAATCCATAACTTTGGTTTTAGATTGCCAGGGCTTTGGCGCCCACCATTGGTCCAGTAATTGGCTCTCCGTCCATGCTGCCCATACTTTTGAGACCGGTGCAGCAAATTCACGGCTTACCTTGATTTTATTATTTTCCTTATCAACGGAAAAATTCATTAACAACAGGTTACTTTTCATTTTCGTTTGAATTTAAGTTCATGAATAACTTGTCAAGCCGATCAAAACGATCTTCCCAATGCTTTTTAAACTGGTCCAACCATTTGTCTACTTCCTTCATTTTAACCGCATCAAAATGATAGTAAATCTCCCTGCCGACTTTATCCTGTTTTAATAACTGGCATTCTGTAAGAATTTTTATGTGTTTGGAAACTGCCTGACGGGTTATGTTGAATTCTCCTGCCAGAGCAGTTGGGGTCGTTGCCTGGGTGGCAATTAATACCAGAATTGCTCTTCGTGTGGGGTCGGCAATGGCTTGAAAAACATCGCGCTTCATTGCAAGATTATTTAATGCAACTATTCGGTTGCAAATTTACATGCAATTGTCCGGTCGTGAGAATTTTTTGGTTATAAATTTCATCTAAATAAGCCCCTTACTCCCCATGATTTTCAACGTAAATTTGTATTTAAAATATACCCATGTCTACACTTAACAGGATTCTGATACTATCTGGAGTTATCCTTATCCTTGCCGGACTCATCCTTCATTTTGCCGGCAACAAATTAAACTGGATCGGTCATTTGCCCGGCGATATCAGGATTGAAAAGGAGACCTTCAGGTTCTATTTCCCGGTCACTACCATGATTCTCCTCAGTATCATTCTTACTGGAATCTTATGGATCATCAGGAAATTGTTATAGACAAAGCACTGTTTTAATGCCTGCAAAGGTTCTTTGAGACAGCCCCGGTCCAATAATGTATGGAATTGTCATCAACGAAGAAGCATCATGACATGACATAAATAAAATTGTGTGCTTTGGCAAATATTACCATTTACTTAACTTATTTTTATTCCGGTAATAAGGATTTTAATTATGGCATTTAAGGATAATTATTCCAAAGGCTGTAAAGCCTGTCAGAATGGTAAATGGTTATGCATTTTCCTTACTTATCAGTGCAATGCTGCCTGTACATTTTGTCCTGCTCCCTTTAAAAACAGGGATCTTATTAATTCTGCCCTGGGCAATGATCCATCCACCATACTGGGATATCTGGAATTATACCCCTTCGAGGGGATTAGTTTTTCAGGAGGAGAATGTTTTATTGTTTATGACAGAATGCTTTCCTGGCTTGATTTTTTTAAAAAGAATCAGCCACAGTTATACTATTGGGCCTATACCAATGGAATCGATATCAAAAAGGAACAGCTCGTTGATTTAAAAAACGCCGGACTAAACGAATTGCGTTTTAATATTGCCGCTTCCGGTTATAATGATCCCTTGGTTTTAGAATCCATTGCAGATGCATCAGAAATCTTTGAGCATGTAACGGTTGAAATTCCATCCATACCCGATGATTTTGAAAAACTCATTAAGACTATACCTCTGCTGGAGAAAATGCGGGTAGACTATTTAAATCTTCATGAATACCTCCTGGTTGCAGGTGATCCGAACAGCAAGAATGCTCCGGCAGGGCGGTTCCTTATGAACCTTAGTATGCCTATGGATTATCATCAGAAAAGCTTGCTGAATACTGAGAAAATAAGTTCTTTTTGTGCCGAGAATGATTTTAACATAAAAATAAACAACTGTTCGCTCATGAAAAAGGAGCATCAGATGTATGGAAGAAGAATAACCATGGGTACGCTGTTTAAAGAAGATCATGAAAAGCTTACGAAGGATGGATTTCTTGAAACAATATTCTCCCCGGGGAGAATTTCTGATGAGGTGGATGAAAACCTAAGTAACTATCATAGGGCAGATCGGTCATATTTCATTCATCCAGATCACTTTACGAAAACCGGATCCGATGCTTATCTGTTAAAGATTATGCCAAAACTGGGTGTAAATGACCACCCCAGAGTCATTGAGTACACAAAGCTCACATGAATAATTCTTCAACATCCCACCGGTATGAGATCTCGTTCCCAGGAGGTAGAATTGTTTATCTTCCGCTGGAAGGCAGGATAATTGACATTACCGGAAAAGGAACAATTGTACTGCCTGACAAACGAAAGATTGGAATTATGATGGATCTCATGGAAGGCATGGATCCTGTGACAACAGCATTCAAGCCTGTTTGCCTGACAATATACACCAGTCACCAATGCAATCTTCAGTGTCAGTATTGTTATGTGCCGGACAAAGAGTTGTATCCGAAAACAATTGTGGCTTCCGCCGCGGTTGATGCAGCTGCCAGGTTTGTGGCCAAAAATTGCCGGGAAAGGAAGCAGCCCTTTATCCTTGGTTTTCACGGCGGCAACGAACCCCTGATGAACCTGGGAAAAATCGAAGATCTCATTCATATTGCCGAATCTGTTGCGCAGAAAAATGATCTGGAGTTTTTGCCCTTCTGTACCACCAATGGCGTTATCCCTGAAAAAACGGCCAAATGGGCTGCCGGCATCTTTCACGGAATAACGCTTTCATGGGATGGCCCTCCGGAAATACACGACAAATACCGAAAGGATAAGTTGGGGAGAAATACCAGCCCCCAGGTCAGAAAAACGGTCGGTATCTTCAGTGATCTGATGGATCCCGGGAGACTGTCTGTACGCTGTACCATTTCCGGGGCTTCTGTGGAAAGGATGGAAGAATTGGCAGAGTATTTCAACAGGGCCGGCATAAAGCGTGTCGAGTTTTATCCGGTTTTTAATGTCCCTGAAAAATCACTCCGGAAGGATTTAATACCTGATCCCGGGAAATTTGCATATAATTTTACTAAGGCCAGGGCTTATGGCGATGCAAACGGGATCCAGGTCTGCTTCTCAGGTTCCAGGATCACAGATTATCACGGAAGGTATTGCATGATCCTGCAGGATAACCTGACAATAACTCCGGATGGTTTTCTGACAAACTGTTTCTTTCATACCCAGAATTATGAAAATGAATATGATCAGTATTTCTATGGCCAATTTCATCCTGAAAAGGGTCAGTTGGTAATGCACCGGGAGAAACAGAACAGGATGAAGACAGGTTCCGTTTCCAGGCTCGTCGTGTGTTCGGATTGTTTTAACCAGTTCCACTGTTCGCAGGGATGTCCGGCAGTGTGTCCATTCGATGAAAACTTCCATGAATCAGACACTCCTGAATGCATCAAGGAAAAATGGCTGGGATTGGCCGCCATCTTGGGAAATGCAGGTTATTTGAGAACATTTGACAGTGAAATATCGTTTGTTGAATTTTTTTCCGGTATAACAGTTCATCGATTGTCTTAATGCAGCAAGGAAATTTTTCATGAGGAAGCGGTTAGCAGCAGAACCATACTCGGATCAGTACGCTTGATGTGCCACACAGCTTGTTGAATCAATTCGCCACTCCCGGTAGCATCCGTAAATCGCTTCAGTCAGAACTTGACAAAGTCCCTGATATTTATTACATTTGATCAAAGATGGAAAGAATGGCTATTATTCCGGTATTCATGGAAGAATCGCTGTTCATCATTTTTTCCAACTGATGTCACTGACAGGCCAATTTATTTGATAAAGTCATGATCTTATGAAAGAAACACATAACCGTCGTGTATTCCTGCAAATTGTGACAAAAGGTATCCTTTTAGGAACAATATCTTTTGGCTATTTTAAATTAGGAAAATCGTTTGAATTATCCCCCCCGGGTGATCGGATGAAGGCTCAGATTCCAAAAATTAATCCGGCCTTCAGGGTGAATGTTTTAAATGACGGTTCGGTCGAATTGTATACGCATAAGCCGGGTGGAGAAAAGGTTATTTATACGTTTGAAGGATTTGAGGCAGAAACCCTCTTAACCATTCTTAAGCATGGAGATCCCAGTTTGTACTCACAGGAATTGGGCCTTAAATTTAATATCAGGGAAAATGATTTCATTTCTATGGCTGAATCAACATTACGATCAATGGAGAACAAAGGATTTATCTATTATGGTGAAACAATGCTCGTAGAAATAAAGGAAGCAAGAAATGAGTAAATCATTCAGGATCTCTAGTGATCTTTTTACAATCCCTCATGAGGGTGATATTTCCATACTCTATGCCCCTAAGTTAGGCTATCTCATCAGAGCGAACAAGGATGTGATCAATCTGCTGGCTGACTTACCCAAGATCGACAGTGATCTCCTGAATGAAAAACAACGCAAGGTCCTTCAGCACCTGGAAGAACACGGTATATTAAACGGTCCCTCCGAACCTGAAACAGGGAAAAACGGACAGGATGCATTTGCTCCTACCAGGGTCACCTTATTTCCCACCAACCAATGCAACCTGAGATGCATTTATTGTTATGCTTCGGCAGGTGAACATCCTCCTGTGACAATGAATTGGATCTACGCCGTTTCAGCCATTGAAACGGTTATCAAAAATGCTTTAAATACCGGTGATAAAAACATCAGTGTCGGTTTCCACGGGGGCGGCGAACCTTTGCTCCCCTGGAATTTTATAAAAAAGGTCACTGGCTATGTCCAGGAAGAATGCAGAAAGAATAATCTGAATGTAAGCATTTATTCGGCTACCAACGGATTGCTGAGTGAGAAACAGCTTGAATGGATCACCGGGCATTTTTCTGATCTCAACATCTCCTTTGACGGACTGCCGCATGTTCAGGACTATCACAGGCCACTGCCCAATGGCCGGGGTTCATTTAAATATGTTGACAGGACATTCAGATTTCTGGACAACAAAGGCTTTAACTATGGGATAAGAAGCACGTTCAGCGATTATAACATCGACCTGATGGAAGAGAGTTACGATTTCATTGTAGCGCATTACCATCCAAGAACAATACATTTTGAACCTGTATTTCAATGCGGAAGATGCAAGACCAGCGGGCAATTCGATACAAACCTCGAAAAATTCGCCCGTTATTTCAAAAAAATAGATGATAAGCATGGGGACAAAAAGGTAAGATTTACCTATTCCGGATGCAGGGTTGAGACCCTGGCCGATTCCTTCTGCGGAGTTGCACGTGATGGTTTCTCTATCACCCCCGATGGTCATATAACAGCATGTTTCGAAACCACATCCCTGGAAGATCCAAAATCAAGGTATTTCTTTTATGGAAAAATTGATGAAAACAGGAACATCAACATCGATGAGGAAAAAAGGAATTACCTGCATCATTTAACGGTTGATAACATAAGGTACTGCAAGGATTGTTTTGCAAAATGGCATTGCGCAGGGGATTGTGCTGCCAAGCTCGGCCACGATGACCTTCATGGTGACCGGGGACATGACCGCTGCCTGCTCAACCGGCGAATGGTTAAGGATAAACTGGTCAGCATGCTCAGCATATAGTGCATAGAATTGCTTAATATAACTACTTACTTATGGCCCGGACCAAACCCCCAAACGACAGGTTAAAAGTAACCGACGGATTGCAAAATGATAATCCGGAGATAAGGGATACCATTAAGCTCAAAGTCCCCGATAAAGAGGTGCACATCATGCAGCCCGAGGAACAGCCTCCTGCAGGGGGTGGGGGCAGCAGCGGCGGGACCTGCTCCTGCCATTCGGTATGTACCTGTGTGCCGGTAAGCTCGTGTGCCTGTAACATGGTATGCACCTGCGATACCGTATGCAGCACGGATCTTTGTTCCTGTCATCCCTATTCAGGCTGCACACCGCACACCTGCACGTGTGTCCCGGTATGTTCGTGTGACTCCTATTGCACTACTTGCTCCACCTGCTCTACCTGCTCTACCTGTACAACAGGTGGAAGTTACTGGTATCCCTGTTGATTCTTGCTTTGATCCTTCAGTTGTAAAATCCAGAAAACCATGATAACCAAAAGAATCCTGTTGCTTTCGGTGTTTATTTGCTTCCATTGGTGTCTGTTTGCGCAAACACCGGGAACTATGAAATGGGTGTTCACAACCGGTAATGATGTTTCATCCTCCCCTGCTATTGGAAGTGATGGGACGATTTATGTAGGTTCAGAGGATAGCAAGTTGTATGCGATAAATCCGAATGGGACAAAAAAATGGGAGTTTTTAACCGGGGGGAGTATATATATTTCTTCCCCTTCTGTTGGGATTGACGGAACAATCTATGTTGGTTCCTCTGACAATAAAGTTTATGCGATAAATCCTGATGGTACAAAAAAATGGGAGTTTACAACCGGGGGAATAATTTATTCTTCACCTGCCGTAGGATTCAATGGAACTGTATATATCGGTTCCAGTGATTTTAAACTGTATGCTATTAATCCCGATGGAACGGAAAAATGGGAGTTTTCTACAGGAAGTTGGGTGGATTCCTCCCCGGCAATTGGCATTGACGGAACAGTTTATATAGGTTCCTGGGATAATACATTGTATGCTGTGAATCCTGATGGTACCAAGAAATGGGAATTCTCTGCCGATAATTGGATTGATTCCTCCCCGGCAATAGGGAGTGACGGAACGATCTATGTCGGATCATTTGATAATAAAATATATGCAATAAATCCTGGCGGTACGAAAAAATGGGAGTTCTCAACTGCCGGAGCTAATAGTTCTTCACCGGCTGTTGGGATTGAAGGTACAATCTATGTTGGTTCCGGGGACGGCAAAATATATGCCATTAACCCTGACGGCACTAAAAAATGGGAGTTTCTAACCACCGGAGTTGTTAGCTCTTCGCCAGCAATAGGGAAAGACGGTACAATTTTCATTGGCTCATCACTTAATAGAATGTACGCACTTAATCCTGATGGCACCAAAAAATGGGAGTTTTCAACCGGATTGGGTTCTTACTCCTCCCCTGCCATTGGAAGTGATGGCACAGTTTACATAGGTTGTGATGCCAGTTATCTTTATGCCGTTCGCTCGGATTGCGGAGGCCTGGCCGAAAGCTGCTGGCCTAAATTCAGAAAAAACATTGTGAACAATGGCAGTGCAGCCGCTGCTATTTATGCTGATACCAGGTTTTATGCAAAATTTACAAATGCTGCATCTCTTTCATTTGAAACCGATTTTTATAAAATACCGGGCAAACCTGTTATCATTACCGGGATAAAATTGAGTAACAGCAATCTGTCAGCTGGATTATCGTTACCATATACACTCAATGCGGATAATACCGAATTCTTCATACCACTCAACATGTCCAATCCACATACCGGCCTATGTGCGACGGCTATTGAACTTCAGTACCTTTATGACGGTGTTGCAATGACCAGTACGGACTACCTGGATCTGGCCGTAATTGTTGATGACCACACGGAATTAAGCGTGGTCGGTAAAAGTGCCGTTGAGGCTTACCAGGCTTCCCTGGATGTTAATCCGATTGCAGTTGTGAATAACAAAGGCGTGATCTACAGGTTGCTGGATGAACCTGAAAAAGCCAAACCGCTCTTTAATACTGCCGTTAGTCTTGCCCTTGGGGAGTTTTACGGATTTACCGGCATCAAAATGAATCAGGGGGTGGTCATGTCTGATCTTGGTTATAATGCGGACGCTGTGGGTTATTATGCCAACACCCTGGCGGATCTGACAGGAGTGGAATCATCATCGGTTTTAGCGCCCCAGGTGTATTACAACCAGGCCTGGGAATATTATAATTCTGAAAGTTTTAATGACACAAAGACCAAAGCCCTCCAGACCATCAATCACCCGAAAGCAAACAACTTTCTCAAAGCGAAAGCCTATGTTTTATTAGGTTTATGCGATGCAGCCCTGGAAGATACCGCAACAGCCATTGATCACCTGCAGGATGCCGTTGATCTTGATCCTGCTTCCTGTATCGCAGAAATCGCAAAGGAGGACATTTGCATCCTGAGCACTGACCAGTATGAAAGAATATCCATTTGTGAAGGTGAAAGTTATGCGGGACTTACCGAATCCGGACAATACCTGCGCAAACTGGGATCAGGGACCGGCAGCACCAGTTATGTAATTACCATCCTGACGGTAAATCCGAAATATGACATTGCTATTGACACCACGATCTGTGAAGGGCAGAGCTATAACGGGTGGACCACAACCGGTGAGTATGTGCAGAACCTGACTTCATCATGTGGTTGTGATAGCACAGTCACAACGTTGCTCACAGTGAAGGATTGTTCTTCTGGTATTGAACAAATGCAAAACATTACATTTATCATTTATCCGAACCCAAGCAACGGTGATATTACAATAATGATCCCGGATAAATCTGCCGGTTCGCTTTTCATTGAGATCCAGGATATGACAGGTAACATTGTATTCAGCAACATGTTGCATTGTACAGAAAGCACTTGCAGGATTCATCTTGATCATATGCCGGCCGGAGTGTACTTTATTTCTGTTGAAAGCAGGGGAAAGAGGACTACCAAGAAAGTGATGATCTATTGAACATCGCCCTGCAAGGATATATTTATTTTTCATTGGCTCAGGCAAATAAAATCCCTGCCTTATGCATAATCACTGAAATATTGATATGATTCGGGCATCTTTCTTCGCAACTTTCACAGGCAATGCAGCAATCAGCCGTTACATCAAGCATGTGGTAATCCCGCTGAAAGAAGTTTTTCCCCTTGACCATATTGAATTGATTCCATAGGCCGATTACTTTTGGAATATCAATACCCTGCGGACAGGGTAAACAATAATTGCAGCCTGTACAAAGAACAAGCCTTTCATCTCTTTCCTGCGCGACCATTTCATTAATGAACGCAGTATCAATAGGGGAAAATCTCTCCCCTCCTTCGATTTGGATGTTGCTGTCAATTTCTGATTTTGTCTGCATTCCCGAAAGGACACAATGAACATGTGGATTGGAATACGCAAATTTTAAAGCAATTGCCGGGATGGTTGCATGGAAATATTCTCTAAGCCTGGGAAAATCCACAAACGAATCTGTAAGTACTCCCCCGGCCAGCGGATTCATAACGATCACTCCCAATCCTCTGTTGTATGCATATTGAATGGCATCTTCATAGGTACGATTGAGCATATTGTATGAAAGTATAACTGCATCAAAAGGTCCCGCATCAATAAGCTTTATAATGTTTCCGGGAGTGTCATGACTGCTGAATCCCAGGTACCTGATCAGACCATCTCTTCTGGCCCGGTGAACCTGTTCGATGATCCCTTCTGCCAGAAAATGCTTCTCCCATGACTTGTATTCCAAATAATGGATGAAATAAAAATCCAGTGCTTCCCTATTATAAAGATGCAGTGTATTTTTCAGTTGCGCTGTCCAGTTTCCAGGATCAGACAGATGGGTCGTGTTTTTGCCGCTTAAAATGACTGCTGGTTTCTGGTCATTTATTGCCAGACCAAAGACTTTTTCACATTGAAAATGACAATAGAAGGTCCCGATATCGAAAAAGTTGATTCCAGTCTTTAAGGCATAATGCATTAAAGATATGGCTTCTGTAAAATCAATTGATTGCGGTGCAATGGGCAGCCTCATCGCCCCAAACCCAAGTGCAGAAATATAAAAGTCAGTATTTCCAAATTTTTTATAATCCATACTGCATCAATTCTTCCACCATTTTTGAAATATGCCATGATCCGGAACCGGTAAGCCGGAATTCACTATCCGATTTCTCAATAAGGTCATAACTCAACCACTTTTCAAAGAGTGTCTCCATTTTAAAGTAGGTGACATCACTCTCCGGAACGATACCACCGATCAGTCGTGCTTTAATCAAACGTCGTTCCAGTTCCCTGGGCTTAAGATATCCACCACCCTGCAGTGGAGGAGAAATCATTTGTTTATGAGACAGATACTCTTCAATCCACTGATGTACATAGTAGTAGTCATCAAAAATACCATCTGCCGTCGGACCCAGGGCCAGCAAATCTTCATTCCGGCATACATGATTGTAATACAGGTTTCTATCCTCTTTCTTGGCATAATGTACAAAATGATTCTTCTTATACCCCGATCGGATGAGATATTGGTCTGCCAGTTGAAAAAGAAAATAATCATAAACCGGTGATCTTTTAAAACCTCCAATATTAGCAAAGAAAGCCTTGTTCTTATCGGTGATGTTCAATTGATACAGGGAGAAACCGTGTATTCCGGATTTGCATAACTCAGCCAACGTATGTAACAATGATCCCGCATGCTGAAAAGGAAGGCCGTAGAGTACATCAACGGAAACTACAAAACCCATTTTCATGGCGTCCTCAAGTTTTAATAATACCTCCCGGGCCGTTTCTTTTCGGCCCAAAATCTTCCTGATTGGATCATCCAGGGTTTGAACCCCAACCAGTAACCTGCGAAATCCTGCTTCAGACAATATCCTAAGCTGTTCCCCGGAAAGCAAGCTGGTTGTGGACTCCAGCGCTATTTCAGTGGTGTCGGTGATTTTCAATCCCTTTCTCAAACGATCGGTTAAAGCATGGAGTTTTTCCGGCGGCAAATAGCCAGGAGTCCCTCCGCCAAAATGAATGCTTGTTACCGGCCTTTCGGTGATATTGGAATTTTGCGTCCACAATGCTATCTCTGAAAGCAGAAGCCTCGTAAATTCGGATATTTTTTCAGCGTTTCTTTCAGGAACGGCCATGGAATAACAATCACAAAAGTTACACTTCCTGTCGCAAAAAGGAACATGCACATATAACGAATAAGGACTGGAAACTGGTTTTGAGATCTTCTCCTGAAGGACCTTCCAGCACTTATCCGGGCCATGGAGTAATCCGTTTTCCAGCCATTCAGGTGAAGGCATGGTTTTCAATCTGTTGTGGTAATCTCCGGGGACCTTTTCCCATTGCTGCTGTATCCTGTCAAAATCCGTTTCAGGCGGGATCTGATGTTCAATCCGTTGAATAACCCTTTCGAACTTATCCGTATTCTTCTTCTTTTTTCTCAGAATCTGCTGACTTTTCTTGCCGGAAGCTGCTGTCATTTTTTTCTCCCAATAGACCCGGCAATAATTACAGGAAAAGCAATTATGATCACAATACAAAGTGTGCTTAAAGAACGCCTGGTCAATATCAATAGACTCGTTTACGGAAGCAGGTCCTCCGCCGATCTCATTTGGGCTCAGGTCTTTTCCCTTAAAGTAATGCGTAAGGACTTTCAGGTAATTATCCGGGTTTCTCAGTGTACTCCTGCCTGCGAGCTTCAGGTCATCATATAATCCATCATACAGGTCAAGGAATTGTGGCAATATCCATGCACCGGTCAGACGAAGCCAGGGATGCCGGAAAAGCAGCTCCCGGCAAAGTGACTCAGGATGTCTAATACCTGGTGATCCCATTTCATAAAAATGCTGTATCCGGTGAACGCAACCAGGTAGACAGGCCTCATTAACGAGCAGACGAATTTCACCCTGGAAGCATTTTCTGATTTGGTTCAATACTGCTATATTTCTCAGGATCTTTCCGGAAGGAACGACAGTGTCAAACAATCCTTCCAGCATGATTAACTGGGAAGATGATGCAATATCCATCAAGGTGGAAGCCGTAAGGGATATTTCAGGAAATTCCTTTCTGATCAATCGTGCCAGATCAACATTTGACAAGGTAATTTCCCGGATTTCAGTTTTTTTGATGATCTTTTCAATTTGCTGAATAATTGAAGGTCCGATTTTTTCAACCTTATCAGGTAAAACGATAGGATTGATGATCAGGTTCTTTTTGCACTTTGTTTCTTCCAGGAAAGATGCCAGATGTATCATCGGTTGAACCGGACGTCCTGAAGGTATTGTAGTGTCTGGCAAAGGAAAATAAATACCACGAATGCTTTCCCCATGAACGGAATTGAGTTTTTCCCAGAATTCTGGCGGTTGGTCAATATAGGGAATGGTGTATTTTGAGGCGACTGCATTTTTCTTGCTGCTGTCATTGACCGTCCCTCCCCCTGCTTGAATAATTTCCAAGCCTGATTTGAGATATGCCGTTGACGGAACCGGCTGCCCGTTCTCTATTCTCTTAAACCGGTTCAAAACCTGTGCCCTGCACCCTCCATAACATTCACCCTTGAGGAAGAGATCACATTTCGTGCAGTGGGGGAAAATCCCGGTCGACCTGAAAGGTTCCATTTTTTTAAGAAATACCTTTCCTATCTCGCCGGTATCCTGATAATCACTCAGCTTTAACTTTTCAGTGGCATGAAAAAGGGGAAAACACGAAACAACATTTCCATCCGGCAGTATATCAGGGAGAGGATTACACCTTTTTCCAATGTCTTTATAATGTTCTTCAATCATTTCTTTAAGTTCCTCAGGGAACATACATGGGACAAAACCACAATCGAAACTTATCCGAACGTTCTTGCCGGACGCATCCTGAAGAAACCGAGCCAGATGGTTACCTGTAGCCTGATAGAATTTAGGATGAAGATATTGATTGGCAGGTGGTACAACAGGATGCGCAAGCCCTAGCCTGATATCAGGAGCAAGGTTGTACCTTTCGATCATTGGCAAAACATAGTCCAGATCCTGCCCGGGACGATAGATATTAATGCCCAGTCCCGCCTTTCTTCCGAGAAATGCAAGTGCCCTTCTCTGAGCCTTTAGATCAGCATGTTCATCGGAAGGATCAATACAATTAATACAAAATTTTATTCTTTCATCAGGGAATTGATCAATCTCAGCAAGTATATTTTCCTTCATCAATCCATTGGAGAATATGCTGATATTGAATCCCTCATCTAATCCAAGTCTGATAAGGGAAAGGAATTCAGGATGCAAAGAAGGCTCCCCACCCAGCAGGCGAAGCTCGCTGACACCGGAATTCTTTAAAAATCCCAGAATATGAAAGAAATTTGAAAGGCTCATGCTGCTTGTTTCAAATGCTCCCGATTTTCTGAATCCTGTAGCGAAGCAATAGGAACAGTTACGATTGCAGGAATCAGTTATGATAAGATTTGCCATACTATGAGCTTAATAAACTGCTGACGATCCAACTGTCAATATTCTTCAACATCCAGAGCACAGTTTCCGGCTTATCCTTTTTTAAAATCGGGGCCAGCATATCGGACATTGCGGTAAATGAATAACCCTGCTGGATCATATTCCACAAAGCTGCTTCCGGATATGGAATAACTACCATTTTGTTCAGATCTCCCGAATAAACCTTGATACAGTTAACTTCAGTCGCATACTCAATCTGCCCGTTCAGGCTATATCTGGTCTTAGGATTCATGGTTGCTCCAGTCCGTTAGTTTATCACTGCGCTGCATCGAGAACTTTCTGAGCTGCTGTTCGTCTCCCAAAAAGACTTCGAGAATACCTGGCTGATCGATCTTTCTCATCATATCAATTATTCCCAGAATACGGGTTTGTCTGCAATAATTATCATATACAACAGGTGATCCCGGATAAGTAACATCTACATGACACCCCCCGGCACATATCCATTTGCAGAAGCATGAAGTGCAACGCGGCTTTTTCTTCACCAGATCGCGTAATCCGGCTATTTTCTCCTGTGAGATGTGCATTCCCCCTGCTTTCATTTTTCCAACGGACAAATCGAGTCCCCTTTCCTCCCATCTATTCGGTAATAGATAGCAGCTATTGATCTCCCCCTCCGGAGTGACAATAAGTGTATCCTTACCAACAGGGCAGGAGGAAAATTGAGGTTTTTCCGAAGCAAAGGATGAGTTAAGAACAGTAACGTTATACTTATCAGCTATCTGAAGAGATCGGAGAAATTGTTCTGCAAACATATATGGATCCGGTTCCAACAGGCCTGCATCTCGCGAGCCTTTATTGGATTTCAGATTCTCAAAATTGATGATCGAAGGCCTAAATGTTCTGCAAAACCAGTCGGTAATTTCAGGCATTCTGCGAACGCTGACATTACTGATGCATGCTCGCAGGTAGAGTTCAGTGTTGGACTCACTGACAGCCCTGGCAAATCTCACTGCAGGCTCAAAACTGTCCTGCTTGTTGCGCATTGGCCTTTGTCGGTTCTGAATATCTTCAGGACCATCCAGGGACAGAACCACAGCATTTATGTGATCAGTAACAAACCGTGTGATTTTATCAGAAACCAGTCCATTTGTAGATACCTCGAAATAAGGAAGCAGGTCATACTGATCTGCGATCATTCTGGCATAATGTACAGCAACACTTACAACATCGGGTGCATACAACGGCTCCCCTCCAAAGAAATGAACTTCGAGCTTCTTCTTGTTCAATTGTTTCATTCGGCTGGCCATCCAATCGATTGCTGCAATTGCCATTTTATAACTCATTTTTTTATTTCTTCTGCCGACATGCTCAAAGTCACAATAATGGCAGGCGCCGTTGCAAGCTCGGGTCGGGATTAATCCGAGAAAATACGGATCAGGATTGCCTGCGGGTTCACCAGGTAATTCCCTGGTTGATTCCTGTAATGCATTTAAGATAGTATCAATTGCTTTTTTCTTAGCCTGGTTTTCCTGCTTCTTTATCAAATAATCATACAGATAGCTTACAGCAGTTTTATCTGTTAATGCAGTTATGGCCTTCAGTGGTGAATAAATGATAAAATATTCATTTATGGGCAAAACATAGAGTTGTTCAACATCATTAAAATTTTTTGCTTCAATATGAACCAGATTACTCATGTAAAAATGGATAAAGAAGATTCTTCTGTTGTAGGATCAATTTATAAAAATTCCGGCATCTTTTTAGATCTTTCTATTAATAATCAAGAAACCGACGATTTTAAACCTATTTCCCGAAATCCGTCCCGTCTAAAACACCATCGTGAAAACTGTTTCTTTCTCAGGTATTGAATACACCGATATCGTACCATTATGCAAATGCATAATTTGCCTGGATAAACTCAGTCCTATTCCTGATCCTTTTTCCTTTGTGGTAAAAAAAGGAATGAAGATCTGGTCGATCAACTCAGGCGGAATTCCTTTCCCATTATCCGACACCTGAATGATCACTTTCCCGTTTTCGCTGTGGAATACCTTCAATTTAATGACCTTGTTTATTTTTTCAGTTGCTGAAAGTGACTCCATGGAATTCTTGACCAGATTGATCAGTATTTGTTGGATCTGCGATTTATCAGCCGTAAGCTCAATATCTTTCCTGGTAATTTCAGAAATACAATTGATACGATTGGTCTGCAATTCTTCACCAAGCAGTATCTCACAGTTAGTCAAGAGTTCCCGTATAGCAAAAGTCGACATGACCGGTTGAGGTAATGCATTAAATGCCTTGTAATGCTCAACAAAGCTTTTCAGACCCTCACTTCGCTCATGGATAATGGACAGCCCGGAAATTGCTTTTTCACGCATGCGATCCCATTGCTGGCTTGATATAGCACTGTCACCTGTATCTTTCCCCGAAAAATAACTGCTTAGTGTAGCAGTAGTGGAAATAATCGGTGCAAGAGAATTCATGATCTCGTGGTTCAGTATCCGTATCAGTTTTTGCCAGGATTCGAGTTCTTTCCTGTCAAGTTCATGTCTGATATCCTGAAAGGTAATTATCTTCAGTTCCCTGTCAACGAGTTTCAGGACTGTGCTGTTTAAGGACAAAGAGACAGTATCATTGCCAGTATTTACCTGAATAAGCCTTTTCTCGGAAGGTCTGATAGCATGAAGGATATCACCTAAGCCTTTCTGATGATTATTAAGCTTATCAATCTTGTGTATTGTTTTTATTCCCAGTAAATTTTTGGCAGCCTTGTTGATGATGTCCACCTTACCATCCGGCCCAAATGAAATAAGTCCGGTTTGGATGCTTTCAACTATCGTTTTAAAGTATTGATCTTGTATGGCATATTTAATTCTGATGGATTTAATCAGCGTATTTACATCATCCATGGATTTATAAATATTACGGAACTTTCTTTTACTCCTGTTAAAAGATAAACCTGAATCCTCGTTCTTTATGGAATCAAAAAATCCGGCAAGATCACGGTTGGTTTTGTTCACATAATAAATGAAAAGAATTGCCTGGAGAACAATCAACAAGCTTAAATTAACCAAGGAGAAATAGTTGCCTGAACCATACCAGGTAAAAGCAAATATCATGCAGTTGGCAGTCAGGAGCAACACACGGACAACTACATTCACATAAAAGTGAAGATTAACCATGGTTCATGGATTAAGGTGGATAAAAAATCAGGTAGTATATTTTTTTAACTTATTGTACAGCGTTTGCCTGCCAATCTTAAGTTCCTTTGCCGTCCTCGACAGGTTGCCTTTATTTCGTTCCAGTATTGATAGTATCGTATGCCGTTCGGCCTCCTCGAGTGTATTAAATGCTTTGTGTCCGATGACAGGATTAAGATTCCGTTTATCCACAAAAAAGTCCGCAGCCTGAAGTATATTGGAACTGCTTAAAATAACAGCCTTTTCAACAGCATGCTGTAATTCACGGATGTTCCCCGGCCAGGGATATTCCTTAAGCGCCTGCAATGCATACTGATGGATCTGAATAAGGGGTTTGGAATACTTTGTCCTGTAATAATCCAAATAAAACCGGATGAGCACCGGAATGTCCTCAATTCTGGCACGCAAGGGAGGGATAGCCAGTTGTATGGTGTTGATTCTGTAAAAAAGGTCTTCCCGAAAGGCATTGTTCTGGATCATTTTTTCAAGATCCTTGTTAGTGGCACAAACAAATCTCACATCAACTTGTGTACTTTTATTGGAACCCATTGGGCATATCTCCTTGTTCTGCATTACTGAAAGCAGTTTCGCTTGCATGGATAGGGTGAGATTTCCGATTTCGTCAAGAAAGAGGGTGCCCCCGGAAGCTGATTCAATTTTACCGATCCGGTCTTCCCTGGCATCTGTAAATGCGCCTTTGACATGCCCGAATAATTCACTCTCAAAAAGGTTCTCATTCAGTGATCCCAGATCAACCCGCATGAAAATCTCATCCCTCCTTTCTGACTGCTTATGAATTTCCCTGGCGATTAGCTCTTTACCCGTTCCATTTTCACCGGTAATGAGCACACAGGCTTCGCTTAACGCAATCTTGGGAATGGCATTATATATATTATCCATACTTTTTGAAGGGCCTCTTATAAGGTTAATACCATTTCCCAATGATTCTGCAAGATTTTTCTGGTTTTGTTTAAGCTTTTTTACCTCAATTTTCGACTTTCTGAGATTGTATGCTGATTGAATCGTTGCAAGCAATTTATAGTTGTCCCATGGTTTTACAACGAAATCTGTTGCGCCCTCTTTTATTGCCCTCACCGCCATTTCAATGTCCCCATATGCAGTTATATGTACCACAACAGCATGAGGATCGATCCTGAGTATTTCCTTAAGCCAGTAAAAACCTTCATTTCCGGTCATTTTACCCGCCGAAAAATTCATGTCGAGCAAAACAACATCAAAGTTCTCCTGCAAAATAAGCTGAGGAATACGGTTTGGATTGCTGACCGTTATGATCACCCCAAAATAATCTTCCAGAAAGAGTTTCAGCGAATCAAGAACACTCTTGTTGTCGTCGACAATCAGAATTTTGCCTTGCCTGAATTCCATATTACTATCTGTATTATAGAAGGTAAAAGATACTAAAAATGTCTTATTTTAAGACAACTATTGTCCATAATCATGACAATTCATTTTTTCTTAAACTGAATTTTTTCGTAAATTGCTAATAATTAGATACAAACGAAATATGGCATGTATATTGGATTATAAGGAGTACATTTTGGCTCATGATTTAGTGTTCATTACCCTGTAATAAAACAAGCAATGTTCAGGAGTCATTTAATAATAGCTCTACGCAACATCTGGCGAAACAAAACATTCTCTGTCATCAATATAGCCGGTCTGGCCTTGGGTCTGGCCATTTCTATTACTATCTGGATCTGGATCAGGTTCGAATTAAGTTACGATGGTTTTCATGAACATAAAGAGGACATATTTCTTATTGAACAGACCATTCAGATCAGTGACGGAGAATACAAAACCTCTCGTTGCGGATCCGCTTATGCACCTGCTCTCGAATCGAAGTTTCCTGAGATCCGGAAAAGCGTTCGTATAGGGCCCTCGCTAGAACTGCTGCTCACCACCGAAGACGATATGGATAGTACAACCCGGGAACAAAAGAAATTTATTGAAACACGTGTGCTGGCTACGGATTCTACATTTTTTGAAGTATTCTCCTTTCCATTGGTTGAGGGTATCCCAAAAACAGTACTTAAAGACCCGTATTCAATTGTAATTACACAACATATGGCTGAGAAGTATTTTGGATACAAGTCTCCTATGGGAAAAATAATCAGAATCAATGACTCCTTTAATTTTACCATTACTGGTATTGCCAGGGATGTCCCCGAAAACTCCAGCATACAATTCGATTTTCTTATTCCGTTCTGGTTTATGCAGGAAATGGGGTACGACCTGAACAGTTATGAAGGAACAAATTTTACCAGCTTCGTTTTATTAAATGAAAATGCTGACTACAAAAGCCTGGATGCAAAAATACCCGGTTACCTGAATTCCCTGCACACCTCGGAACTCAATCCGCATCAGTTTCTTACTTCACTGAGCCGACATCATCTGTATGGGGAAGAACTCAATTACATAGGTGTATACTTGAATACCATCGTAGCCATCATGATCCTGTTAATCGCCTGCATCAATTTCATTAATCTTTCAACAGCAAGGTCACTGAGCAGAGCAAGGGAAGTCGGGATAAAAAAAGTTGCCGGTGCAACCCGTTCTCAATTGGTACGGCAATTTTTGGGTGAATCGATGGTAATGACAATTATTGCTGTTAACCTGGCATTACTGATGGTTGAAAGGATTCTTCCATTTTCTGACAAATTGTTGCAGACCCGGTTGTCCCTCCAATATAATGATATTCATTTCGTAATTGGAATAATTATACTTACAGCAGTAACGGGTCTTTTGGCAGGTACTTATCCTGCATTTGTACTTTCCTCCTTCAAACCGGCAATCATCCTCAGAAGTAAGTTGATTTCCGGATCAAGAGGTGGTCGCTCAAGAAAAGTGCTGGTCATTGTGCAATACACATTCTCAATACTTTTTATAATTTGCACGCTCGTCATGTCTAGGCAATATGACCATCTTATGAATGCGGATCCGGGTTTTAACCGGGAAAATATTCTGTATTTCAGGCTGAGGGGAAATGCACATAAAACTTATGAACTTATGAAGGAAGACCTGATAAAGAATCCGTCAATCAGGTCGGTTACCACTGCATCAGAAATTCCGAACAATATCTTGAGGGGAGATATCGAGTGGGGTGATAAAACCCGTAAAAAAAATGTAATTGCCAGAATCATGTGGTGTGGTTTTGATTTCACAACAGCTTTGGGTATGAAAATGAAGGAAGGCAGGTTCTATTCACCTGATTATGCGCTGGATTCAACGGATGCGATTGTTGTGAATGAGGAAGCAGTAAAAATTATGGGTTGGAATAATCCCGTAGGGCAAAGATTTCTGCTGTTTGATAAGGAATATACCGTAATAGGCGTGGTTGACAAAATAAGTTTCTTTCCGTTTAATATAGGCGGTTCAGCATTAATTCTGCCTTTCGGTGCTTCGAACAATTATGTTTATGTGAAGCTTCATGAAGGGTGGTCCAATAAAGTCATTGATGATATCCGTGGTATATTTGAAAATTATAACGCTGCATATCCCTTTGAATTTAACTTTCTCAAAGACTACAAATACGACATGCTGAAATATGCAGACGTTAACAAAAGGATATTCATCTTCTTCAGCTTCCTTGGTATATTCGTCTCCTGCCTGGGTTTACTTGGCCTTGCCATTTATGTAGCGGAACAGAAAAGAAAAGAGATCTGTATACGAAAAGCATTCGGATCAACTCACTGGCAGATCGGCATGCTTTTCATCAGTAGCTTCACAAACCTCGTTTTCCTGGCCAACCTGATAGCAATTCCTTTGTCCTATTTGGTCATGCATAGTCTGCTGCAATTCTTTACACAAAGAACAGCACTAAGCTGGTGGATCTTCGCCCTTTCAGCCTTGATATCCCTAATTTTTTCAATTCTGACAGTGACTTCCCAGTTATACAAAGTTACAGGTACAGATCCGGCCAAGTATTTACGATACGAATGACCGTACAGAAGACTCCTAAAAACCTAGCACAAATTGGGTTTGCTCCATCGGCTTCGAAAAGACGGATATACTTCCCTTATGCAATCGCATGATCTTTCGGGACAGACTCAATCCTATCCCGGAACCATTTTCTTTGGTGGTATAAAAGGGTATGAATATTTTCTCGATTTCATCAGAAGTAATGCCCTTCCCGTTATCGGAAACAGTGATTTTAAGTCTCCCCGTGGCACCCTCAGAAACACTGATGGTGATTTTTTTATGGGCTGTATCCTTCAATGCATCAATGGCATTGTTAATGATGTTGATCATTACCTGATTCAGCAGCTTTTCATCTCCGATGAGTTCTTCCTGTGATCCTTTCTTCGTTATTCTTAGGTCGACCTTTTCCTCATCTAACCGATTCTTCATCAACAACCGCAATGCCTTTAACCAATTACTGATATGTATTGGTTTAAAAACAGGATCGGGGATCCTGGTTAGCTTTCGGTAATCTTCAACAAAACGCATCAGTCCTTTTCCGGTGTTTTCAATTACCTCCAATCCGTGAATGATATTGGTAACGTGCCTTTCGGTAACTTCATGGGCTGGTAAAGGATTATTGTTCCTGATAAAAATACGTGACAGCGTACTGCTCAATGAGGTAATGGGTGCTATGGAATTCATGATCTCATGTGTCATAACCCGGATAAGCTTTTGCCAGGAATCAAGTTCATTTTCTTCGATCTCGGCTTTGATATCGGAAATAGAATAGAGCCTGTACCTGTTCAGACCAAAATTCAACAAGGCCACTTTCAGGGAAAACAAATGCAGCTCTGTTCCGTTAAGCACTTTAATCGTACGACTCTGGCCGGGCGTAATGAGCATCATCTGTTCATATAGGTCCTTGTTCTTTTGCTTAAGCAGATCGATATGACTAATAGAAGGCAGACCGATGAAATCCAGGGCCGAATCATTAATCTGCTCGATGTAGCCCTTTTCGTCAACAGCCAATAACCCGGTAGCAGAGGATTTCAGCATTTCATGAAAGAACTTTTCGTTGTGCTCGTTCACAATTTTTATATCGGCGATATGCTTGTTCAGTTTGTTGAGACTTTGGTGCAAAGCGAGCAAAGACCCGGGACGAATATGTTCGGTATAATGAAGTGTCGTGTCATCGTTTGTAACTGCGTCGAAAAAAAATGCCAGTTTGCGGTTCACACTATTCAGGAAATATAAAAGGCTGAAGAATAGAATCAGAACGACCAAAACCAGGGGAGTAGCAACAAGCCAGTTGCGATGATATGAACCAATAGCCAGGCCTGCCGTGGCAACGGCAAATAGCAAAAGTCGGATGATGACAGACAGGTTGAATGATTTATAAATCATACTTTTTTATTTTATTGTAAAGCGTCTGGCGTGATATTCCCAGCTGACTTGCAACGGCAGTGTGCTTCCCGTTATGCTTGTCGAGTGCAGCTTCGATCATATGTTTTTCCATCTCATCGAGGGTGAGCAAATTGGTCCCTGTAGCCTTACCAGCCGATTTAAAAACAAAGTCATCAGGAGTCAGGGTTCCGGCATCGCTGAGAATCACTGCTTTCTCAATTGTATGCTGCAATTCCCTTACGTTTCCCGGCCAGGGATATTCCGATAGCTTATGCAAAGCCTTAGGACTGATTTTAAGCGGAGGCTTACGGTACTTTCTTTCAAAACAGGCAAGGAAGTAAGAAGCCAGGGATTCAATATCGCCCCCCCGTTCACGAAGCGGCGGGACCTCGATCCAGATGGTGTTGATCCGGTATAGCAAGTCTTCGCGAAATCTATGCTGTGCAACGAGTTGTTCCAGATCGCAGTTGGTGGCGCAAATAAGACGGATGTCAACAGGAACAGTCTGGTTGGAGCCGACAGGAATTATGGTCCGGCTTTGCAGCGCGGTCAGCAGTTTTGATTGAAGCGCATGTGGCAGGTTGCCTATTTCATCAAGGAAAAGTGTTCCTCTGTGGGCAAGTTGGAATTTCCCAATGCGATCTTCATGCGCATCGGTGAAAGCCCCCTTTTTGTGACCGAAAAGTTCGCTTTCGAATAGCGTTTCCGGGATTGCTCCCATATCAACGCTTACCAGTAATTCGTTGTTTCGTTCCGATCTCCGGTGTATCTCGTATGCCACCAGCTCCTTCCCTGTTCCGTTCTCACCTGTTATCAGAACATTGGCATCGGTTTTGGCCACTTTTGCAATGGTCTGCATCATGCTTATAATCCCCGGAGAGGTTCCTACCATTTGCCGCTGTTCCTGATTCAACTCTTTCTTAATGGTTTGTTCCCTTTGCTTCAACTCTTCTACCTGCACAATGGAGCGCCTGAGCTTCAGCGTAGCCAGTAAGGTTGCCAGTAACTTCTCATTTTCCCAGGGTTTTAAAATAAAATCGGCAGCTCCGTTCTTTAACGCTTTAACTGCAAGTTCAACATCACCATAAGCGGTAATCATTACTACTTCGGTTGTTGGTGATCTTCTCTTTATCTCACCCAGCCAGTATAATCCCTCATTACCGGTATTAATCCCGGCAGAGAAGTTCATATCGAGCAACACGATATCGTAATCCTCCTTTTCTAAAGCAGCAGGGATTAAATTCGGATTGGCCAGGGCTACAACCAGCTCGAAATCAAGCTGTAGAAGCATCTTTAAGGCACTAAGCGCATTTTTATTGTCATCTACAACAAGTATTCTACCATTTTGCATGATCATGATCTTAACTATCAAATGTATGGAACTTCTGAAACAGGTTAAAGAAAGTGTCCAATTATTTTACACATTGTGGTGATTATTTTACAGTTTTTACAGAGGCAATTTCATAAGTGGTTACCTGTGAAACAAATACATATGTGGCATCGAATTTGACCTTTTTGCTAAAAACTTGCAGCATGATAAAAACCATTGATCTTACCAAGGTTTTCCGTACCGATGAAGTGGAAACTACAGCCCTCAGTAAAATAAATCTTGCAGTCAGAAAAGGCGAGTTTGTCGCCGTTATGGGTCCTTCGGGATGCGGAAAATCGACCTTGCTGAATATTATTGGTTTAATTGACAATCTCACGGAAGGACAATATTTCTTCGACGAAAAAGATGTTTCAAAACTGAAGGAAGGAGACCGCACACAAATGCGTAAGGGAAATATCGGGTTTGTGTTTCAAAGCTTTAACCTGATAGATGAGTTGACAGTATTTGAAAATGTGGAATTACCTCTCGTGTATATGCGGATCCGGGAATCAATCCGCAAGAAGATGGTGGAGCATATTCTGGAAAGGATGAAGATCGGCCATCGCAGAAGTCATTTCCCCCAGCAACTTTCGGGAGGACAGCAGCAACGCGTTGCAATTGCCCGTGCTGTGGTGGCAGGTCCCAAACTAATCCTTGCCGATGAACCTACCGGTAATCTCGACTCAAAGAACGGTCTCGAAGTGATGAAATTGTTGTCAGAGCTGAACAAGGAGGGAACAACCATTGTTATGGTCACCCACTCTGAAAGGGACTCAGGCTACGCGCACCGTGTGGTAAACCTTTTCGACGGCAGGATCATCACCGAAGAAATGAAGAGGAGTATGGAGGTGGCTTACCGGGAGAGTGAGGAGATATAAGGAAAGAAGGTAAATGGTAAACAGTAAAAGGTTGCTGCCGTTGCTGCACCAATACTCCAGTCAGAATTTCAGGCAATACAGGCTATCACCAGAGTTGTGCAGACCGGCATGGTGTTTTCGTTGGGAAGCATGAAAATAGAAGAACCCAAGGCATGTTTCGGGGTGGTCGAAGGCGGGTTTATCTTCATCATGGAAACCACCCGCGGAAAGCATAAGAGAGAAGCCGTAAAGCAACATCAGACTGTGATTTCAGGAAACCATGAACGTAAAATTTTATTCTATGATTAAGTATTTCTCCAAAATTGCCTTTCGTTACCTGTGGCACCACAAAACATACAGCGGCCTCAATTATGCCTGCCTGGCATTCGGATTTAGCTGTGCCATTATTGCAGCACTTTATATACTCAATATATACAGTTACGACAAATTTCATAAAAACTATGACCGGCTCTATGCTGTTGAAGCCCTGGTAACTTTTTTTAACGGGGATCAATTCCCGAAAGAATATCTTTCTGCTTCACTGCCTGATTTGCTGAAAAAACATGCCCCGGAAATTGAAGAGATAACCAGGGTCGCCGAACGAAGCTTTTCTTTTGTCAGTGGAGACAAAACGCTCATTTGTGATGGATTATATGCTGACAACAACTTTTTCGATGTCTTTACTTTTCCATTAATTCAGGGGAATAATCTCGATTTGCTCAGTGATCTGAACGCAATAGCAATTTCGGAACCAATGGCCATGAGATTCTTTGAAAGTACTGATTGCGTAGGTAGGTTCCTTATTCTAAAAGACGGGCAAAAACAGGGAGTTTTTAAAATTTCCGGTGTATTCCGGAAAGTTCCTGCTCAATCGTTCATGCAGTTCGATTTTGTAATTCCTTTCTCAAAATTCCTCGCAGAAAACAGTTATGCCCTCGAAGCCGGGGCTTCCTCCAACCTGACCTGGATAGTATTGAAGCAAAATATTGATTATAAGTTAGTGAATAACAAGATAAAAAAGCTGATCGAAAGCCAGGAAGCCAATTTAAACCAGGAATTGTTCCTGTTTCCGCTTAAAGAAAAGATATTATACGATTATGCCGGCGGCAAGAGGATATGGGGTGAGATGCAAAGGGTTGTCATTGTTGGTGCTGTCGGACTGGTAATTCTTTTAATTGCATGTTTCAATTTTATAAACCTGGCTATAGCTGTAAATATCAGGAGGTATCGCGAAGCCGGAATCAAGAAAGTGGTTGGTTCAAAAAAATCCATAATTGTCTATCAGTTTCTGGGCGAAACATTGGTTATTATTCTGGCAAGCCTTTCAAGTGCTGCCTTGTTGGTCAATCTGCTTCTGCCTGAGCTGAACGCTATGCTGAACACCAATATTCATCTCCGCTTGCTGGATCTCAGGATGATCGCATTTTTCATATCTGTTGCCCTGTTTACGGGTTTGGTTGCCGGTTTATTTCCAGCCCTGTACCTCGCATCATCCACCCCCCAGAGTATTTTAAAAGGAAATACAATTACCCGACACAGTTACAGTATTTTACGACAAAGCCTGATCGTTTTCCAATTCACCATTCCTATTGCACTGATAATATGCATGATGATTATTAAAGCCCAGGATAGCTACATGCGCAATTATGATGTCGGGGTGGATAAGGACAAGCTGATCGTTCTGGAAAATTCTGAAAACATGATGAACCATGCCGATGCAGTAAAGACTGAATTACTTGCTATTCCAGGTATTGAGGGAGTAAGTTACACCAATTGCATCCCCTCCAGAGGAGCAAGGGTTTCAAATGAAGTCAGCTGGGAAGGTAAGGATGTTACGGAAAAACTCCATTTCTGGTGCATCAATGCTGATTTTGATTACAACAAAGTGGTAAAGATCAACATGTTCGATGGAAGATTCTTCGATCCTGCATTTCCTTCCGATTCTGAGTGTTATGTGATTAATGATATTGCCGCACAGGTGATGAAGAATGATAATCCGCTTGGTTCAACCATCACGCTCGATGGAAAAAAAGGAACGATCATCGGCGTCATTAAGGACTTTTATGCAATTGATCTTGCCGGACCCCTGGTACCTGTGATCATTGGCACTGGACCAGCCCCAAAACCATCACTGCTGGTAAAGTATTCATCCGGGACATACGCTTCCATAACCGATGAAATTAAGAAAGTCCATAACCGGTACTGCCCCGACACACCCTTTAAGGCAACGCTGTTTCGTGACCTGGCCTCTTACAGCAATCTGAGTCTGCCTTCCATGCTTATCGGACTGGCTTTTATGATTGCTTTGTTACTGGCATGCATGGGATTGTTCGGACTCGCATCGTTTACAGCTGAAAGCAGGACCAAAGAGATCGGCATCAGGAAGACAAACGGGGCAACAACGAAATCGATTATGGGTCTGTTGCTTACCAATTACATCAAATGGCTGACCATTTCATTTTTAATCGCCTTACCCATAGCATTTATTTTAGGGAAAACCTTTCTGGCAAGGTTCTATTTTCATACGCCAATCCCGCTTTGGGCATTTCTGCCGGGACCGGCAATTGCTTTTGTTGTTGCATTATCAACGGTCAGTTCCCAAACCTGGAATGTTGCACGAAGAAACCCTGTGGAGGCGTTGAGATATGAATAATGACACATTGCGACACGACTTTAAATAATTAGGCTAATAAACCGGGAACCATGATTAAATATTTCTTAAAACTGGCCATCCGCAAATTTCAATCCAGTTGGTTACTGTTTGCAGGAAGTATTTTCACGGTGTCCACGGGAGCCTTATGCCTATCGCTTTTGCTATCCTATGTTGAAAATGAACTCACCATGAATGGATTTCATAACCGCGAGAAGGATATCTACATGATGACGTTTCAAATATCACCGGAGAGCCAGCGTGACCCTTGCGATGCCAGTAGATTATTAAAATTCGATTACAAAGACTATCCTGAGCTTGAAAGTCTTGTAACACTTAAGAAATACACCAAAGATGAAATAAAGGTCATAGCCGGAGAATCGTCCTTTTCACCTGAAGTACTCATTGCCGACAGCACTTTTTTCAATTTTTTCGACTTTAAGCTTTTAACCGGGAATAAAAAAACAATACTTGCTGATCCCGGCACTGCCATAATTACCGAAGACTATGCCCGAAAAATATTTGGAAACGAAGATCCTGTCGGGCAGGAGATTAAAGTAACTACCCGTGTAAGTAAAACATTTACAATACAAGGGGTACTTGAAAAGCTGCCCTCCAACAGCTCCATTACCTTTGACATAGTTATTCCCAGCCATTCCGGCACTTATGAAAGACCCGGAGCTGATTTCCTGCTCGTAAACAAACCATTTAATCAGAAGGCGTTTGAGAAGAAAATTGAAAACATGGGAAATTCCATGTTCTCGGGAAGTAAACTGGGCTTACTATCTTTTAGCGAAATTTATTTCTGTGAAAACCCCAATTTCGTTTTTAAACTCATCTTCACACGTTTTGGGGATAAAAAGAATGTTCATGTGTTAGGTGTAATCATGCTTATCGTTTTCGCCATAACGGTATTGAATTTTAGCGGCTTTCAGATCATTCAAATCAATGCAGGCATAAAGGATATTGGATTAGGGAAGGTTATGGGCATAAAGAAAAGGGAACTTCTTATGCAAAAAGCAGTCGAAATCATGGTGCTGATCTTTTTATCCTCCTTGGTAGTTACCTTTGCCTATGTGGCTGTTCTACCCTATTTTAACAGTTTTACCAAGGTTTTACTTTCTCCGTCTGTATTGAAAATTATCGTGCTGAACGTTGCAATCATTATCGCTCTTTTTGCATTGGCGTTAATATATCCCACTATGATAGCCTTGAAGATCCCGATTATCAGTAGCCTGAAGGGGAAAGTATTTTCGGGCAGTTTTCTTGCCAGTCAAAAATCGATTGTAACCATACAATATACGCTTACGATAGCTTCCATTGTAGCTTTTTTAGTGATTTTCAAACAGGTATCATTTATGTTACATAAAAACCCTGGATTTAGTCCTGAAAATGTGATCAGGGTAAACATGTATAAGGAATTGCCTTTTACCGGGAGTGAGAATGATTGGAAGAAAAGGGAGGCTGAAAAGCAAAAAAGCTACCAGTATTTACGGAATGAACTGGCATCTATTCGGGCTATTGAAGCCTTTGCACAGGGTGACGCTCCTATTAACCCTCAGGTACTCATGTCATGGAAACTGAAGGGAGATGAAAAGGCCTATTTAAGTACGCACGGTTTGTTTGTACAACCGGATTATTTGCAGGTGCTAGGGCTTCAACTTTCTGAAGGCCGGTTTTTTGACGCAAAATTAGATAAATCGAGAGCGAATAGAATTGTAATCAATGAAGCAGCAAAAAAATACTGGGGGATTAAAGACATTCGTGAAAGCTTTTTGCAGATGGGGGAAGGAGATAGCGCAGGACATGAAATCATAGGTGTGGTGAAGGATTTCAACTTCCAGCATCTTTCAGGTAAGCCCCAACCTTTGGTCATGTCCTATTTTGAGGATATAAGCATGGGTTTTCTCATCAGATTTAAAGAAGGTTCAGTGCATAGTGGGTTACAATCTGTTGCAAAACTATTTAAGGAAGTCAATCCGGGAGAAGATTTCAGTTACAGCTTTCTTTCAGATGAAATCGCAGTGCTGTACCAAAAGGAAAAACGGCTAAGCCAGATATACTTTGTATTCACTATCATTGCTTTGTTAATTACAACCATGGGGATATTTGTAATTGCCGTTCACGATGCACAACGGCGCACCAAAGAAATCGGTATCCGTAAGGTGAACGGCGCCCGGATTGGTGAGATTATGTTTATGCTCAACAAAGACTTTGTGAAGCTGGTTCTTCTTGCCTTTGTCATTGCCTGCCCCATTGCCTGGTATGCCATGCACAAATGGCTGCAAGAATTTGCCTATAAAACAGCCTTGAGCTGGTGGGTATTTGCAGCTGCAGGAGCAGTTGCGATAACAGTTGCGTTGCTTACGGTGAGCTGGCAGAGCTGGCGGGCGGCAACAAGAAATCCGGTGGAGGCGCTGAGATATGAATAACGGGAAGAGCTGAAACCTGAAAACCCTGAAAAGATCAAACCAAAGAATCAAGAAGAACAAAAAATATGTATATGTTGAGAATCATCCGGAGATTGTATCATGGATTATCCTGGTTTATTATTAATCTGGTTGGATTAAGCACAGCCATGGCCTGCCTGTTGGCTACGTTATTATTTGTGCTGAATGAACTTGGTTATGACAGAATGCATGCAAAAGCAGGAAGGATCTATCGTGTGACAACTGACAGCAACGAAGGGGCAACTTCAATGCATCCCGCCCGGGTTGCCGGTGACTGGCCCAAACAACTAATGCTGGACTATCCAGTTATCGAAAAAATGGTAAGGTTGGTGCCATTTCGGAAAGCTGTCGTAAAAATTGGTGATCAAAAATTCTTTTGTTCAAATGCCTTTTCAACCGATAGTTCATTCTTTGATGTATTCGATTTTAAAATCATATCAGGAAATCCGGAAAAGGCATTTTCCCTTCCGGGCCGGGCATTTATCTGCAAAAGTCTGGCCATGAAATATTATGGGAACATCAATGTGACAGGCCGTGAAATAACCATCATGCACCAGCAGGATCCTAATCCCAAAACGTACATGATCGATGGCGTTATGGAGGACTTTCCTGAAAATTCGCACTTTCATGCCGAATTGCTGACCTCTTTTACCACTGTTGAAGATCGAACAACCTGGGCTTATACCTATTTCCTGATGAAAGCGGGTACCGATGTGGAAGCATTGCGGAATACCATTCAGCAGAAATGGATAAAAGAAAACAAAGATAAATCGTCCATTCAAATTCTATACTTTCAGAAACTTACTGATATTCATCTATTCAGCCACAAAGCACGAGAAATGGAAAAGAATGGCGACATCCGTTCACTCCTGCTGTTGGGGAGCGGAGCCATGATCATTCTTTTTATCGCACTCTTTAATTTTTTGAATCTTACCCGTGTTCAATTCATTTCAGGATTGAAATCGATGAAGGTTAAAATGATAATTGGTGCTTCAAAAATGCGTGTGGCCTGGGAAATGATAACCAGGTCGTTATTACTCTCCGTGCCGTCCTTCCTGACAGGCCTGATCGTGGCAACAGAACTAGGCAGGATACTTGGTATAAGCATTCTTCAGCCAGGTCAGATCAAAGGAATTATTTTTGTTGCTGTCGGATTCATCGCAGTAATTGCCCTTATTTCGGTATTTCCGCTTGTCACATCCGGATTTTCAATAGAAAGAAAAGATACGGTTACCGAAAGGAATTTGTATGGAGCACCCTTAATTGCACAAATTGCACTATCGGTAATAGCCATCACCTGCACAATTGGTTTATACCGACAGTTGGATTACATAAGAAACCAACACCCGGCCTCACGAAATGCAAATATGCTGGTAATTCCCGATAATCCATGGGAGACGGTGCAACGATACGATGCTTTTAAAAGCGAATTACTGAGTCATACCTCCATAACCAATGTAACTGCCGCAATGGAAGAACCGGGAGGTGATATCCTTGACGGTTGTCTTTTTGAGATGGAGGGAGTGGATACAAAAGAAGATCAACCCATAAATATTTTTACAATCGATGCTGACTTCTTTAATACGATGGGTATTCGTCCATTAGCCGGAACAACCGACATCGATTTTACACCTTCGCAACAATGGGAGGCAACAGCAATTGATTTAAATACGCTCCGTAACAAGGGTAGCGGTAATGAGCAGGAAATAGCTGAAATGGAAAGAAAGCTTGGGAATTATCGCGAGAAATACATCCTGAATGAAAGCGCCCTCAGATTATTGGGTATATCGAATCCCCAGGATGCCATCGGAAAGCGTTTCAGGCTGACATTCTTCATACCGGAGCTGTTCCCCGAAGGCGAAGTGATCGGGGTTGTCCCTGATTTCCATTATACTAACCTGTTTAGCCAGGAAAAACCCCTGGTGATTGCCCCGCGTAAGCTTTTCAATTATTGCTTTATTGTCGGCATTGATCCCCTGCAACGGAAAAAGGCGATAGCAACAATTCAGTCAGCCTGGCAAAAAACCAATCCTGAATATCCACTGCAATTCGAATACATTACCGAAAGTTATCAGAAAGTTTACACAACGGAATATTCACAAACAAAGGTTTTGTCGCTCTTTGCCGTGATCTCGGTTATTATATCTGCAATGGGGATTTTTGCCCTTGCTGCGTTCAGCATGCAACGCCGTACCAAGGAAATTGGCATCCGCAAGGTAAACGGTGCCCGTGTTTCGGAGGTTATGGCTATGCTCAACAAGGACTTCGTGAAATGGCTGATCATTGCCTTTGTCATCGCCTGCCCCATTGCCTGGTACGCCATGCATAAATGGCTCCAGAACTTTGCATATAAAACGATATTACATTGGTGGATTTTTTTGGCAGCAGGAGCAGTGGCAGTGTTGGTAGCGTTGCTTACGGTTAGCTGGCAGAGTTGGCGGGCAGCAACCAGGAACCCTGTGGAAGCACTGAGATATGAATAGTATTGAATAGGTCTGGCCTGGACGAAAAGTCCTCTTTCAGAAATTGTTTTAGCCTGGTAACGCTTCAGTTGCGGGGAATGGTAAAATGAAAAATCGTGCCCTTTTGCTCCTCACTGTCGCACCAGATCTTGCCCCCGTTCTTTTCCACAAATTCGCGGCAAAGCAGCAAGCCCAGGCCCGTACCTGTCTCCCCTGCCGTACCGTTGGTTTTGTATTTAACATCGATGCGGAATAATTTCTCCATGTTTTCAGGCGAAATACCAACCCCCTGATCCTTTACCAGGACCTCATACAAATCAGGGTGTTCCTTGATATCAACCTCTACTGATCTTTCTCCCGAGGTGTACTTCACGGCATTATTGACCAGGTTTCTGATCACCGTATTGATCATTTCCCAGTCGCCAAAAGCAAAATGATCCCTGTCAACGGTATTTCTGAGGATAATTCCCTTTTCCCCGGCCGTCACCTTGTGCAAATTGACATTTACCTCCACCAGTTTTGAAAGATTGAACCGTGTCGGGGAGAACACAATGCCTCCCCGCTGCGATCTTGACCAGGTAAGAAGATTCTCAAGTAGCTTATAGATCAGTTCCACCAGCTGATGGATCTTTCCCAATCCTGTCCGCTTGTCCTGTTCTTCCAGGTTGTCATAATTACGGCTGAGCAATTCACTCATCGAATAGAGGCTTGAAAATGGTCCTTTCAGGTCATGCGCCAGTATGGAAAAGAACTTGTCCTTGGTGGAATTGAGTTCATCCAGTTTGTCCTTTTGCCGGACAATTTCTTCCGTACGTTCATTTACTTTCATTTCCAGCGTATGTTTCTCTTTCACCAGGGACCTCTCTCTCCAACGGATGAAAAGAAAGATTGCTGTCAGCATAAGCAGGATGTAGGTCAGGATAGCATATTTGCTTTTCCACCAGGGAGGTGCAATATAAATACCAAGGCTGGTCGGATTATCGTTCCATAATCCGTCACTGTTGGTCCCCTTAACCCTGAAGATATACTTACCGGGAGGCAAATTGGTAAAATGTACAAACCGTCTGTTTCCAACATTGATCCATTTATCCGACAGAGGTTCCAACTGGTAGGCATACTGGTTTTTCAACGGATCGGAATAGTCAAGCGCTGCGAACTCAATGGTGAATGAATAATCCCTGAAGGTAAGCCTGATCTCATTTTTATATACACTTACAGTCGATCTTACGCCATTGTTTTCCTTTTCAAACGAAGTGATTTTTACAGGCGGATTATAATCATTGTCCTGAAGGGAATCTGGAAAAAATGAGATAAATCCGTCCATGCCTCCGAAAAACAATTCCCCGTCCTCCCCCTTGAAAACTGCTTTGATATTGAATTCCATTCCCTGTACCCCTTCTTCAAGCGCAAATGCCTTGATTGTCTGAGAGGCCTGATTATACCTGGCAAGGCCATTCCCTGTTGTGAACCACAGGTCATGATTGTTGTCTTCCATGATATCATAGATAATGTTGCTGGGAAGGCCATCAATCATTGTGAAGCACCGGAATACTGAATCTGATAGACTGAACCTGTTGACCCCGGTGCTTGTTCCGATCCAGATATTGCCGCTGAAGTCCTCACACAGTGAAATGGTATAATTATCGCACAAAGTATTTACCGATCCCTGTTGCCGCAGATAGTGGTGAATAGTCCCTTCCCTTGGTACGTAACGATCTAGGCCATTGGATGTGGCTATCCAGATGTTTCCGTCCCTGTCCTCAAGCAACGAATATACCAGGTTACTGCTGATGGTAAACGGTGATCTGGTCCCCGACTGGATAATCCGGCTTTTTTTTGTTTTAGGATCCAGCTGAAAAATGCCATTTCCTGTTCCGATCCAGATACTGCCGCCGGAATCTTCAATGATGCAGTAAACCCGGTTCCCATTGAAATACCCCGAGTCCCTGACACCCAGGTATTCCTGGAAAGGAATGAATTGCCCGGTTTCACGAACGAATATAAAAACCCCGTTTCTGGTGCCCAGCCATATTTTTGCCTGGCTATCCCTGAAGATCACATGCACGTTATTCTCAGGAATATGCATTTTGCCATGAAATTCAGATGAATATTGTTTGACTTCCCGGGTTTTGCGGTCAAAAATGTTCAGTCCCTTGTTCCAGTTGCCAATCCAAATTTTTCCGTCATCATCCTTGAACAGGGATGCGATGACATTGTCCAACAAATCAACCGAGGCAGGATCTTCTGACTTTTTATAATGCCGGAATTTTTTCTTCTTCAGGTCCATTTTATCAATACCTGCAATGGTGCCGATCCACAGATTTTGTGATTTGTCCTCATAGAGTGAATACACGATATCATGGCTGAGGTAATTGGGATTGTTTGCCAGGCTCCTGAAATGACTGATATGTTCCGGGTTACCCGGTACAGCGTATGTCATCTTGTTCAACCCGCCTTCCTCGGTCCCGATCCAAAGAGCCCCGGTACGGTCCTGTGTGATCGACCGGATAAAATTGCTGCTCAAAGTGTTATCACTGCTCTCATCATGAAACCTTCGCGAGAATACGCCTGATTTTTTGTTGTAAATGTTTAATCCGTTCCGGGTTCCGACCAGGATGTTCCCTGCCCTGTCTTCGTATAAAGCGGTAATATGGTTGTCACTGAGCGAATGAACATCGTCAGCATCATGGACAAAGTTCCTGAATTGCATGTTCCGGGGATCAAAACAGCTCAGCCCGTGTGTGGAGGCAATCCAGATAAGGCCATCCCTGTCGTATATGATGGGATATCCGATATCATAAAGAATGCCTTCATACCCGTACAGGTTATTGTAAGTCTCCAGTCTTCCGGTTACGAGATTAAGCACAGATAAGGCAGGCGGTGTATTGATATAAATCAGTGAATCGTGAGCAGTTATACCGTAAACAAAAATGTCATTGATCACAGAACCCGGAATTCTGTGATTGATCACCGTAAACTTACCTGTTTTTTTGTCAAACCGGTTCAAGCCTCGCTTGGTGGCAATCCACAGATTACCGCTTTTATCCTCGGTGATACCATAAATCCAGCTGCTTGAAATTGAGGTTGAATCATTGGGATTAAAGAAATACTTTTCAAAAGTATACCCGTTAAACTTGTTTAGTCCGTTCTGGGTCCCAAACCAGATAAATCCTTCAGAATCCTGAAAAATACATTTGATTTCACTTTGTGATAATCCGTCTTTGACCGAGTAATGCTTAAAGCTCGTTTGCTGGGATCGCACCGGGATAATCCCGCAGATCAGCAGGATGTATATCAGGTATGTGGTCCGGAATGCTGTCAATTTGTTACTGTAATGATCGTCACTAATTTACGCAATTACACAACTCAAATCAATCCATTGGGCTGATATTTGATAAAAAATAAGGTCCATGCTCCTGATAATTAACAGGCAACAGTATCTAAATGCCTTACAGTGAAAACCAGTAGGAGAGTTTAATCAGGAATACATTGTGGGGAACGACCGAGAACAGCTCTTTCATATCATTGCCGTACGAAAATGTTCCGGTCGATTCAGTGCTTGTCCTGCCTTGCGACCATACCAGGTACAACGTTGAACCGGGCAGGTACTCCCACCGGAGAACAAGGTTTGAGCGGAACTGCCGGAAGTTGAAGTCTGGATTACCGATATAGTAGTCATCGGTACCGTCCGTATTTTCATCAACCGAATACAGGTTATCCGGTATACTGTAACTGATCTCGCTACCGGAGAAAATATGGTACCGGTCCGTATACTTGTCCGCATCCGGTTCAGTGATCCTGCTGAAATTGGTGTACTTTCCTGCCGAGACGAATGGCTGGCCATAGTACTCCAGGGAAAGTTCCGGATTCAGGGTAAAATTCACCCGGAAAGTAAAACTCATGGTTTCCTGATCCAGTTCGGCAAACAGATACCGGGGATCACCATCCATATCGGTAGTTGTCACATATTGCAGTTGATTGTTTTGAATGCTGTAAGTAGGCTCAAATGAAATGGATAATGCATTCATCGGTTGGATATTGGCCCCCAGCCAATATTCATGATACCGGTAACTGTTCTCATCACCCAAACCATGATAATTGCCGATGTACAGAGATGCCTTCTTTGACTGGTCGGTTGAAACGTTCAGATTCATTTCCGTGCCCCCCGGCAGAATGATTGACGGGCCACCCCGCAGCAAGCTGGTTGATGTATTTTCCGTGATCCTTGTTAAGTTACCATTGATGCGCCAGCGATTCTTAAACTGGGAATTGAAATTTGTGTTCAGCAGAAAGGAAAGCAGTTTTCCCGAGAAATTCCAGTACATCCAGTAATTCGTATTCAGGTAAAAGTTATTGAAGATTGAAAAAGGATCCCGCAAATAGTAGGCTACCCAGGTACCCTGGTGAATGACATCTGAATAACGCATGTAGCCGATATCATTAAATTCCAGTCCCGGTGACCGCACGGTAAAACTGGTTTCAAACTGCAGCTTCTTTTGGCTGTATCTTCCCATTTTGACAGTCCCGCCATAACCTGGCAGCGAAGTCAGGGAGGAATCAACAGAAAGATATTCAGCATCCGGGCGCTGGTAATACCTGGCCGAGGACCGCTGTGTAGCGATAAGGGCTTCTTCCTTCCCCTTCACCTCGCTGAATTCTGCATTGCCTGCCACGTACCAGGTACGTTCCTTCCAGTTGTGTTTGAAATCGATGCCACCTGTATAAGCTGCTTTATGCAGGTAGTCAAGGGCAGGGTTATTGATATCCCTGTTCACGGCGGTGAATATGCCCCCGATCACTGTCTCCCCTTTGTTAAAATCCTGCTGTACCCGTCCAACCAGGTAACTGGTAAGCGGCTCTACACTTTCCTTTCTCCGGATCCCGGCACTGTCAATAATTGCATTTTCATTGGAAGTAATACTTTCCAGAACACCAACAGACAATCCCTTTTTTGTCTTGCCCGACAGCTTCATTGCAGCCAGGATCGTAGTAGCTTCGGGCATATCCACGTATTCAGAACCTGAAACTTCGGGGTAATTGTGCGGATATCTTCCGATCCGGCGGGAATAGAAGAGATTATCAGCTCCCATGTTGCTGATGACAATTGTGCTTGTGGGACTGAACTCGTAAATATTCTTGCCTTCAACAAATAAAGGACGCCTTTCCGAGAAATAGGTTTCGAAAGCTGTCAGGTTAACTTCGGATGGATCCGCCTCCACCTGCCCGAAATCGGGATTGATAGAAAAGTCGAGCATAAAATCGTTGGTGATCGCTAATTTCCCGTCGAGCCCTCCGGTGAAGGAACTCGATTTGCCATCCAGAAAGGGATTACCGGGCACTTCTTCAAAACGCTCCATGCGGGCAACGGCATAAGGCATCAGCTCGACCTGCCGTTTTGGTTTGATATTGGTTATGCCGTGAAGTTCTCCGAATAAATGGACCATTCCGGGTGAGCCCTTGGGTATGAACTGCCAGGTTGAACGCTCTTCCAGCCGGAAAAGGTGGCGCATCAGCTGGATCCCCCATACATGTTCATCCTTTTTGCCGAACCTGAGCTGGCTGAACGGGATCTTCATCTCGGCACACCAGCCCTGGTCATCGATGGAGGTCTTCAGGTACCATACAGGATTCCAGCTGTCGTCCCAGTTATTCCCGTCGTCGGTTATCGCCTCATCGCCCTTTGTACCCGAGGCCATGGCAGTAAAGGAGAAGGCAGTTTGCTGGTCATAGTAACTGTCGATATTGATTTCTACCATGTCCCCGTCGAAGTTATCCCTGCGCGACATCCTCCGGCTTATTTTTTTCGGTTCGGTATCAAAGGCACGAATAAACACATACAGGTTGTTATTGTCATACAGAATTTTAAACGAGGTCTGTTGCGAGGGCGGTTTATTTTCGTATGGCTGGGTCTGGATAAAATCTCCGCCCCATTCCACCTGGTTCCAGCAGCTGTCATTCATCAAACCGTCTATAACAGGGACCTCCCGGGTTAAAACGGTCTGATAGGATCTCTTTTCAACGGTTTGTGAATAACTGGATGAAAATAAGATGATTAGAAGGAAGCCAATAGCTTTTCCATTTAAAAATAAAGTTTTCATCAGATTGGTAAATTGGGTCTATTAAAGCAAACGTATAATAATGACCTTAATTATTGGGAAACGCTGCATGATCGGACTTTTTAAATCATCCCTCCGCCACTTTAACCGAAGTCCTTCGTTTATTTATCCGGCAGTGCTTTTACACTTTTTACCGGCCCTGTGCAGCAAAAAAGTAACTGTTGCGTCTTTAATAAGCTGTATCGGAATTTAATCCAATTACGCTGAAGTTTTACCAACAACCTTAAAAATATGAAAAAATCAATCAGCCAAGGCTTTATTTTGTTTTTTCTTTTCTTGCTTGCTTCACTTACCTCCTGCGTTACTTCCCAATCCTGGGTCCCTGTGAAGGGGAACGGTGAATCCGAAGAGAAGAACTATACCGTTACTGACTTTCACGGAATTGATGTTTCAGGCGGCTTCGATGTTGTATTGGTACAGGGGCCTTCTGATGGCCTTACCCTGACCGCCCAGAAAAATCTATTCGAACATATCACCGTGAAAGTGGACCAGGGAATATTGAAAATATACACCGAAAACAACATCATGGCTACCCGGCCTTTGAAAGCCCGGATAACCTTCAGAAGCATCGACAACCTGAAGGTTTCGGGCGGCGGTGACGTTACATCTGAAACCACGATTGAAGTTCCTGATCTGGATGTTTCAATCAGCGGTGGCGGAGATTATTCCACCTTCGTCAATACAGGCAAATTGAATTTTCATATCAGCGGAGGCGGTGACGCTGAAATAAACGGAAGTATTAAGACATACAACGTTGATCTGTCCGGAGGAGGCGATATCCACAGTGAAATAGCCAGTGGTACAGTTAACTGCAGGATCTCCGGAGGAGGAGATATGACACTCTTGAACAAGGAAAAAGGCACCGAAGCCGACATTGACATCAGCGGTGGCGGCGATCTGAAGGTGGACATGAACATGGAAAGGCTGAAAATCTCAGTATCGGGAGGAGGGGATGCAACGCTTGCCGGACAGGCTTCAGAGCTGGAACTGACCATCAATGGCGGTGGTGATGTTTTTGCTGCTGATCTTGCAGCCGGTGTTGTTACCTTTCAGGTCAGCGGAGGATCCGATGTCCACGTAAATGCATCCCGCGAAATTACCGGTCATATTTCAGGCGGTGGCAATGTTTACTACTCAGGAGGTGCAGAAAAAATCGACGTTGACGCCAGAGGTGGTTCAGAGATTCATAAACAATAATGGTCTTTAGCCTGACAGGTTTTATGATCCTGCCAGGTGGAGTATTTCGAAACCTGACAGGTTATAATAAAACTGTCAGGTTTCTTGTTTCAATTATTTAACTTTGTCACGGGAATTCATGCCCACAGGAATGAACCCGAAACTGGAAAAATTATCCTGTCACGCAACTTTTTGCCGCTGATTTTGTCTTACTACAGGTACAACATACAAAGTACATAACGATGAAACTTTAATTCCATGATAAGCACTATGAAAACACGAATATTTATTCCACTGGTACTTTTATCTGCCTATTTTTTAACCAGTTGTAAGCAAGATGAAATAGTTTACTATTCCGAACTGGGCAATATTAGAATTGCCAATGACAGCGCCATCATTGAAACAGATGCAGGCGACCGGCTGCTTGTGCATAATCCTGAAAGTATAAGCCCCACTGTTGCGAACAATGACCGGGTACTGGTTGATTTCTCGCTTGTTGAAGGTACCGCTCCTGCAGGCATTGATTATGTCATTGATATCATAAACCTTATGGAAGTGTTGGTAAAGCCTGTTATTGTTATTACACCGGAGAATGCTGATTCCATTGGCAATGATCCTATTACTGTCAGTAACCTTTGGCTCGAAAAGAACTATCTGAACCTTAGTTTCACATTCTTCGGGGGAGAGCAGGGCCATATCATCAACCTTGTTCGGAATCCCGGGGAAATACCTGTTGACACTGTTGACCTTGAAATCAGGCACAATGAGCACAATGACAATGGCACATACTATTATATTTCCCTGGTTTCGTTCGACCTGACCTCACTGCAGAATGAAGTCGCTGACTCGGTCATTCTCAGCGTCAAAGCCTATGAAGGAGATAGCCGGACTTTTCAGAAATTCATAACCTATAAGTTCTGACAGTCTCTTTTACCTGGAAGCCATTTCCCGCAATTCGCCTGATTCATAAGTAACTTTTCCCTGCGGCAAACCGGCTATTTTTATCATCGCCTTTGCCACATCGCGGGCACTGATTCCCCTGTATTTGCTGAAGGGCCCTGCGAACATCCACCCGAAAACTTTCATGAAGTTGAGGGCAGCCTTTTCTCCAAAACGGTATTCCTTCCGGTTTCCCATCAGCAGGGAAGGACGGACAACCTTTATATTGCCCTTGTAATATGTTTTCACGGAATTCTCCATTTCACCTTTGGTTTGCAGGTAGAAATTGAAAGAGGAGGCCAGGGCACCCAATGATGAAATTACCACCATGCTGGGAACTGAAAGCTCTTGTGCCAGCTTGGCGATTTGTACCGGGATATCCAGGTCTACCTTTCGGAAGGCCGCTTTTGACCCGGCAGTCTTAATGGTTGTACCAATGCAGCAGAAATAGGTTTCCGCGTTTAATTTATCCTTGAACTGCGATAGCTGTGAGTAGTCTGGCAGTATTATTTGTTCAAGTCTGGAATCTGAATCCGGAAGATCTTTTCGTACTACAGCAACTACCTTGTCGTAATCACTGCTTTCCAGAAGTCCCGAAACAAGTTCTCTGCCAACCAGCCCGGTGGCACCGAAAACAACGGCGGTTTTATTCATTTTGTAACAATTTCAAATTAAATTCCCATTTAAATTTATTAATCCAAAGTTATCATACCTTTTCGACACATAAGTCAATTCTTGAAATTTTCTATTTGAGCTTACTAATGTAATGTTTTAAGGCTAAGTAATCCCTTACCATGTTTTTCGGTACACCGCCGTTTGACAGAAATACCTGCACTTGCGACTGCATAACCTCATCACGCTATACCAGGATGAATTAGTCATCCTTACCGGAGTAAAAGGATGATCAGCCTTAAATTGTGAGGATTATAAATTCTTAGCCTAATAAACTATTAATTATTTTTTTGTAATTTTAAATATGCTATTCTACTGGAAACCAGTATGAAATAGGAATCATCAATAAGTCAACTTGAATAATAATTAACAAGGAATCCATTGTCTTCCAACATACTTTTAATTGTACTAATATGTTGAAGAAAAATAGAAAAAAACAAACGGAAAAGCCCCAGATCTATGCCTTAAAAAAGGACAAAAATGTGTTTTCTTTGTCACGTAAAGAATTCCTCGGAGCTCTTGGTACCATAGGCGCAGGCATGGCGCTATTACCAACTGATGTTATTGCAGATAAAATAGAGGATAGCGGTAATAAACACTCCGCATTTAAAGCACATTCCAATACGGTCAACTCAATCTGTTTCAGTCCCGATGGCAAAATACTGGCTTCAGGAAGTAGTGATAATACAATAAAACTATGGTCTATACCTGATGGGCAACTGCTGAAAACCATTGAAGGGCATACTAGTTCTGTCCTATCTGTATGTTTTAGCCCCAATGGCGAAATGCTGGCGTCGGGTGGTTGGGATCGTACCATAAAACTATGGTCCATGCCTTACGGACAACTATTGAAAACCTTAGAAGGGCATTCCAGGGATGTTACATCAGTGAGCTTTAACCCCAATGGAAACTTACTGGCATCGGGGAGTGGGGATGATACCATCAAATTATGGTCAGTCCCTGAAGGAAATCCCCTTAAAACACTAAAAGGAAATTCCGGTCGTGTCTGTTCGATATGCTTTAGCCCCGATGGGAAAATACTGGCTTCGGGGAATGATTATTCTACGATTAGACTCTGGGATGTCCTGTCATGGTCTGCCCCCAAAGGTAAAATACTTAAAACCTTAAGGGGACATTCCAAGGGTGTTAAAACAGTTTGCTTTAGCCACGATGGCAAAACATTGGCTTCGGGGAGTGAAGATACAACCATAAATCTATGGAAAATACCAAAAAGCAAAAAGCAGAAAACCATAGAAGCAAATCCCGCTGATATCTTTGATGAAATCTTGTCAGTAAGTTTTAGCCCCGATGGAGAAACTCTTGCATCGGGTAGTGATAATACAATAAAACTATGGTCTATACCCGATGGACAACTATTGAAAACTTTTGAAGGGAGTGCAATCAAGTCAGTTTGTTTCAGCTCCGATGGAAAAATCCTTGCATCGGGGAGTGGAGATGACACGATTAAGCTGTGGACATTGCCAGATGGAAAACCTGTTTATGTTTTATTCGACCCGGCAGCTACTGAGAAAACATATGCACGAAAAGTGCGGCAAATGGGACTGGAAACCCATACTCTGCCTTGCGGTGCGCCAATACCTGCCGGTGCTACTTGTATCTGTGACTGTATAGCCACATCGCATACATACCCGGGTTCTCAAACTGTCTGCACTTGCGATCTCATTACCATACCAGTAGATTCGCCATTGTCTGTCGGTATGGTTTGTGTTTGTGATACCATTGTTGTTGGAACCTACACCGCGCCTAACAAAGGTGAAAGTACAATTTATATGACCTATTGGTATCCCAATTAAAGGTCTAAGAATAGGAATAACCCCGGTACGTTAAAATACAATATATTACCTGTAAACAAAAAACTGCTAATTTGCTCATAGCAAACAAGCACAACGGCATTAAACAAACTGACAGAAGTCCTGGTATGTAAGCATTAGTAGAGGATGTTTCTTGTCAATAAGGGTGATTCGGAATCAAAATTTGATGAAAATACATTTTAATAAAAACATCAAACCAATGAATCAGTATAATCAAGTTTCAGAAAGATTTAAATTGTATCAGTAAGGCAATAATGAATTTTTGGATTGGATCGAATAATTGTAAAGGGTATAACGCAACATTAAAACTCTTGGAGGTGATTTCAGGCAAACCATTCATCAGATCGGTTGCTAATCTGGAAAACTGAAATTAATTAATGACTACTCTGCCGGGCAATGTATTGCTTCAGTGAAAGAATTGCAATTGCCACAAAACAATGTCTGGATGTTAAAAATCTGATTATATTCTGTTTGCGGGGGTCTTCAATCTTAATTGTCTTCTTCAAGGCTATTGTGATCATCTCCGCCTAAACTGTAATAGTTATTCTCTTCATCTTCGCTGCCAATGTTTTCCTGAAAATCATCCAATTCGGCTCCTGGAACATCCAAGTCGCTTCCGGAAAAATTATCATCAAAATCCTTTTCGTCATTTTCCTCGTCTCCATAATCTGATTCTTTTGTTTTGGAAATATCCTCAGGATTTATTTCTCGCTCTTCCACATATTTGCTGTAAATATCTTCGCTGGCTGGATACCTTTGGTATCCCGACAGATTTTTCTGCTTCATTCTGATTTTCTTCGTCGCAGAAAGGTCAGTTTTATCATTCTTTGCTTTCATTTTCAAAAATGAATGGTGTAAAAAGAGCAGATCACACCTCTTCAAGAATTGTGCATAATTCTTTATACGTTTTCCCAAGCTTTTGAGCTATCATATCCAGCAAATCTTCCTGGGTACTATGTCTCCACTGGAGATCCGCATTTGTTAACAGGGGAAATCTTTGTCTGAGTTTGCTTCTCAAATCATTCCAATAGATTACATCTAATTCCTGGTTCATTATTATTGGTTTTTAAGTGATTATTAAACAACTAAAAGCAAGTTAATCCCGGCGGAGTGATAGCTTTACGTTAAGACGCGGCGTAAACTATAAAGGAAAAGAATTATGACAGCTGCTGCTGCAAGCATAATGTAGGCAACCTCACCGGTCTTGAAGACAAAAAACATAAGTGCCCAAAGTGCTATAAGCAGCACGACGCTGATAATTAGTATTTTTTTCATGACTTTATGATTTTCAGCAGGTTGATATTACTTCACTTGATATACTAAAAGTACTTCAAATTCAAGCGGTAAGCGTTACATAATTTAAAATAAGATTTACATCATTCACACATTGGTGAGTTTACTTCGATGTATCTGCTTTGCAAGCACGAGAAATGACTTCACAAATGAGGCTGGATTGGCTTATTCAGGTTCTTAAAATTCTCGATGGTTAATCGTGCCATCAGGTAACTTACAGTTGATTCTGCACCCTGGTTGAGATTCACATGAGCTTCCTCGAGACCGTCATAGCAGCCCCCGGTACAGGGGTTATAGATAATCTGGTGCAGGCGGTTATTCCCTAAAAACCAGTTGAATGCAGTTACCATTTGTTTGCCATATGCTTTGTCCCCAAAAACATCGTAAAATTTGCTTAATGTCATCACGGTGTAAGCAACATCAATGGGTTGTTCACCAAAATGACCGGCTTTCTGCCCCTTTTTTAACCAGTGTTTATTGGAAATTACTTCAATCCCGTTTTCATTAAAGGTTCGTGACACAAGAAAATTAAACGACGATATGGCAATGTCCCTATAAATTGCATCTCCGGTCAGTAACCAGGTATATAACATGGCTTCAGGCAATATGCTGTTCGCATAGGTAAGATAGCCTTCAAACCATTCCCATGTTGAGCCCGATTCATGTTTATACATCTGAACCAAACGATCAGCCAGCGTTTTTATGAGGACGAGATTCTCAGGAAGCCTTGTGTTGATTTGATAGAAATAAATCCCCTTTATTGCGAATGCCATGGCACGCGTAGAGTGCACATTAGCTATACGATCCAGCGACTTCTTAAGAATTTTTATGGCCTCTGAAATGATCTCCTGGGGAAGGAGGCCGTTTAATGATGCAACAAATCCCAAAGCCCAAACAGCCCTTCCGTTGGCATCATCTAAATTGGTATTTTTGTTTTGACTGGTAAAGTTGTTTTCCTTATCTACATAATTAAAAAATTTACCGGTAGGCTGCTGGCAGAATTTTATGAAATTGAGGTATTTAAGGATAAAGTGCACATCTTTATCCTCCCCCGTAAGCTGGTAGTGCATGCACATGGCCACAAGGGCCCTTGCGTTATCATCAAGTGTGTAACCTGATTCAATATCGGGTTGATTGATTTTTGAAAACTGAATGATACCGGTGTTGGTCGTCATTAGTTTCATATGATTCAGGTTTAGTTCAGGCAGATTATAGCTTACAGTAATTTTGCCGCAGGAGATTTTTTCGAACAGCATAGCATGTGAAACAGCAGAATTTTCCCAGGCTGTGGAAACTATTTTCTGTAAGGTATTTGAGCTGATACTTCTTCGCAATGGTTCATTTTTAAGTAACCTGATTACACTATCTGATAATTGCTGTGCGTTGCGGAAATCAAAGATAATTCCTGTATCCCCGGTCAATACTTCCCTTGCATGCGGAATAGGGGTAGAAATAATGGGACAGGCGCAACTCATGGCATAGGAAAACGTTCCGCTTACTGCCTGGTTAGGATCGTTAGTTGTAAACAAATAAATATCTGTAAGTTGCAAGAATTCTAGCAGTTCCGGTAAAGCCAAATATTTGTTAATGAATATCACATGATCTGACAATTCATATAGTTTTACTTTCTGCTCCAAGCTTTCACGGTATTCTTCCCCTTCTGTTTTCTTAACTTCAGGGTGTGTTTTGCCAATGATCAGAAATACTGCTTCAGGGCATTGGCTGATTATGGCAGGTAATGCTTTAATGGTTGTTTCAATACTCTTGCCGGAACTGAGAAGACCAAACGTAGTAAGGACCCTACGGCCTTTTAACCCATATTTCCTTTTTAAAAGGTCCTTGCTTAAATGTGGTACCAAATGTGTGCCATGGGCTATCACCGTTATTTTCGGTTCCGGTACTCCATAATCACTCGTTAAAATCGCGGCGGAATTATGGGTCATTACTACAATTGACTCGCATACAGCTGCAATGCTAAATATTTTTGTTTTTAAAAGTTTATCCGGATGAGGCAATACCGTATGAAAAACAATAACAACCGGCTTGGAAAGTTCAAATAAAAACTGCAGAAATGACTGCTCCTGTAATTTAAAAAAGCCAAACTCATGCTGGATCAGCACAATTTTGATACGATGGTCGTTGTTAATAGTGGCTGCCAGTTTTTCATATTCGGCTGCTAATGATGTATTGAGAACATATTTTACTTCAACGGGATAGGTATAATTAATTTCTCCTGTTTCCAAGGCACAAACTCTTATTGACAATGAATTGCTGAATTTATTATTCAGTGCCTTTATCAAATCCTGGGAATAGGTTGCTATACCGCAAACCCTCGGTGGATAGGAGGTAATAAACAAGATTTCGGCCAGATCAAGGCTATCATGGTTTGGTTGACTTTCAACGTATCTTGGAATGATCCTTGAATCAACAGCATTTTCTAAATCACTCCACTCTTGTTTCAATGCAATCATATGTTCAAATTCCTTCGTAACGAGTTCATTTTTCATCTCTGCTGTCATAAGTTAATAATTCAGTCAATAATGCGGGCAAATTCACAGAGGCACAGGCAATCTGTGTATCTGCTGCTCCATAATAAATAAACAGGGTATTTCCAAAAATGGCGCTCCCTGAGGGAAAAACTACATTATTCACTTCGCCAAGTAATTCCCATTCGAATTCTGGTGAGAATAAAGCATAGGGTAATCGGGCAATTTCTTTTGCCGGATCATTCAAATCCAATAATGCAGCGCAGGCAGAATAAATAACCCCATGTTGCGTCTCTTTCACTCCATGGTAAATCAGCAGCCATCCGTGTTCTGTTTCAATGGGAGGGCAACCGCTGCCAATATAGCTTAGCTCATGTGCATGAACAGGATCCATAACAATATGATCCTGAAGACTAAAAAAATAATTGTCCCAAAATTCTTTGGTGAGTTCCTTTACGCTATTTACCGATACAACTTGAATACCAGGCCTGATCCGGTGGAAAAACACCAGTTTGTTATTGATTTTTCGGGGAAAGAAAACCACATTTTTATCCCACAGCATAATTTTTCTTTCAGGATCTGCTTCCTGGTAATAGAACTTATGATTGCGGTAGTAATTTTTGTTGACCTTACCAGCTGATTCAGCAAGAAATACAAATTCAGCATAGGTGATTGGGGGGACAATGATTCCTTGCTTTTCAAAATGCTTTAAGTCCTTCGAAATAGCCAAAGCCCCACGGGCATTTGTGCCATCGTATCCTGTGTAGGTCATATAATACAGACCATCAATTTTTACAATCCTAGCATCTTCAACACCATGCGACTCATAATCGAACTCAGGCAACATGAAAGGCTTATCCCATCTTTCAGCAACTGTTAAAGGACCATCGAGCCTGCAGTATCCGATGCTCGAATGGTTTCCTTTACGAACAGCCCGGTAGAAAACATGAACACTGTCGCCTACACGTATTACTGCCGGATTTAATACACCTTCGTTTTCAAATTCCAAATCAGTCTTTGATAATAAAACGCCTTCTTTTTTTACCTCTATCATGGTGATTTGTGTAAAATTTTTTTAAAGATTGGTTTGATGATCAATAATGGGGGCATGGTATCGCCCAATAAAAATCCCCAGGGTTTTAGGGGCTCAATATGATCAAAAATCAGTTTAATAATAGCCGTAAGCGGAATAGCAATTAACATTCCAGGAATGCCCCATAAAGCGCCAAATGTGATAACTGCGATGATGGAAATAAGGGCATTGATTTTTACTTTTGATGCGACGATTTTTGGAACGATGTAGTTATTATCAATGAATTGGATGAAAACATATAGTGCCAGGACCAACAATGCAAACCACGGCGATGTTTTAGTAACTATAGCAATCATCATCGGCAACGAAGCCGCAATCCAAGAGCCGATATAGGGAATAAGATTAAGAAATGCTCCAATTATTCCTAGTACAAGGGCATACTCTATTCCCATTATCAATAGGCCAATAGAATATAATGCAGCAATTATTGCAGTTTCTATGAGCAGTCCGATGAGGTATTTTTGTATGAGCATTTTAATCTGGGTAATGATTTCGTTCACTTCCTCACGGTTGCTGGCACCAAATAGTTTGCGAAAAAATTCAAGCAGGAGTGGTTGGTAAAGAATTATCATAAAAATGTACACGGGAATTAAAATAATTACAACTATCATGTTGCCAATGCCGATAATTGTTTGCCCAATAGCAGAGCTGCTGGTATTGATGAAGTCACCTTTGGTTTCTGTAATCCAATCATGGAACTTATCCGGTTTTACATCGAAATAACCTGATAACCCTGTTATTGCATTATTAAGAATTGTGATGAATTTATCCATGAGCACAGGCCATGATTCTGTAAACCGGCTTGCCTGCGAAAACAAAAGAGCACCAAACGCTGCAATTACCAATAAGGTAAGGAATAAAGTTATTATGATTGCCACTACCCTGTTTATTTTCAACCGTACAAAAATATTCACAACAGGGTGGAGCACTATGGCGATGATTACTGAGAAAACGAGGGGAATAATAATACCCTTTGCGATGTACATCAGTGTTAACAAGGCTATCAGACCAATAAGCATAATAATGGCCTTTGCATATAGCGGGAATTTTATTTCTTTAATAATCAAGGCCATATAGAATTCATTTATTTGCTATGCTAATGAGTTAAAGGTCCACTTTTATTGAAAATATGCTGAATGAACTGCCGACCGTATGATTTAATCATACCAGCATGCCGGGCCACAACATTTGTAACACCAAACTGCAAAATTGCACCAAACAATTTTCTAACCCTGTTGACAGACGTACCCACAATCATCTTCTTTGAAAGATACCCGGTAACCAATCCCAGCATGGTGCCTATGATATTATCAATCAAATAAGGTGATGAGGTTATATCGTTCAGGGTGCTCCTGAAAAGGTTTACCGGCTTTAAACTATCGTAGACAGGGTAGAATTCCTGCTTTAATCGTTCCAATTTAACGGCTTGATCAGCTTCTAGTAATTCAATCGCCTTTTTTAGCCCGGTTGTGGAAGTTATGTTTTCCATGTATGTCATTTAAGCACTTGCTTAATAAAATAATTACCGATAAGCCTCTTGAACCATTTATGCATGAGAAAATGCAAAACAATTGCTGAAATTCCATAAAAAGCAGCCACCACAAAGAAGCCAAAATAAACATTGCCAAGGATCTCCCCAAGCCAGAAGGCTAATCCCAAATTGAGAAAGATCATGAATGATGCAATCAAGAAAAAGACAATCGCATGGGGTACAAAAGAAGAAACGACATCTGATGATTTATCCAGGGTTTTGAGTTTTACCAACTCATAGCTTGTTTTGCCGTATTCTGCAGCTCTTTCCAGCAATGACTCAATCAACTTCGCAGTGTCTTCCATGGCTTCGGTCATTATTCTATTCAGCTCCTGGCTGCTTTTGCATCTTTTTGAGACTCCTCAGATTTAGTCTTACCCTGTTCAGCAAAGTCGGTAACTTCCTCCTTTGCCCTTTCAAATTTTTCGGTGATGTTGTCAAGAAATTCATTGAATTTTTCTTTCAATTCATCTGCATAAGCCTCTCCCTTTTTAGCTATTTTTTTCCGGGTTTCCGAACCTTTTTCCGGGGCAAATAATATCCCCAACAATGCTCCGGCGGCAACGCCAGCCAAAACACCCAATAATACTTTTCCTGAACTCATAGTTATATTTTTAATGATTTTATTAAATTCCAATTTGGCCAATTCAAAGAAGGTCTGAAAAGGGCGATAATTTTAGGATCAACCTGTATATTACGCCCTGCCCATCCGGTGAGAAAAGCTTTCAGTCCCTTTTGTAAATTATCATTCAAAATTTCAGCAATGATGCTAAAGAGCTCTTCTCCCCTGAATAACCCTAAATAGTATTACAATTATTGCAACTACAAGAAGAACGTGAATGAGACCTCCGGCATTGAAGCCAATTAGTCCGATTGCCCATGCAATAATCAGGACCACTGCAAGGATGTAAAGTGAATTTCCCATGTCTTTGAATTTAAGTTATTACTGTTAAAATATATTCGAGTGTAATCTATTTGTGCTTTAACCGAATTGATAACTTCTTTTAATCGTATCCACTTTTTATGATGGTCGAAATCATTTTGAAGCGCTCGTTGGCTTTTACAATATTGGATGAATGAGCCGGTATAATAATGGACTGTCCGGTATCCAGCAAATTAGATATCCCATCAATTAAGATCTCAGCCCTACCATCAATGATTTGGACAAAAGTGTCGAACGGAAGGATTTTTTCAGCCAGGGCTTCACCAGTATCAAATGAAACAGCGCTGATATTGCCTGTCGTTTTCTTTATTATTGATTTAATGACAACCGTATTAGGAACATATTCAATTATCTCAACAATAATATGCGCTTTTGCTTTTTCAACCCCGTTGTTATCCATCTTTTCCAGTTTATTTGCCAATGTATGTGTCCTCAATAGAGATCAAAGGTTGATTTTTCGTCCGGCCTTTGATAAAGTTGGCTTCTTGGGAATATTAATTTCCATAACAAAGGTGAAACCCTTTATTTCAGGAATCATTACACAATTCAGGGAATAAGTTACATCATTCACACATTCCCCAGTGCTTTGCGCCTTTTGTGCTTGAGGTTTTTAAAGTGAGATGGGGTAAGTCCTGTCATTTTTTTGAACTGGTTTGACAGGTGGGCTACACTGCTGTAATGGAGTTTATCCGCAATTTCGGTAAGATTGAGCTCATCATACACGAGCAGTTCCTTTACCTTTTCAATTTTATGAGCCAGGAAAAACTGCTCAATGGTAGTTCCTTTAACTTCTGAAAAAAGATTTGCCAGGTAAGTGTAATTGTAATTGAGCTTTTCGCTCAGGAAATCGGAAAGATTTGTTTTGATTTGTTCATCGGTATAATGAACCAGTTCAATGATAGTAGTTTTTATTTTTTCAACCAGGATGCTTTTTTTATCGTCCATCAATTCCAGCCCGGTTTTTCTTAAGGCAATGCTCAGATTAACTAATTGCTCATTCGAAATATCTTCCATAATATCAGCTTCACCCAGTTCAACGGAAGTGTAATGCAACCCGAGCTTTTCCAACTCGGATTTCACCACCATTTTGCAGCGGATGCAAACCATATTTTGAATGTAGATCTTCAAATATTGTTTAATGCTGATTTCTTGTCTCCTGCAAAGCAAATTTACAAATATTCGCTCCTGTTTTTGTGAAATGTTTAACTTCGCAGTCAGTTTTTCACTTGCCCGTATTTCCATTTAATTACCTATTAGGACTATTCCCCTGATAATCAAAATTCCGGGATTTGAAGCATAAGACCTTCAGATCCGATTGGTCATTTTAACTTCAAAGATCATGAAACCACTTGCCATTTTCATTGCAATTCTGCTGAATTCTGCAGGAATAATTGAACCCCGGGACATTCCTAAAAACATGGATTACGGAATCTGGAAAATGGTCAAAAACGCAGATGGCGTTCAGTCTTTTGTCCGCTGGACAACAACCATTGAAGGAGTGCGGGCACGGGAAAGAAAGGGAGAGATGACTGTTAATTGTACGCTGCAGGATGCTGTGCGTCTTCTTTCCGACGGAGGATCAACAGCAAAATGGATGTCAGGTGTGGATGAAAACTATGTTCTTGCCCGCATCAATGCCACTGAATGGTACACATATACGCTGTTCAGCATCCCATGGCCTTTTAATAAACGCGATCTGGTATCCTATTGCAGGTTGGTCTCCGATCCTTCACATGGCGTTGCAAACATAGCCGTGGTTTGCAAAGACAAGTATGTCCCTTTGAAACCAGGCATAACACGTTTAACTGATTACAGGGCTACCTGGGTGATTACCCGGCTTGATGAAAAGAATGTAAGAATTTGTTTCAGTGCGATATCCACAGCGCGGCCGATTTTACCCAGACCGGTTCAGGATCCGGTCATAGAATCTGCATTTCATAACAACCTTGTTCATCTCAGAGAAATATTATCAAGCTAGGGTATATCAGATTTATACATCCGTTTCCTTCATGTCCGTTCCGTTCCGGATGATAGCACTTGCCTGTTCACTCAATTCAAGCCAACGATCAGTTTTCTGATCGATTAAACCAATGATCTCACCAATACGGCCTGACTGAGTGACCAGTTCTTCTGGCTTAAGTGTGCCACTATTAAGTAAGGATTCGATCGTGCATTTTTCCTTTTCAAGATCCTCTATCTCAGCTGTGAGTTGTTCAAATTCCCTTTTCTCCTTGAAAGTGAGTTTTTTCTTAAGTGAACTGTCAGGTTCCTTTGTATTTGTAAGGGTAGTTCCTGCCCCGGTCGGTATTTCGGGGCGACGGGCTTCGATCTCCACTTGTTTCTGAGAAGCACGGTAATCACTGTAGTTGCCCGGAAAATCATAAACTGCTCCAACTCCTTCAAAAACAAAGAGATGATCAACTATTTTATCCATGAAAAAACGGTCGTGTGAAACAATAATGAGACACCCTCCGAAACTGTTCAGGTAATCTTCCAATACATTCAGGGTGACAATATCGAAATCATTGGTGGGTTCATCCAGGATCAGGAAGTTCGGATTGCGCATCAGCACGGTCATCAGATACAGACGACGCTTTTCACCTCCGCTTAGTTTGTCTACCCGTACATATTGCTTCTCAGGGGGAAAAAGGAAGTGGATGAGAAACTGTGTGATGGACAACTGGCGTCCGTCTCCCAGTGTGATCACCTCGGCTATGTCCTGCAATACATCTATAACACGCTGACCCGGCTTAAAATCCAGGCCTCTTTGCTGATAATAACCATATACAACGGTCTCTCCCTGTTCTATTTTACCTGAATCAGGTGCCAGCAGTCCGGTGATGATATTCAGAAAGGTTGTCTTCCCAACGCCGTTGCGCCCGATGATACCCACTTTTTCGCCTTTTGTAAAGGTATAATTGAAATCTTCGAGTATTACCATATCACCAAAACGTTTGGTGACCTTTTCAAGCACCAGGATCTTCTTCCCCAGGCGCGAGGATTGAACACTGATGGCTACCTGGCGATCATTGCGACGGTATTCCGATTGCTTCTTCAGGTCATAGAATGCATCAATGCGATATTTGGCCTTTGTGGTGCGTGCTTTGGGCATGCGCCGCATCCATTCAAGCTCGCCGCGTAAGAGGTTTTGAGCTTTTTCGGTTTCTAATGTCTTGTTGAAAAGCCGTTCTTCACGCTTCTGAAGAAAAAGAGAATAATTGCCCTTATAGGAATAAACCCCCTGTTCATCAATCTCAATGATCTCATTACAAATGCGGTCCAGAAAATAACGATCGTGTGTAACCATGAGCAGGGTAACACGGGTTTTCATGAGGTAGTCTTCGAGCCATTCGATCATTTCCAGATCCAGGTGATTAGTGGGTTCATCCAGAATTAGAAAATGCGGCTCGTTTATCAAGACGACCGCCAATGCCAGACGTTTAACCTGCCCGCCTGATAAGGCAGCTACCAGCTGATCTTCATCATTGAGCTTCAGCACACCAAGTATCTGCCTGATCTTTGAATCAAGGTCCCATGCCTGGTGAAAATCCATTTGTGCCGTGGCTCCCTCCAGTTTCTTCTGGTTATGTTCATGCAAGGCAAGTTCATAATCACGCACTGTTTCCATGAGCTTGCCGGGGGCCCCGTATACGGTCTGGAACAGGGTAAGCCCGGGGTCGAACTGCGGGTCCTGCTCGAGGTAGCCGGTTTTGAGGTCCCGGTTAAGGTAATAGTTGCCCGTATCGAAGGTATCCTTTCCTGCCAGGATATTCAGCAGGGTGGTTTTGCCGGAGCCGTTCTTTGCAACCAGCGCTACTTTACGGCCCTCATTCACGTTAAAAGTAATATGGCTGAATAGGTTAATATCACCGAAAGATTTAGAGGCATTTTCGACCAGCAGGCACGTACTCATCTGTTGCAGGATTATGATTTCGTGCAAAGTTGCGCAAAAAAGCCAACCTGTAAAAATATAGCTACATGCGCTTGACTAATTAATGCAGAAAACTTCGCTGCTAGCTGTAACCTTTACCAGTTATCATTCTTTTTTATAGCTTAGCATTTCTGAGAATTGGAAATTGAACGTGTCAGAAAACTCAAGGCATTCTGAATGAAAATTGCAGTTACCGGGGCCTCCGGACATGTCGGGACAAACCTTTGCCGCATGCTGCTTGACCAGGGTCATCAGGTGAAAGCACTGGTACATCAGGAAACAAGAAGCTTGTCTGGCTTGCAGATGGATTTTGTGAGGGGCAATATTACGTGTGAAACCGACCTGGTAGATCTTTGCCGCGATTGCGACGTGGTATATCATCTGGCAGCAACCATCAGCATGCGAAAAAGAGATCCTAAGTGCCGGGAAATCAATATTAACGGATGTAATAACCTGTTGAGGGCCGCAAAGAAAACTTCTGTTAAGAAAATCATCCATTTCAGTTCTATTCACGCCTTCTGTCCGGAACCCTTTGATCATGAGCTGAATGAATCGCGAGAGCTTTGTCTTAAAAGTACTTTTTCATACAACCAGTCAAAGGCATGGGGTCAGAAGATAATGTCAGAAGCCTCCTCGGAGGATCTGCAGGTTGTTGTTATCAATCCGACCGCCATTATTGGCCCCAATGACTTCAGACCTTCCCTGCTCGGTATCGCCCTGCTCAGGTTTTTTAAGGGACAGAATCCGGGTCTTATACCGGGCGGCTATGATTGGGTTGATGTGAGGGATGTTTGTTCTGCGGCAATCAATGCCTTACAGTCAGGCATTGGCGGAGAGTGTTACCTGATCGGAGGCGGCTGGCAAAGCCTTGAGACCGTGGTTCATGAAATCGGGAAGCAGGGCGGGCACAAACCTCCGCGACTGAACCTGCCCATGTGGATGGCGAGGATCGGTGCACCACTGCTTAATTTGCATGCTCTGGTAAGCAATAAGGCTCCCCTGTATACTGCCATGACCCTGGATACTTTGGAACAGAGCCACAGAAATATTTCATGCAAAAAGGCCAGGTTAGCCTTACAGTACCAACCTCGTCCATTTGGTGAAACTATAGCTGATACCATCAAATGGTTTCAGGATAACAAATATTTGTAATGGAAAAGAGCGCTTTTACTATCCTGTTGCTGGGGTGGATGATCCTGGCCTGTATTGTGTTTGCCGTATTAATGATCATAACGGCACCCTATGGACGACATTCCAGCAGGAAGTGGGGTGTTACCATCCCCAACAGCGTAGGATGGATCCTTATGGAAGCTCCGGCATTGCTGATTTTTCTGTATTTCTTCCTTGCAGGCAATGCGGATAAAAGTGCAACCGTATGGATCATAGTCATTTTATTTACCCTGCACTATATCAACCGGTCATTGGTCTATCCGCTCAGAATCAGAACAAAAGGCAAGGAAATGCCCTTGCTGATTGTGTTCATGGCCATTTGTTTCAATGCAGTGAATGGTTTTGTCAACGGCTATTTTCTGGGCAGCCTGCAGGATCAGTACAACCTTTCCTGGATGTATGACATGAGATTCATTGCCGGAACAAGCCTGTTCCTGACAGGAATGATTATCAACGTATCTGCTGACGAGCGACTGATACGTCTGAGGAAAAACAGCGGCAATGGATACCAGATTCCTTACGGAAGACTTTTCAACAGGATCTCGTGTCCGAATTTTTTCGGAGAGATTGTTGAATGGGCAGGTTTTGCCCTGTTATGCTGGTCATTACCGGCTCTGTCGTTTTTTATGTGGACATTGTGTAATCTTGTGCCCAGGGCGATTGATCATCACCGTTGGTATAAGAGGCAATTTGCGGATTATCCGGCCGAAAGAAAAGCCGTAATTCCCTATTTGATTTAATGACCTTGGCAATGTGCTACAATAGAAAAGATTAATTTACTGAATTGTATATTTTTGTAAGCAAAGAATCAGGAGGAAAATTCAATGAAAACTTCATGCAAACTGATCATAGTAATTCTTGCACTGTTTATTCCCGGAAGGTTCATAGCCAGTTCCAATGCCCAGCCGGTAAAAGTGGATGGTGGTTTGGTTGAGGGAACTGTTGAGAACGGAATTTCGGTTTATAAAGGGATCCCCTTTGCTGCCCCTCCGGTGGGAGATCTTCGCTGGCGTGCTCCCCAGCCTGTCAGAAGCTGGGAGGGCGTTCTGAAAGCCGATAAATTTGCCCCGGCCTGTCCGCAAATGCAGTTTGTTATGCCGGGTGCCGCAAAGCTGGAAACATCGGAAGACTGCCTCTATCTGAATATCTGGACACCCGCCAGTTCAGCCGGTGAAAAGTTGCCGGTATTGGTTTGGATATACGGAGGCGGTTTTGCGATGGGTTCAACCGCGACACCACTTTACAGTGGAGAGCAGTTCACGAAAAAAGGAGTTATCCTGGTCAGCATTGCCTATCGGGTAGGTCCCCTGGGATTTATGCCGCATCCTGAACTCACCGCTGAATCGGAAAATCATGTATCCGGTAATTACGGACTGTTGGACCAGATCGCAGGATTGAAATGGGTGCAACGTAATATCAAAGCTTTTGGTGGCGATCCTGAAAGTGTGACCATTTTCGGAGAATCTGCAGGTGCTATCTCTGTTAGCATGCTGGCTGCTTCCCCGCTGGCAAAGGGACTTTTCAGGGGTGCCATCAGTCAAAGCGGCGGTTCCTTCAGCCCGGCACGAACGGATAAAGAAGATGACACCATGCAACGTCTCAGCGGTGCAGAAACTTCAGGTGTTGAATTTGCGAAACGGATGGGAGTGAATTCCCTGGCGGAACTGCGTAAACTTTCTCCTGATGCCTGGTTGAAAGATCCTGCATCACAAATGGGAGGTTTCTGGCCTGTAATCGACGGGTATGTTATCACAGACGATCAGTACAAATTGTACAAAGCAGGACAATACAATGATGTGCCGGTGATTATTGGCACCAATTCCGATGAGGGATCCATGTTCGTCAGGCCAACAAAACCCGAACAATATACAGAAGCCGTACGGTCACGTTTCGGGCCCTGTGCCGACAGGGTTTTGCAGCTTTATCCGGCTGATGATGAACTTACAACGGTGAAATCCATTTCAGGCATATTCCGCGAAGTGGCTTTTGCCTGGCCTTCATGGACATGGGCCCGTTTGCAGACGGAAACCGGTAAATCAAAGGTCTTTGTTTATTACTTCGACCAGCCCCAGTCCGCCTCCATCTTCCCTTTAGCCTATAAATCAGACGGTGCCTCGCATGGATCCGAGATTGCCTATGTTTTTCAGCACCTCGATCAAAATCCCAATTCAAAATACACTGACCAGGACAGGACATTATCGGAAATCATGTCCACGTATTGGACCAACTTCGCAAAATATGGTGATCCCAACGGGAAAGGTCTTCCGGAATGGCCTGTTTTTAAAGATGGCGAACCAAATGTGCTGCATCTGAAAGGTACGCCATTCGCAGGACCGGTTCCCAACCTTGATAAGCTGGAATTAATGGAGGAGTACTTTACCTGGAAGCGGGCAGCCGGTGATGCACGGTAAACCAATTTCAGTTCTCCACAAGAATAAACTGTACCGACAACGGCGGTGATTTAATCTTAAAAGTATTGGTCATGGACGACGAATAAGGTTTAATGGTAAGCAGATCCTCAATCGGACCGCCCAGGGTCTTGCTCGGACCGATACCATTTACAAATACCTGCCATGACATTTCCCTGGCAGGTGATGCTTCGCCGCTCCTTTCATTGCCTCCTGTAAGGTTGTAATAGTAAAACCGCTTACCCGGTATGAAATTCATGAAATAGAACTGCACGGTTTGTGCAGTGGTTCCCTTATTCATCAGGATGATCCCCATTTCGCCCGATGAAAACGTGGAAGGATAGACGATGATATCCGCAGTGGCACCGTCCATGGCATGATTCACCATTTTATCGCCCATGAAGTGCTGAAAGTAGTACATGTAGTAAAACATGGCGCGGGGATTTCCCCTGCCGGCCATCCCATCGGGATCGGTGCCAAGGCTGAACATGCCCATGTCATCGCCTTTGCTTCCCCACCCGTTAACGACATCCCAGCGGTTGCCCATACCATATTGGTTCTTGATCATCTCTCCCAGCACCTGCACGGCGTGCATACCGTTGATGTAAGATGAGGTCTGGCCCGAACCTTCTGCAAAAATATTCCATTCAGTCATGGTAGTGGGTTTCAGCGGAAGGCCGTTTTTGACAGTTTCGTTCTTTGTTTTACCGGGGTAATAGGCAACCTCTGTCCTTACCGAGTTAAGAATTGATTTCGCGTTGGAATTCTGTCCGTAAGGTGTGAAATAGGTATGATCAACCATCCAGTCGGGCGAATTCCCTGCTCCTTCAAAAACGCCAACGTCATTCTGTGAACCTATGTATATCGTATGACCAAATTCTGCAGCCGCTTTGCGCATTGAATCGGCAAAAACAACAACATGCTGTCCGTAAAGCTTTGGCGTGATTTTTTCGGGCTGTCCGTCCTGGTTCAGAGCCGGATCGATATAATAGCCCGAGGCCCAACTGGCACAATTCTCGTTTCCGATCTCCCAATAGCGGGTGGGAGGAATCCCCAATTCCTGGGTTTTCCTGTAATCATACCTGACCCATTCTGCAGCCAGATGTGCTGCAGTTTGTAAGGGTGTTGGTCCGGTTCCATAACGGGCATAACTGTAATTTACCGTAAACAAGGCCTCACTGCTGGTATTTTTCAGGAAGGTATAGAAATCATCCAGATTGAAATTCCATGAATCGCCGTAAAAACCGGGTACCCAATAGGGCGTGTAAGGTTGCCTGGAGCCGTTAAGCAGCTTTGGCGGCAAATCCGACGGCAGATTTGCTCTTCCCTGGGCACTCCAGAAATATTCATTGCTGTGCAGTCCTCCGGGGTAACGCAGAATGTGTGGATTCAGAAGGGATACATAATCAGCCAGGTGGGTTACCAGGTTATAATCACCGCAATACTGATTCACATTGTTGCCATAAACGAATTTCGAAACCTCGGCAACCACAACTTCGGGATCAATGACTACACGTGCGGTTGAAGAATCGGCCAACAGACCGATTTCATCATAGGTGTCAGGTACCGTGGCGGTTTTTTCTTCTATTCCCGCACTGAAACAACCCAGGATACTGGTATAAGGCACATCGGGAACCTGGGGCAGGTCATCGGGATATGGTTCAAACCCCGTATCGGGTTTGTCGCAGGCAACCAGACCGGAAAAAATAACAAAAGCAGAAAAGATCAGGCCTCCGGATTTGAATGAGATCATTTGCATGGCGTATAGGTGAATGAATTAAAGACAGAAGGTTTACCGAAGCTCTTCGGTAAACCTTCTGATTATAATGCGGTTAATTAATAATTATCATTTTTTACCAGGTGATGCAACCTTTTTGAAATGTACCGCCTTGTATTTGGCTTCGGCTTCCTGCAGACCAAACCATATGCTGCCATCCTCTTCCAGCTTAACAACTCTCCAATCAACGGCATTGGTGATTGCGTTCATCCAGGTTGTTCCGATCTGGAATTTGGCATAGGTGTCAAAAGTAATAACCCCGGTGGTTGCAGTGGGAGCATAAGTATAAGTCCCCGTTTTGGCTACAGCCGGACCATCAAAAACTGAACTGTCGATTGCACTGAAGGTCATGTCGGCATTAAATGTCAGTGATTGTTTCACCAGATTGGTCGTGTCCGCTGTCACATATCCTGCCCATGAGGAAGCCTCATAATCGGCCAGACCGTTCCAGTTATTGGAGAAGGCCCATTCAAGGGGTACAGTATTGTTAAATTCGAACCAGTTGATGGGTACTTCCTTTACAAATTTCCAGGTACCGATAAGGTCAACAGATGACATATCTACCACAGGATCAGTAATTATGATTTCCGGAGGAACATAGGCATCTTTGTATGTCTTTGTTACAAAATTATACACCACCACCCATGGTCCGGGGTTGCCACCGTCCAATACGCGTTTAACACCCAATGAAAGACTGTTTTCAGTAATCTTGTAGATCCTGAAATGCTGCCAGTCCTCAACATCGGTGATGCGGCCCAGGTCGCGGCAAATGGTCGTTCCGGTTAACGTCATCAGCATGGTTTCAAGGTCAATGGCGACAGTTCCGGTTTCGCTTGTGATGTCTTCAACAGGACGAACGGTTGTCAGGGTTTGCGTATTTGCTGTAAAGGTCATCGTACCGTAATCCAGTGCAGGCATTAGCCAGGTGTTTTCGCTGTATTTAGGCGACCAGTTCAGGTGGGTCTGATCCGTGCTGTCGGTAAGAATGTAATCCCAATAGAAATAGGGATCACCGTCTTTGCCGCTGTAGGCTACAGGAGCATTCCACAGGTTGGTTACCTCGCCGTCGGCGTTGATATCGAGTACCCAGGTTTTCGAGTGTCCCTGGCCGCCGGTAAGGAGTTTCCATACACCTTCGTCCAGGAAGCTGAGATCATCCTGCTCAATGACCACATCGAACTCGTCCGAAGTCAGTGTAGTCCCGCTTCCCAGTGTGCTGCAGGTAAACGTATAGGTTCCTGCATTGGCCAGAAAAACGGTAACAGTTTTATCAATCGTGGGGTAATCCACACCTTCGCATGAAAACCACACGTTGCCGGGGATTGTTGTGGTAAATACCACATTGTTCCCGTCTACCACATAGCTGAAGTTGTCGTTTAATACCGGGTTATAATCAACACCGGGCGTTTCTTCATCCTTTTCACAGGACGAAACGAACACCAGCATTAACGCACCAACCAGAGCTGCTAAAAGTCTGAAATTCATCTTTTTCATAGTTTAATCCGTTTAATTTAGAATTAGTTGTTTATTAAGGAATTGATAAGGTCATTCTGCTCTTTTACCATCCCGGGTTTTGTTCAAGCACGCCATCCGAAAGGGTAATCTGGTTATTCGGGATCTGGAAAAGTCCCCTGGTGGCGATCAGGTTATTTCCGTCGATGATTTTAGGAACTTCAGTTCCGCCGTTCTTAACAGTGCCGCTAAAAGCCACTTTACCGGCGGCATAGGCAAGCGTGTGATCATACCGTAAAAGGTCCCAGTACCGGATGCCCTCAAACGCAAATTCAAGGCGGCGCTCCTCGTAAATGATATCTTTGTCCACGGCACCCAGTTCAGTAACGCCTGCCCTTGCTCTGACCAGGTTTACATAATCAAGGGCATTCACACTGCCCAGTTCAGCAGCCATAAGGAGTACATCGGCATAACGGATGGAGAAATAATCCTGGAACTGTCCGATCATGAAGTTTACACCGCCAAGGTTGACAGCTGTGCTGGCTCCGTTTTTGTCGCAGGTGGGAACATATTTTTTTGTCATGTACCCTGTATGCTCCTTCTGATCGGCATTGTCGAATGTTATCCCCTCTTCGGTAATAGCCATTATGGATGCGGCACGGCGTTTGTCATTTGCATCCCAGCCCGAATATACCGAGGGCAGCACAGTGCAGGCACCCCAGCCCGATCCGTAACCACTCTTGGGCCAGTTGGTGCCGCGCAGACCGTTCATGACCAGCCATCCGTTCCCGTCGGTATTCCCGTTGTAATCACTTGTATAGGTGTACTTAATGGCAAAAACTACTTCCTTATGCGTTTCTCCGGCATAGGTGTTTTCCGCTATGGGTTTGCCTGCTTTGGCAGCAGCATAGGTCGAAGCCGCGGGCCACAGGTCAGAATAATCCTCAACCAGCCCAAAGCCACCGGCTGATATTACATCTTCAAGGTAAGCCAATGCGTCAGCACCGGTTACCAGCCCCACCAGGTCGGTTTTCCCGTAATACCCGGTATAGTATAAGAATACCCTGGCCATAAGCGCTTCCGCAGACCATTTATTGGCATGGCCATAATCTGCTTCGGCAATTTCCTCAAAAGGAACATCACTGCCGTTTTCAATGGCATACAACAAGTCCTCTGTGATGACTTCATAAGTCAGGTCGGGTTCGGACTGGGGAATGTTCTCAACCGACGGGACCGTAAGCAGCGGAACCCGTTCGAACATGCGAACCATATCGAAATAGAAAAAAGCACGCAAAAACCGGGCTTCAGCTTCAATCTGACCCCTCAGGTATTCCTGGCCGGTCCAGTTCACCTGATCCATTTTACTGATCAGGACGTTGCAACGGTAAATGCCAGTATAATAATTTGTCCAGTTGCCTTCAAACAGGTTCAGGTCTGCAGGGGAAACTGTTTTGTCAAACTGGTCTATCATGGGATAGCTGTCACCATCTGCTGCGCCTGTTCCTCCAAAACACAGATCCGACATCACATCCGAAGCCACGGGCATGGCAATTCCCGACCCCGACCAGATCAGCTGCAGCGCATCGTAGCAACCCACCAGGGCTTCTGCGGCTTCCTCGGGCGTGGTATAATAATTCGATTCCGTTTTTGTAGTGATGGGTTCCGTATCCAGGAAACTTTCGCCACAGGCATTCAACAAACAAGCTATAAAAGCAAGGGCTATAAATTTTGTAGTTTTCATGTTGGTCCTTTTAAAATTTTACACTAATACCTGCCAAAATAGTGCGGGGCGAAGGGTAATAACCCAGGTCAATACCCGATGAGAACTGGTCAGTTTCACCATTGTTAAAGCCATAACCGACCTCCGCATCCATTCCGTCATAGCCCGTAAAAGTGTACAGGTTTTGCACAGAAGCATATAAACGGCATTGGCTGAGCATTTTGAGTTTGACTACCTTGGCCAGGTCGAATCCCAGGGTTATGTTACTGATGCGCAGGTAATCACCATTCTGGATGTAGATGTCAGAAAACTGGTAATTGATATTGGCATTGGTAACACGCGGGATCTTGTTGGAGGTACCCTCACCTGTCCAACGGTCCAGTATTGCTGAGCTGTAATTGGAGTACTTGTTGGTGTGGTTTCTGTAAGATTGCACAAGCTGATTGCCGGCTACGCCGTTGGCAACAACCTGAAAATCAAATGCCTTATAATCGGCGGAAAGGGTAAGACCAAAGATAAAGTTCGGGTTGGGATCACCAACTTCTACCTTGTCGTCGTCATCAATCTCACCGTTATCATCCTGGTCAACATAGCGCAGGTCACCAGGTTTTGCATCGGGCTGTATGACTATTCCGGTGGAATTCGTGTAGGAATTCACCTCGCCGGTATTCTGGAATATGCCGGCTGTTTCATAGCCCCAGAAATAGCCGATGGGATGTCCCGATTCAGCCCGGTAAAATTCCATTGAATTGTTGTACAAACTGTTCGTGGCACCATGGATGATCCCGTCGCCGGTCGGGATATCTTTTACCTCGTTCTGGAGGTATGTAGTGTTAGCAGCAATGGAGTACATCAGTTCACTCACGCGGCTGTTGAAAGAGATACCAAGTTCAACCCCCTTGTTTACAACCCTTCCACCATTGATATAGGGCGGATCGGTACCGAAGGTTGCCAGCACGGGCGCAACAATCAGCCAGTCTTTGGTGGATTTGTTGAACCAGTCGAAGGTAACAGCCAGTTTACTATCAATAAAACGGGAATCAAAACCGATATTGATCTGCTCGGAAGTTTCCCATTTCAGGTCTTCATAAGCCAGACGGCTGGGATAAGAGCCTGTAGTGTTTATTCCCTCTGTGCCCCCGAAAGCATAGGTTGCCTGCGTAAAGGCGATGGGTGCGAGGTATTGGAACGATGATATGTTCTGGTTTCCATTCTGTCCCCAGCTGGCGCGCAATTTCAGGAAATTGACGAATTTTGAGGCAGCGTTCATGAAGGCTTCGTTCGATAAAACCCAGCCTACGGATAGAGAAGGGAAGTAGCCCCAGCGGTTACCCTCTGCAAATTTTGACGATCCGTCGGCCCGCATGGTGGCATTCAGCAGGTAGGTCTCATTAAAACTATACTGGATGCGTCCGAAGTACGACAGCAGCCGGTCCTGATCATAAGGGGCTCCCGATAGCTTCTTCAATGCGCCATCCTCATTGGTTGCATTCGACAACCAGGAATGATCGAAATCGTCAAATGCAAGATCGGTGTTTTCTCCATATACATATGAACCATTGTATGCGCGTGCCGACATACCGATCATGGCCTGTGCATTGTGTGAACCGGTGCTCAGTGAATAGCTCAGTGTGTTGTCGAGGTTCATGGTGAGACTCTTGGCCTGGCTCTGGGTTGCTCTTGTTTTATCGGAGAATGCATAGATCGACAGTTGGTAGATGGGTGTGAAGGAACGGTAGTCCTCTGCATAATAATCGACACCGAACGATACGCGGAACCTGAGGTTTTTTACAGGTTCAAGCTCTGCGTAGATATCCCCCAGCAGCTTCTGGTTGTTTGTACGGTTCTGGTTGCTGATGATCATACTGGCATAGGGATTGGCTTCTGTATTGTTCCAGTAGATGTATTTGCCTTCCTCATCCTTTGCAGCCGTATTAAAGAATTCTCCGTTGTCGTCATACATGGGCAACAGCGGACTCGTGTTGAATGCACCCCGGAGGCTGTTGTTGTACTGATCACCTACCGCGATTCCCTGCCTTTCGACGTAGGTGAAATTCAGGTGCTCGCCGACTTTTAACTTACCGTTGTACAGCAGGTTCTCCGAATTCAGACGACCACCGAAACGGGCGTAGTTCGATACGGAACTGCCGCCTACAATCCCCTCCTGCCCTGTATAGGAAAGCGACAGGGAGTAAATTGTCTGTGTGTTCCCTCCGGTTGCCCCCAGTGAATAGTTCTGGGTAACGGCATTCTTTACGAACATTTCATCGAGCCAGTCGGTATTGGCCGGACCTGCAGAAGTGTATGCAGGCAGGTTATCTACATCGAAAGGAAGGCTGGATACATTACCGCCCGAGTTCAGGTGTTGCTCATTCATGATAATGGCATACTCCCTTGCATCAAGCATTTCAATATTTTTGGGCCGGTTCTCTACTCCATAATATGCGTCAAAGGTGATCTGTGATTTGCCGACTTTCCCATTCTTGGTCGTGATCAGGATCACACCATTGGCCGCACGCGAACCGTAAATTGCAGCTGAAGCGGCATCCTTCAGTACATCAATCGATTCAATGTCGGAATTATTCAGATATTTAATATCCCCTGTCTGCACACCGTCAACGATATACAGAGGCCCTGAATTACCAATCGTGCCCAGTCCGCGAATGGTTACTTTAATGCCTTCACCGGGTTGTCCCGAAGATGACATGATGTTCACACCGGTGGTTTGTCCCTGAAGGGCCTGAAGGGCATTGGTGGTGCTCAGCTTTTCAAGATCGCTCCCTTTCACCTGGGAGGTTGCACCGGTGACAAGCTTCTTTTTTTGCACACCGTAACCAACCACTACAACCTCCTCCAGGCTGGTGATATCTTCGGTAAGCAGTACCGTCAGTTCAGTCTGACCCTCAACCGCTACTTCATCGGTCAGGTAACCTACAAACGATACAATCAGTGTAGCCTTGTCAGGTACTTCCAGCTGGAACTTCCCGTCTATATCCGAGGTCGTTCCGGTTAAAGTCCCTTTTATCAGGATGTTGGCACCCACCACAGGCGTGTTATCCAGGGCTGAAAGAACCTGCCCGAAAATTTTTCGGGTGCCCGGCTGGGCATTGATTTCAAACACGGTCAGAATCAGGATCAGTACCAGAAGCGGGATTGCTTTTAGATAAACGGATACTGGCATGAAGCGGTATTTTTGCCGGTATTTAAACGTTCTTTTCATGTTTTTTAGGTTTATTGTATAATTGGTTTTTAATGAAGGTTCACGGATAATTTCTGACCATCATACAGTACTGTTTTATCTGGTTTGTTGTTGAAATCCAGTCCAACTGGCTTATCCTTGTTCACCACGATGATGTTAAAGGTCCGCCTGGCAAGCATGCCGGGGAACGAACCTTTTCTGTCGCCGATGGTCAGCGTGCGGTTTTGTTCATTGTACCATATGGGCACTACAGAGAAAACGCCCTTTTCATAAGCATAATTCACATCCTCATCCTCATACAGATCAAACGCAGCATCTTTGCCCGTGTACACATACAAGGTGATGGGATCAGCTTGTTTTTCAGTTGTGAATTGGATATCCGGTCCATACGGTACTATGGAGCCTTCCCTGGCATAAAGGGGAATCCGATCCAGCGGGGCCAGGGCCTGAACCAGGATCCCTCCCTGGATGTAGGTTCCCGAATAAATGTCGTACCAGCCGCATGTCGATGGCAGGTAAATATTGCGTGTACGTGCCTTGTATTCATATACGGGTGCCACCATGAGTCCGGGTCCGAACATATACTGGTCATCAATCGTCAGAACATTTCTATCGGCGGAAAAATCCATTACCAGTGCTCGCATAATGGTATAATCATCATGATAAACCTTACCGGCAAGCGAATAGATGTAAGGCATCAGCCGGTATCTCAGCCTGTCATAAAAGAGCATGGATTTATACGATGTGCTGGATTCCGGCATCAGGTTGAACATTTCGCGATAGGGAAACTGACCATGGACCCGGAAGATGGGACAAAAGGCACCAAACTGAAACCAGCGGGTGTTCAGCTCCCTCCATTCAGCAAGATCCGCGCCGGTTGCATGTTCATAGCGCCTCTCGACCGAAAAGCCACCGATATCCATTGTCCAGTATGGCAATCCGGATAGGGAAAAATTGAGACCTGCAGAAATCTGCGCCTTGTAATCCTCCCAGCGTGTGCCGATATCCCCGCTCCAGGTGACGGTGCCATACCGCTGCTGTCCGGCGAAGGCTGACCGGGTAAGGATAAATACCCGTTTATCGGGATTTGTGGCACGCTGACCTTCATAGATACCACGGGCATTCATCAGGGAGTAAGCATTGAAATACTTTGCCGCAGGGCCTAAAGCGGTCGGGTTCATCAGCTCTTTCCGCTGCTCGACGGATGAATTGGAAAGAATATCGGGTTCAGTGGCATCAAGCCACCACCCATCAAAATCATCGGGATATAAATGCTCCCTGATCTGATCCCAGAACAGATTACGGGCTGCAGGATTAAAAGCATCATAAAAAGTGGAAACATAACCCTTTCCTACCCAGTCCCGCTGCTGATTCTGCACGTTTTTTCCGTACAACCATCCCTTGTCATTGAATTCGTCATAATGTTTTGTGCCTACATAGAATTTTGGCCAGACAGACAGTATAATATGCGCATTCAGCTTATTGTGCAGTTCATTTACCATGCCGGCGGGATCCGGGAACCGGGACCGATCGAATTCATGACTTCCCCATTGGTCTTCTTTCCAGTAAAACCAGTCGAGTACGATATTATCAATCGGGATTTGTTTCTTTCTGAATTCCTTTACAATGGAAAGCAGTTCTGCCTGTGTTTTGTACCTTTCCCTGCTCTGCCAGAAACCCATGGCCCATCGGGGCATCACCGGTGCCCGCCCGGTCACAGCACGGTATCCGGCAATAACTTCATCAGGTGTTTCACCATATATAAAATAGTAGTTGATCTGATCACCCATTTCTGAAGTAAAGGTTGTCAGTCCCGAATCTTCCTGTTTAACAGCCGGCAAAGCTTTAACCGATAAATAGGCCTCATTGCCGTCAGGGATCCACTCAATATTGATGGGATATTTCTTGTCACATTCCATGTCAAGTTCCCACAGCCACGACGTCGGGTTCCATGACTGCCGCCAGCGGTCTGCCACCAGCTTTCCGTTCAGCCAGACTTTGATATAGCCTGAATAATATAACCTGAACTTGTATTTACCTGAATGCTCAGGCTGAATATTGCCACTCCAGATAACCTTGGTCTGACCCAGTTGCACCCCTCCCGGAAATTTTTTTCCGGAACCCAGAAACTCATAATCAATCTCCGGTTCGGTTCGCGTAGTGAAAACCTTACCCAGTGTCTCTTTGTCCATATATGTTGCGGTCAGACCGCCTTCATTGCCCTTCGGATCGAACAGCCTGAACCGGGATAACTGTTCGTAATCGCGGCTATCCCCGAATTTCGTCAGGGAGTAATTGTCCCACAGCAGGCCATAGTTTTTGTTCGAAACCATAAAGGGGACTGCCACTTTCGAATTGTACTGGAAAAGAATTTCATCCCTGCCCTTGTAATTCATGATGCCGTTCTGGTGCTGACCCAGACCATAAATGGCTTCATCCCCCGGTGATTCAAACTGCTGGGATATTTGGAATGATGACACGCCATCCACCGAAACAGGCCTGAAAATCTTTCCGCCTCCCTGTTTTTCCTTCAGCAGATTCCTGCCCATAGTATCCGTAAAACAAATTTCTCCTGTCTTTAAGGATACGATGGCTCTGATGCAGGAAGTAGATAAAATTACGTGATCATTCTGCTGTGTAGCTTTCCAGTCGACTCCCGGGTTCTTCAGATCAACAGCTACAAGACTTTTTTCCGAGGAGAAGCTGTCCGTACCAGTTGCCATAACATGAATGACCTTGTCCGAGACCACCTGAAGCTTAACAAGATGTAACCCGCCGGCAGTCTTGGGATCAGGCTGAACAACAATACCATCCTCCAGTTCCTGGAACTTCCCTTTCTGACATGCCAGGCAGCAGAATATACTGAAGAGGTAAATGAAATGACGCAAGGACATCATAAGACATAGCAAATAAAACCGTTCTTAACAAAATGAGAATGAAGCAAAAAGGAGAACCATTCCCCATTCAAAGTTGAAGGAATAAATCCGGAACGGAGATTTTAAATGTTATGAAGAGGGTGTGTAATTGTTAACCTGCCGGGACAGATTGTTGCCAAAACAGGTATAAAATGTTAACAGGTGAGCGGATCGCGCGGGGTATCACGAATGCTCAACCCTTTGATTTTCAGCGTATTCCGATGGCAATTGACCAAACTCCTGTTTGAAATACTTTGAAAAATATTTGGGATTATTGAACCCAACCTGGAAAGCAATTTCGGATACCCGCAGCTGACTTTTCATGAACAACTGGGCAGCCCTTTTTAGTCGAACACTGCGGATAAATTCGATAGGTGATTTACCGGTAAGCGACAGCAACTTTTTATACAGGTGTACACGGCTCATGCCCAGTTCACGACTCAGCTCTTCAACTGAAAAATCGGGATTTGAAATATTCTTTTCAACCGTCTCAAGCGCTTTTCTTATCAGCTTTTCATCCATCGATGTAATGCTGATCTCGCCGGGATTTATTTCGATCTGCTTTTGAAAAAGCTTCTTCAGCATTTCGCGCTCAGCGATGAGGTTCTTGATCCGCAGCTCGAGGATCTCAAAGCTGAAAGGCTTGGTAATGTAATCATCTGCACCGGCCTGAAATCCTTCAACCCTTTGTTCTTCAGATGCTCTTGACGTAAGCAGGATGATGGGTATATGCGAAGTCCTTCTGTCCTGTTTAATGGTGCGGCATAGCGCAATGCCGTCCATTTCAGGCATAGTGATGTCCGCGACGATCAGGTTCGGAAAATACCTGAGGGTCTGGTCCCACCCCTCCTTGCCATTGGCAGATTCGATGATTGAATACCGCTGAATCAGGTTGTCCTTGAGATAGAAACGGAAATCCTCATTGTCTTCGATCAGCAGTAACAAGGGCTTGTGAGTACCCAGCAGATGGTCCTTATCATATTCTGCATCAAGCTGGGCATAGTTTTGCGGAGATAACTCTTGCTCCTTTTCGGGTAGTTCCGGTTCGGCAAGTTTCCCCTGATATTCAATGAGTGGAAGCAATACGGTAAAACAGCTTCCTTTTTCAGGTTCACTTTCCACCGCAATTGTGCCACCGTGGATTTTAACAAATTCTCTGGTCAATGACAGCCCAATACCGCTTCCCTGGTTAATAATTGCTCCCTGTCCATCTACCTGAAAGTAGCGTTCGAAGATTTTCTCCTGTTTATCGGGAGGAATGCCGATACCGTTATCCATCACTTTTATCCGGATAAAATTGCCGGCTTTCTGTTCGTGAATATCCATCGCAACCTCAACGTATCCGTTTTCACGTGTGAACTTGAACGCATTTGACAACAAATTGAATATGATCTTTTCAAGCTTGTCGTTATCAAATAAAGCATTGAGTTTCTCCATAGCTGCATGGAAGGAAAACCGAATGTGCTTCTTTTCAGCCATATCAGAAAATGAATAGGCGATATCCCCGATAAACCTGACAATATCTCCGTAGGAGGGACTGAATTTAAACTCCTGTACCTCCAGGCGCCTGAAATCAAGCAACTGGTTCACAAGGTTCAGTAATCGTTTGGCATTAAGCTGAATAAGGGTAAACTGACGCTTTTGCTCCTGGTCCTTAGTTGTTTTGATGATTTTATCGAGCGGCGCTGTTATTAAAGCCAGTGGCGTGCGGAATTCGTGACTTACATTGGTAAAGAACTTGGTTTTCATAAGATCCAGTTCACGTATCCTTTGTGCTTCGCGAAGTTCCTGCTCCAGCTTGAATCTTATACGCGCCCGGTCAAGCACCATTTTTCTGGCCAGGTAAATAAACCCCAGGGCCAGAAAAAAATATAGGACCAATGCAAATTTGGTCTTCCACAAAGGAGGGAGTATGGTGATCCCGATACTGATCCCATCTTCATTCCAGTATCCGTCATTGTTGGATGCTTTGACCCGGAACGTATATTCTCCCGGATCGAGATTGGTATAGGTTGCTTTTCTCAATTTTGCATCGGTCGTCAGCCAATCCTTGTTGAATCCTTCGAGTATGTATTTGTATTTGTTTTTTTCCGGGTGGAAATAGCTGAGTGCTGCAAACTCGATTGAGAAGACATTTTCCTTGTATTTCAACGTAATATGCTGGGTTTCATTCAATGCCCGGGACAGAATCACCCGCCCCCTGTCCTCTTTGGATACAATAACACTCTGGTTAAAGATCTGAAAATCTGTAAATACTATCTTAGGTGTTTGCTTATTTAGGGTGATGTTCTCCGGTAGAATGATGTTAAAACCATTGGCGCCTCCAAATATCAGTTCTCCCCGGCTGTTCCTGAATCCCGCCTTATCGTTGAACTCCCTTCCCTGCAGGCCGTCGGATTCATCATAATTTCTGAATGAAAAGGTATAAGCGTCGCTTGAATTCTCAGCGGAATAGGGAACATTTTCATAAATGATGTTTGACAGTCCGTTGGCAGTGCTTACCCAAAGGTTTTGCTGGTTGTCTTCCAGCACGGTAAATACGGTATTGTCGGGCAATCCGTTATCTGTACGGAATATTCTGAATTTTTTTGTCGTCCTATCCAACAGATTAAGCCCTACACGTGTTCCTATCCAGATATTCCCCCGGCTGTCCTGGAGTATCGAATAAATATTATCGTTGCTCAGGCTCCTTGGATCGCTGCCATCATGACCGTAATGGATGAACTGCCCGGTTTGTTTTTCCAGCACATCCACTCCGGAGGCTGTTCCAATCCACAAATTGCCCCCAATATCCTCAGTGAGTGACGAGATGAAGTCAGAATGAACTGAATTAACACCGCCCGTTCGGTAATGATAAAATACATCGTTCTCACGATCAAACAGATCGAGACCGCCGCCGAGGGTCCCCACCCAGAGATTGGCCTGTGAATCTTCAAAGATTGCCCAGACCCTGTCGTCAGCAAGACTTTTCGGATCCTGTGGATTGTGCTTGTAACGGATAAAACGCTTCCCGTTGAAACAGTTCAATCCTCCGAAATAAGTACCGATCCATAATTTCTGATCCCTGTCGATACAAAGGCTCACAATGATGTTGCTGCTTATGCTGGCAGGATTGGCAGGGTCATTCATGTAAGTAAAGAAGCGATTGCTGGGGCGATCGAAGTAGATTAGGCCTCCACCGTTCGTTCCGATCCAGAGGTTACCTCTTTTGTCCTCGGCAAAACAATTGACGTCATCAAAGCTCAGGCTGTTTGAATTTCCGCTTTGGTTCTTGTAGGTGCGAAATTTCAGGATGTTGTCGTTGTAATAACAAATACCCTTCTTGAACGTCCCCATCCAGATAATACCAGTCTGATCCCTGAAAATAGTATTGATGCTGTTCTGACTCAGGCTCTTTTCATCGTTGGGATTGTTCATCAGGAATTGAATGCTAAAGTCCTTTTTATCGAGCAGGTTAATGCCGCCATGATCCGTTGCGATCCAGATTCTGCGGCTGTCATCCTGCACGACGCCATTGACAATATCGTTATTCAGGCTTTGTTTGCTCCTATCCCTGTGCAGGTACCTGATGTGCCTTTTGACCGGGTTTACATAATAAATCCCCAGCGGATCAATGGTAAAATATACCCAGATGTCCCCGTCCAGATCGATATATATGTTATAAAACTGGCGGGCATTGTTGTTTTTGACCTTGGGCAGATAAAACCGATCGGTAATCCTGCCAGTGCTTATATCCATCTTTTCGAGGACTCCCTGCTGACTGACGATCCACATACTTCCATTCATGTCTTGTGCAACAGCAGATATGTCATTGCTGCTCAGTGATGCAGTATCCGAGGCGTTATGTGTGTAGAGGGTTCCTTTTTTAGTCCGTGCCTCATAACGGTATAAGCCCGCCTGGTTAAAAATAAACCAGAGATTTCCCGTTCTGTCCTTATGAATTCCTAATATGGAGGAACCAGGAACCGAATACTCCCGAAGAAAGGGCCCTGGATCCCGGTGAAAGGATTCCGTAGTTGGATCATACACATTGAATCTCTGTCCGCAAACGATCCACAAACGCCCTTTTGTGTCCTCGGCAATGCTGATAATATCATTGTCACTGATCGAGGATGAATCATGCAAATCCTGTCTGAAAACCTTAACCGTGTAACCATCATAGCGATTGAGCCCGGACAGGGTGCCAAACCACATAAATCCCTGGCTGTCCTTAAAAATACAGTTTACCCGGTTATGCGACAAACCATGCGTTATATCCAACCGGTTAAAGTTATAGGGTTCAGACTGGGCAAGCATCCGAGGTACGGACAGGATTAACAAGAATCCGATTATGAGGCGTTTGCCATTCATTATCCTTCTCCTGTGGTAAATAGTGTGTGCAAGCTATTTCAAAACAAAGATAAATATAGCAAAGACATAATTCGGTTATCCGGTTCGAAAAATGCCAAAGTGACAGTCCGAATCCGGCAAACCCGGTTCACGATATTATGCTTACAGGCAGCTTTATTACCGCAGTAGTTCCGTTTCCGGTGATTGATTGATAATTGATTGACCCCTGATGGTCCTGGATAATCGAATAGGTAATGGATAATCCCATACCTGTCCCTTTGCCGGGATCCTTTGTACTGAAAAAAGGATTGAAGATCCTGGGCAGAACATCGGGACTTATACCCGTGCCGCTATCGGTTATTGAGGTGTAAACCTGGTCGTTTTCGACCATGGTTTTAATGACTATGGTTCCTTTGTTCTCAATTGACTGGTAGGCATTGGTAAGGACATTCAGAAAAGCCTGATGAAGTTTACCTTCGTTACCGTTTACCTTCACCGGAAGTGATGTATAATCCCGTATTATTTCAATCCTGTAGCGGGTTTCATTTTGAATCATGGTCAGACAATTCTCCAGGATGTCATGAATATCACAGCTCTCATGGTTTCTTTCATTCATTCGGCTGAAATGACTCAGGCTTGCCACAATTTTTGTGGCCCGTTCAACACCCACATGGATACCCTGGATCATGGATGCCAGATTTTCAAGATGTTCATTTCCGTTCTCATTCAGGTAAGATTCGATCCCCAGTATGCCCCCATGGATAAAATTCAACGGATTGTTGATCTCATGGGCAACTCCGGCGGCCAATGTACCCAGAGAGGCCAGTTTTTCCGATTCAATAAGATGCTTCTGGGCTTTGATAAGCTCATCAGTCCGCTCTTTTACCAGAAGTTCAAGATTCTGCCTGTATTTTTCGAGCTCCTGCTCGATCTTCTTTTTTTCGGTAATGTTTACGGTAGAGCTCAGGATCACCGGCCTGCCTTCCATATGAATAATGCGCGCCGAATAATAAATAAAGAAGACTTCGCCCTTTTTGTTTTTGCGCGAAATTTCCAGGTTGTCAACATATCCCTTTTGAAGAAGTTGATCCTTCAAAGTTGAATTATTTTGTTTGTCCCCGTCAGGAAACAGGTCCCGGCTAAGCCTACCCAGTACTTCTTCGGCCGTGAACCCGGTATCATGGCAAAAGGCCCTGTTGACCATCAGCAGACGCCCGTCCATGTCAGTTAAAATTATGGCAACCGGTGAAAGTTCGATCAGGCTCTTAAACCGGTTCTCACTTTCTCTGAGGTCAACCTCCGCCTTTTTGCGATCCGACAGGTCGATGATGATCCCCCTGAATCCAGTGATTTTATCTCCTTCGGTGATGATGTTAGAATAGGCCTCCACAGGTAACCTGCTGCCATCCTTTCTTAGGGCAGAATATTCATTCCCTCCAGCGTTTTTACCCACCAGGATCATTTTGATGTTTCTTTTCAGCCGTTCCAGATCATCGGGAACAATAAGTGAACGCACATTGATACCCCTGGCGAAGTCTTCAACGGTATAGCCAAAAAGCTCAAATCCCCTGCGGTTAACATAAGTCAGATTTAGATCGGAGTCGCATTCAAAGATCAACTGGGGGAGCAAATCCGCCATTTCGCGATACTTGCGTTCGCTGCGGGCAAGTGCTTCCTCAATATGCTTTCGCAGGATTATATCCTCCTCTGCCTTTTGCAACGACATGTTGTTAATTCTGAAGATGTTATAACCGATTAGCCCGGTAAAGACCAGGGCCAGTGCAGTGTCCGACAGGAAATCCAGGATCATGACCTGGTCCATTTTCAGCTCATCATATACAACTGTGGTGAAAACAACAAGGATCAAAAGGTTTACACCGATGTAAAGGATAAAGACATTGCGATTTTTCATGATCACCAGTGGCAGCATGGATAGAGATGCCACAACGATTACCATTGTGTCGAGCCTGATCAGGGGCCCGCTATTATCCATGAATAGCACGAACCACGCCACAAAAAGCGCAGCAATCATCAGGCTGTGAGCTGTCAGCTGATAATAACCCTTTTTCAGGATCACAATACATCCCAGGAAAATCAACATCAGCACCAACTGCGGAAGTACAACGGCCGTGGAAATTCTGTAAGGAGGTATGCGGAGCTGGATATAAACAGTGTATACTATGGCAAGGAAAACCCCGGCAATTACCGAAATGATCAGGTAGAAAACAAAGCGTGCTTTGAGCTTAGTGGTAAAGTCAGCATCTTCATATTTTCTTAATATGCCCGATTTCTTATCGACTGCAGCATTTGGCGCTCCGTTCTTCCCTGTTGATGCCTGCTCACTTTCCATAGGCCCGCCGTGAATAAAGTTTTATATTCTTTTTATACGCAGTAATTTCATAAAGTTTACACTTCTCATTTGGATTTTAAACAGCGGGGATTAAAATACGCGAAGAAACCGGGCCGGGATGTCCGAAATGAACCTCATGTGCTCACCGGTAACCGGATGTGAAAAGGCCAGGACACTGGCGTGTAACCCAAGCCTGCCAATGGGATTACCGGTTGCCCCGTATTTCAAATCCCCCACAATACAGTGCCCGATGTCCTGCATGTGAACCCTGATCTGGTTTTTCTTTCCGGTTTCGAGGTTGACTTCAAGCAGGGAAAAGCTTGCGCTGCTTTTCAGTGTCTTGTAACGGGTGATGGCAAGCTCTCCTTTGCCGGGATCCTGGCTTGAATGCACCACGAAGGCCTTGCTCTCGTATAGATAGGAGTTAATGATGCCGCCGTCACGTTTTACCAGTCCTTCGACCAGTGCTATGTAAGTGCGCTCCGTGATATTGGCCTGCCAGTTCTTCTGCAGGATGCCCTGGACGTTTTCACTCTTTGCAAACATCATCAAACCTGATGTATCCCGGTCGAGGCGATGGACGATAAAGATCCTGCCCGCGGGATCCTTTTGTTTCAGGTAAGCGCTGAGAAGACTATAGGCGGTCATGTGCTCGCCACCCGCGGACATTGAAAGCAATCCGGCCTTCTTGTCAATAACAACAATATGGTCGTCTTCGAATACAATGTGAAAATAGCGGTTCAGGTCTCCCTCATGCGACCGTTCATGTCTGACAATAACCTGTTGTCCGGGCCTCAGGTTATAATTGAACTGTGATACAGCCTTACCGTCTACCCAGATTTGCTTAAAACGCAGCAATGATTTGATATTGTCACGGCTCTTCCCCTTCATGTTTTGAAGCAGGAACTGCATAAGCAGGGTATTTTCCGCTACGTTCAGAATAACATCTTCCTTAGGCATAGGCTGTAATTAAAACGGGGCCATGGTTCGGCCCCGCTTCATGGTTCGTTAATAACCCCATTTTTTCATAACGGCGAGGTCTGCCTTCACGCATTCCATCGGGGTTTTGCCCTGGTAAGACTCCTGCTCGATGATATAACAGGTAGTCCCGCCAATTTTTGTCGCCAGGTCAACTACTTCCCGGCAACTGATGATTCCTTCTCCCAGTATGGTGCTTTCATATTCCGCATTACCTTCAGATTTGATTTCATCCTTCACATGGATGTTCTCAAACCGGCCCGGGTATTGTTTTACTACTTCCAGTGCAACGGCACCGCCGTTGTAAAGATTACCGATATCCAACTGAATGACAACAAGCTTGGGATCAATATTATTCATCATGATATCAAATACTTTCTGGTCATTCAGCCTCTGGCTGAATTCAAAATCATGATTATGGTAGCCAAATTTCATTCCTGATTTAATGCACATCTCACCACATTTGTTGAAGACACCGAGGTATCGCATCAGGTTGTCGTATGTGTTCCGCATGCTCTCATCCATCCAGGGACTGACTACGTATTTCTGCTGAAGTACAGCGGCATCCTCAATGGTATATTTCCAGGAATCCGTAAAATCCTTGGTAGCCTCATCCCAATGTTGCGGCCCCATAACGGTGTGCCCGCTGACCATTTTAAGGCCCAGGTCATCCAGGACTTTTTTGAACTCCTTGGCAGAATAGCCGTAAAACTTCCTGTCAACATAATTGGCATGTTCCAGGTACACATAACCCATACCTGCCAGTTGTTTCAAGGATCCCAGGGGATCCAGTCCCATTTCGTCCCGGACACAGTAAAGCTGCACGCCTACAATACGGGACGCAGGTTTCGAAGCAAGAACCTGTTTACTTAACAAAGCCATACCGGTTGCAGCCAGTGCACCGGTTTTCAGAAAATTCCTTCTTGATGTTTTCATAGCAGTTTCTTATTGGTGTTACCTATTTAATTTTTCACTTTTCATTATGAAAGTACAGCCATTGCAGCACCGATCAGATTGGCATTTTCCATCTGGGCAATGGTTACCTCTACCTCAGCCAGGTCAAGCGCACTCAATACTTCCTTCAGCGATGCGTTCACCACGTCAGCATAGGAGGCTTTGCCCGTGCTGATCCTACTCCAGAATAAGCTGCCCTCGGCCAGCACCTGTACACGCTTGATTTTAGGATTGGCATGGCGGAGATTCTGCACAAGTCCTGCAAGTGATGCTGCCACCAGCTTGGCTGACCGCTCATAGATCTGGTAAGCGGTTTCAACATACTCTTCCTTATTCTGGAAAGGATTATTGATCATACGGGAAAGATCTACAGCGCTGAGATTCTCATCCAGCTTTTCTCCCGGGAAAGCGGCCCTGAATACCCTGCCGAGATACATTCCGGAAACTGCCTTCTCGAAGCGTTGACCGCCCATGCAATCTGATTCGGCATCCACCTGGTCATCCAGATCTGTAAGGTGGGGCGGATAAAAATTGCCTGATTCGAGGTTTACGGGTGTTTCACCAGTCCATCCCTTCATATCCCTGATTTTAGGAATATATTCCGATGGAAAGAAAGCAGCCATGTTGGTACCTGTTCCGACTATAATACCGATATAGGCATCAAAGCCCGGGTTTAACAAGCCGGCAAACAGACTGGTAATGGTATCATTGAGGACCTTGATATCGGTGAATCTCTTACCCGTGTTCTTATTCAGGTATTCAAGCAGTGGCTTGCCAATCGGGCAGCCTTCCATCTGGGGAATGTGAACCCCTTTTGTCCAGTTGATCAACTCGGCATCACCGTCGGTCAGGGATTTTGCCGGATAGGAGAAACAGTAACCGATAGGCGTATCGGGAGGTATGTCCAGTTGCTCCATGGTTTTGGCCTGCGCATTGAACAGGTCCTCCCGGGTAAAACCGTCTTTTTTCATTTCCGTGATGTCCCTTTCTACTGATCCCGGAATGGTTGTCTTTTCCCTGACTGATACTGTTGCAACCCTGAAATTGGTACCACCAAGATCAAATACCGTTGCATTGCCCCTGATGGTATCTTTTTTCGGATGTATGTATGTCGGCAGACATTTTATCTCTGTATTGTCCTGCTGAAACCCTGCAACAATTTTCCTTGTCAGATCATTAGCTATATCAGCCAGCTGTGCAATACTCAGGTTGAATTTACTTTTCATACAGTGTGATTTTAAGATTTCTTTTTACAAGACCTAAAAGTATACAAATCCATTTGTTTTACAAAAATTAAAACTGTTTCCTAATTTTACTGTCAAAATGCATTTTCCCAACCTGCATGAAATTTAAAAATATAACCCCCTGGAACATAGAAGCGGTTAAAAGCGTTTTTTCCTCTCTAAGCTCAAGAAATTACAGAATCTATTTCGCCGGGCAGGGAATTTCACTGATCGGTACATGGATGCAAAATATTGCCATGAGCTGGCTTATATACAGACTTACAGGATCGGTGTTTCTTCTGGGACTGATCGGTTTTACGAGTCAGATTCCCACCTTCGTGCTTTCACCTTTCACAGGGGTATTAACCGATCGCTATAACCGGCACAGAATCATGGTACTGGCACAGGTCTTCTTCATGCTTCAGGCATTTACCATGGCTATGCTTGTTTTATATAACCTGATCGTGGTATGGCACATCATTGTTCTCAGCCTCTTTTTCGGGATCATCAGCGCTTTTGATGCACCTGCACGGCAATCGCTGGTCATCGACCTGATTGATGATCCCAGGAACCTGGGAAACGCCATAGCTTTGAATTCCGCACTTTTTAACGGGGCTCGACTTATCGGACCCGCCATTGCCGGGGTGACCATTTCCGCAGTCGGCGAAGGCATATGCTTCCTGTTGAATGCCATAAGTTTTGTTGCTGTCATTGTTGCCTTGCTCCTTTTGAAGATCCCTTTGAAGCCGGTCATGAACAAGGTTAACAGATTCAGGGAGGAGTTCACGGAAGGTATTCGCTATACTTTCCGGTCAGTTCCCATCCGGACGTTGATCATCCTGCTGGCTGTTCTGAGTCTTGTCGGATTCCCCTTTATTGTGCTCCTGCCCGCCTATGCCAAAGAAATCCTGAAGGGGAGTTCCGATACCCTGGGATTTCTTATGTCGGCATTGGGAGCCGGTGCATTGACAGGTGCCCTGATCATGGCTGCCCGAAAATCGGTGCTCGGACTGGGCAGGGTGATCGCCATCAATACCGGACTTCTGGGCCTGGCTGTCGTGCTGGCATCGCTGTCAACCCGGATGTACTTTTCACTGACAGTGTTCTACTTTGGAGGTCTTTCCATGATCCTTTCGCTGGCAGCCATCAATACCATGCTGCAAACCATAGCCGATGAGGACAAACGCGGTCGGGTAATGAGCTTCTATGCCATGGCCCTGATGGGGACGACTCCCATCGGTAACCTGCTCGCCGGCACAATTGCCAGTGGCATAGGGATCCCATACACGCTGCTGACGGGAGGCATCATTACCATGCTGGCCGGGATCTGGTTTCAGGTCAACCGGAAATCACTGCGCTCATACATACATCCGATATACCGTAGCAAAGGGATACTTCCCTCCCTTCCTGGTGAATTGACCTGATCCGCTCTAAAGCAGCATTCTGTAAAGAATAATTCCTTGCCGGACATGATTTTTTGCAGATGATTCATCATAAGAATAGTGATCAGCTATTGATAATATCAAGCCTAGGTATTAACTTAGAGCGGCCATACATCGTTCCTGAGAATATAGTTTGCACAGACACTGATCTTGATTACAGCATAATGGTTCCATACATAATATTCCTATCCTAAACTGAAAATCCATGGACGAAGTTCTACTTGTTACTCCGGAAAACATGGGGAAGAATTTTATCCCCAAAGAATTCCTGCGCGAAGGGAAAGATGAGTTTTACCAGCGCAATCATCAGATTACTCCTCCGAAATCGGGGTGGCGGCAATTGCGGTCCGACGAAGTGGAAAGACTCGTTAAAAACAACAATACCGCCGATGATTGGGATGACATCCTGGTCACTGAGGAATTTGATGCCAATCAGGTCAAGAATACACGGTTCTTTGGCCTGGTCAGGATCGGCCGGTTGCGGAATGTCATCCTGCAGCACCACGATCTGAAAGTTCCCGCGGGGATCACCAACAGCCTGATCATCTCCTGCGATATCGGTGATGATGTCGCTATTCATGAAGTCCATTACCTGGCGCATTATATCATTGGTGACCGATGTATCCTGTTCAATGTGCATGAAATGGATACAACCGATCATGCTAAATTTGGTAACGGCATAGTCAAAGAGGGGGAACCTGAAAACGTAAGAACTTGGCTCGATCTGATGAACGAAACAGGCTGCCGCAAAGTATTGCCATTCGACGGCATGATCACAGCCGATGCCTATTTATGGGCTAAATACCGTGACGACAGCGCCTTACAGGAAAATCTCGTGAAAATAACCCAGAAATCCATGGATGACAGGCGTGGTTTTTATGGTACAACAGGCAGTCAATGCGTAATCAAGAATTCGCTGATAATCAAAGATGTGAAGATAGGATCGCACTGTTACATCAAAGGTGCAAACAAGCTTAAAAACCTGACCATCAATTCATCCCCGGAAGAGCCCACACAGATCGGTGAAGGAGTGGAACTGGTTAACGGAATCATCGGTTACGGCTGTCATATCTTTTATGGTTGCAAGGCAGTTAAATTCATACTGGGCAACAACTCCAGCCTGAAGTACGGCGCCAGACTGATCAATTCTTTCCTTGGCGACAATTCCACCATATCCTGCTGCGAAGTTCTGAATAACCTGATTTTCCCTGCACATGAGCAGCACCATAACAATTCATTCCTGATCGCGTCGGTTGTTATGGGTCAGAGCAATATGGCTGCAGGGGCTACTATTGGCTCAAACCATAACAGCAGGGCCAATGATAATGAAATTCAGGCCGGCAGGGGCTTCTGGCCGGGATTGTGCACAAGCGTCAAGCATTCGAGCCGTTTTGCCTCGTTCATATTGCTTTCAAAATCGGATTACCCGGCTGAGCTGGATATACAACTGCCCTTTTCCCTGCTGAACAATAATGTAAGCAAAGACCAGCTTGAAGTTATGCCCGCTTACTGGTGGCTATACAACATGTACGCCCTGGCAAGGAATTCATGGAAATTTCAAAACCGCGACAAACGGATCAGCAAAGCCCAGCATATCGAATTTGAAGCGTTTGCTCCGGATACCGTTGAAGAAATCTTCCAGGCTGTTTACCTGCTGGAGATCTGGACTGCGAAAGCTGATCTCCGGCAAAAGGGTGTGCCCGTTTCCGGGTTGACCAATAAAGAACTGGCGGATCTGGGCCATCAACTGCTGATAAAGGATGAAAAGCGGGTAAACGGCCTGGAAGTTCTGGGGGAAAACATGGAGCATTCCAGTCGCAAATGCGTGATATTGAAGCCTTTTAAAGCCTATCAGGCTTACCGCAACATGTTATTTCATTATGCTGTTCAAAACCTGTTAAAATACCTGCGTGCAAATCCAAAAGTTACATTCTCACAAATGTCGCAAGATCTGAAGGGTGCCCGGAGCAAAGAATGGATCAACCTGGGCGGACAGCTCATGAAAAAAAGTGACCTCGATCTGCTTCGTTCAGACATTGGAATGGGGAAACTGATTGACTGGAAAGATATTCACAACCGTTACGACATGCTCTGGGAAAAGTATACCCTTGACAAACAGAAACATGCCTTTGCCACACTGTGTGAACTATCCGGCACCGAACAACTCACCCGGTCACAATGGAACGATGCACTGGACAAGGCCACCGTCATCCAGCAGTTTGTCTGTGATGAAGTGTATGCCTCCCGGAAAAAGGATTATGACAATCCATTCCGGCAATCCACCTTTCGTAACGAAGACGAAATGAAAGCTGCCATCGGTACCATTGAGGATAACTCGTTTATTTTACAGGTACGGGAAGAAACAGAAGCCATGAAGAAAGAGGTGGCAGCAATAAGGAACAGGACTTAAACTGAAAGCAATAATCACATTCAAACACATAACCGTATAACCCTATGAACCTTACTGATCCCAGGTATTCCAGTTACGCGCTCGTACAGGAAATGATGCAAACCGTTGAAGTTGTTAAAAGCTTCGATCCCGACCGTTCCAAAGCGGTGGCTGAAATAATCAAAGCAACAGGTAAATTATTCTTTACTGGAGAAGGCTCCAGCAGGATAATGCCTGCTAAGAATGCCATCCGCAAAGCCCTGGCCTGGGGCATCGATATGGCGCTGTTCACGGACGGCTCCAGACAAGCCGCACAGTATGATCTGTCGGGATTTGCCGTATTTTGTGCTTCCAACTCCGGAAGAACCAAGGAAGTTGTGCTGCTGGCCAAGAAACTGGCCGCCACGGGCAATAAAAACAGGTTTGCCCTTACAGCCAACAAGGATACCTTGCTGGAGAAAGAATGCATGCATACTTTTGTGCTAACGTGCGGTTGGGAACAGGCAGTGGCTGCCACCAAGAGTGTGGTTGAACAGGCTTTGTTCTATGAATCCATTCTCTGGCATATCAAAGGCATCGACAAACGCACCGAATTGGCAAAATTGCCGGCACTTCTCGAACGGGCACTCACCATTCCAATCAGTGAAGACATCGTCTCGCTCGTGGCTGGTGCCCCGACCATTTATTTTGCCGGATACAATGATGGCGTTGCAGAAGAACTGACGCTCAAAACCAATGAGATCACACGCAGAAAATCGGACTTCCTCGAAGGGACCTATGCCGCACATGGCATTGAAGAGGTAATGGATAAAAACGATATTGTTTTTGTGGTTGATCCTATCGAGGAAGAAATCGACAAATTCCGGGAAGTACTGGAAAAGGGTGTCGGTTTGAATGTGATTGCCATTGCTGACCGCGAAACGCCTTTTAAGACCATTCGTGTGCCTTCAGCCGGAGAAATGAATCCTTATGTCTTCCTGTGTGCAGGGTGGAACCTGCTGGTAGAAATCGGCCTTTCAATCGGTATCAATCTCGATAAGCCGGAACGAGCCCGCAAGGTAGGAAATGAATTAATTTTATGAAAAAGCAACTGGGTGTATTTTTAATCTGCGGGAACATATCAGATTTGTCGGAAAGCTGAATGATCGCGTTACAGAAGATTTTCAGCTTAATGCCGGGGGTCCACTGCTGTCATGGAATGCCGGTGCCCATATGGGTTACTGGAAATCCAGGAAAATTCAAAAAAGGGTTGCTGCCTATATTAAAGAATTGATGGATACTATTACTTAAGGTAAAATCCTGCTTTACTTCCAGGGACTCCACTCCAGCGTCATCCTGTCCCTGGTACGGCTCTGCCCGGTGGTGTTGTTTCTCTGGAAATAGCTGATTCCGTCCTTTTCAAATGTGGTGGTAATGGTTTCAACCCCTTGCTTTGCATTGGGATTGCCTGAATGATATATCATACACAGGGATTGTTGTATAATCCCCTGCACCAGGTCAAAATAGCAGTGTACATTACCCTCTCCGTTCAGCTCAATGGTCCGCTGCCAGTTCTCGGTTTTGGCAAGGTTCTGAAAGGATATGCTTTTCAGGTTGTCATGATCATCAAACTCGTATGTGTAAGTGCCGTCGGAATAATTGTTTGCCGGGTCGTTATGCCGGGTTAACTTAAGTGTATTGCCCTGCACCGAAAATGTAAAATTGATGATGCTGCACACCCTGTTTTTTTCCTGAACGGTCCAGCGGTCACAGAACTTAACGATCTGATATCCAGTAGGCTGTTGATCAGGTCCGTACTGGTATTGCTTTACATAGGTAAGGTTGAGAAAAAGCGGAACACCCCGCTGGTTTCCATTGACCACAGCATATACCTGAACATATTTTTTTATCCGCGTAATCCGCCGAAAACGGTCAAAAAATACCGAATCTACCGGGGTCGTGTAAAACTGACCCCAGGAGTTCTTCTGCACAACGCTCTGCTCGTTCAGCACCAGGATACTGTTGGAATTCCCCCAGGTAAAGGAACATCGAACAGCCGATGACTGTATGGAGGTAATCCGTTGAATATGGCTATCGATGCTGATCTTCATAGACTTTCCGGTCAAATCGTACCGCACCTTCCAGGGCGTAAAAGGCTGTGTTACACTGAAGGGCAGGATCAGGAAAGAATATTCCCCGAGAACTGAATCTCCGGTAAGCTCAATTTCATAATCACGGAAAAAAATATCATCCCTGACTGTCCTGCAATAAGCCTCCAATAATCCCTTCAACTCATGCTGCAGGAAGATCAGTGAATCATGTACGTGCTGCCTGTGCTGCAGGGAATCCCTGACAAACTGTTCACGGGCCATGGTGGAATCACGAATAAATTGCTTCCTTATTTCAAGGGAATCCGGGCCAATCTGCACCGTTTTCATGATGGTATCGCGGACCTCCTGGGCCAGGCCATCCCCTGTATATGATGTGCATGTAAGAATGACCAGTATCCGGCAAATCAGCCGGCTTTTACAGTATCTTCCCTTCATTGATTTCCTTTTAAAACCGTTTATCATTTGTTTTATCAAAATACAACACGTATCTGGAATCCGCCTGCATAAACATTTACATCCAGGTATACCTCAGGTTTGAGATTGCCCTGCTCGAACCCGGCTCCGTATTTACGCTGGTAATACCGGTAATCCTTGATAGCCCTGGTAGGCTGTGAGAATATCTGCGCTTCGGTTATTACAGTATTCAGGGCAAAATTTTCCAGACCGGCCCAAATATCCCTGTCAAAACCAATCCAGGTGATGAGTCCGCTGCCCAGGTTTACAAGACTGAAAAATACGTGTGTTTTCCATGATCTCCCGCTCGCTTCCCTGCGCGAGCTTTCCATGAGCAGGGTTTCTGCCTCAGACAGTTTGTTTAATCTTTCTTCGCGGGTCATTTCAGGGAGCTTTTCCAGCCTGGCTGAGGCATAACCCGGTACCATAGGTGCTATGACCTGACCTGCAGCTCCAAGAAAAGTGGTGACAGATCCAAGTGCCAGGTCCTGGCGCGTGCTTAGATCCTCGCTGAAGAATATCGCCGTCCCCTGGACTACCGTTGCTGCACTGTAACCTATTAACCAGCCATACCACCACCGGTTGGCGTTTTTCTTACCTTCCTGAAGCATTTGCTGAATTGTCTGTAACCGGATTGTGACAATTGAATCCGGTAAACAATCCTGCGCCTTTGTACTTTCCATTACCAAAAGGAAAATCAGCATGCAGCCAAATGATTTGAAGGCTATCCCGGCTTTTAATATATCCCTGTTATTGCTTTGCATCATGAGAACTTAATGGGTTGATCCCTTTGTCAGTAAATCTGATTCTTTGAGTTTTATGCTCAAGATCAGACTGATTCCCATCAGCATGATGAGTCCCGTCAAAGGTTTGGTCATGGATCCATCAACTGAAGATTTGAGCAGGTCCATTCCGATAATAAAAATAATACCGGAGATCTGGCCCATAAGCAAAAGAAGACCGTTTGACGTTCCCTCAGGGGCAGGGTACGTAATCTCGGCACCATATTGAAATCCAATGGGGCCGGCACTGAGCAGAAAGAATCCCATTACAAATGCGGAGAGAAGCAGGAACCAGTATTGTACGGCAAATGTAATGCCAGTCATTCCAAGGACCGCACCAGCAAGTGCCAGGATTATAAATGGAACCCTTTTGCGATAACGATCCGACAGCACAGGAAGGATCAGCGCGCCGATGATCCCGCCGGCAATCATAAGGCTTCCTGTTATTCCTGCCTGCATGGCCGAAAAACCCCTGGGCCTGATGATGTCTTCGATCCAGGTAGTCACACAATTGAAAACCCCAAGTCCGATGAAAAAAATAATCATCAGCCAAATGAATTTTCGCTGCCGGAAGATATGCCTGAGGCCCTCAAGGATCATCCATCTTTCCTCCTGTTCAGCATCAAAGGGCGGCGTTGGAGGTCGTTCCCTGGCCAATACAAAGAAGACAACCGCAGATATCGCCGAAACAATGCCATATATCCCAAGCATCTTAACAATACCGTATTTCAGGGCAATATATGGGGTAATGAGCAATCCTGCCAGTATGCCAATATACATGGCCAGCGTACCCAGGCCGGATGCAGTAGCCCGCTCCCGAAGAGGGAACCATCGTGCTGCCAGTTTAGTAATGGCATTAAGGATAAAAGGCTGCCCCACAGCGATCCCTATTTGAGAAATCAGAATCGGTGTGTATGCCGAAGACAGCTGCCCCCTCATCAATCCGAAAAACCCTGTAAATACAGCTCCAATTCCAACCGCTATGCGGATCCCGTACTTATCTATTACCCATGATGCCGGTATTGAGACAACAATATACACCAGCATAAAACTCATCGACAGCAAACCTATGCTCAGATCGGAAACGCCGTAGAACCTGGCGGCATCAGCAGTAATGGGTGCAAAAGTTATCCAAAGGAACTGGTTGATGATGACCACTACCATGAAGACAAGCAGCATGATCCAGCGATATCCATACACTTTAGGGCCATTTTGTTCCATAATATAAACAGGTTTTATTTAAATGAATTACGCCAAAATCAGCTGACCCGAATCCTGAAATTTACTAATTTAATACACAATTTTCCCGATCAGCACCTTAATGTTATTCCACATACCAGGATAACCGGTTTTTTATGAATATGATGACCCAGTCAATTTGAGAATCCTATGAAACATATTATGCAAGTGCTTTTTATGCTGTTGCTGCTGGTATACAATGCTCCGTCCTTCGCCCGGGATGAACCCGATTCAGCTGCCACTGTCATCATCCATACTGAGCTTGGCGATATCCGGGCGGTCCTTTATATGAAACATGCCCCGGTGACCTGTGCCAATTTCATGAAATATGTTGGTCTTTTCGGTAAAGAGGGAGGAACTTTTTACAGGACCGTGACACCGGAGAATCAGCCCGACAACAAAATCAAAATAGAAGTTATTCAGGGAGGTTTTAATCCCGATCAAATCGATACAGCAGGGATTCGACCTGTTCTCCTGGAGAGAACCAGTAAAACGGGTCTTTCCCATAAAGACGGCACGCTATCCATGGCCCGGAACTCTACCGATTCAGGCAGTACAGAATTCTTTATCTGCATAGGTGATCAGCCGGAACTCGATTATGGCGGCATGCGAAATCCGGATGGACAGGGATTTGCAGCCTTCGGAAGAGTAGTCAGCGGCATGGAGATCGTGAGACTGATCCAGCATTCACCGGCCAATGGTCAGACATTAACTCCGCCTGTGCTCATACACAGCATTGATGTAATTGAGGAGTAAGCTAAACTGCAATCCCTAATTCACTTCCAGTTCCCGCCATCCAGGTAATCTGGGATAGGTTGCATGCGGCTGGGTCTGGTACCAGAAACACACCGATGAAATATCTGACTGTTGCGGAAGGTACCTGCCACCCTGATGCCAGCCGAGGTCCTGGATGGTGATCCGCAGGTCCTTTTCAAACCTGACCGGATCATTGATGTGCCAGCGGTACAATCCAAAACGCTGCTGCGAACGGTAAGTCCCATCGGGTCGTATCACCTGCACAAGGCCGGAATAAGGCGTACAGAATTCAGTATACTTTCCGTTACGGTCGAAATTGTACGATCCGCAAAAATAATCCTCGGTGCCTGTTCCACAAATAGTAGGGAATTTTGTATCCCCATCGATATAAAACTTGATCTCTCCTTCTCCCCACCAGCCGTTGTTGTTCACTCCCCATGCAAGGTAAACGCCGACAAAATGGCCCTTACCGCGTATTCCATCCACGATGGTATACACCGAAGTCTCATTTGGGTTGGTCCTCCGGTATTGCGCATGAAAATATCCGGCATCACCCGGAACTTCGGTGAGCACATAATCAATCTGGTAATAGAGGGTCATGGGATCCGCATCGTTGATATTCTCCATGGTGATCCTGCATTTCTTGCGGAACGGCATGGTCCAGTAGCAGTTAAAGGCACTTCCCGGATTAACGCAAACTGCCAGCGAATTCAGCGGAGCATACTCGTTCCACCCCATACAAAAAAAGTCAGCAATCGGGCATTCCACAGATGGTTCAGTTTCGTCATCCCAATATATCCGGACAATGGTAAAACGCCAGTTACCTGTCGGCGTCATCCAGATATGCTGGATGGCTCCTGATCCGTCAATCTCCGCAATGGTGATGGTTTCACCGGGCTGAATGCGGATGTAGGGATTGACCTTCCAGCCTTGTCCCAGGTCACGTGCAGCATTAGAGGCATTGGCCTGGTTGGGTTTATCCTTGTCATCCGGGCTGGCCATGCCGCCCCTGCCTTTTTCGCCGGAGAAATTTTCGGGACTGATGGAGCGCGATTTGGCATCCGATAAACGATAAAGATTGCCCATATTCAAGTCGAGCCCGTTAAACGGTACCTGGGCATGTGACATAACTGAACAGAGCCAGAGACAAATCAACAAGATGGTTTGCATTTTCATGATCAGCATAGTATTAGTTGATTAAAAGACTTAAATTTAGTGTTTTATGCAACAATGGTCAAACAATAGCCCCATGAAAAATACCTGCATACTATTTTGTCTGGTGGTCCTGATGCCTTTCGGGTGTTCGGAAAGCAATACACGTATGTCCACAGGCCGGACCAGGAGCTTTAACGGTGAATATACCGGCGAGAACCTCAACCGGATTTCCTTTCCCATTGGCGGCCTTGGCGCCGGCATGATCTGCCTGGACGGGAACGGTGCCTTTTCGAGCGTGTCGGTGCGGAACAAACCCGACGTATTTAATAACCCCTTTATGTTTGCCGCATTTACCGTAAAAGGTTATAAGAACGCTTCAAAAATACTGGAAGGGCCCGTGCAGAATTGGAAGATCTATGGGAGCCCGGGCTCGGCAAACGGTTCAGAACTTCTGGGTTGTCCCAGATTTGAAACGGCCTCCTTTAGCGCACGGTTTCCTTTTGGCACCGTCCATCTGGCCGATCCTGATATGCCCGTGCAAGTGGGAATAACTGGCTGGAGTCCTTTCATACCAACCGATGCCGACAAGTCAGGATTGCCGGCCGGTGTGCTCGAATACACCTTCACCAATACAACCCGTGAGGAATTGAGTACTGTGTTTTCCTTTCATGCAGAGAATTTCATGCGTGTTGAAAATCCCAGTGAATGGGGCGGTGACTTTGTCGGAGGAGACACCATTATGGCCATGGAAAACGGATTTGTCCTCGAACAATCCTGCTTACCCGATAAACCACAGTACAAAGGTTCTTTTGCCATTTATACCGATGCACCGGGAGCAGTAACCGACTATTGCTGGTTCAGGGGCGGCTGGTTCGACAGCAGGACCATCCTGTGGAAGAATATCGAGACCGGCAGCACCCCGGACAATCCGGCCTCGGCAGGTTCACCCGGGGCGTCAATTTACATTCCCTTAATACTGGGCCCAAAAGAATCCAAAACCGTCAGAGTCTTTATGGCCTGGTATGTTCCGCATTCCGATCTTCGCATCGGTTCGGGACCCGGCGATAAAGCCATGGATGTATTGCTGGCAAAGGCTAAATGCACTCCCGGTTCTTCCTGCTGTTCCCCTGAGATCACGGCAGCATTTTATGAGCCCTGGTACTCGGGCAGATTCAGGGATGTCAGGGAGGTAGCGCAATTCTGGAAAACCAATTATGAAGCCCTGCGGAGAGAAACCATGCTGTTCACAGATGCCTTTTATAGTTCCGACCTGCCGCCGGAAGTGCTGGAGGCTGTATCAGCCAATCTTGGCATATTGAAATCCCCCACTGTGCTCCGGCAAAAGAACGGGAGTTTATGGGCCTGGGAGGGTTGTCATGACAAGAGTGGCTGTTGCAACGGATCCTGCACCCATGTGTGGAATTATGCCCAGGCTGTTCCGCATTTATTTCCCAAACTGGAACGCACACTGAGGGAAACTGAGTTCCTGGTTAACCAGGGACCGAACGGGCACCAGACATTCAGGGCCAACCTGCCCATCAGGAGGACAGCCAATGATTGGTATGCCGCTGCAGACGGACAGTTGGGCGGAATTATGAAAGTGTACCGCGATTGGAGAATTTCGGGAGACTCGGGTTGGTTGAAAAAACTATGGCCCTCGGTAAGGCAAAGTATGGACTTTTGTATTGCACAATGGGATCCACGGCATACCGGAACGATCGAAGAGCCGCATCACAATACCTATGATATTGAATTCTGGGGTCCCGAAGCATTATGCACCGGCTTTTATCTGGGTGCGCTTACGGCAGCCATCAAATTATCAGAAGCCATAGGCGAAGATATTTCCCTGTATCGCGAATTGCTCGAAAACGGGAGAAAGCAGATGGAAACCGGATTATATAACGGAGAGTATTTTATGCAAAATGTAAAATGGAAAGGTTTGAGTGCTCCTAGTCCTGTTGATATGGCAAGGCAAAGCTTAAACATCTCTTATTCACCTGAAGCGCTTGATATCCTTGAAAAGGAAGGACCAAAGTACCAGTATGGGGATGGCTGTCTGAGCGATGGTGTATTGGGCGAGTGGATTGCACGAATGTGCGGGATGGGCAATGTCATTGATGATGCCAAAGTTCAAAGCCACCTGCTGGCCGTTTACAAATATAACCTGAAGACCGATTTATCGGATCATGTGAATCCGCAAAGAGCCAGTTACGCCTTTGGAAACGAAGGAGGGCTCATATTGTGCTCCTGGCCCAGGGGCGGCCAGCCTGTCTTGCCGTTCGTTTACAGCAATGAGGTTTGGACGGGTATTGAATACCAGGTAGCCTCTCACCTGATGCTAACCGGACATGTCAAGGAAGGTCTCGAAATTGTACGGGTATGCCGGGCCAGATATGACGGCAGGGTTCGCAATCCGTTTGACGAATATGAATGCGGTCACTGGTACGCGAGGGCTATGTCGAGCTACGGCCTGATCCAGGGACTTACCGGATTGCAGTACGATGCGGTAACCCGAACCCTGATCATTGATTCAAAAATAGGTATCGATTTCAGGTGTTTTATCGCCACGGAGACCGGATTTGGCATGGCAGGCCTCAGGCGCGGGAAACCCTTCATTGATGTCAGGTATGGGACTGTTGATGTAAAATCGGCCTTGGTCTCGGGCCAGGTCATGGAGCTGGCACACTGATTCAACCAAGCTTCGCCTCCGCTTAGTCTGACAAACAAAACAAACACGGCGCATTCGAAACAATAAACATGCTAAACGTCCCTTGTCGCTAAATCTCAGGTGGCATCAATTTGTACATTACCGGAGTCACCAGCCTTGCCAGGAGCGTTGATGTTATCAGCCCACCGATAATTACCCAGGCCAGCGGCGAATACATGCCTGATTTGCTCAGGGCGATGGGCAATAAACCGCCAATGGCAGTCATGGTAGTTAGCAAGACCGGTAAGAACCTGATCTCTCCTGCCCTGATGATGGCTTCATGAAGCGGGGTGCCGTTCTGTCGGAGTTGGTTGGTAAAATCGACCAGCAAGATGGAGTTCTTGATCTCAATCCCGATCAAAGCTACAAAACCGACGGCTGCTGCAAATGACAGCGTATAGCCGGTGATGAACAGCATAAGAATGCCGCCGACAACGCCGAGTGGGATTACCGATAAAACAATGAGCGTACCTTTGAAGGTGCGGAACTCCAGAATCAGGATGGCAAAAATCCCGAAGATGGCCACCAGAATCGCTGAACCAATACCGGCAAAGCTTTCCTGACGACTTTCAATCTCACCTGTGGGCACTACTTTGTATCCCGGTGGCATCTGGATTTCCTTGAATCTGGACAGAATTTCCTTCGTAACTTTGTCTGTGTTATAGCCGGTTTTCACGAACGAAGAAAGAGTCACCGAACGCTCCTTGTTGAAATGTTCAATAAGTGTGGGGGACCTCTCGAACCGAATGTTTGAAAGCTGTGAGAGCGGTATTTGTGCCCCGCTCAGTGACGAAACATAGATCTGCCCCAGGGTTTCAAGTGTATTGGCTTTTTCTTTCGGCAGCCTGATGTTTATCGGGTACTCATTCCCGTCCGGTTCCCTGAAATTGCCCACACTAAGGCCAGCCAGGGCCAACCTTACGGTACGGTCGATTTCCACGGCAGGTACACCAAATATACCAGCCTTGGCATTGTTTACCTGAATTTTAATGTCTGTAAGCGACTGGCTTAAAGGATTTTTGACGTAAATGGTTCCTGCAGTCGCTTTAATCACCTCTTCAATTCTGTCAGAGAGCACCTGAAGGCTATCCAGGTTATCCCCTACAACCCGCATAGCTATTGGCGCGTCAACCGGTGAACCATTTTCAAACTCGTACACATAGATTTTTGCATTTACATAAGTATTCAAGGTATCACGAAGGTCATCCAGAAATCGGGTGATTTCTGGTTGCGATTTTGGTGTCATTTCACACAACAATTCGCCGAGGTTGTTCTGTTCGCTTTTTTGGAAAGTGTTATAATAAATGGTAGGGTTTCCTTTGCCAATGTTCGACATATAATAAGCTATGTCAGGCTTTTTACTGACTACCGATTCAACATACCGCACAGCCTTATCGGTCTCCCAGATTGTGCTTCCTTTTGGAGTTTCCACCGTAATCAGGAACTGTTTCATCCCGGCCTTCGGAAACAGGCTGAAACCGATTACCGGGATGAGGGCAAGGGAAGCAAAGAAGATCAGGGCTGCCATCAGCACCGTTTTTGCCGGGTTTAGCAATGACCATTGCAGTGCGCGGGCATAGGTAAAGTCGATACCCTTGTTCAGTACCTGCAAGACCTTGTTACCGTGCGGATTAACATTTCCCTTGAGTGCATGACTTGCAATAAAAGGAATGATGGTAAGGGCAACAAAGAGTGACCCAAGTACGATATAAACCACCGAAACCGGCAACACAAGCATGTATTGGCCTGCCATTCCGGGCAAAAACATCAGGGGTAAAAAGGCAAAGATGAGTGTGGCTGTGCATCCGAGAACAGCCGGGCCAATCTGTCTGGTCGCCCGGATAGCAGCATCAAAAGGTTTATTTCCTTCCCTGATCCACCTCGAAATGTTTTCTACCACCACGATTGAATCATCAACCAGCAATCCCAGGGCAATGACGCCGCCTACAATACTCAGCTGGTTGATGCTGAATCCTGTAAAATAAAGTCCGGTCAAACCTATCATGATCGACAACGGAATTGAAACCATGACAATGCCCGAAGCCCTCAATCCAAGCGGCAGCAAAGTCAGCAACACCAGCAAAATGGCAAACAGAAAATCAAATTGCAGACGTCCCAGTTTTGCCGAAACATTCTTTGCCTGGTCGAATCCCCTTTCCAGTATTATCCCTGCCGGGAGCTCCTTTTCAAAAGCATCAAATTTCTCGTAGATCTGGTCACGGGTCCGGTGAATATTTTGCATCTGCTTCATGCTGGCAATTATAAAAACTGCACGTTTCCCGTTGTACCTTCCAAAATACCGCATATCTTCATACTTCCAGCTTACCTGCGCAATATCCTTCAGGTAAACGACCTGTCCCAGATTTGATCCGACAATGGTTTGTTCAACTTCTTCAAGGTTTTGATAATTGCCGCTTGTTTTAATATTGAATTTTTTGGGTCCGAGTTCAACGCTGCCTCCCGGGATATTGGCATTTTCACTCTGAATAGCACCCATTACCTGCGTAAGTGACAAACGGAGTTGCGAGAGTTTCGGCAGGTCAATGGCTATGCGCAGCTCCCTTCCGGGGAAAGCAATGGCTTCAGCTTTGTTGATGCTTGGTATCGCCGCCAGTTGATCGGTGATATCTTCCGCGTATTTTTTCAGATCAGCATAGGAATAGTTGTCTGATACCAATGCACTTTGAACAATGTTGGTATTGCCGGCGGCAACCTTAATGGCTTCAAGGCTGTATAAATCCTGCGGCATAGATGCCCTAATGGAATTGATCTGCTGGGAAACCTCATCAAATTTCTTTTCAGGGTCCACGTTCGAAGTAAACTCAATTACCACGGCTGCCACACCGTCTTTGATGGTGCTTTCAAGTTTTTTAATATCATCGAGTTCGCTGAGACTTTTTTCGACTTTGTCAACCACCAGTTTTTCCATATCCACCGGTGAGGCTCCAGGATATATGGCGTAAATGGGAATCACCGGGACATCAAATTCAGGATCTTCCGACTGCGGGATCGAAATAAAGGAATATACCCCGAGAGCAATAAGCAACAGGAAAAGTACAAGGGTAAACTGGTAGTTTTTAACCGCAATATCCGTGATTTTCATGATCTTCTTGTTTTATTGTTTTGGCCGGGAGACAGTCCTTATTCGGCTAAAATTACCGGATCTCCGTCGGACAGGTATGCTGCGCCATCTGCAACAACTTTACCGGTGAGGCCGGGTCCGCCTGATACGGCCACTGACGATTTATTAATCCTTACAATGTTGACCTTTACTTTACTTACCGTCATGGAATCGGTCACAGTGAAAACATATCCGTTGGTTCCGTCTGCTTCTACCAGTGCCTCTATGGGGATATAGAAGCAACTGTCGGTTGTTACCGGAAATATCTCCAGGTTGGCAACAAAACCCGACGCCAGCTTGTGGCTGGTACGCTCCAGATCGAGTTCAATTTCATAGGTTCCGGTAGCAGGATTGGCTGCTTCACTTAACCGGCTGACTGCTGCTCTGAATACCATGCCCGGATAGGCATCCAGGGTTACCCGGGCCGAGTCACCCCTGCTGATCCTGACAAAATCCCTGTCAGCCAGACCGGTTCTGATCTTCCATCCTGTTCCGCTTGTGCCAAAGAGGAAAACAGGATACCCGGGGGCGATGATCTCATTGGTCTCGGCAAGTTTTTTCAGGATGGTACCGTTATCCGGGGCTATGATCCGGGAATGCTCCAGGTTAAAGGCTGCAGCTTCCAGACTTGCTTTGCCGACATTCATGGCAGTTTCGGCATTCTGCAACTGTTCCAGGGTAACAACACTGTCTGCATACAAGTTCCTGGCCCGGTTGTAATCACGAATGGATTTTTCATAGGCATTCGTGACCTGGTTTACCTGTGCCTCGATCTCCGAAAGGTTTAGTGTTGCCAGAACCTCCCCCTTGTTAACCCTTGTTCCTTCCTCCACGTTGATACGGGCTATAATTCCACCGGTCTTGAACGATAGTTTTATCTCCTGCGACGGAACAACAATGCCACTGGAAGTTACAGGAAGATTCATCTTTTCATGCCGTATAGCAGCGACCTTTACACGTGATCTTTCCGTTGCTGTTTCCTTCGGGGCCTTTTGCCGGCAGGAAGAAAGGGGAACCAGCATCACGGCGATAATAAAATAAACTGTTTTCATAGGTTGCAAGTTATTGTGGTTGGTAACCGGATATAGTTTTATCAAATTCAGCCAGGTTGGATAAATGGGTGTATCGTAAAACTATCAGGCTTGCTTCGGCCTGGGTCATTGCACTCCTGGCATCCAGGAATTCAACAAGACTGGCCTGTCCTTCTCCATACTTCCTGCTGACAAGCCTGAAGCCTTCGCGGGCGCTTTTTGCCTGGTCTTCAGCAGCCAGAATTGCAGCCTCCGTAGCATTTAATTCACTCATGACGGTAATAACCTGCAACTCGATCTGACCCTTGGTTTCACTCAGCTTCTGCTCGATCATTTCCTTCTGTACAAGGGATTGCTTTATCCTTGAACGGTTCTGGAAACCGCTGAATAGATCCCATGTAAGCACCAGCGAAGCCTGCATATAGTCCTGCTCCTTGGTAAACTCATACTGCTCCCCCTGGAAACCATAATCAGCTAAAAAAAAAACACTGGGCAACACGGAAGAACGGTACATTTTTGTGCTGAGATCAGAAATATTGCTGTAATTCTCAAGGTTCCTGATTTCTTCACGGCTTTCAATAGCCAGCTTTGTAAAAAAATCCCTTGTATTTTCCGGCATTTTGGATACAAAAGGCGCTTCAACAATGATACTGTCAGACAAAGGCCTGTTCAGCAAAAAATTAAAATAGGCCGTTGCGACCTGCCTGTTCTTTATGGCCAGCTGCAGCTGCTGGTCCAACCTGCTTAGTTCCGTCTGCGACCGAAGTAAAACGTCCCTGGTTATTTTATTGTTTTCAAATAAACTGGTATTTACCCGGATGTTTTCCAGCAACAAAAGCCGTGTATCCTTCAACATATTCAGTAAACTGCCGGTCATGCCAACATTGTAATAGGCATTCTTGATCTCATAGGTCAGTTCCCGTTTATACTGCCCGATCCCGGTTTCCTCGGTCACAACCAGCTCTTGCTTGATTTTCGCATTATAATATACATCGGTATTTAAGACCGGTTGAACCATCCTGAGTCGTGTTTCTTGTTCCGTGGGGCGGAGAAACATGATCTCCTGATTCTCCAGCTGAGGAAAGCTATTGGATGCGGTAAGCTGGTTTAAAGTACTGTATACCGGATTCAACAGATCGCCGACCGGAAATTCAATTACACGGCCGCCCTCGGAAACAGTATAGCGGGCGTCAACCGATAAAGAAGGATAAAACATGCCCCGCGCTTCCCTCAGGACCTCCAGACTCAGCTTGTAGCGCGATTCTTTCTGCTTCAGGGCAAGGTTGCTTTCGAGACCCATGGCGATATATTCGTCCAGAATTTGTTGCGCTGAAATTCCAGGAACAAATAGGATAAAACACAAAATGAGGATGTATTTCATATTCCTTTAGTTTAGATACTAAATATTACGGGATTTCCGTCATTTGCCTCATGTTTTCATAAATGATCGCAAAGAGGTTCCTGATCAGTGTAATATCCTCTTTGGAAGCATTTTCATAAAGCTTCTCGGCAAAAACAAACCGCTCTTTCTCAAAGTTCTCATAATGCTGGTTGATCAGATAACCTTTGTCCGAGAGCCTGAGATTTACTTCCTTGCGGTTCTTTACCCTGTACCGGGCAATGTATCTTTTGCTGACCAGGCGCTTAACGGTTTGCGAGATAGCGCCTTTGGTCACACCAGACAGTTCTGCAAGTTGTGTCAGATTAATTTCCGGATTACTGGCAATAGCATGTATGGCGTGGATTTCACTCACATACAACAGATCCCCCGTGCCAAAATCTTTTGGCCTTTTATCAATAACCGAATAGAGGTGCAGGATCCTGGTGAAAAGATCAATAATGGAATGCAGTTCTGCTTGCATGGTTCATTTTGTTTAGTATCTATACAAAAATAGATACTATTTAGATACTAAACAAAATATTGTGGATTTTTTTATTGCACCATGAATAAGAAACGCGTCTTATTTGACGACACATACGCCAACCGGCGCCGACAATTCCGATTCCCGGAAGAAATAATTAACTGCGGAGATCCTGTATTCGTAAGCATGGCCGGCTGTAATTGATGAATCAATAATACTGCACTGGTTATTATAAACTTCTTTTACAACCATGCCATCCCGGTAAATCCTGCAATACCAGATGTTGTCATCCGACGGCGGCCAGTCTTCCGCCGGGATATTCCATTGCAGCTTCACCTGATTTTCCTCCGTAAGTTCTACTGTAAAAGCCTCCACGGCTTCCGGCCTGTCATGTGTTTTACCCTTGCGTTGCGCCAGGAACCACCACTTCAGGGTGGTCTCATTGCGTGTGTAATTCCAAACATCGTGTCCGACACCCGGATATTCGGTATATCTTATCAGCTGACCGTTGTTAACGAGAACTGCCTGGTAAAGGTCGCGTGCAGGCTGCACCGGAACGGTATTATCCGCCGATCCGTGGAATATCCAGAGTGGTATCCGTGTCAGCAGCTCTGCAATATCCGTACTCCCGCTTCCACATTCCACATATGCCGCGGCAAACCTGTCCGGGTAAGCTGAAAGGGCAGCATAAGTACCGTAACCGCCCATGGAACTGCCATAAATATAATACCGGCTCCGGTCGAGGTTAAAAGCCATTTCTGCCAGGGTGACCATGTAAAATGCCCTGTCCAGCATAGGACTCATGGCTACATAAAAAGTACTGCCCCATCCTTCTGTTTCTTCAACCGGACATTTTGGGGTAAGTACAATACAGGGGTCTTTGGAAATGAACGGCTCTTTGTACCAGGGCAGGCTATGGGTAATGGTATCGGAGTGCCCGTGGAGAAAAATAATCAGCGGATATTTCCTGGTACTGTCGTAATCAGCCGGCACATAGACTCCGCAACGGAAATCGTTGATATACCAGTTGGTATATCCTCTGACCTTGTTCAATTGACTTACATCGGGAGGTTTGACAATTGTTGACGGAGGTGCCGGGAATTCCTCCTCACAGGACTGCAATATAAAACCCGCCAGCAGTATAAGAAGTAAACCTGTTCTCATAATATTTCCATAAATTTCATTAACTCTTTTCTCCCTGTTCCTTCTTATGACCGTTCAAAACGCCTTTCCCCCAGCAAATTGTTAAAACGTTGTTAAAACTTAAAAGGAGATGTTAAAACTTCTTTACCTTTCAGTTGCAAATTTCAACCAGCCTTGTAATGAAAATACTTTCACGGTTTTTCACAATCAGTTTTGTATTGGTTGTTTCCGTCAGCCTGCTTGCAGGATGTAAAAAAACCCGGGACCATTCCACATTCCTGGGCGTAAAGGTTTCCGAAATAGAGGCCGAGCTCGGCAGTCTGCTTCAAACCTGGTACCCACAAATTATGGATACTATTCAAGGGGGCTACTGGACCAACTTCGAATATGACTGGACCCTGTCGAAAAACCAGGACAAAATGCTGGTCACCCAGGCGCGGGGCCTGTGGACGGCATCAAGAGCCGCCGTCGTATACCCTGAAAATCCTGTCTACAGGAAAGCTGCCGACCATGGATTTCAGTTTCTTACTGAGCATATGTGGGATGAGGAGAACGGCGGTTTTTATCAGTATTACTACACCGATTCCTCCCAAACAGTTGACCCATCTTTCAAACTGACTTATGGAAATGCCTTTGCGCTTTTTGCACTGGCGGAATATGCCAGGATCAACAAGGACCCTGCTGTACTGGGATGGGTCAGGAAGTCATTTTACTGGCTCGAAAATTCGGCACATGATCCTTTGAACAAGGGATATTTCAACATCATCCTGCCTGAAAACATTGCTGAATCGGGAATTACAGCACAGGATGCCATTCAACGTGCCGGATGGGGAAAACCCGAATGGAAGGACCAGAATACCAGCATTCATCTGATGGAGGCTTTCACTGCGGCCTACCAGGTTCTACCTGAAGAACCCGTCAGGACCAGGCTCAATGAAATGCTTGTGCTTATCCGTGATACCATGGTGAACCGTTCGGGCTATCTGAACCTGTATTTCAGCAATACCTGGGAACCCCTGAGCAATCATGACTCAACGCGGGAATATATCCTGATGAATCCTTATCTGGATCATATTTCCTTTGGCCATGACATTGAAACGGCTTATTTGCTGGTGGATGCATCCCGGGCACTATATGGCAACACGGATAAGGCTACGCTTACCATTGCCAAGGAACTGGTCGACCATACCTTGTCCCACGGTTTCGACAAAAACTATTATGGCTTGCTTGACAAAGGATATGTCTTCACCCCCGGTGGAAAGACCGAGATAATCGACAGTACAAAAACCTGGTGGTCGCAGGCCGAAGCATGGCATGCCCTGGCCCTGTTCTCGGGTTTATTCCCCCGGGAGCCGCGATACCAGGAGGCCTTCCAGGCCATGTGGCAATATATCCGCAATGAGTTGATCGACCACCGGTATGGCGGGTGGTACAACAACGGCCTCGATAAGAATCCTGAAAACAGGACCTTCCAGAAAGCACATCAGTGGAAAGGCTGCTACCACGACGGTAGGGCACTGTTCCAGGTGCTCAGTTACACAGCCCGGGAAAAGAAATGATTGATCTGAACATAGGCAAGATGAAAATACTGATCGCAATACTGACAACAACTTGTTAGATATTGCTGAATCACCCGGTGGTATATGCCAAGAATGACCCGGAGAACAGAGATTCAATCTTATGTTCCGGAAAAAGGCTGAGAATTCTTTCAGCCCTTTCTAATACACTGCAGTCATATTTGTTGTGTCAGTTGCTGTCTGACTACCTCGTACGTCACAAAGGAATAGCCATGCTCTATTTTCATTTCAGTAATAATAAGGCAAATGCATGTGGCATTTTATAAATATTTTTGATTTTTTAAAAATACTTGATTTTTAATTTTTTTTTTTATAGCTTTAATTGCTATTAATTTTTATGTGTTCTGGTTGTGGGAAATATTCACATTTGGATTGACTGTTCATTAGCAATGTGAAATGAATTGCGATTATTAATAGCTGTCAGACATTATATTACAAGGATCTTTCTTTGCAGTCAATTACTATACAGTCACCAAAACCAAGAACCATGAAAAGAATATTTATTTGTTTGCTTTTCGTTTGGCTTTACTTTCCGGTTTTTTCACAGGTGTTCACGTATCAGTACACTTATGATGCCTCGGGTAATAGGCTAAGCCGTGCTGTTATCAACATGAAAAGTACCGGCGGGGAATCCATTTTCGATCAGGATACCCGTTCGCTGCGGGATGATTTTGAACCCCGGGAGCAACTGGATGATGAAATCTCGGGAATGAAAGTCATTTTATATCCCAACCCTACTCGCGGTGAACTGGTACTGCAAATTATGCAGTTAAGTTCTCCGGCTACCGGCTCGATAACAGTAATTGATCTGAATGGTAAAATGATTTATCAAACATTGCAGATAGAGGAATACAATGATATTGATTTGGAAAATATACCTGCAGGTGAATACATTTTAAAGTTGGTGATGAACCAGCAGGAGCAGGTCTATAAGATCCTTAAAAAATAATAATTGAAATCCTTCCTTTTAAGCATATTACCTGACCTAGTTACTTACACACATTAAACCCTTACATTATGAACAAGACTTTTACACTCCATTTAAAAGTAGCAGCAACTGCTTTCATCATGGTTTCGCTGGCATTCTTCAGCAGAACGGCGTATGCACAATGGGTAAATAACACTACCTATATATATTACTCTGCTGGAAATGTTGGCATTGGTTTGACAACTGCACCTTTGGAGAAGCTGCAGATCAACGGGTCTGTCAGGGGAAACATTAGCGGAGCCTTACGGATAAGCACAGGTAACGGTTATATCGACCTGGGACCTCAAAATACAAGTTATGCACATATCCAAACCGATCGTGACAAGTTTTTTATGAATAAACCGCTTTATCTCAGCGATGGAAAATTAAGTACCTATAATACAAGTAATTTATACCTCCAGACCAATTCAACAAACAGGTTAGTGATACTGAACAGTAACGGTTATGTCGGAATAGGAACCACCAATCCAACATCCATGCTTACCGTAAATGGTGCCATAAAAGCTGAACGGGTTGATATTATAACGGATGTACCGACATCAGACTTCGTTTTTGAAAAAGACTACAATCTGATGAACCTGCAGGATGTTGAGGCTTATATTCGAAATAATAAACACCTGCCCGAGGTCCCATCGGCCTCTGAATTCAGTGAAAAAGGTTACAGCGTTGGACAAATGGATGATCTGCTCCTCAGAAAGGTGGAACAACTGACTCTGTACATTATAGCCCAGAACAAGAGAATTGAGGCCTTGGAAAATGAACTGAAAGCCCTCAAATAAGCTAAATACTACAGGAATCCTTTATTGCACAGGGTCATATGTTGTTTTTGATTCCGGATGTTTTCCAGTCGTGCCTATTCCGACAACATTTACCCTTTTCATGATGATCTTTTATAGTAATCATACAATTGAACCTGTATATGAAAAAACTAATAATAGTCCTGTTTTGCTTAAACAGCCTTGAGATTGTATTGGCGCAAGAATACAACGAAGGCAATTCTTTCACTCTTGGCGCGGCCATTTCAGGAAGTTTATCAAGAACTTATGTTGCCGCCACACAAATCAGCCTCACCCCTGGTTTTAGTTATGTTCCGGATGCAAATACCGGAAACATGTTCATCGGTTTCATCAATCCTTTGCTGAATCCTCCTGCAGCAAACATTACCGGTGGGCCAGGAGGAGATTATCCTGGCCCCAATGACGGTGTCGTTGGCACAATCCCCGGCGGCCATTCAGTATCATCGCTGGGAGGATTCAACTACAACATTCCCTTTGAAATTCCCGGAGAACTGGGTGCACTTATTCAACCTGTTTCTTTGGTTTATAACAGCCAGAATACTAACGGAATTGCCGGCGTTGGCTGGGATCTTTCCGGACTATCTGTAATCTCGCGTGGACCTAGCCGGATATACGATGAACAATGCATTAAACCGATTAAGTACTCCGATATTGACGATAACTTTTATGTTGATGGTGGATTATTGCTTGTGATCAATACTTTGTCGGGAAAACCTACCCTGTTTAAACCGGAGCACAATCCGAATGTGATTATCGAGGCTATCTACGAAGGCAGCATTCTGGCCTATTTTAAATACTATTTGCCTGATGGAAGTGTTATTTACTATGGTAATTCAAGCACTTCCAGGGAAAGTAATTCCGAAGGGAAGAATTTGCGCTGGTATATCTCGCGTGTTGAAGATTACGACGGCAATTATGCCGTTTATAACTACCAAAAGACCGGCTATGAGATGTATCTGTCGGGCATAGCCTATTACAAAAAGGATGGCACAAGCTTTTCCCTGTGTACCGAAGTGAACTTTGGTTATGAAGCCAGGAATAGAAATTACAATTTGGCGCTTGCTGGTATAGTAAATGAAATAAAATCCCGACTCAAATCGGTTTTAGTCAAAGAAAGCACTACTACATTAAAGAATTACCAGTTTACCTATGCCAGTGCATCGGGTGCCTATGCAAATGATTATCTGGCTTCTGTGACCCTCAATGGCAAAGATGGCACACATTTCAATCCCACCTATTTTACGGTGAGCAAATACAATCCGGCCAATACGCCTTATGATCCTGACATGCTCGAAATTGCCGAAGGGCTTGGCGCGACCACACTGGGTGCGACTGTTATTGGTGATATAAACAATGATGGAGCGGATGATATCGTTTACGTTGACCAGGACAAACCCAAAGTAAAGCTTGGCATGAGCAATTCAGAAATCTGGACCGCCGTGCAACCACCAACGGGTGTCACTTTCTCTAAAGGCTTTATCGGTGATTTTGACGGTGATGGTAAAAATGAGGTTGTCTTTTATAACAGCGGAATGACCACTCAACCGGTGTTCTATAATGGCCGCATGTTCTATGTCAATTCAAATACTGTTACGTCCTCGGTTTATGTTTATAAATGGGACGGTTCTACGCTGATAAATACAAAGAAATTGACATTTAACGGGCTCAGTCTTTCTGGCTGCAATATCACGTTCGGCGATTTCAACGGAGATCTGCGCACCGATATCCTGTTTTTTGCCAATACTACCTATTTTATGTACCCGGGGGTGGAAAGCACGGATATTGTTAGTCCTACCGGTTACAGCGGCACCGCTCTTCACAGCGGAACTCCGTTAATCGGTGATTTTAACGGTGACGGTAAATCCGACATTATGATTGCCACAACTGCAGGTTCTTTTTTTTACAGCTTTGAGAATAATGTCCTGACCCATCTTTACCAGTTTAACACCAACGTCTTCGGTTCCTCTCTTTCATACATGCTGGGGGATTTCAATGGCGATAAGCTGACGGACGTTTTATCGTATCAATCTTATGTTTGCATTTATGTATACAGGTCAACAGGTGCAGATTTTGTTTCTGAAGGGAACATCGCTTCGGGATTTACACCACGATTGATTGGAGATATTAATTTCGACGGGAAAAGTGACTTGATGGCTATCACCGCTACCAATGCTTCATCCGGTACCTGGAGAATGGATCTCTTCTGCTATGGCAATGCAGGGCTGGCTCCTGCGAATATCATTACTTTGACACCCTACCAGGGCGCCTGGATGTCTACGCATTGGAACCCGCCTGCCATCATGGATATGCAGCTCGGAGATTTTGATGGCAATGGATCCCCTGAAATCAATTTTATATACCGGGATTACTTTGATTATACTCCGGATATTCCTCCCCTGCCGGGATACAACATTGATAATGTTTATTGGAAGTGGAAGACAACGCCTACCTTCATCTATATGACAAATGGCATGGTATTGAGGAAATACGATTATCATTATGATTTTATGGCCCGACTGGTGGTTTCTCTGGAGTCTCTGATCCCGGATAACTGGATTGCTAGAAAGGTCAGTAAGGTCACGGATGGTTTCAACAATACGCTGGAAGTAAATTATTCAGCAATGACAAAGCTGTTGAACACTTATACAGACGACGAAGGATTGGCCTCTAACGCTTATCTGTTTATGAGAAAATTGACACTGCCGGCGGTGAATTATCTCACACTCAAGGATGCTCTGAATAGCAGTTACACCTTAACCTATAAGTATTCTGATGTAGGATTTGCCAATGAAGGACAGGGTCTGCTGGGTGTCAAATATTGGTCGGAAGTAAACAGCCTGACCAATGAAACCCGGATACAGAAATTTAACTTTAAAAACACCAATGATGATAACACCTGGATGCTGTACCCGCATTTGAAACAGCTCAGTGTCTCTGTCAATGGCCAGGCAATTTACAGTGAGGACAATACCTGGAAATTCATCAGCTTATATGAATTGAAACTGGATTTTCCTTATCTCAAAGTTTCTGTAATCAAGGATTTAGTTAATGACATCCAAAACACAACCACCAATATCTATACATCCGCAGTCTTCAGCGGAAGTCAGAAAATTGGCAACATGGAAGTCGTTAATAATAATTTTGTGATTCTAGATAAAACATCTACTGAAAACCGCAACATAAGCTTCGAAGAAAAGGATCTCTCTTATCAGCTCTTTTCAGCCTTTAGCAGTTCCCGCTCATCAGCCTTTGCTATTCAGACTACCTCGGAAATATCTACGCGAAGAAAAAAGAACCCTGAAGGTGATCCAGATTCCAAAAAAGAAATAAGATACAAGTATTTCGATCTTACCAACATTAATCTGGCCAACCGGGTGCAGTACAAGATCAGTACTGATCTGATGGCCGCCACTGTAATCACCAAGCTGGCAAACCAGTACAGCTATTATGGCGATGTTGCAGGTGATAATGTCAAATGGTTTGGTAAATTGAAAGTGGAATATGCAAGAGGGGCGAAAGATCCCGACAACCCGGTGGACCCAGAGACAAATCCGGCCTCGGCGTCAGTTAAAACGTTCTCCACACGATATGAATATTCTACCAGTGGACGATATGTTAAAATAATTAAAAACGAACAGACAAATCATCAAACCGAATATACATTTGATGAAATGCTTGGGCTTGTTACGAGTACAAAGGAGACCAGGGGAACTTTACTGCTTAATACTAGCTTCCAGTACGACGGATATGGCAGAAGAACGCAGGTTACACAACCCGATGGTAAGGTCGAGAAATATGCACTCCGCTGGGCTGCAGGAGCAGGACCGCAAAATGCCCTGTATTACTTTTACAGTCGGACAACCGGATCCAGCTATCAGATCGGCTGGTACAACAAAAAGGCCCTTGAATTGAGAAAGGAATATTGTGGACTAAATGGCAAGACCATCTATGTAGATTCATATTACAACGGAAAGGGTCTTTTAACACAGCAGTCCGACCCATATTTCACAGGTGCCCAGGCCTATTATACCACGTATGCCTATAATGATCCGTTGAATCGCGAGACCAGCCACACAACACCTGCTTCAGATGTTTATTCTAGCGTTTATACAACAAGTAGTGCATCACATTCTATCACTGTTACCTCGCCTCAGAAAACTATTGTTAAAACATTTAACGAAGCCAATGAACTTGTAACCGTGACAGAGAACTCACAAACCGTAACCTATAAGTATTATGCCGATGGAAATTTGAAAAGCGCGACCCCCAGTACTGGTGCAGCCGTAACGATGGAATATAACGGACAAGGATTACGCACCAGGCTGACAGATCCCGATGCAGGAGTTATTGTTTCCAAATACAATGCATTCGGAGAATTATGCTGGGAGCAGGACGCCCGTGGTAAAACCACAACAAGCACTTACGATCCGGCAGGCAGATTGTCCACAAGGCAACGCACCGGAGAATCAGCTGTCTCCTACACCTATTATACTACAGGACAGCTGGAAAAAGCAACGGGGACACTGCACAAGATTACCTACTATTATGATAATCCCCTGGGTTTATTGACAAAAAAGGTGGAGGAAATTGACGGGAGGTCCTTCATTTCAGAACTGAAGTATGATAACTACAACAGGCTGATCAAGCAGATCTATCCTTCGGGATATTATGTTACCAATAATTACGATCAGAATGGTAACATGTTCCTGGTAAAATCAAAGGATGGATTGGCAATATGGGAGGCAAGGGAAGAAAACGCATCAGGGCAACTGACTACAGTGCAGCAAGGGAACAACATTGTTACTACTTACGGATACGATGCCAGGCATATGCCTTCATCGATTGTTACCGGATCCTCTGTCGTGAATCATGAATACCAGTTCTCTGCAGCAGGTAATCTAAATTATCGATGGGACAAGATTGCCGCACAGAAGGAAGTTTTTGGCTATGATGCGCTCAATCGGCTAACCAGCTGGAAAATCTATGTTGCGACTGATAACTACACAAACCCGGTAAAACAGACCAGTAATGTATATCAGGCAAACGGCAATGTCTCCTCAAAAAGTGACCTCAGCGGAGGAACTGGATTTGATATCAAATATGGCGAGAACAGTTATCCTGCTCATGCAGTGACCTCAGTAGTGAACGGGAACAGTACAATGAATATGAATCAGAATGCAGATTATAATGCCGATGGTAAGTTCTTTCATTTTCACGTTACTAACACGGCTCAGGGTATAAATAGGGAGCTGGATGTGACCTATGGCGTCGATGACGAGAGGCGCAAGGGAGTGTTTAAGAATAATACTGCCATCCGGCTGACACGCTATTATATGGGAGAATACGAATTAGAGGTCGATGCAGCCGCCAAAGAACGTCAGATACATTACATTGCAGGGGGAAATGGATTGGCAGCAATTTATGAGTTCAAGGACAATGCAGGCACCCTGTATTTTGTACATTCGGACTACCTGGGTTCTATCCATACCATAACAGATCAGAACGGAACGGTTGTGGAACGACTGGCTTATGATCCCTGGGGCAGCCGGCGTAATCCGGCAGACTGGACCCAGGCGGACAGTCGCATCAGCTGGAAGTTCTCCCGTGGCTTCACCATGCATGAACACCTGGATGAATTCGGAATAATCAACATGAATGGCAGGATCTATGATCCTTTGCTTGGTCGTTTCCTAAATCCCGATCCACAAATGCAGGATCCTGATAACCCTCAGAATTATAACCGGTATGCTTATGCATTCAATAATCCTTTGATATACACGGACCCGGACGGCGAGTTTTTCTGGGGCATTCTGATACCGATTGTGATCAACGCGATCACCAACGTTATTACCAATTGGGACGATATCACCGATAAGTCCGATGGCCTCAATCCGATTGTGGAAGGACTCGGTTATATGCTCTTTGGAGCCGTCTCAGGCTTGGTAGGGACAGAATACCCGGCGTTGGCGCCTGCATGGACCTCTTTTGGAAATGTCATACTTGCTGACAACCAGAAGGAGATGTCAATTGCCTTGTACCAGACAGCCGGAAGTGTGGCGAATTTTGCAATCGATCAGGTTGTAAAGAGCACTTTCACCAATAACATGTCCAAGGAGGCGAAGGAGATCAAATTAGATGAAGTGATTAACAATCAGGTTAAAATATTGAAAGCAGAATTGGACAAGTACATGAAAAAAGCCATTCTGGGCAACACAAAAATACCGGAGAAGACGCTAAACCAGAAAATTACTGAAACATTCAAAACAGACCTGCTTAAATCAGCTGATATCCTGAATAAAATGAAGGAGGAAGCTGATAAAAAGAAGAAGGAAGCGGAGGAAGCTAAGAAACGCAGATCTACTTTTAATCTATAGTATTAGATATCTGGATGCCAGTAAAGAAAATCCGGCTTGGGCATGAACCCTGAGCCGGATTCCCTTTTTTAGTCAACTACTCCCCGTTCCATTCCATATTCTTTTCAATGAATCCGATGCCATAGCTCTCCAGTTCCTGCAATATGGGCTCATAGATCTCCTTGATGGTAGGTATATAAACCCCTTCCAGCCTGATCTGTCCGGTTAGTATCATTTTTGCCGCTATGCCAAGGGGAAGGCCTACCGTTTTTGCCATGGCTGTGTTCACCGGGTCGTCCCCGGTTACCACCAGCGAAGAAGTCAATAACGTAGGCTTTTCCTGCCCTTTCTGCTTGTAAATAAACTTGTGCCACATCACCAGCATATCCTTATCGCCCGGTTCCAGCGCCCACTTTTTGCAGAGGAGGTGTTCCAGGATCTGGGCCGGGGTGGCATCTTTCAGACCGATTTTCGTATTGTCGAATATACCCAGCCATTCCAGCTTTTCACGGACATCCGAATCCTGGTCGATGTGCATGTATTGGTAGAGTTTTGTTTTAACCGGGTCCTCATGGCTGTAATACAGGAATGAATTGATGAATTCCTTGTAGGTCATATCCTCGGTATTGTTCAGGGTAAAGGAATCATCCGTGGCGCCCAGCTGGACGAAAACGTCCCATGCCCTGCAAAATCCCGGCCGACGTAATGTTCCCCGGTAAACCGTGGGTACATCCTGCAGGCCATATTTCTCGATGTACTTCAGCGAATCACGGTTGGCATATCCTTCAAACTTTCCAAATCCCTCTATTTCGATCACCTCGGTACGCCGGAACAACCTGTGGTAAGGAATGTACTTGTACGTGCCTTCCTGGATGAAGCGGGCAGGTCCACCCTGTCCCGCCAGCACCACATTTCGTGGATTCCAGGTGATTTTGTAATGCCATGGATTGTTATCCGATTCAGGCGCGATAAGACCGCCGGTGAAAGTTTCAAAGCATAGCAGGGCATTTCCTTCTTCCCTGATGCGGTTGATCACCCGCATGGCCGACATATGATCAATTCCGGGATCAACCCCGAGCTCATTCAGAAAAAGAATGCCCTGTGATTTAGCTTTATGCGCCATTTCCGACATTTCCTGTGATTCATAGGATGCAGTCAGCATCGACCTTGCGTATTTCAGACACGGTAAGGCTATTACCGGATGAAAACGCGCCGGCACCATCGAAACCACAATATCGGTATTTTGAATTTCATCATTTAGCTGTTGCTCATTGAAAATGTCGAGGGCTATTGCACATGTGGAAGGTGCCACTTTCTCCTGAACAAGCGTCAAATCCCGGTCACCTGCTGTGATCTCCCAGCCGAATTTCCTGGCGTTTTCTTCCAGGTAACGAATGAGCGCAGAAGAGGAACGCCCTGCTCCGATAATCAGTATTTTTTTCATTGTTGTTGCTCTAATCCGGTTGATCTACCCAATCGGACAAATAACTAAAATTTGCTGTCAGCTTTCCTTCCTCGGCAATGGTTGCCCTGGCGATGATGTTCTCGCTGTCGCCGTACAACAACAAGGGCAGAATGCTTTTGATAATATTATGGCCAAAATCTCTGGAAGCCTCCATGGGTAAACCGCATGGAAGATTATCAATTGACATTACCGTGATATTGCCGGGATTGCAGAACGCAGTTTCTTCTTTCCCGGTAGAAGGATTAAAATCGTAATAGGGCTCCTGGAACGTGGTAGTCCTTATGGTTGACGGAACCGATCCGTTCAGGTCACAGGTAATGTCGGCAATTACCCTTATCCTGAAGTTTTTGTCCTGCATATTTTCAGGTGTGAACAAAACCGGTGCCCTGGGGTCCCAATAGGCAGCCATGACCAGAAGATCCGTCTTATCACAGAACCGGTTGAAATCGCTTTCATATTCCTCAGGATGATTGAAAAAATGCTGCAGGTCAAAATGCATTTCGGTCTTATGTTTGTTGTATTTCTCGGGATCGAGCTGAACATAAACAGGCATGTCAAAACGCTTCGGACTCATATAATCTTCCACGGTCACCTTGGTAATGCCAAATGCATTCATCATTTCTTCTGATCCTCCGGCAACCCTGCCATCACCGGTCATGGCTATCCTCAGCGGAGGCAGCTTCGCGGCTGATGCCTTCTTCATCATTTCTTCCAGCCCCTGGCATTCTTCCGGAGGCGGCAAGGCACAAAGATGGTGCTTTACACATATTGCCCTGAGTCCGTTGTAGGTTCCTACCAGCCCGGCCCAGCGTCCGAAGCCAATGATTCTGACACCCTTGCTGTCAGTCAGTGTTTCGTAATCCACCAGCCTGATATGCTTATCAAGCACTGCTCTCAGTAGATTCTTATTCTGGTTTTGTTTCTTGATGGTATGTGAAAAGAAAAAATAGGTCTTGCCCGGGATGAGCCTGACCGTATCAACTTCCTTAACTCCCATCATCACATCGCAGTCGCGCAGGTCACTGCCCACTTCAATTCCCTCGTTCCTATAATCCTTGTCTGAAAAACAACGGCCATTACCTGGCTGCACAATGATCTCCGTACCCGGAAATTCCTCCAGGATCAGCTTGCACTGTTTGGGTGTTAAGGGTACCCGGTTATCAGAAGGTATTTTTGTTTCCTTAAGGATGCCTATTTTCATGAGCGTCATTTATCAGTTGTCAGTTATTATTTGCTCTTTTCCAACCAGTCACTAACTGTCAGTCACTTTGAATTCAATCCCCTGAGCCAGGGGCAGCTCACTACTGTAATTAATCGTATTGGTTTGACGTCGCATATAAGCCTTCCAGGCATCGGAACCCGATTCACGGCCCCCGCCGGTATCTTTTTCTCCTCCGAAGGCTCCTCCTATCTCTGCTCCTGAGGTGCCGATATTGATATTGGCTATTCCGCAATCGGAGCCGGCGTGCGACAGGAATCTTTCAGCCTCCCGCAGGTTATTTGAAAACATGGCCGAGGACAATCCCTGGGGAACCGAATTATGAAACTGTATGGCTTCTTCAAAGGTCCGGTAACGGATCAGGTAAAGCAGGGGAGCAAAAGTTTCTTCCTGGACGATTGCAAAATGATTGCCGGCTTCGGCAAGGCAGGGCACTACAAAACATTCCGGGTTACAGTCCCTTACAACTGCCGGAGTGCCACCGTAAATAACCTTTCCGCCTGCCTTTTTAACCTCACTCACGGCATTAAAGAAACTATCGGCTGCCTGCCTGTCGATAAGCGGTCCCACATGCGTGGCACTATCCAAAGGATTGCCGATCTTCAGACTCTTATATACTTTAACCAGCCTGTCCCTGAATTCATCAAAGATTGAATCGTGCAGAATGATCCTCCTGGTTGATGTACAGCGTTGACCTGCAGTCCCGACAGCCCCGAAGACCACGGCACGCAGTGCAAGTTCCTGATCAGCATCGGGGGTTACAATGATGGCATTGTTGCCACCAAGTTCCAGGATCGTCCTGCCAAGGCGCTCTCCCACCAGCCGCCCTGCCTGCTTACCGATCCTTGTCGACCCTGTAAATGAAATCAGGGGAATGTTCCTGTCCTTGAAAAGATCGTCTCCCAGGTATTTTGAGCTGGCAGCTACAAGGCTCAGCACCCCCTCGGGCACATGGTTTTCAGCCAGCACCCGGGCAACTATCCGGTGAACGGCAATGGCACACAACAATACCTTGGATGATGGCTTCCACAGCACCACATCACCGCATACCAGGGCGATCATGGCGTTCCACGACCATACGGCCACAGGAAAGTTAAAAGCTGAAACTACACCGACTATCCCCAGGGGATGGTACTGCTCGTACATGCGATGTCCGGGACGCTCGGAATGCATGGTCAAACCGTAGAGCTGCCGTGAAAGACCAACGGCAAAATCGCAGATATCAATCATTTCCTGTACCTCTCCCAGGCCTTCCTGGTATATTTTACCCATCTCCCAGCTCACCAGTTTACCCAGGGGTTCCTTGTACTTCCTTAATTCTTGTCCGATGAGCCGTACGATTTCACCCCGACGGGGTGCGGGCACCATCCGCCATTCCATGAATGCTTCACGAGCCCTGGCAACCAGCATTTCATAATCGGCCCGCGTGCATTGTTTCACACCTGCAATGGCGTTGCCGTCCACAGGCGAACAGGAGGTCAGAACATCCCCTGCCGTTTCAATCCATTTCGTCCCGGTGCACAAGCCCGGATTTACCGCTTCAATTCCAAGGTCTTTCAGAACCTGTTGTATTACCAGATTGTCTTTCATATTGTTATATATTGATCATTCTTTCTTCCCTTGCTGCTGCTCCCTTCAGCTTACCCGTCCCTGGTCCCTAATCCCTGTTAACAATTGCTTTTACCAGTCCCCCCTTCTCCAATATTTCCAGCAATTTATCCGGTAAAGGATTGAATCTGAACTCCTTGCCGGCAATCATGATACGGCCTGCCCCCATATCCACTTCAACCTCATCACCCATCCGGTAAGCCTTAATGGCTTCAGGGACTACCAGTATCGGAAGTCCCTGGTTTATGGCTGAGCGAAAGAATATGCGGGAAACCGATTTTGTCAGCACCGCTTTGATGCCCAGGTGCACAAGTCCCACAGCAGGATGTTCCCTGGAACTCCCGCATCCGAAATTTTCTCCGCACACCAGGATATCACCTGTTTGGGCTCGGCCGGCAAAATTTACGTCAAAACCTTTTAACAGATAGGGTGCTATTTTCTCCGGCTGTGAGCTGTTGATCTCATAAGTGAGGTTGCCGGCGAACATCTGATCGGTATTCAGGTTGTCGGCATCCTGGTAAGCCCATACACCATTCACATAGCGGTTCTCCTCTGCAGCCACCGTAACCGTGGCTGACTGTTCAACCCTGTAGGGGAACACCTTATTCTCCTGCTTCCCGGCCGGGGAGGTTATTTTACCGTAAATAGCCGATAAGGCTACTGTTGCCGGGGAGGCCAGATAAATGGCTGATTTGGGATTACCCATCCTGCCCAGGAAATTGCGGTTGGCTGTGGAAATAACATTGATTCCGTCAGCGGGAATTCCCTGTCCCGTTCCCAGACAAGGGCCACAGGAGGGAGTAAGAATATTTGCCCCGGCAGAAAGGAAAATTTCCACAAGACCTTCACGGACCGCCTGCAGGTAGATATCGCGTGAAGCGGGTGTCACCAGAAGCTGGACACCTTCGGCAACACTCCTGTTTTTTAGCAATCCCGCAGCTATCCTAAGGTCCTCGATACGGCCGTTTGTACAGGTGCCTATCAGGGCTTGCTCAATGCGGGTGCCGGCGATCTCGTCAATGCTTTTCACATGATCCACATGGTGGGGGCAGGCTGCCAGCGGGAATAATTCAGAAAGGTCTATTTCGAATTCCTTCACGTAAGTGGCATCCGGATCAGCCCAGATACCTTCAGTACTGCTGTCGAGGTAATCTGTCAGCTGTTCATCAGCCTGGAAAACAGCATTTTTGGCTCCCATTTCCGAAGCAAGGTTGGCAATGGTCATCCGGTCGGCCACCGTCAGCGTTTTTACCCCATCACCATGGTATTCAACCGACATGTAGTCCGCCCCGCTCGATCCGATCATGCCAATAATATACAAGGCCAGGTCTTTGGCATAAACATTATCAGGCAACTTTCCATGCAGTGTGATTTTCAGGGATTCAGGCACTCTGAACCATGTCTCTCCCTGCTTCCACAATCCGGCCGTTTCAGTACGGTCAATTCCGGTGGCAAAAGCATTAAAGGCACCTGCTGTACAGGTATGGCTGTCGCTGCCTACTACCACCATGCCAGGCCGGGCATAATTACCCATAAGCTGATGACAAATGCCTTCTCCGGCATCATGAAAGCGTTTCACCCCCTGGTCCCTGACAAAAATCCGGATTTGCTGGTAGTCGTTTGCCAGTTTACTGTTGGTAGGCGGTGCATTATGGTCAAGTACCACCAGCAGCTGATCGGGATCAAACACCCTGATCCCGCCCATTTTCCGGAAAGTGCTTTCAATGCTGACTGTATTGTCATGGCTCAGGATGATATCGGGTTTATGAAACACAATACTCCCTGCCGGAGCTTTGAATATCTTTTCAACAAAAGTCTGTTTTGACATGGTCTTATTGCTTAAATCATGTATTTCCTGCCTCACATTTTTAACAGGTCCCCCTTCTCATAAATCATCCTTTGTACTTCGGAGAACCGGCTGACCGGCACTGTTTTCATGTTCCTTTTATTGGTCAGGGTACCATTCCCCAGATCTAGGATCACGGTATCGCGGTCTTCGAGCATCAAATCGTCCAGGTTCTCATAGGTGAGTACCGGAAAACCTGCATTGATGGCATTTCGTTCGTAAATGGCACCGAATGATTCTGCAAGGATAGCCTGGTTATCAAGCGCTCTGAAGCAATCCACTGCATGTTGACGCGAACTTCCGGCACCGAAGTTCTTCCCTGTGATAATGATATCTCCCGGCTCAGAACGCTGCGGGTAATCCTCCCAGCCTTTCAGGTTGCCGAGGGCATATCTGCCCATTTCCTTGATGCTGGTAACCGCCAGATATTGGTTGTGATAGATCATGTCCGTGTCGATATTATCTCGCAGGATCAACCATACCTTTCCTTCCAGAATCAACTTCCCGGGCGTTCCCGGTAATGCTGTGCCGGTTTTCGTAACTGCCTGTAATGTGCCGGCTTTAAATACAGAAGGATTCACCGGGATGGCATCCTCCCGTGTGATATGGCCTGCAATTGCCGAGGCTATGGCAGTGGCCACGGATGCCAGGTAAACTTCACCTTTGCCCTGTTTGCCCTCGAAATTACGGTTTCCTGTGCTCACGGTCCTTTCACCTGGTCCATTCTGGCCAATCTGACCCGAGGCACATCCTGCGCACCCCGCATTGCCGAACATAGCTCCGGCGGATTTGAATACTTCGATCAGTCCTTCGTGCAGACAACTGTTCCAGATTTCATCCGTGGCCGGAACGATCTTAAGCACCACACCGGGTGCAATTTTTCTGCCTTTCAAAAGCCTGGCTGCTTCATGCATGTCCTCCATCCTGCCGTTGGTGCAACTGCCCACGAAGACCGAATCAATCTTGGTACCCATGACTTCCGTTACAGGAACCACATCATGCGGTTTACCTGGTCGTGAAACAACCGGGACAAAGGCCTGCAGGTCGATCTCAAAGGTTTTTGCATACATTGCGTCGTGATCGGCAAAGACATGTTCAAAAACCTGGTACGAACGCGAAAGGCAGTATTCAACCACCGGCGCCGATGGAGGGAACAGGATGGCTATCGCCCCCATTTCAGTGGCCATCGAGGATATTGTGATTCGCTCATCAAGCGATAGGGTGTCGACTTCGTCACCGTACAGTTCCACCGAATAGCCAAGGAGACCGTCTGCACCGAACTTTTGCAAAAGGTTCAGGGCAATGTCTTTGGCTGAGACCAGTTCCGGCCGCTCGCCGGTAAGCAGGATCCTGACCGACTCCGGAACCTTGAACCATACTGATCCGCGCGACCAGGCCGCTGCTATATCACGGTCGCCCATACCCTGTCCGAAAGCGCCAATCGCCCCCAATATGTTGGCGTGGGAATCGGTGGATACAAGGGTTGAGCCGGGGGCGGCCAATCCTTCGTCAATGGCCAGGTGTGTACCGATTCCTGCATTGATATCATAAACAGAGATGTTGTTTTGCCGCGCATACTCACGGCATTTCTGCTGATTGGTGGCATATTGCTGGTCGGACCCTGTGGGATTGCAGTCGAAGGTAAAGAAGGTCCTGTCTGGATCTGCTATGCGCAGGTTATTGACCTGCAGGTTCTTTACCACACCGGGACCTCCGAAATCACGTGCCAGCCTCACATCGATTACCACATCCACGATCTCACCAGGCACTACCTTATCCTTCCCGGCATGGATGGCCAGTATTTTTTCAATTATTGTCATGGCTTATTTCAGTCTGCTTTTGAATGGAAGAAATGTCATGAAATCTGCATGGTGCACAATATAGGCCTCCGCGGAACGCTTCACCAGATCACCTTCCCCTGCATGGGTTGCAATAATGTGGCAAACTTCGGGAGGAACACCGCATTGTTCTGCCAGCGAAACACCTGAAAAAGGATGCCGGACATATTCCCCGTATTTTCCCTGGACACAATTGCCATGAGCGTCTAATTCGTATTCCAGCAACTTTCCCACATCGGCAAGTATTGCTCCGGCAATGAGTACATCCATGTTTACCGGAAGGTCATCCTTAAAGAAAGCATTGAATTTCAATCCGCTTTCCCGGGCAATATGTACCACGGCCCTTTTGTGATCCATGAAGCTTACTTTCAGGTCTTGACCGGCCAGCAGGGTAAAGGGAATTCTTTTCAGGTCCCCGGCTTTCAGCACACTTTTTTGCAGGGCCAGTTCCCATGTCCTGGTGGTTCTTTCCCGAAGATCCTCATCCTGAATCCAATCAAGCTCCGGCCATAGGTCTTTAACGCTTTCCATAAAAGTAATTTGTGTTGTTTATCAAATCATGTAACCTTCTCACCTAAACATTTGCCTCAGGTGTCCCGTCACCGGTCACTTTCTCAATAATCGCATCCCCCATCTCCCTTGTCGATGCCGCTCCATGTTTCACAACATCCGGACCACCTTTCATCTTCAGCATATCATAGGTGCGCACGCGACCTTCAAGGATAACAGCTGCAATGGCTTTTCTGATCCTGGCAGCGAGACTGCTTTCCTGCAAATGATCCAGCATCATGCAGGCTGATTCTATCATGGCAATGGGGTTAACGATGGGAACAGGATAGTCGGCGTATTTTGGGGCTGAACCATGGGTGGGCTCGAATACAGCAACATCCCTGCCCAGGTTGGCACTGCAGGCAAAGCCAAGTCCGCCAATCAAGCCTGCAAATCCGTCTGAAACAATATCGCCAAACATATTACCTGCCACAATCACACCGTATTCTTCCGGATTTTTGGTAAGCCACATCATCTGGGCGTCAATATTCGTATTCCAGAGTTCAATGCCGGGATATTCCTTTTGTATCTGCCTGGCCATGTTGTACATCATGCCTGAAGTCTCACGGATAACATTGGGCTTTTCACACAAGGTGACTGATTTGTAACCGTTTCCGGCAGCATGCTCAAAAGCAGCTCTCAGTATCCTTTCCGTAGCTTTTCGGGTAAATATCCGTGTAGATACCGCAATCTCCTCACGCGGTACGTTGCCAAAATTTTTTACGAAATTGTTGTGTGTGCGCAGGGCTTCATATACGATCCCGTCAGGATAGCTCCATTCAACACCGCAATACAAGCCCTCCGTGTTTTGCCTGAAGATTACCACATCCACTACCGGTTCCTCGACATCACCCGCTGCACCGCGCCGGATAAAGTTCAGTGGATTTCCTTTGTAAGTGTGGCATGGCCTGATACAGATATCAAGATCAAAATGCTGGCGCATGCCAACAATAGGACTGGCATACACGAACCCTTTACCTTTCAGGTCAGGTGAAAGTTCTGCCGCTGCCTCCTCCTTGGGCTTAGAGGTAATAGCGCCAAAAAGGCCTACCTTGTGCTCCTCCAACAGCCTGATCGTGCGATCGGGCAGGGGATTTCCCTCACTGCACCAGAAATCCCAACCGATATCACCTTCAACATAATTGGCTTTGAATCCAGTGGCATCCAGCACCCTGAGGGCTTCCTGCATCACCACCCGGCCTATTCCGTCACCGGGCATGGTTACAATTGTGGGTTTATTCATAGTTCCATTAATAAGAATCAATATAACCTTTACTTTTCATTATTCACTTTTCATTA
>DIAS01000056.1:126272-136517 GCA_002415855.1 Bacteroidales bacterium UBA5072
CTTTTCATTATTCACTGACCACCTGTCTCACCACATCAATCACCGTTCCATCCACCCATTTGATCGCCGCTACGATTTTATCCGTAAAAACAGGCTTTTGTGGCTTGCCGCAAATAATTTCTGCCTCTTCCTTCAATTCATTCAGTGATTTCAGGGGAAGTTCTAAACCCTGTGCCTTTTCGATAAGATCAGTCCGCAGCGGATTGATGGCAATACCCCGCTCTGTGATAACCACATCGATAAGCTCTCCGGGTCCGCACAGGGTGGTAACCTCATCCCGAATCACAGGGATTCTGTCGCGAAACAAGGGTACAGGAAGAATGACAGTTTTACCGAACAGGCAGTTCTGCCATCCGCCTATGCCGTGCAACAGGTATCCGTCGGAATGGCTCACAACATTGGCATTAAAATTCAGATCGATCTCTGTGGCCCCCAGAATAATGATATCCACCAGGCTGGCGAAATTACCCTTGCTGTGGTAATTGTAGCTAGTAAAGGGACTTGTCATCACATGCCGCGGATTATCCCGGATGGATCTTACACCGTCGAGATCAAAGGTCTGTCCATCGAGGATATAATCCACCAGACCTTCTTCGAGGAGCTGTACCAGGTATTTGTTGCTTCCGCCTCTGGCAAAGCGGGCCTTGATCCCTTTTTTACGCATGATATCACCGAAAAAATTACCCACTGAGAGGGCGGTTCCTCCTGCGCCGGCCTGAAATGAAAAACCATCCCGGATGAGTCCGGTACCCTCGCAAAACGCTGCGGTCATTTCGGCAATCAACAATCTGTCGGGACTGCGTGTTACCTCCGTGGTACCGGATACAATCTTCTCCGGTATGCCCACCCGGTCAACTTTCACGGTATAATCGACATAATTCCCCTGTATCTGCCAGGGTATGCAGGGAAAGGGAATTACGCTGTCGGTCACTACAATTACCCGGTCAGCATATTGAGCGTCGGCAACCGCAAAACCAAGTGATCCGCTGGCTGATGCACCATTTACCCCATTCGCATTGCCAAAGGCATCAGCGCAGCCCGCGCCAATGACCGCTATATCTATTTTAACATCGCCATCCTGAATGGCCTGGTACCGCCCGCCATGCGAACGAAGCACTGCGGTCTTTCGCATCCTCCCTTCGGAGCAGTAGCGTCCCAGAGGCCCGTTCATGCTGCCTTCGATGTGGCTGATCGTACCATCATCCAGGTACTTCAACAGGTAAGCATGACACGAAAAAGATGCCGAAGGGAACCAGCAAAGGTTCTTCACGCCAAGCTCACTGGCACAATCAAAGACCATGTTGGCCACCAGGTCGCCTTCCCTGAAGTGATGGTGTGTGGAGATCGTCATCCCGTCGCGCAGTCCGGCTCTGATCAGCGCTTCTTTCAGCGAAGGGACAAGCTTGTTGCCGTCCTGCGGATAATCCATGTTGGAGGGTATCCGGGGAGCATGACAGCAACCCTGGGGATGGAATTTTCCGACTCCCATGTAGGGCACAACAGGCTTACCGTTTATTTCCACCGGTACTGTCCGGCCTGCCGCATTCTTCACCAGTTTCTCATTCATGGCTATCCCTCCAGTTTTTTGGTATCTTACCGGCTCTTACTGCTCTTTCAATGGTCTTCAGGGCGCGCCGCACAACAGGCCTGTCGATCATCTTTGATTCCAGGGCTACAACACCGGCCCCTTCTTTTTCAGCCTGCTCGTAAGCTACAACAATTCTTTTTGCCTTTTCGGTCTCTGCTGCTCCGGGCAGGTAGTTTTCCTGGATCACGGCCACCTGCCTTGGATGGATACATCCCATGCCTGCAAATCCCAGCGCTTTGGACTCCGTAACCGTTTGCGCAAGGGCTGCCATATCATCAATATCGGAAAACACCGAATCAATAGGTTGTATACCGGCCGCCCTCGCTGCATTCACTACCATGCTGCGTGCAAATAGGGTCTCTTTCCCTTCCGGGGTACGCTGTGTGCAAATATCGGCGGTATAATCCTCAAGGCCTATGGCCAGGGCAACTACATTTTCCGATGCCCGAGCAATTTCAAAGGCATTCAACACGCCGGCGGCACTTTCAACAATGGGCATCAGGTGTATGGTCTCGTTTTTCCGGCCCAGGATCTCTGAGATCCCGGCATCTGTCTTCAATACCTCTGCCGCCTGTTCACATTTGGGTATCAGGATAACGTTGACCCCATGTGAAACACAATACTCAAGATCGTCGAGCCCGGCAGGCAGCTGGTTGATCCTTACCATGCGTTCGGCCCCGTAAAAATCAACCGAACGTAACGCATTGCGGACCAAGAAACGTGCTTCGTACTTCCTTTCAGGAGCCACGGAATCTTCGAGATCAAGTATGATGCCGTTGCTGCCGTAAATCCCGGCATTGATCATCAGCTTGGGATTATTGCCGGGCAAATAAAGCCGGGTAATCCTGTCTGTATCTTTTGATGATGTGCTGCTATTCTGGGGTAACATGGGCAGCAGAAACTCTTTATCGGTTTTCAGCTGCTTTTTAATAGCCGCTTCCAGCCGGGCCGCTATTGTAAACGGCAGCGCCCCGCAGTCATCAATCTCCAGCGTGCCCTGCTCAATCCCGAAGAAAACCAGCATCCTGCGGCACAGTGCCAGGATGGATTCACCATACATCGATCTGACCTTGCTCTTCAATTCAATTGATATCCCCTGATCCGGAGAGGGGACCAGATTGACGAAACAGTCAGATCTGACACCGGCTCCCCGGTTACCTGCTGAGTATTCCATGTTGCTTGATTATAGGTTCAAAAATTACTGAAAAAAACACTAACAAAAACTGATAGTTATCAGGAGGTATTTGTTGCAGAGTTCCCGGGCTTGTCCTAATTTTACCCAAATGAAAGACCAAAAAGTTTTGTTATGAAAGCATTTTCCCGGACGATGAACCCGGCTTTGGGCCTTCGCATATCTTTGACTATTCTCCTGACGTTATCCCTCAAGTCATTTACAGCTATGGCACAGAACGATTTTGAAAAGGACATCCTGAAAACAGCTGCCGGCAACTTCGAAATTACCTTTCTGGGACATGGCTCGCTGATGTTTTCGATCGGCGACAAAATTATCCACATCGATCCTTACAGCAGTGTGGCTGATTACAGCAGGCTTCCCAAAGCCGACCTGATCCTGATCACACATGAACATGGAGATCATCTCGATCTGAGAGCGCTCTCCGCTATCCGAAAGCAAAACACGCAACTCATTTATCCTGCGAAATGTGCTCCTTCCCTGTCGGATGGTGTGATCATGAAAAACGGTGATAAGCGGTCATTCGGCGATATAAGCATTGAGGCAGTCCCTGCCTACAACCTTCAAAACGGACCTGCTGCCGGCCAGGTTTATCATCCAAAGGGACAGGGTAATGGCTATATTCTGACGGTTGGCGATAAAAACATATATGTTGCCGGTGACACAGAAAACACTCCTGAAATGAAAGCGCTGAAAAACATTGACGTGGCTTTCCTGCCCATGAACCTGCCTTACACCATGTCACCGGAAATGGTTGCGGATGCAGTGAAGGCATTCAGGCCTAAAATACTGTATCCTTATCATTACGGGGAAACCAAAACGCAGAAATTGCTGGATCTGTTGAAGGATGAAAAGGAAACCGAGGTCAGGATAAGGAAAATGCAGTAAAACCTTTTTCAATCCTCCGGATAGTTTCTTCCTTCCCGATCATTTCGAGTATATCAAACAAATGCGGTCCCATGCCCGATCCGACGATGAGCAGTCGCACAGGAGCCGCTACCCGTCCAAAACCCAGATTGTTTTGTTCAGTATAATCCTTGATCAGTTTTTCCAAACCTGCCGAGGTGAAATCCTTTGTCGAACGCAGCAATTCTTTTACGGCCAGAATAATGTCCGGTGTATCCTCTTTCCATACCTTCTTGAGCATGGTCTGATCATAAGATCCGGGACATTCAAAGAAATAAAAAGCCTGATCCCAGAAATCCTGCGGAAATACGAGCCGTTCCTTGATAAGGCCCGCGACTTTTTTTACATAATCGGGGCGAACGGAAATTCCCTTTTGCTGCAGAACAGGGATAAAAAGCGTAGCCAGGGTATTGTCGGACTTATCCTTCAGATACTGCTGGTTATACCACCTGGCCTTTTCCGGATTAAAGTGTGAACCTGACTTTCCCACACGGTCAAAGCTGAATGCATTTACCAGGTCATCGAGTGTAAAGAGTTCTTCTTCTGTTCCGGGGTTCCAGCCCAGGAAAGCGAGGATGTTGATCACAGCTTCGGGAAAATAACCTGATTCGCGATAACCTGCAGAAACCTTCCCGGTAAAGGGATCCGTCCATTGCAACGGAATAACCGGGAAACCCAATTTATCGCCGTCACGCTTGCTGAGCTTACCCTGACCACTGGGTTTGAGAATAAGCGGGAGGTGGGCGAATTTAGGCATCACATCCTCCCAGCCTAAGGCCCGGTAAAGAAGCACATGTAGCGGAAGGGAGGTCAGCCATTCTTCACCCCTGATCACATGTGTAATTTCCATCAGATAATCATCGGTAACATTGGCCAGGTGATAAGTAGGCAATCCATCCGCCTTAAAAAGCACTTTGTCATCGAGCAGCGAGGTTTGGAATGTCACCTCTCCCCTGATCATGTCGGTTACAGTAAGTTCTTCGTTATCCGGCATTCTGAATCGGATCACATGGGGGGTGCCGTTCTCCAGAAGCCGGGTGGTTTCTTCGTGACTTAAGGTCAGCGAATTGCAAAGCGCATGCCGTGTGGAAGCGTCATACTGGAATATTTTTCCGTCTGCTTCGTACTTTTTTCTCAAGACATCCAGCGTGCCGGGCTCATCAAAAGCATAATAGGCGTGTCCCCGCTGAACAAGCATTTCGGCGTATTGCCTGTACAGATCTTTTCTTTCACTTTGCCGGTAAGGCGTATGCGGGCCTCCCTTGTCGGGACCTTCGCTGTATTGCAGCCCGCACCACCTGAGCGATTCAATAATGTACTCTTCAGCTCCCGGAACAAACCTGACCTGGTCCGTATCCTCGATCCTCAGGATAAAATCACCCTGGTGTTTGCGGGCAAACAGATAATTGAACAAGGCCGTTCTTACACCGCCAATATGCAAAGGCCCGGTAGGACTAGGGGCAAACCTCACACGTACTTTCCGCGACATGACTTTCAATTTTGCGATAAAGATAGAAAAAAGACACAGGCGGATGCAAAATCATCCATATTCCGTAATCTGTTATCTTTGTTGCTAAAATGAACCCAATAACCTTTCATTTTTCATTTTACCTTTTCATTTTTCATTATTCATTTAACCTTTTCATTTTTCATTTTTCATTTTACCTTTTCATTTTTCATTATAAATTTCACTATTAACCCTATGTCATCCCCTCACCCTCTCCAATCCTACTACTCCCGAATCAATAAAACCTACGATCTGGTGAACCGTTTGTTCACTTTCGGGCAGGACCGGAGATGGCGAAGACATACCACGGAAGCCTGTCTTGCAAATCAGCCAGGAAAGATACTCGACCTTTGCTGTGGTACGGGCGATCTGGCCATTTCCTTAGCCCGTATGGCTACCTATCCTGTTTCTGTAACCGGTTATGATCTGAATGCCGGAATGCTGGAAATTGCCCGTCTGAAATCCTCCCGTTCAGGGCTGCATGAAATTGCTTTTACTCAGGGGGATGCAGGCTCCATGCCTTTCCAGGATGAAGAATTCGATTGCATAACCATCGGTTTTGGATTCAGGAACCTGACCTTTGAAAATCCGAACCGCGATCACTACCTCCGGGAAATCAGCAGGGTGATGAAACCCGGTTCACGGTTGCTGATCCTTGAAAGTGCCCGCCCTCATAACCTGATGGTGAGCTTTTTTTACCGGCTCTACCTGAAACTGGTTCTCGTACCACTGGGAGGTCTGCTTTCAGGCGACTGGAGTGCTTACCGTTACCTGGCCGGGTCATCAGCCGGCTTTTACAGCCTCGATGAACTGGCTGGTATGCTGATCCCTTACAGGTTGAGCCTCCGTGTTGAAAGACAGTACCTCTTTGGCGCTGTTAATCTGCTTATTGTCACCAAGAAAGGAACTTAACATTCCTCATGTTTTCATCCACAGCAAATTGTTATCTTTGATCCATGATCGAAAAACTGAATAAAATCTGTCAGGGTACTTTCATCAGCTTTCTTGGCATTAAATTCCTGGATTGTGGCGAGGATTTCATAGAGGCTACCATGCCCGTCGATAACAAGCTTCAGCCCATGGGCCTGCTGCACGGCGGAGCATCCCTGGCGCTGGCTGAAACTATTGCCAGCGGTGGATCATATTTGCTCGTGAACCCCGAAAAGTATGATGTTCTGGGACTTCAGGTTTCGGGAAATCATATTTCCAGTGTAAGCGATGGCGTATTGCATGCCAGGGCCGATATTGTGCACCGCGGGAAAAAGACCCATGTGTGGGATGTGAAGATCAAAAGCGGGAATGGTAAACTAATTTCCGTCACAAGGGTTACTATCATGATCGTGAAAAAGAAATTATGAGATTCCCGGATGCAGGAATTTTTAAAACATAAGGAAACCCTCACCAAAGCTGCCAGGATCTGCCTGGCGAAGAAATTGCATTTTGCCGCCTACAGGCTTCCCGGCAAAACCGGCATTGATGTCATTGTTCAAAAGGATGCCGAATTGCTTGCCCTGGATGATCTGACTGTGAAGCTGCCCCAACGGGGTTTCCTGGTTGCACCATTTTCCAGGAAGGACAATAATACCTACCTGATAAAGCCGGATTTCATTATGCGCGGATTTGCCTCACACCAACAGCTTGAAGAGCTGGAGGCTTTGCCGGCAAACCCGTTCCCAAACATTAACCAGTTCTGTCCCGATGACACCAGGAAAGACGATTACATAGCGCTGATCCGCGATACCATCGGCAGGATTAATTCCGGGGAATTTGAAAAGGTGGTGTTGTCCAGGGTCAAGACCGTAAATGGAAATCCCGGAAAGCTGCCTGAGATCTTCAATGCCCTCTGTGATTCCTACCCCAATGCCTTTGTATACCTCCTTTGCGTAAACGGTCATTGCTGGACAGGTGCCTCCCCTGAGCCTTTTATATGTTCAACGGGAAAAGAGCTGGTCACAGTTTCTCTTGCAGGAACCCGGCCTTATTCGCCTGAAAACCTGGAAATCGGGAACTGGAATAACAAGGAACTCGAAGAACAGGATTATGTGACCCTTCATATTGAGAGAGTACTCAGCAATTATGCCGTATCAGAATATGCCAAAACAGGTCCTTATGTTGCCAGAGCCGGGAACATCCTGCACCTGCGTACAGATTTTACCTTTACAGCCCGCTCTCTCGGACACCGGTTGCCCTCGCTGATCAATGATCTGCATCCAACACCGGCTGTTTGCGGCATGTCTACCGGGAAAGCCATGGATTTTATCATGGGGGCCGAAAAACACAACCGGGAGTATTACACCGGATTCCTGGGCCCAGTAGGCCTCGGCGAACTGATCCAGTTTTATGTGAACCTGCGCTGCCTGAAAGTAGTGGATAACCGCCTGGTATTGTACGTCGGTGGAGGTATCACCCATGATTCGGTAGCGGAAGAAGAATGGGAGGAAACCGAGATCAAATCCGATACACTGCTTTCTGTCCTGAGCCAGATCAAGTAAATGCCGCATCCAAAGCAACATATTGTTGATCTTGCCTTGATTTTTCGGGAGAAAGGGATTCAACAGATAATAATTTCTCCCGGATCACGCAGCGCACCTTTGATTAGATCATTTATCGGATGTTTTGGTGAATCGTGCATCAGCATTGTTGATGAAAGATCAGCCGGTTACTTCGCCCTCGGGATCGCCCAGTATACGCAAAAACCAGTTGCCCTTGTCTGCACATCAGGAACAGCAGTACTAAATTATGCTCCCGCCCTGGCCGAAGCCTATTATCAACAGGTACCCCTGATTGCTGTAACAGCGGACCGTCCGCGTGAATGGATCGACCAGCAGGATAATCAAACACTCCGGCAATCAGGGATTTACAGCAGTTATATAAAAGGAAGCTACGATCTGCCGCAGGTCATTTCGTCCGAGGATGACCTGTGGTTCGCCCACCGAATCATCAATGAGGCAATTGATTTATCCGCTTCACCGGCCAAAGGACCTGTGCATATCAATGTTCCGCTTACCGAACCCTTGTATGAAGAGCTTCCCGTTCCCTCTGAAAACATCAGGATAATCCGCCGGGCAGAACCGGGAATCTCGCTTGAATTACCGGATGAGCTGATCCATGAATGGGAAAATGCGGAAAGGATCATGATCGTCCATGGACAGGACTTCCCGGGCTCAGAAGCGGCCCTGCTGTTGCCCTCTCTTTTAAATGACGGAAGAATTGTGATCCTGGCCGAGAACATTGCCAACATACCGGGAAAAAGTATTATTTCCAACTCAAACCTCATTTTATCACGCAGCCGCGGTAACAGCCCGGCTAACCCCGATCTTGTCGTTCACAGCGGTGGACAGGTAGTTTCAAAAGCCCTGACAGGTTACCTGCGAAGGTCTGCCGGAGCCAAATGCTGGCGCATCGGAACCGAAAGTGGAATCATTGATACTTTTAAACGGGTTACGCGGCATATCCCCCATTCTGCAGCTGCAGTGTACCGGGCGCTCTCGGGTAAAGGCAACCGGGATACAGGCAGTTCTTACCGGACCAGCTGGCAATCAGCTGCCTCCGAGGCAGATTCCAAATCGGGCGAGATGATCCGTAAGGCCTCCTTTTCCGATCTTGTCATTTTTGGAAGGGTTTCACAGCTTATCCCGCCCGGCTCAATAGTTGCCCTGGGCAACAGCAGCATTATCCGTTACTCACAGTTATTCCCTGCAAATGAACAGGTAAGCTACTATTCCAACCGGGGAATCTCCGGTATCGACGGTTGCCTCTCATCCGCTGCCGGTCTTGCCCACATCTCCGGGAAACTAACCCTGGCATTGGTTGGTGACCTTGGACTGATTTATGATTCCAATGCGTTGTGGAACAGGGATCTGCCTGCCAATTTGAAGATCCTGGTGGTCAACAACCGTGGGGGCGGGATATTCCATATCCTGAAAGGACCTTCGGATCATCCCGGATTTAAGAAATTTATTGAAGCCCATCATCCCGTAAATATTCATAACTTAGCGGAAGCATTCGGACTTGACTATTATTATGCCGGCGATGAGCAGACCCTGGAAAACCAATGGGGTCAGTTTATACAGGAGCGCGGAAGAGCATCTCTTCTCGAAGTAAGAACCGACCCAATCGTCAGTGCTGCAGCATTCCGGCAATTGATGAGTATAGCTTAGTATTCCTGAACCCGACTGTAGCTTTTTTCTATGAGAAACTGGAAGACCATCAAAGAGTACGGTGACATCAAATTTGACTTTTTTGAGGGGATCGCAAAAATTACCATTAACCGACCCCGTTACCGGAATGCTTTTACACCCGATACCACCAGGGAGATGTGTGACGCCATGACCCTGTGTCGGGAAAACCCTGATATTTACGTAGTCATTCTTACAGGCGAAGGAGATAAAGCGTTTTGCAGCGGCGGCGATCAGCATGCTAAAAGTTATGCAGGTTATGTCGGCAAAGATGGTGTACCCCGGTTGAACATCCTTGACCTTCAGAAACAGATACGCTCCATCCCAAAGCCTGTTATTGCCATGGTCAACGGATATGCAATCGGAGGAGGCCATGTGTTGCATGTAGTCTGTGACCTTTCAATAGCCTCAGAGAACGCCATTTTTGGACAGACCGGTCCGAAAGTCGGCAGCTTTGATGCTGGTTTCGGATCTTCTTACCTGGCCAGGGTGGTGGGACAAAAAAAAGCACGGGAGATCTGGTTTCTTTGCGAGCAATACTCTGCCGGCGAAGCACTGGAAATGGGGCTGGTGAACAAGGTGGTCCCCTTTGCTGACCTGGAGGATGAGACAGTCAGCTGGTGTAAAAAGATCATGCAGCATAGTCCCGTTGCCCTGCGCATGATCAAGGCCGGTTTGAATGCCGAACTCGATGGACAAGCCGGAATACAGGAACTGGCCGGGAACGCAACCATGCTGTACTACATGACCGAAGAGGCACAGGAAGGGAAGAAGGCCTTTCTGGAAAAACGGAAGCCTGATTTTAAAAAATACCCGAGGTTGCCTTAGCATTGAACACCCTGCGCCACAATCCTGTCATGCTGAGCGGAGTCGA
>DIAS01000056.1:136818-155500 GCA_002415855.1 Bacteroidales bacterium UBA5072
CATGCTGAGCGGAGTCGAAGCATGTCATAGTAAATGTAAAATGAACAGTATCAACATCTGGATTAAGGCCTTTCGGCTGCGCACCCTCCCCCTGGCACTTTCAAGCGCTATACTGGGTAGTTTTCTCGCCTTTGCTAAGGGAGAATTCCACTGGTATGTATTGGTGCTTGCAACACTCACCACGCTCTTCCTGCAGATCCTGTCGAATCTGGCCAACGATTACGGGGACGCCATGCACGGAACCGACAATGAAAGGCGGGTTGGTCCGCAACGTCTTACACAGAGCGGTCTTGTTTCTAAAAAGCAGATGAAACTCATGATCCTGCTGTTCGTTTTTCTTGCCCTGGCATCGGGTTCATTGCTTATTTTTACCGGATTGCGTAACATCAGCTGGAAGACCGTACTTTTCTTTTTTATTCTCGGTATATCCGCGATATACGCTGCCATCAAGTATACAATAGGAAAGAATCCTTACGGATATGTCGGTTGGGGTGATATCTTCGTATTTATTTATTTCGGGATTGTTGGTGTCGCGGGAACCTATTATCTGCACGTGAATTCCTTTGATCCCTGGGTGCTCCTTCCGGCGTCAGCTATCGGCCTGTTAAGCTCCGGCGTCCTCAACCTGAACAATATGCGTGATATTGAAAACGATACACGGTCGGGTAAACGAACACTGGTAGTGCACATTGGCAGCAAAGCTGCTAAGATATACCACCTGCTTCTGATCACATTTTCAGTACTTTTCAGCCTTGCCTACACCATCCTCCATTATAATTCGGTGTTCCAGTTCCTGTTTATATTGACCTGTCCTTTGTTTGCACTGAACATATCCGTAGTGATGAAAAATAATGATCCGCGTGAACTGAATCGTGAACTAAAAAAACTTGCTTTGACTACCTTTGCTTTTTCAATTACCTTTGGTATAGGTTTAATCATAAGATGATCAAAGCAAGAACAGTATACAGGGAATTTCGCTTTCAACGTCCTGCAACAACGTCACGCGGGACTTATCTTAAGAAGAAAGTACATTTTATCCTGCTTTACCATACCGATGACCCATCTGCGGCAGGAGTGGGTGAATGTTCTCTTTTTCCCGGTTTAAGTTGTGACGACGTAAAAGGTTTTCAGGATAAACTGAATCAGACCATAAACAGGATCAATCAGGGGGATTACCTGGCGGATCCTGAGTTAACCGATTGGCCGTCCATCAGTTTTGGACTTGAGACTGCCTGGAGAGACCTGCGTACGCTGGGATCAAAGGTCCTTTATCCTTCAGCCTTTACCGAGGGAAAGGACGCAATTGAAATTAACGGTTTGATCTGGATGGATAACAAAGATGAAATGATCCGGCAGATCAGGCAGAAATTGCAGGAAGGATTTACATGCCTTAAAATGAAGTTTGGCTCCCTCGATCTCGACGAAGAGTTTGAAATACTCCGCTACATCCGGGCACAGTATGACGCTGATGAGCTGGAGCTTAGATTAGATGCCAACGGGGCATTCAAGCCCTCCCAGGCAAATGACATCCTTAAAATGCTTGCTGAATTCGAACTGCACAGTATTGAACAGCCTATAGTCGCCGGTCATTCCGAGGCCATGGCCCGGCTTTGTGAAACATCCCCGGTACCAATAGCCCTCGACGAGGAGCTGATCGGAAAACAGACCCTCGCGGCAAAGCGGAAAGTCCTTGACGCCATCAGGCCAAAATACCTTGTGTTGAAACCCGGATTGCTGGGGGGAATTACCGGATGCAAAGAATGGATCAGCCTGGCTGATGAAAGGAATATCCGATGGTGGATCACCTCTGCCCTGGAGACCAATATAGGACTGAACGCCATTGCGCAGTGGACTTACACTTTAGGGAACTCAATCTACCATGGCCTGAGTACCGGATCACTTTTCAGTAACAATATCCCTTCTCCGCTCTATCTCAGCGGGGAAAGGCTATATTATGATCCTGATCTGAAATGGGATATCTCATCCCTCGAAGACCCGGTTTCAGTATGAACACTCCCGGACTGACCATCCATTCCCAACAGCTTAAGGGAGATGAACTGAAACATTTCTCCGTTAAAAAACTGGAGGATCCCGATGTTCCGGCGTGGGAGAAAGACATTTATGAGTTTATCCTCTCCTGGTTAGGCCCTTCCGATTCAATTGTTCAACATACTTCAGGTACAACGGGCAAATCAAAGGAACTGCATTTGCTGAAAAGCTCTATGACCCGTTCAGCGGAGAATACCTGCCGGTTTTTCGGGCTGGGGAAAGGACAAACAGCACTGCTTTGTCTCCCCATCCGGTACATTGCAGGCAAGATGATGGTAGTCAGGTGTTTTATTGCCGGAACGAATCTGGAAATAACAGAGCCAAAGAGTATGCCGGATCTCTGTGGTGCAGGTCCGGTCGACTTTTGTGCCATGGTTCCTTTGCAGGTATCCAATCTTTTGGAAAATCCTGGTGCTTTCCCTCCGATCAGAAAGATCCTTATCGGTGGAGCTGAAATCACTGCTGCTCTTGAGCAAATGACAGCCAAAATCCCGGGAGAAGTGTATGCCAGTTACGGCATGGCCGAAACCTGTTCGCATGTGGCGCTAAGGAGGCTCAATGGCCCTGGCCGGCAAAGTGATTACCATGCTTTACCTGAGGTTACACTGACCCTGGATGAAAGAGGATGCCTGGTGATCAACGCCCCTTTTTTGCCCCACCAGGTTATAACCAACGACATTGTCGAATTCACCGGACCCGGTTCTTTTATCTGGAAGGGCAGATATGACAACCTCATTAATTCGGGGGGGATAAAAATTCTGCCGGAAGAACTGGAAATGCACATCCTGGAAAAAACCGGACTTGAATGTGCAATTATCGGATTACCCGATATGAAACTGGGTCAGCGACTTATTCTGGTTGCCGAGAAAGACAAGATGGTAGCAAAAGAAACTGCTTTGAGATCCGAGCTGCAAAAACTGTTACCGGACAGACTGAAGATCAAAGACTTCATCCTGATTGAGAAACTCCCGAGAAACTCCGCGCTGAAACTTGACCGGAAAAAATTGGCCGGAATGGTTTAACCTTGGGTGTGAGCAGGAACTCTCATCCTCCGGTATTTTAAGTAGGGGATAATATCCTCATTTTTGATCCCCGATGTTCCGTCATATTCAATTGTAACTACCGGTATACCGGTGATTTCTTCAATTCTTGGCGTCATTGCTTCTGTGATAAGTGAAGGACAGCAATACGCAGGGTTGGTTTGGATAAATAGATCAATATCTGGATATTGATGAATCAGTTTGTGAATTTTAAGAATGTTTTCGAGGGATTCTCCCCGGTGAAAAAGATTAAGTCCAAACTTGTCCAGCCATTTATCCAGTTCATCTTTCGTCTCCTTATCTTGATCACCATACAACCTGCTGAAATAATGTATATAGTTTTCTTCAACCAGCGGAATCAGCGACTTCAGAAACTTTGTCCGTAAAAAATCGAGATAGCGGCCCTCTTTGAAAGCCCTTTCGGTAAAAGGATCCACAATCATTTTAATGTATTCGCTGTAGGGTGTGGTAATTACCTCCCCTCCGTTATCTTCAATGAGCTTTATCAGGCCCTGGTTCATCACATCATTATCACGGACATAGAGATCACCGAATATGGCGACACGGGTAAGTTCCTTTTTTACAGTTTCAATGGATTCAAATTCATGTATGATGTTTTCCAGGATACTGGATTGTGGTTTACCTTGCCTGAAAGCATCATAAAGCACCGCGAAAGCTTCATGTATGATTTTGTCCGTACTTCCTGCATACTTTTCATATGGACGGATCAGACAGCCAATTTTTCTGATATTGCCTCCGAACATGTAAGCCAGATAGGCATTTATGGCGGTCTGCAGCGAGATATCATAAAATATCAGATCTCCTGGGTATACAGAGGCCTGTTCCATACCCTTTCCATAATCGTTCAGCAACTTCCGCATATAGTGCGGAAACATGCTCAGGTTACACGACAAGGTCGATTTTATAATCCAGAGAACGGTATTTGACGGGTCCAAACGGTTAGTTTCAATGTAGTCGATTGCATTTTGAACGATGATATTGAGGGGCAGGCATTGACCAGTGTTGTGACTCAGACTGCGCTGGATGGACTCATTTGTTCCCCTTACCAGTCGGGCATCCAAACCGCTGTTCTGCAAAACGGCTTCAAGCAATGGCCCTACTTGCTGATCCCATGACGGCAGCAGTATGGTCTTGTTTCTGAGCTCCCCTGTCCCGATAATTCTGGCCTGTTTCAGATCGGATTCCCTGATATCATTCCGGTGCAGTATCTTGGTGAATTTGCTGAAATCAATTCCGTGTGCCCTGAGTGTTTCCGCTGCATCATTGATCAGCAACCTGAAATGGTTTTCCCAGGTAGTGACAGGTAAGCTCTTCCCGGAGAAAAGATGAAGATCACCGTTGTCACTTTGCCGCATCGTGTTTTTCGGATAATCGGCTTTTTGTTTATTCCAATGGTTTCTGAAGGTCCTGATTGCAGCCTCAATACGTGTCTCATATCCCACGGCCGAATCATGTTCGTCAAGCTGAAGTATTAAATAAGGCTTCCTGTAGGTCTGAAAAATATCTTTGAAATATTCAATAACAAAGGAATCAGGTGTGCATTTAAAAGAGGTAAGCAGAACAGGGTAACACGAATCAGTTTTTGCTATCGTTTCAGCTGCCTTCAGGATCTTAACCCCGAATTTCCACTTAATGCTCCTGATCAGCTCTTCTGTCATGAAAGTTCCATTTGGCCTGTCAGGGAGCATATCCGAATAGAAAGCTCGGATCCCGAATTTTTCAATAATTTCCGGAATATGGTTGTTCATGGCTGTCGAAAGTACCGTATAAGGCCGTCCGAGAAGCATAATATGAATATCCTGAGTTCCCTTGATTTCTTCGAGATAGACCTTTTGCCACTTCTTTTCCAGTTCCCGGATATACTTTCTGGCCTTCTCGTAGGCCAGTGTAACCTGCAAAAACCCGATATCTTTTAATCCGATGGCCTTTAACATCTTATATAACTCGATCCGGGAATAAAGCTCTCCCTGTGAAGTTCTCAGAAGCGGGGCCAGGATTTTTTCCCTGGGTTTAATGCGTTTTTGATTCGATATTACCGATGATGCAAACTGGGTATAATAGCAATACTGTTTGTTCATCTCATTTTCCTGGTTTTCTATAAGATATATGGGAAGAAAGACAAAGTCCGCCCTTTGTAAAAGATAATCAACATGCGCATGCATAGCGGCTATGGGTGCACAAAACTCAGCGTTACAAAGGCTCTTACCATCTTTTACTGCTGTCTGACATGCTTCACTGGTAATTGTGCCGATATGGAGCAAATCAAAAAATTTGCACCAAAATGGAATTTCCCCGTAAACATGCAGCCCGGCAGGAATTCCCACGGTAACGGTTTTTTCCCCCGACACCCTTCGTGATCCGAATATTTCCTGCCTCTTCCGGATCAGTTGAAAATCAAACCTGTTGTTTTTTATGTACCGCTTCGTATGGTAATCCCTGCCACATAAGAAACCATAGGCAACAACCTCATCATCTACTTCAGCCACCTTAAGTTTGCAGTGATTGGTGCATAACTGGCAGGTTTCGGATCGCACCGGGATTGTTTTCTTATAGAGATCAAGGCCTCTGAAGGTTGTATGTGCAATATCACTGTCGGCCAGTTCGAGCGCCACACCCATTGCACCGGTCAGATGGCAGAATTTCGAAACTTTGATGGGCCTTTCCAGCTTCTGTTCAAAGGCGGCAACCAGGGCCCTGTTTTTCGCGGTTGCACCCTGGAACGCAACTTTACGGCCGATCTTACCGGTTGCGGCCACCTTGGTCATATAATTCTCCCGGGTTGCATGTAAAACGGCAGCAAGAATTTCATCTGTCGAATAGCCCATACCCAGGTAGTGGTTGAGGTCGCGCTCCATAAATACCGTACAGCGGTCACTTGCCATGGGTGCATTTACCTTTTCAGCCCGCAGGGAATAATCTTCCAGGGGACATCCCAGTTTTTTAGCCTGCTCTTCGATAAAACTTCCCGTACCTGCCGCACAAACATTATTCATTACAGAAAAAGTGACCATGCCATCCTGCATAATGGTAAATTTCGAGTCCTGCCCGCCGATTTCAATTATGGTATCCGTTTCAGGATCCAGTTCGAATGCTGCCCTGGCATGGGCAGAAATTTCATCCGGCATGATGTCCGCACCAATAATTTTACCGGTAAACTTTCTGCCGGATCCCGTTGTACCTGTCCCCAGAACATTAAAACGAATTCCTGTCTTTTCTTCCAGATAATTTATGGTTTCAAGGATCGCCTGGAGGGCTTGCAATGGCTGACCCGATGTACGTGTATAAAAACCGGCCGTCACTTCCCGGCTTTTGTTGAGCAGAACCGCCTTGGTGCTGGTAGATCCGATATCAATTCCAATAAAAACATCCCTGTCGCAGGCATTTCCAGGCAACTTGTAAATATCAGTTTCCACAGGTGTTACTGCCGGAAAGAACTTCGGTTGATATTCAAAATGTTCGATACCGTTAAAATCGGGGTAATCTGAGAATCTTAACCGAAGCGGAGTATAGAAATATGCCCGCTTTTCCTGCCCGGACAGAAGAAGTTCATCGGCAAGCATGTGTGCAGGGTAATTCAGGCTTTGATTGCCGTGGCAACCCATAGCTGCACCAATGGCACCGTAAACAGGGGCCAAGGGATCCACGATCACAGTGATACCGGTAAGCTTCTCAATGTGCCCGATCACCGCTTTGTTCAAGGCCACACCCCCGGCTGCCACAACAGGATTAATGGTATTGTCGAGCGATACCGCATCAATTATATTCCTGGCCATTCCGTACGACAATCCGTCACAGATCTCCCTCAATGTATATCCTTCCTGCTGGGCATGAATCAGGTCGGTTTTGGCAAATACGGCACAACGGGAGGCGATCAGCGGAAAGCTTCCCCGGTTGCTGTAAGCCAGATCACAAAATTCCTGAATGCTTTTCAGATTAAGTCTTGCAACCTGCTGATCCAGGAAATTTCCTGTCCCTGCTGCGCAGGAAGTGTTTGACTTAAAATTCAGGTATTCGCCCCTATTGTTAAAGGTTGCCAAACCAAACTTCTCGGCTCCGATGATCAAAAGTGCCTGCAAACCGGGATGATAACTTTTTGCTGCGGTTATGTATGCAACCCGTGAGTCTGTAACCTGATCATGGTGTTTCAGCAACGCAGCAGTCGGGGATGTGCATCCGACGGCTCTTACACGTCCAAAGTCAATTGCATGTAACGACTTAGCAAGACTTTCGGCCAACTGACCATTGTGAAAAGCATAGGATGTATGAACTATGCGAAGCTCCTCGTTAAGCAATGCCAGGGCAATTGAAACGGAACCAATATCAATTCCCAAATAATGATCTTTTTTGGGCATGACTCCTCCTTTTACAGTAATATTCCCGGCTTGTACAAGAAAAGTACTGATTAAAAATATTAAAAACAAATCGAAAGCATATCTTTACTGTATTATAACGATTTAATAAATACCGCTATGTTTATAATCATACTTGGTGTTGTTGTTCTTATCATTGGCTATACAGTAGCCAGGGTCAATTATCAGGCACAGAGATATACCGGCCTTATCAAGGGTGCAGGTTTCGGATTAATTGTCATTGGATTGCTTCTTACTTCCCTGATCCAGATTGAACCGGGAGAAGTAGGCGTACAGAAACTCTTCGGTAAAGTAAGTGATCGCATCCTGGAAAGCGGCCTGAACATTAAAAATCCGCTTGTAATTATAGTGCCCTTTGATATCAGGACCCAGAATTATACCATGTCAGGGGTGGAAACCGAAGGCGAGATATCCGGAGATGACGCCATTCGCGTTCTATCGGCCGACGGGCTGGAAGTGATCATTGACCTTACCGTACTTTATAAGGTTGTACCCACAGAAGCTCCCAGGATATTAAGGGAGATAGGGACAGACTATAAGAATATAATCGTGCGTCCGATCTGCCGCACCAAGATCAGGGACAATGCTGTGTACTATGATGCTGTGGCTTTGTATTCCTCAAAAAGGGATGAGTTTCAGGACCGTATCTTTAAAGGCATCGAGGCCGACTTTAAAAACCGGGGATTGCTGCTGGAGCAGCTCCTGGTCAGGAACATCACCCTTCCGGCTTCTGTAAAAACCGCCATTGAATCGAAAATCAATGCCGAGCAGGAAGCCCAGAAAATGACCTTTGTGTTGCAGAAGGAAAAACAGGAAGCCGAACGGAAAAGGGTGGAAGCCCAGGGAATTGCCGATTATCAGAGGATCATCAGTTTATCGCTTACTGATAAGCAATTGCAGTATGAAATGATCAAAGCCATTACCAATTCACCCAATGCCAAGCTGATCATCATGGGAGATGGCAAGAATACACCCATTATCCTGAACGGGAATTAAGCAATTCTGGAGCACCTGCCACTGATAAACCCATAATAAAAGCATACGCCCGGGTGGGCGTATGCTTTTTTTATGGGTTCATCAGCATCAAGCACCGGCTAATTACTTTCAAATAAATTGTATTCTTGTGTTCCTACTCCCCTTGTGCTCTCGCCTTCAGGTCATTGGGCCGGAGGGTGATCAGGTTGCCGATGCGCGCGCCGTTGCGGAAAGTGATCACCCGCAGGGTGATGGGGCCTTCCGGCATTTCAAACGCCTCCGTGTACTTTGGTGAATAGATGCCGGGCATACCGCCGTCAATGGTATAATAGATATCCACTCCTGGCACCTCGGATTCCATCTCCACCCATATTTTGCCCTCCTGCATGGTGGCTCTGACAATGGCGTCATACATGGCTCTGGAATAATTCACCCCGGCTACATCCGACCTCCCGAACTGATTTTCCACCCGGAGAACGAAGTTTTCCCAGTTCTTTTTCTCATCCGGCGTCCAGAAATCTTCAGCAAGTGCCCAGCTGCGCGGCCAGGTCATGTATTCGGCATGACGCAGCGTGACCACCTGTTCTGTCCACAGGTTACCCTGTCCCCCCAGGATATATTTGGCATCCACGCCTTCGGGAACCGGGTTGAAGCTATAGCATTTCTTAAGCCGCAGGTGGGAATAGATGGGAGGGTCCACCGTAGGATCTCCCTGTGTATAGTCGATATAAGTATAAGTAGTAGGGGTCATCACCACATCGTGTCCGAGATGGGCCGCTTCAATGCCACCCTCTATGCCACGCCAGCTCATTACGGTTGCACCCGGTGAAATACCGCCTTCCAGGATCTCATCCCAACCGAGCAGCTTTTTACCCTTGGCATTCAGGATCTTCTCCACCCGGTTCATGAAATAACCGTGTAGCTTGATCGATTCCGTAGTATTCAGTTCTTTCATCAATGCCTGGCAGCCCGCATCATTTTCCCAGTATCCCCGATAGCACTCATCACCACCCACATGAATATAAGGTGACGGGAAGAGCGCTGCCAGTTCGGTAAATACCTTATCCAGGAATTCATAAACTTTCTCGTCCGAGGGATTGAGGGCGTTGTCAATGAACATTTTAAATTTACCATCACCGAACCATTGTGCAAAATTTGATCCCGGATTAACCTTGACGCTTGTGTCCTTTGTGCAGCAAAGCTCCGGATAGGCAGCAATTGCCGCCATGCTGTGACCGGGAACATCGATCTCGGGAACGATGGTGATAAAGAGGGTCTGGGCATAGGCCAGCAATTCCCGGATGTCATCCTGCGTATAGAAACCGCCGACAGTAGCCTTTTCACCCGGCATAGGAGCTTTGCGCTCGCCGAAAGTGCCGTACCTGGGAACCCGCCATGCACCTACTTCCGTGAGCCTGGGGAGCGATTTGATCTCGATCCGCCATCCGTTGTCGTCTGTAAGGTGCAGGTGCAGGGTATTGAACTTGAACCTGACCATTTCATCCATGTATTGCTTCACTTCTTCCTTGGTGAAGAAATTGCGACTGACATCAAGCATAAGTCCCCGCCATGCAAACCGGGGAAAATCGGTGATTTTAACTGCCGGTACCGTCCAGTTTGCCTTCACGGGGACCTTGCTTTCAATTTCCTTCGGAAGAAGCTGGAAAAGCGTTTGCACGCCATAGAATAATCCGGCCGGTTCATTGGCGGCAATAACAATACCTTTGGATGAAGAAACGAGTGTATAACCTTCTTTTCCCAGTTTTGTATCAGGGCTGGCATTCAGATTCAACTGAATGGAACCTGCCTGGCCTTGTTTGTCGCTGTACTTAAAGCCTGTAGCCTGGTTGATCTTTTGAACCAGCATCCGGGCAACAGGCTGCGCTTCGGGTTTGCTGAAGGTAACCGATGCTCCTGCAGCCAGGGTGTATTCGCCGTTCAATACCTGCACATCAACGGGTTGCGGTATCAGCTGAACCGTATTCGTCTGTGCGAACACCATAACATTGGTCATAAGCATAAGAAATAAGAAAGCACTTTTCATATTCAACAATGATTAAAAATTAATATTTCAAATTAATTAACTCCCGCAACCCTCACAACCATCTCCCGCTTGTCACTTTTTTACATTTTTCATTTTTCATTTTTCATTTTTCATTTCTCACCCAACTCCGAGTTACTTACAAAAGCTATTCGTTTACTGTCCGGAGACCAGGAGGCTACGTTGATGGTCCCCTGTCCGCCATAAAGATAGGCGATGACCCTGGGCGCACCGCCGTTGGCAGGCATCAGCCGTAACATAACCCTTTTGCAGGGAGGATGGGAATGGGGATCAATATCCGGTGGGAAGGAGATAAACGCTATCCATTTGCCATCGGGTGATAGGTGCGGGAACCAGTCGTTGTATTCATCAAAAGTCAGCTGCTCCTTCCCCGATCCGTCGGGTTTCATCCGCCAGAGTTGCATCGTACCGGTGTGACTGCCGTTATAATAAATATATTTTCCGTCAGGAGAGGCTTCGGGACCGTCGACATGTGCCGACTTGAAAAAGGTCAGCTGCACCTCGGGACCGCCATTCACTGGACTCTTATAGATATTATAAACAGGCGTGTCTCGTTGGGCCACGTATAAAACGGCCTTGTTGTCGGCTGTCCAGCCATGGAAGTATGATGGCGCTTTTTCAGTGATCAGTTTGGGTGTCCCGCCGGTCAATGGAAGTACATAAACCTTGGACGGGCTTCCCTGGGGACTATGGCTGATCGCCAGGGATCTGCCGTCGAAAGAAATGCCATGGTCGTTGTTTAACCGGTTGGCATCGCCCGTATTCAGTTTCAGCGGTGTTCCGCCGTCAACCGGAATGGTAAACAAAGAACCTCCTTCGTTGAAAAGCAGACTTTTACCATCGGGCATCCAGTTGGGGGCTTCAAACTGCCCCTTGGATTCATGGATCACTTTTCGCGTGCCGTCAAAAACATTCATTACTTCCAGTCGGCTTCCCGGCCAGCCTTGCCTGTAGGCATCATAGTTTGCCGGAACTGGTTTGTCAATGCGCACATTCCATACACGGGCCTCTTCCGTTACCTCGGGATCATGCGAAGTGATGAACAGGCCAGCCAGAACTTCATCGGGCATGTCGCTCATCCGTTGTTCGCCGATTAACTGCAAAGGCTCACCTGCCAAAGCAGCACGGAAAATAATGTTCTTTCCGATCCGCTCCAGCTGGATGATCTGGTATCCATCCTTGGGCGCGAAGATCTCATCCTGCGGATCACGCATGAAGGCCCCTTTGATCAGACGCCATTGCAGAACCGTCAGACCATCACCGTGTGCGACGGCACTGATATGCGAAGAATTCTCCTCCAGGGTTTCCCTTATCATCCAGCCGATTTTCCGGTGTGGATTGGCACCCTTGCCAACAAACGCAAAATTCGCGGTCAGTATGAAATCGCCTTTGATCTTTTTGTAGGCATAGTGGAACTCGTCACGTTCAAACCAGATGTTGTATCCGGCACCTTTTAGCGTATAGGTCTGTGTACCCTCGTCAAAGACAACAGACCCTGTATTTTTTGGTTTTCCAACATCGGTGTGATCCTCGAAGATCCCCACCGGATTGTTTCCGGCAACAGCACTGGTAAAAATAGTGGCTGCCAGCATAAGCGTTACGATTTTCATTGTATTATAATAATTTAAGAACGATGATTAATGGGTAATGCTTTTTTTTAAAAGGATATCAAGTTAGGCCATTTTTCGACCACTGCCAAATTCTTAATTTAAAAATAAAGGCGTTGAACAAACCTTTTATACAACCTTCCGCTATGTCCGCAACCGAACAACAGGTTGTTCAGAACCTGTACATTCAGGCAGGGTCACCTGTTCGCCATAAAAGTCTAAAAGGTTGATATTTTTAATTTTACAGATAATGGCACTTATCTTGTTATGGAAGCACATGATAATGATCTTTGTAATAAATTGGCATTGAATTATCCCCGCAAAACTATGTTTAAAAAATACCTCGTCCTTACTTTCCGGTTCATCTGGCACAACAAGGTGTATTCCGCTATCAACATTATTGGTTTTGCCATTGGCATAACTGCCTGTCTGATGATTATGCTCTGGGTGAGGGATGAGATGAGTTTTGACTCCTTTCATCACCAATCCCAAAGGATCTACCGGATACTCTCAGGAGACAATGTGCGCCTGCAACCCCGTACACCACACCCCCTGGCGCAACAAATGGCTCTTGATTTCCCGGAGGTGGAAAAGGCCGTGACCATGTCACCATTATGGGGACCCGGCCTTACAAGGGCTGAGTTTTCAGTTCAATATGAAGACATTGTCTATGATGAAAAAGGGTTCTTTTCAGTAGATACAACATTCTTTGAGGTCTTTGACTTCCCCTTTCTGGCAGGAAATCCCGGGACAGCTTTACATGAACCCATGTGCCTTGTTCTTACCCGGGGAATGGCCCTCAAATACTTCGGCAGCGTGGAAAAAGCTATGGGAAAGGTACTTAGGGTCAATGAAGACAATTACTTCACGGTAAACGGTGTGGTGGAGGACGTTCCTAAAAACTCCCATTTCACATTTGATTTCCTGATCTCCTATGTGACCATGAAGCAGATTGACCGTCAGCGCAACAACGGCCAGTTAAGCCCCTATTATACCTGGGAGGATTTCGGACATTATAATTACATTGTGCTCAGGGACAAGAGCGAAGCCGAAACGGTGGAGCAAAAACTGAATGACTGGCTCCTCCACCAGCAGTTCATCCCCATAAGCGAAAAAGACAGGCAACGCATAATTGAAGAAGGATTCCATTTTGAACTGCAACCCATGCGGTCCATTCACCTGCATTCGAATATCATCTGGGAATTGGGGACCAATGGCAACATACTCTATGTCTATATTTTTTCAACCGCTGCCTTATTGATCCTGCTGATTGCCTGCATTAATTTTATGAACCTGTCCACAGCCCGTTCCATGAAGAGGGCAAAAGAAGTGGGGGTACGCAAAACGCTCGGTGTTCAACGGTATCAGCTCGTCATCCAGTTCCTGACCGAATCGGTCATCATGACAATGCTGTCATCAGCCATAGCACTTGTCCTTATCGAATGGTTAATGCCAGCGTTCAATAATTTCACAGGTAAAGCTTTATCTGCAGGCACCCTTCTTCAACTCAACAACATGTGGATGTTACTTGCCGGCATAGTAGTTATTGGATTCTTTTCCGGAAGCTATCCGGCGTTTTATCTTTCTTCCTTTATACCTTACGAAGTGTTGAAGGGAAAATCAAAATCAGGATCATCGCAGCTGTTTACCCGGAAAGTTCTGGTCATTTTCCAGTTTTCCATTTCCATTTCACTGATAATCGGCACCCTGGTGATTTATAAACAGATTGCCTTTCTCCGCAACCGCGACCTGGGATTTGACCAGGAGCAGGTGGTGGTGGTCACCATGAAAGACGGAGCAATCCGGTCACAGTATGACGCCATCCGGGCTTCATTGATGAACAACCCTGATATCATTAACGTGGCAGCTGCTTCAAGCGTGCCGGGAGGGCAGTTTAACCAGAATTCCATCCGGTTTGATGAGGTCGATGAAGAAAGGAATGTCATGGAGACATTTGTCACAGCCGACTATTTTGACCTCCTGGGCATTAAAACCAGGGAAGGGCGGGTATTCTCCGATGATTTCAGGGGCGACACAACAGCATCATTTGTGATCAACGAAGCCGCAGCCAGGTTGTTCAACTGGGGAGATACACCTCTGGACAAGACCATCACTTATGATGGCGATATTTATACCAATGCAACCGGGAAAATAATAGGGGTGGTGAAGGACTTCAACATCCATTCGCTTCAGCAGCCTGTTGAACCTTTGATCATCCTGCTGGGACGCAAGCAGCTTTTTACTTATACCTTGATCAAAATCAGACCCGCTCATGTACAAGGCACACTTGCCTTTATTGAAAACACGTGGAAAAAGTTCGATAACCGGCATGTCTTTACCTGGTCATTTCTCGATGAGGAATTTGAATCACAATACCAGGGCGAAAGACGTATGGGGACAATCTTCTGGATTTTTGCCCTGCTGGCGGTATTCATTGCATCATTGGGCTTGTTCGGGCTGTCGAATTTTATGATTGAACAGCGGACCAAGGAAATCGGTATCCGCAAAGTTCACGGAGCCGGCATATTCAACATACTTGGTTTGCTGGCACGCCAGTTCGCAGCCTGGGTCATAATCGCCAGTGTAATTGCACTTCCGGTTGGATATTATTTTTCCCGGAGCTGGCTCCAGAATTTCGCTTACCGCACGCCGATCGGCATGCTGATCTTTGTTGTGGCCGTGATCCTGGCCATTGTGGTAACCTTTATCACCATCAGCTACCAGTCGTGGCAAACTGCCAGGATGGAGCCGGTTGAATCCCTCAAATACGAATAAGATTAATTCCCGAAAGGCGCAAACTTTGAAATCAGAATTGCGTAAAATGTAATGGTTTGTCAGCAAAAAGTACAGACAAGTTCATGTTGCGTATGGATTTTCCTTTACCGGACAGCTGACAACAACCGGCCATTTTAAAACAGCTAAAATACAATGCTTTAAAACATTTGTAACATGAAGGGATTTATACCAATTCTTCTGCTCGCATTACCGGTTTGGTCTGTGCAATCAGTCCGGGCCCAGACGCTCCTGCAAAGCTTTTCTCTGGGTTCAAATTTCGGATATGCCGTATCTTCAGCCGGTGATGTTAACAATGACGGATACAACGATGTGATGGTGGGTTCTTTTGGCATGAACACCTATACGGGCCGGGTTGATATTTTCTTTGGCGGAGTAAGCATGGACAACATCCCTGATGTTACCATGACCGGGGAAACCACCATAAGTTATTTCGGATATTCGTTATCCTCTGCGGGAGATGTCAATGGTGACGGTTTCGATGATGTTGTCGTAGGGGCCTACCGGTATGGATCATCCATGGGAAGATCCTATATCTATTTCGGCGGTACCACAATGAATAATATTGCTGACGTCACTTTAAGCGGTGAAGCAGACAGCCAGTTTGGATATGCCGTATCTGCAGCAGGTGATCTGAATGAAGACGGATATGATGATGTAGTTGTAGGTGCCAATAAGTACAGTACATCAACTGGTCGTGCCTATATTTATTATGGCAGCGACAATATGGACAATATCGCAGATGATACCCTTACTGGCGAGGCCAACAATAACCAGTTCGGATGTGATGTTTCTTCCACGGGCGATGTAAACGGCGACGGCCATGATGATATTGTTATCGGGGCTCTTAACTATAATCTCGGAGCCGGACGGGCATATATTTATTACGGCGGAGGCAACCTGGCTAATACGGCGGATGCAATACTGGACGGAGAATCATCCGGAATATATTTTGGAATAAATGTATCAGCCGCAGGTGATGTAAATGATGATGGCTATGATGATGTGGCAGTAGGTGCATCGGGATATAATACAAATACCGGACGTGTTTATATATTCTTTGGTGGCAACAGCATGGAAACGACAGCTGATGTTACATTTACCGGTGAGGCATCCGGCAGCTTTTTCGGATATTCCCTTTCTGCGCCGGGCGATATTAACAACGACGGTTATGGCGATGTCATGGTTGGAGCATATAGGTATAATTCCACCACAGGCAGGGTTTATGTTTATCATGGCGGCAGCAGCATGGATAATACCGCCGACATTATCATGAACGGTGTAGCGACAGGCAATGGTTACGGACTTTCTGTTTCCGCGGCCGGCGACGTTAACAATGATGGATGCGGAGATATTATAATTGGGGCTTATTATGCCCTGACAGCGTATGTATATAGTCTTAATCCACTGCCTGCTTTAACAACTCAGGCTGTCACCGACATAACCGCCTCCACTGCCACAGGTCACGGGTCAATTTCATTGCTTGGTTCCGGCAATCCAACAGCGCATGGTGTATGCTGGAACACTGCAGGTACTCCGACAACTGCCGACTTTAAAACGGACGAAGGAGGGAGAAGCACTACCGGAAGTTTTACCAGTGCAATACCAGGGTTGACGCCCAATACAACCTATTACCTGAGAGCCTATGCCACCAATGGTTCTGGTACCGGATATGGCATGGAAGTAACCTTTACTACCTTAAAGGCAAACCAGTCTATTAGTTTTGGGACATTAACAGATGTAACCTATGGTGCTGATGTTTTTGATTTGACTGCAACGGCCACTTCCGGTCTGCCAGTGACCTATACCAGTTCAGATACAAATGTGGCTGTCGTTTCCGGCAAAAGGCTTACCGTGGCCGGAGCAGGAATTACAACAATCACTGCCTCCCAGGCCGGGAATAATGCATACCACCCGGCTGAAGACGTTATGCAAACCCTTACTGTGAGCAAAACAACGCTGAATGTTTCAGCCGAGGACACAAGCAAAACATATGGCGATGCCAACCCGGTATTTAAAATTAACTTCGATGGTTTTGTCAGTGGTGATGATACCGCTGATCTGATCCGGGTGCCTGTTGCAAGCAGTGTAGCCGATGCCGCCACAGGTGCCGGAACAGCAACCATAACGGTTAGTGGTGGCGTATCAGATAATTACGATTTTAGCTATTTGAACGGTACACTGACCATTAACAAAGCACCCCTTACAGTTGCCGCCGATGACCAAAGTAAAACCTACGGTGATGCAAATCCGGACTTCACACTAAGCTATGACGGGTTTGTCAACGGTGAAGATACCGATGATCTGACCACTCTTCCTACATCAGGCTGCCTTGCTGATGCCACCACAGGAACAGGAACTGAAGCTATTACGGTAAGTGGAGGATCTGCCGGTAATTACAGATTCATTTACGTTAACGGCATTTTAACCATTAACAAAGCTGACCTGACCGTCGCAGCTGAGGACAAGAACAGATCATTCGGTGAGGATAACCCGGTGTTTACATTGGCCTATGATGGCTTTGTAAACAACGACACCCAGGATGATTTAAATGTACTGCCGGTTGTAACCACCGACGCAACAGCACAAAGTCCGGCAGGTTCATATACACTTGTTGCAAGCGGAGGCAGTGATAACAACTATGAATTCACCTATGTGAACGGAACCCTGGTTATTACGGCAGCTACTTCCGATACATATACCGAAGCTGGAAAGTTATCGGCATACCCGAATCCGGCTGGAGATTATATAATAGTCAACTGCGACAAAGGGATGAATGAAAATATTGCTATATACAACAATGCCGGCCGTTTGGTCATGAATACGAAATTATATGACCAGCGTATTGATATTTCTTCCCTGGATCCCGGAATTTACCTGATGAAGGTTCAGGGTTTGACCTTAAAATTTATCAAGGAATAACTGCATTCCCGAACCGGAATTAGTGTAGTGCTCCGGACGGCATGGCCAAAATGGCGCGACTTGATCAGATCAGGACAATTATTGGTTCATGAACTGGCTCTTCCTGGATATTCACAATGCTTGCATTGACAAAGGTTGTACGGCCCTGCATGAGGATGCCGTATGCTTCATGAATATGTCCAAATGCATGCACGATAGGCTTTATCAGCATCATCCTCCGGAATAATTCAGCTGAACCCTGCAGTGTTCCGTCGATTGCCAGGTCAAGAATGCCCAGCGGGGGGGTGTGGGTGATCAGGATATCCGTATTCAGGGGTATTTTATCCCATGCCGTGCGCACGGGCTCATCCTCCTCCTCACCAGTCGGTGACGCAAGCTGGGAGAACATGTTTGCATGGGGTGATCCCCAGATGTTCAATCCCTCAAGGGTAATGCCGGAATCATGCAGGTAGATGATTTCCTCAGGGATCTCGATTTTGTTCTTTTTGATCAGTCCATCATGGTTTCCGGCAATAACAATTTTGTGTTTTGCAGGCTGACTCGCATACCAGGCAAAAAAATCAATCACGCCTGATTTTTTGGTGATGCCTGAAATATCTCCTGCATGGATCAGGAAATCTGTTTCCGTGATTTTCAAAACGCGGTGGTGTCCGTGTGTGTCAGAGATCAGGGTGATTTTCATGCTTTAACCAAAGACTGAAGAAATTCATTGCTTCGTTTGCTGTTGCTAAATTACTACACAAAAATTCATCTTGGATGGAAATAGAAAACCCGGCGAAAAATCACCGGGCTTTAGTAGCGGGGGCAGGACTTGAACCTACGACCTTTGGGTTATGAGCCCAA
>DIAS01000056.1:155753-158260 GCA_002415855.1 Bacteroidales bacterium UBA5072
ATGAGCCCAACGAGCTACCAACTGCTCCACCCCGCAATATATATTTTAAATCATTAAGCTCGTACCAACGTTCCCGTGAAATATTCACCGGGCTTGCAAAAGTAAACCAAGTTTAGCAGAAAAAAAACTCTTTTATGAATTATATTCTGTGTATTCTCCATTTTATGCCGAATTATAATGCAGGCCAAGGGCGAAAAGAACAGACAGATTCTTGCAGTTGCGGTGGCTTATTTATTCGTACGCACTCCACTGTCCCTCCAGTATGTTCAGACCTTTTTAAGAACCTTTTGTAAATCCTGAATTTCATTCGCGAGATTGCTCAATATGCGGTGATTCTGATCAGCAAATCGGGCCGTTACATATTGTATGTAAAGTCCGATATTGTTTTCAATATCCTGTACTCCAGTATCTTTAATGAAATCTTCCCTGAATTCATTAAACCTGTTATGTGATCCAATAAATGCCATAATTCGTATATTTAATTTCCCGGTTGTTCATTGTTTTTGATGACTGTTCCTCAAAGGTCACTTTTATCTTCAGTCTCCTTAACAGGATAACAAAATTATCATTTCTTTCCCTAAAAACTAATATCAGTTTTGGGTTCAGGCAATTCCTGCTTTTACCCGATCCGGCTGTATTGGTAAAATTAGTTGACTGTCAGCTCAGTAGACCCTTTCTCCCAAAGCAGCTTTGAACCTGTAAATGCTTACAGCATAGTCAATTTTTGCCTTCAATAAAAGTAAGCGGCTTTCAGAAACGGAAGTATTGGAATCCAGCAGATCCAGGTTTGTAATAACGCCGGAATTAAAACTTGTCACAGCCAGGGCATAAGCTTTTAGTGCCTGCTCGAGCTGAAGGCTGTATTGGTTCACCTTCTCTTTGGATGAAATCATGTAGGTCTCTGCATCCACCAGGTCACTCGAAACGTTTCTTTTTATATAATCAGATTCATAAGTCAGGGATGTGATGGCTGACTTTGCCTGGGCCAGATTATATTTTGTTTTCAGTCCATCGAAGATCGGTACCCTGATCCCTAATCCAACTACATAGTTAGGTTTAAGCTGATTAAGTTCAGGCATATAACCGTTTTTTGCCCCTCCTGATGCATTCAAACTGAGAACAGGTCTGTACTGCAGTTTGGTAATCCCGAATTTTAGCTCTGCAAGCGTTGTACGCTGCTGGTTCAGAATAACTTCATCCCTGTGTTTCATGGCATATGAAACCACAGAATCCTCAGAAATCTCCGGCTGCGCAGCATTCAGCTCATTGAGAACCACTGGGTGCAATGTCTGATCATTCCCGACAAGCGTGTTCAGGAGTGCCTGTTGCACATTGATGGCCGCCTCCAGGTCAACTCTCTGGCTTTCAACCGCTGAAATCCTCACTTTGGTGGATAGTACCTGGTATTCAGTTGCGGAACCGGTCTCCTTCATTTTAATGATTTGGTTCAGGTGCTCATTGAGCGCCTGAAGCTGCTCGTCTTTTATAGTAATGGCAGATTGAAGGAATAAGAGTGTATAGTAATTATTCACGGCAACAAGGGAGAGCTTTTGCTTTGTCTGTTCCAGCGTCTGCTCTCCCATGGTTTTATTTTCATGTTCATACGCTATATTCTGTTTTGTCCTTCCGAAATCATAGACAACCTGCCTGTAATTAAGCGTTGCCGAGTAATTATTCTCGGGGAAAAGCTGAATGGTACCCATTTCCGGTATTGTAAATTTTGTTACAGGTCCAATATTTGAAAAACTGGCATTCATATCCACTTCAGGGTAATAGCCTGTTCTTGCCAGGTTAATCCGCGTATCAGCATTGTTGATCGCCTCCTCGGCAACTTTAACGGTAGGATGCGTGGTTATAGCCAGGTTTATGATCTCCTGCAAGGATAGGGAGTCGTTAACGGCGCTGATATTCCTTCCTGATTGACCCTGACCTGCCCTGAGGTTGCTCAGGGAGATGACCAGAAGAAGAACAAACACTTTTAATCTCAAAATAATGCTGTTAGTCATGCTCAGATGATTTATGGATTTTTGACTTTTTTGTGTGGAGAAATGTGATGGGAATTACGCTAAGCAAGGTAATGATGCCTACAATGAGAAAATCATCATTAATTCCCTCTATGTAAGCCTGTTTGTTCAGGTTTGTGAGCAACAAAGCCTGGCTTTGCCTGGAAGAGGTGAACGGAGAGCTGCCTGCGTCATGTTGAACATGATTTCTGAGTTTGCTGATTGTCTGCTGGTAAACCGCAGAATGTTGATTAACGGCTCCTCCATATATCTGGCTGTGATAAGTGACATTCACAGTCAACATGGTCGCCAGCAGAGCGACGCCCAGGCTTCCCCCGAGTTGCCGTATGGAATTGCTGATTGCTGATGCCTGGGCCATCTTCTCACGGGGAATCTCCAGAAGTGATACTGCAGTCAGGGCGGTAAAAGTGAGACCCATTGCCAGACCCCTCAAATAAAGGGCAAGCATAATGAAATCAAGCTCTGTAAGCCAGGAAAGGAAAG
>DIAS01000060.1 GCA_002415855.1 Bacteroidales bacterium UBA5072
ACGGGAAGTTTTTTATGAATACCCGAGGCCCGTCAGGCAAGTTCGAGGATTTTCAGGTCACCCATACGTTCGGTTACACACCCTTGCAGCAGTACCTGGTACCGTTCGAAGGAGGACGCCTGCAGTGCCTTCCGATTGCCTGGGATACCGAACACGGGAAATGGTTTCATCTGGGCGACACAGTATATGCAGGACAGAACGTTGATCCCGGCAACTGGCTTTACTGGACCAACCAGGCGCAGAACTGGAACGGTATGTGCGCTGATTGCCATACCACCAACCTGAAGAAGAATTTTGACCCTGAAACCAATACCTTTAAAACTACATGGTCAGAGATCGATGTCAGCTGTGAAGCCTGCCACGGCCCTTCCTCTGAACATGTCAAATGGGCGAATCTGCCGGAAGGATCAAGACCCATGGATGTGAATACCGGGCTGATAGTAAAAACCAGGGACCTGGATAATAAGGAATTGTTGAATGTATGTGCACGCTGCCATTCACGGCGCGCCATCCTTGGAGATTATGAAGACGATAACAGTGACCTGCTGAATTACATGATCCCGCAGTTGATCACTCAGCCTATCTATTATGCTGACGGGCAGATACGTGATGAGGATTATGAATACGGTTCGTTCACCCAGAGTAAAATGTTTGAGAAGGGGATCAAGTGCAGTGACTGTCATGATTCGCATTCGGTAAAAACAAAGAAACCTGATAACCAGCTCTGCCTCCAGTGCCATCGTCCGGATATTTACGACACACGGCGGCATCATTTTCATAAGCCGGACCCGGGTACAGGGGATGATCGTCTTATAAACAGGGGGGAACCCGAATATAAGGAAGGAACAGGAGCACAGTGCGTGAACTGTCATATGACAGGCAGATACTACATGGGCAATGATTACAGGCGTGATCACAGTTTCAGGTTACCCCGTCCGGATCTTACGCTGACCATTGGGACACCCAATGCATGCAACGACTGCCACAAGGACAAAACCACGGCCTGGTCGCAGAGTTATATCAGGAAGTGGTACGGAGAAGCAACCCGGCCACATTACGGCGAGACTTTCGCTGCCGCGGTGAAGCGAGATACGAGTGTAATCCCGGAACTCATCCTGTACGCGGAGAATGAGCTGTTCCCGCTCATGGTGAGGGCTACAGCGGTGCATTTCCTGGGCGGTTACAACACAGATGAGAGCAATGATGCAGTTGACAGGGCGCTCAGCGATCCTGCTTCGCTGGTGAGACATACGGCTATCATGAGCTTTAATTCCACTAATGCAGTATCGTATGAAAGATTATTGATGCCCCTGCTGAACGACCCTGTAAAGGGCATACGCGCTGAGGCTGGTATAAGGCTCTCTGAAGTTCCGGACAACCAGCTGAGTGAACCGGCAAGGAAAGCCAGGAAGGCTGCTCTTGAGGAATATAAGGCCATTCACCTGTATACTGCAGACTTCCCGGGAGGACGGTTTAACCTCGGGGTGATGTATGCCAATGAGGGAGAATTGGAAAAGGCTGCCCAGTCTTACCGGGAAGCGCTTAAGATCGACGGTCTCTTTTACATGGCAAAGGTGAACCTCGCAATGGTTTATGCACAACAGGGGAAGACCGAGGAAGCTGAAAGACTGCTGAAGGAAGTCCTGATTGAAAATCCCGAGGTTGTCGAGGTGAACTACTCCCTTGCCTTACTGCTGGCGGAGAAGGGCAGATATGACGAAAGCAGGAAGTTCTTCCTGAAGGCAGCTGAGCTTATGCCGGGTCAGACAAGGATTTTATACAACCTGGGCTTGTTAGAAAACTCCCTCGGAAACAAATCGGCAGCTGAAGGCTACCTTCTTAAAGCTTTGAGCCGGGAGCCTGACAACTTTGATTTTCTTTATGCCCTAGCCACATTCTACCTCGAGCAGAAACAGAATGCCAAGGCTCTGCCATATGCAAGGCAGATAGCAGAAAAATTCCCTGGTAATCCTGCAGGAAATCAATTGCTGGAGGCAGCAAAAAAGTAAAAGGGTCTAAAAATATTTCGAAAATCCCCAGTCCCGGTCCGCCAGTCGGCGGACGGGACCAGGAAGAGAAATCAAACCTCCAGGGAAACCTTTTTTCGATCTGATAAATCAGGTGACAATTTCTTATTCAGCATTTTGATAAACGGATTTGCAGTAAATCCATGCAATATGATACTGAGTAAGATCGTACAGACTGCGGTAAGAATGATCGTTTCCTTATGAGGTAATTCAATTTCAAAGACAATTATGGCAAAGACTATACTTGCCAGTCCGCGCGGCCCGAACCAGCCTATAAACAGCTTTTCTTTCCCTGAAAATCCGGTTCTGATAAGTGAAATGAGAACAGGGATTATTCTGATGACTGTGAGACTCAGCAAAGAGTAGATAAGTACATCCCATGTAAAATGGCTGATATACCTGGTAATTATGACCGAGCTGAAAATAACCCATGTCAACAAACTTAAAGTATCACCTATCCCTTCAGCTTCCTCAAGAATATCATGTTTATACCTGCGGTTCATTACACTGTACAGCAGACCGCCTGTGAAGCAGGCAATAAATCCGCTTCCGCCTGCAATCTGCGCAAGTGTAAAACAACTGAATGCAAGGGCCACTATTACCACCGTTTCCCAGGATTTCGATATCAATCCTCTTTTTTGGGAATAATCCACTAACCTGTCTCCGACAAAAGTAACCCCAAGGCCTGCAGCAAGTCCGATACCGATCTGCTTTGCAAAGAGGGCCAGTCCGTAAGAAAATTTAATACCCTCTCCGGTTTGTGCGGCAAAAAATGCTATGAACAGGAACAGCACAGGAACGCATATCCCATCGTTCAATCCACTTTCCACATTCAGGGACTCCCTGAGTTTTGACGGTACTGACGGATTTGTTACAACCGGTTTTCCCAGGGCTGCATCAGTTGGGGCCAACAAAGTCGCCAGAATTCCCAATTCAATCCATGAAAATCCCCTGAACACAATACCACCCCCTACCATGCCAAGAACAATCGTCAGCGGAAGCCCTATCAGTAACAGCCGTGTCGGCACTGAGGCATTTTTTCGAAGTTCCCTGATATTTGTATTTGAAGCGTCAGTAAACAGAACCAGGGCCAGGGCCAGTTCAGCAATAACTTTGTAACCTTCAATTTCAACCTTTATCACAATCAGGTTTAACAGAAGCGGCCCCATCACCAACCCAAAAATGATAGCAAGAAAAGGACCGCTGACGGGCGTTTTATCAATTCGCTTCGCTATCAGACTGTAAATGAGAATGAACGAAGCGAAAAGCAGGATATTCTGATAAATCATCTTTCTTCTTTTGTCAGTTCTGTTTCAGATTTTATCAGGAAATGAAAAACTCTGTTTAAAAGTTGCCGACTGTTTATATCCTGGGATATCAGTTTGTTAAGGCAAACCGGGTGATTGAAACGTATAACCCAGCTGGCGAAGCGCATCAGCTTCATTGTAAAAGGTCCTGCTGTTCACAATTTTTCCGTTTTCAAACCTGTAAACGATGTTTACCCATAAATTAACAGGTCCCCTGCCGTCTTTGTACTTAATGGTGAGATATGCCCAGTTTAAAACCCAGTCACCTGCAGCATCTCCCTCTTTGACTGTCACTGCTATTTCCGTATGGCGGGTATATTCAAAAGATTCGTACAGGTTTTCCGCATTGTACTTGAAGTTCCGGACAGCAACTTCCTTGCTGACAGAGTCACCAACGGAAGGGCCGTAGCCCATATAATTGTCTGCGAGAAGAGATTCCACGGTTGCTGCATCCATATTCTGAACAGCCTCCATATATTTCAGGGCGACAGCAAGATTTTCACTTCCCTTTTTCTTGTCAGCAGAAGAGCATGACAACAGGCCGAGTATTAAAGCTGATAAAAAGACGAGCTTCTTCATTATGCTTGTTATTTGGATGATGATTATTTAATGGTATATCCTTTTCCTTCCAGACAGACAGAAAACGCCTTTGTGAAACTGTCCTTCATTGCCTGTTCCTGTGCTGCCGCGTTGGCCTGTGCCTGCTGGTTCTGCTGTGCCTGAGCCTGTTTTCCCGCTCTTCTTCCAGACAAGCCTCCTGCTACAGCGCCAATCGCAGCGCCCTTACCTGCATCTCCTGCAATAGCACCAATGGCAGCGCCTGCTGCTGCACCTTTTGCTGCACCGACTACAGCTCCGCCGGTCGGACCTGACTGAGGAGGCGGCGCCTCTACTTGCGGAAGGTTAAGGGGATCAATGCCTGATTGTTCTATAGCCCACTTATAACACTCAAACTCATCTTCCTTCTGCTGCTGATGACTCTGACCCTTAGCAGGATACACATAAAGCTTCAGCCCCTGGGACATCTGATTGTAAGTCATTTTCGATGTATCAGGTACTGTCGGTGGTGCCTGGGCAAATGTTACCTGGCCAAGACATATCAAAATAATGGCTGGAACAATAAACCTGTTTACCGTCATCAATAAATTACCACTTTTCATTTGGTTTATTTTTAATTTTTATTCTAAAACGTACTGGTCTTATCAGCCTAATAAACAATTAAAGCAAGCCGGCTTCTTAAAATTTAAAACCGATCCCGCCTCCGGCAGTATTTATCCATCCGTCCTTGTAATAGCTGTTCGAAGCCCATGCTATTTCATATTCACCATTGATAAAGATATTGTCCTTAAGAAATAGCAGGATACCAGCACCGCCGCCTCCGTAGAACCCGAAATCATGGTCAGTGAAACTGACAGCTCCTTCCCTGTTAAGGGTGGCAAACTGCATACCGATGGCGCCTTTTATAAACACCTTTATCCTGTTCTTGCCAAACATGACTTTCGGAGCGTAGTAAAGAGGGAAAGAATGAACAGTGCTCGTGACCGAATTCTTCGTTCCGCTAAGACTTATAAAACCGAATGATAATCCGTGTGCAAGCATACCGGCATTAGGGCAGAATTCATACAGCCCGTTAATTCTCCAGCCGGTTGCCTTGTTATCGGTATCTTCAATGTTGGCGAACGAGTAGCCGCCGCTGAAGGTTACCATGTTTTCCTGTCCCCATGCTGATACAGCACAAAAGACCATTGTGATAATCAACAAATTGCGTTTCATAGTTTTTAAGATTTAATTTACAGTTAAAGTTTTTTCTTATGAAACCCTCACCGTAACAAATACGTATACGGTGAGGGTTTTTTATTTGTCATTTATTTCTTCTGTTCAATAGTTACTTTGCCTATTTCTCCATTGAATTCTGACGAAGTTCCGTAATTTGCTACCCAAGTGCCGTCATCAACTCCAATATCTGCAAGGTCATCTACGGAGAATATACCAGGTTGCGTACGTTCAATCCTTTTTTCTGCCACCTTGTTGCCGTCAATGGTAATCGTACCAATTCCTCCCTTTCCAGGACCTCCTCCGTCATATTTGAAATCATACACTATCTCGTATTTGCCCGGTTTCAGAGGCTGAGAAGCCATCACATCTGTCGATTCCATACCTAAATAATTGTATGTAAAGGCCGGCTTACCATTTTTCAAATACAGGGATAAACCGCCAAATCTGCCGCCCTGGCAAACAATCACACCGTTGCCATTGGCCTTCACCACCACATCCGCCGTAATGGCATAAGCTATGCTTCTCAGGTCAATGAAAATATCAACGCCCAGAGCTTTCATTCCCTGGTAATACGTAACGGAAGTTCGGTCTCCAAGGAGTACCGGTCTGCCAACCAGTGCGGCATTTGTCCTCTCCAGCACCCGGTCATCAATGGGCAGCACATGGTATTTTTCAGCCTCCGCCATGAACAGATCCTGCATTTCCTTCAGTTTTTCAGGGTCATTTGCGGCCAGGTCATTTGCCAGGCTAAAATCTTCCTTCGTATTATATAAGTCCCATTTATCATCCTGCAGAGGTCCTTTCGGCTGTCCCCACGGAAGACGATGAATTGTCCTTGCATACCAGCCATCCTGGTAAACTCCGCGGTTACCGAACATTTCAAAGTACTGCACAGTATGTTTCTCCGGTGCAGCTGCATCATTAAATGTATAAGCCAGGCTGGTACCTTCAATAGGATCCTGTACAATGCCATTCACAATTTTTGGGGCAGGTATTGAAGTTACTTCATAAACGGTAGGAGCAATATCAATCACATGTCCGAACTGGGTGCGCAGTTCACCTTTTGCCTTAATTTTTTCAGGCCAGTAAACAACCATGGCATTTCTTGTGCCTCCGAAATCGGAAGCTACCTGTTTGGTATATGAAAACGGAGCATCCATAGCCACAGCCCAGCCGGCTGAAAAGTGCGGATAGGTGCTTGGAGAACCCCATTCGTTATAATGTTTCAACATGTCAGGAACAGTTTCGGGCACGCCACTGAAGTAAGTCATCTCCTGGTACATGCCATTCATCTGACCTTCAGCACTTGCACCATTGTCTCCGGCAATAAAAAAAATAAGAGTGTTGTCAAGCACACCCAGATCTTCAATCGCTGATATGAGTCTTCCGATTTCGTAATCAGTCTGTTCAGCAAATCCGGCATACACTTCCATCTGGCGGGTGAATAGCTTTTTCTCATCGGCTGAGAGTGTTGCCCAATCTTTGATATCTGCCGGTTTGGGGGCAAGCTGAGTGTTTTCAGGAACAATTCCAAGCTTCTTCTGCCGTTCAAGTGTCTCTTCACGCACTTTGTCCCAGCCCTGATCAAATTTTCCTTTATATTTTGCTATCCATTCCGGCGCGACATGATGGGGAGCATGTGTAGCACCGGGCGCATAATATATAAAGAAGGGTTTGTCAGGTTGCAGGGATTTTTGTGATTTTACCCATGCAATGGCCTGGTTGGTCATATCGGTTGTGAAATGATAATTGGGGTCCTTAGGTGGTTCAACCAGCGTAACGCCATCATAAATTGTGGGGGCCCACTCGTTAGTTTCACCCCCCAGGAAGCCATAAAATTTCTCAAATCCTGACCGGGTTGGCCAACGATCCTGAGGTCCGTTACTGGAAAGTTCCCATGGCGGAACCTCGTGACATTTGCCAAACTGAGCAGTATTGTATCCATTTTGCCTCAGCACTTCTGCCATCGGTGTGATGGTCTGGGGGCGAACGCCGGTGTATCCGGGGAAAGTTGTCGCTGCCTCGGTAATAACACCCATGTTGTTAGAGTGATGATTGTATCCTGAAAGCAGTGCCATACGGGTCGGGGCGCAGAGGGCTGTGGTGTGAAAACAGTTGTATTTCAATCCGTTATTTCCAAGTTTGTCCATAGTCGGCGTGGCAATTGGCCCGCCAAATAATTCAGATACCCCAAAACCCATATCGTCAATCAGTATGACGACAACATTAGGTGCCCCTTTCGGAGCTTCCACCTTAAACATGGGTGGCGGCGGGGTAGCATCCCTGACATCCAGCTCCTTGTAGGTCGGGCGGACAGGTTCCTTGATCGGCAACACAGTGCGGTCAATACCGTCAGCAGATATTGCGACAGCCGGCTGGTCAGATTTCTTCTGGGTACACCCGAAGAGCAAAAGTCCGGAGAACAACAATAAAACAAATGATTTCTTTTTCATTTTGATTACGCGTATATATAATAATTACGAATTTACAAAGTAATAACAAACTTAGTTCAATATGGTCGAAAGTAAATACTTAATAATGGGTATTTTTAATTTATTAATATGAACTAACTTACGATTTCATTTCTTTATCAGTATGCGGTATCACTCAGAGAAAATAATCATATGTTTTTTGCTTCTGTTTTTATCATTTGGCGCCAGTGCTCAGACCACAAGCTATACTCAGCTGTGCAACGAGTTACAGTTTTCAAGGAGTATAAATGACAAATGGGCAGGAGAGTTGTATCTTGGCGGCGCTTTCAGCAACACGCCTTCTGATCCAAGGGTCCTGAGCACCAATATTCAAAGGTATTTTTTTCTTTGGGGTCACTATTTCCTGTCACCAAGGTGGAAACTCTCAGCGTCTTTTGCCTATTATAACAATAAGGATGTACCTGATATCGGGCAATATTATTCTCCGGAGTACAGGCTGACACTTCAGGGGACATATTATTTTCATAAAACCGGGTACACATTAATGACCAGGATGAGGGGAGAGTTCAGGTACATGATGAATGCTGACGGCGAGTACGAGGACAAGTACCGGTACCGGCAGATGCTGAAATTTGTCAAACCGATAAACAGCCAGGTAATGAGACAGGGAGTTGTTTATTTCCTCACAACTGAAGAATTACTTCTCAAGCCAGACGCAAAAACTGAAGGGATTACTTTCTTTGACCGCAACCGGTTTGAAATAGGAGGAGGTTATCTTATTACAGATAATCTCCAGTTGGAAATGGCCTATCTGAATGAATTTGTTCCTCGTGACGACAAGAACGATTTATATAATGCACTTGAGCTTACGCTTACCCTGAACAACCTGTTGCCAAACCTGAAAAAACACATTTTCCCTAAGAAAGAAGAAGAGAAATTAACCGACTGATT
>DIAS01000118.1 GCA_002415855.1 Bacteroidales bacterium UBA5072
GAGATCGGCCATTACAAGAAAAAGCATACCCTGACAGGTATACTGGCAGGCATTGCGCAGACCGGAATCACCCTGTTCATCCTTTCAATGCTGATCGCGAATCCGACCTTGTCGGCAGCCCTGGGAGGGGATGAGCCAAGTTTCCATCTTGGACTTATTGCATTCGGGATATTGTACAGTCCCATTTCCATGCTGACCGGATTGCTGATGAATCATGTTTCACGCAGGAATGAGTATGCAGCAGACAGGTTTGTTAGGGACAACCACAATGCTGAAGCCCTGATTGCTGCCTTGAAGAAACTGTCATCGAAAAACCTGAGTAATCTTACACCGCATCCTGTATATGTTTTCTTTCATTATTCGCATCCAACGTTGCTGCAGCGGATACAGGCCTTAAGAAGGTAAAATTTGTCGGGCTTACTTCCGGTCAGCATGACAATCGGCAATCTGATTTTTATCCGCATAATCTTTGTTCAATAAACTATTATTTATATTTTTGTCAGCCCTGAAAGGATTTAGACGCCTCTTTAGCTCAGCTGGTCAGAGCGGCGGTTTCGTAAACCGCAGGTCGGGGGTTCAAATCCCCTGAGAGGCTCAATTCAGTTAATGCGGCAGTAGCTCAGTTGGTAGAGCGTGAGCTTCCCAAGCTCAAGGTCGTGGGTTCGAGACCCATTTGCCGCTCATAGTTATTATTGATTTGTTGATTAAGAGATTTGAATTCAGAAATAATCACCATCGGCGATGAGATCCTCATCGGGCAGGTAATTGATACCAATTCGGCTTTTCTTGCTGCGGAACTAAACAGACTGGGCATTTCGGTGACCCGGATAACCTCGGTTGCTGATACACGTGAAAGCATCATTAAAGCCTTCGATGAAGCAGCCTTACGTGCCGATTTGATCATTTCCACAGGGGGACTTGGACCAACAAGTGATGACATCACCAAACATACGCTTACCGAGTACTTTGGAACAAAGCTGGTTCTGGTTCCTTCCGTTATCGAAAAAATTAAGAATCTGCTCGCATCCCGTGGTGTTGAAATGAATGAGCTGAACCGGAAACAGGCTGAATTACCCGAAAGCTGTGAAATTCTGCCAAACAGCGCAGGAACTGCCCAGGGAATGTGGTTCAAAAAGAAAGGCAAAGACTTTATTTCCCTGCCAGGGGTTCCCTATGAAATGAAGGCCATATTCAGGGAGCAGATGGAAACCAGGTTCAGGCAGCGTTTCACCTTACCGGTCATTCACCACATCACGGTATTGACGCATGGTATTCCAGAATCGGAAATGGCCGGCAGGCTCCATGACTGGGAAGCGGGATTACCTGATAACATGAAACTGGCCTACCTGCCTTCACCGGGTTTACTCCGGCTGAGGATAACAGGTAGATCAAACAACGATCCGGACTCCTTAAAGACAAATATGGAAAGCGAAGTTGAAAAACTTCAGTTAATTGTCGGGGATAATATTTTCGGATATAATGAAGACAGACTTGAGGTAATCATAGGTAAATTATTAAAGGAGAATAATTTAACACTATCAGTTACCGAAAGTTGCACTGGAGGCATGATCAGTTTGCTGATAACTTCAGTTCCCGGTTCCTCGGTTTATTATAAGGGCGGAATTGTGGCTTATTCCAACGAAATCAAGACCGCCGAGCTGAACGTAAGTCCTTATACGCTGCTGGTGAACGGCGCTGTAAGTCAGGCTGTGGTTGAGCAAATGGCCGACGGGATAAGAAACCGTTACCAGTCTGACTTTTCTGTAGCGGTCAGCGGTATTGCGGGACCAACGGGGGGTACCGAAGAAAAGCCGGTGGGAACAACCTGGATCGCCGTTGCGTCCAAAAAAAGAATTGCCACACATATTCATAACTTTGGCGAAGACCGTGGAAGAAATATGCAAAAGGCTGCCAATGCTGCCCTTTTCATGTTATGGAAGGAGATAAAGGATTGTTTGTAAATATTTTTGAATGCATTCTTGAATTTTTAAAAAAAAATACCGTTCTTTGCAACCTGTTTTTAGAAAGCGAATAAACTGATTTAGAAATGTCAAGAATTTGTCAGATTACGGGAAAAGCTGCGATGGTTGGAAATAATGTTTCGCATTCCAAGCGCAGGACAAAAAGAACCTTTGATGTGAACCTGTTTGATAAGAAGATCTTCCTTCAGGAAGAAAACCGTTGGGTCAGCCTCCGGGTTTCTGCTGCCGGAATTAGACTGATCAACAAGATAGGTTTGAAGAAAGCACTCGAAGAGGCTAAAAGCAAAGGATATATTAATAGTATTTAACAATTAGCGCATCAGGATATGGCAAAAAAAGGAAACAGGATACAGGTAATTCTTGAGTGCACGGAACACAAAGCCAGTGGTAAACCCGGTATGTCGCGTTACATCACCACCAAGAACAGAAAGAATACACCTGAAAGAATGGAATTGAAGAAATACAATCCCGTGCTGAAGAAAGTTACTGTACACAAGGAAATTAAATAGCAAGCCATGGCAAAGAAAGTAATAGCAACCCTGAAGACCGGTACCGGCAAAACATTTGCAAAGTGCGTCAAGATGGTGAAGTCGCCCAAGTCCGGCGCATACATGTTTAAGCAGGAAATCGTTCATGTGGACCACATCAAAGACTATTTCACACAGAAATAAGGTCTTATTAGGATATATAAAATTGGCTTTCTTTGAATTAAGAAAGCCATTTTTTTTCAGGCAAACACCAATTACCGCTTCTTATGGCAATATTTGGCCTTTTCAGCAAACAAAACAAGGATGACCTTAGCCGTGGCCTGGAAAAGACCAAGGATAGCGTTGTCAAACGGTTGTCCAGGGCTGTCATGGGTAAATCGAGTGTGGATGACGAAGTGCTCGATAATTTGGAAGAAGCATTGATTTCCTCTGATGTCGGTGTGAACACCACATTGCGTATTATCGAGCGTCTGCAGGCCAGAGTCAACCGCGAAAAGTATTTGAATACAGAAGAGCTTAACAGGATCCTTCGCGAAGAAATCAGCGCGCTGCTCGAGGAAAATAAACCGGAAAACGCAATTGACTTTTTATTGCCTCTGCCACAGCAACCTTATGTCATCATGGTTGTTGGCGTGAATGGTGTGGGTAAAACCACCACCATCGGAAAACTGGCCTGGCAATTCAAGAAAGCCGGCAAGCGGGTGTTGCTGGGAGCTGCTGATACGTTCAGGGCAGCTGCCGTTGATCAGTTGTCCATTTGGGCTGAACGGGTGGGGGTTCCGATTGTAAAACAACAGATGGGCAGCGATCCAGCCTCTGTTGCTTTTGATGCTGTGACCTCTGCAAAATCAAATCATTTTGATGTTGTGATTGTGGATACGGCAGGCCGGCTTCATAACAAGGCTAATCTGATGAACGAACTGTCCAAAATAAAACGTGTCATTCAGAAAGTCATTCCCGAAGCACCGCACGAGATTCTGCTCATACTCGACGGATCAACCGGGCAAAATGCATTTGAACAGGCTCGGCAGTTTACCGAGGCCACGCAGGTAAATGCCCTTGCCATAACCAAGCTCGATGGCACTGCCAAGGGCGGTGTAGTAATCGGAATCTCCGACCAATTTAAGATACCTGTCCGGTACATCGGCATCGGTGAGAAAATGGAAGATCTCCAGGTATTTGACAGAAATGAATTTATAGAAACATTATTTTCCTCCAGCGGCCATTAGGCCAACCTTTCCTGACAGTCTTGTTTTTTTTGCAAAATCATCCAACCTATTCCAAGAAAGAATATATTTGAGGTGTACAATTCAGACACTAAAGCCTTTCTTATGCAATTATTCAGGACAAAGCCCATCAACCAGCTGTTGGCAGATGCATCCGACAAAGAACATGGTTTGAAAAAAGCCCTCAGCGGAGCCAGTCTGGTTACCCTGGGCATCGGTGCCATTATCGGTACAGGTATTTTCGTTCTTACCGGAACTGTAGCTGCTAATTTTGCCGGTCCTGCGCTGGTACTATCATTTATCATTTCTGCTGCAGGATGCGTTTTTGCTGGTTTGTGCTATGCCGAATTTGCCTCTATGATACCCATTTCGGGCAGCGCTTATACCTACTCCTACGCAACACTGGGTGAGTTTATCGCCTGGATAATTGGATGGGACCTGATTCTGGAATATCTTTTTGCTTCTTCCACCGTGGCTGTGGGTTGGTCAGGCTACATGGTAAGTTTCCTGCATGATTACAATATCGATATCCCATCGGTGCTTTGCAATGCCCCCTTTGATTATATCAAGGGGCAGGGGTGGATATTCACCGGTAGCATCATCAACTTTCCGGCTATTTTTATTATTGCCCTGCTCTCTACGTTACTGGTAATAGGAATCAGAGAATCCGCCGGCCTGAATAACATTATTGTCGCTGTTAAGATCATCGTTATTCTTCTTTTTATTGGATTCGGTCTTTCCTATATTGATACTTCCAACTGGACTCCCTTTATTCCGCCGAATCCAACCGGAGAATTTGGGAATTTCGGTTTTTCAGGTGTTTTGCGTGGAGCAGCGGTAATCTTCTTTGCCTATATCGGGTTTGATGCGGTATCCACGGCGGCACAGGAGGCCAAAAACCCACAGCGGGACATGCCCATCGGCATCCTGGGATCATTGCTGATCTGTACACTTTTATATGTCCTTGTCTCTGCTGTATTGACCGGAATTGAACCCTATGCCAACCTGAATGTTCCGGCTCCCTTAGCACTGGCCATCGACAGAACCGGTGATGCCCTGATGTGGCTGCGTCCCCTGATTAAAATAGGTGCCATTGCCGGACTGAGCTCAGTCATTCTGGTTATGTTACTGGGTCAGCCACGAATATTCTATACCATGGCCAAAGACGGACTGCTGCCGGCAAATTTTGCAAAGGTGCATCCCCGATTCAGAACTCCTTATGTCACAACAATCCTTACGGGAATTGTATCCGGCATTATAGCCGGACTATTGCCCATTCACATTCTCAGCGAACTGGTTTCTATCGGAACGCTGCTGGCCTTTACAATTGTCTGCATCAGCATCATCATTCTCAGGAAGAAAAGACCTGATGTTGAACGTCCTTTCAGGACACCTTTTGTACCATGGGTTCCTCTGGCAGGCGCCGTTATATGTCTGATACAGATGTTCAGTCTTCCCTGGGAGACCTGGGAAAGGCTTCTCATCTGGATGGCCATTGGCCTGGTGATCTACTTCACATACAGCCGCAAGAACAGTAAACTCATACAGTAAACACTGCATGCATACCAGAGCAGAAAAAAAAGAGAAGATAAACGTCGTTACCCTTGGCTGCTCAAAGAATGTTGTGGATTCTGAACACCTGATGCGGCAGATCGAGGCGAATCATCTTGTGGTAAAGCATAACGATGAGTCCTTTGAAGCCAAAACTGTTATCATCAATACCTGTGGCTTCATCAAAGACGCCAAGCAGGAATCCATTGATACTATCCTGCGCTTTATCAGGGCCAGGGAAAATGGGCTGATCCGGTCCGTTTTGGTGATGGGATGCCTGTCGGAGCGGTATAAAAAAGATCTTGAGAAAGAAATACCTGATGTTGATAAGTACTTTGGAGTTAATGACTTAGAGTTAATTATCAAACATTTGGGTTTAAATTATCGGCAGTCTCTGCTGGGGGAACGTATGTTGACAACTCCCGGACATTATGCTTACCTGAAAATTTCAGAAGGCTGCGACAGGAAATGTTCATTTTGCGCCATACCGCTGATCCGGGGCAGGCATATATCAACTCCCATGGAACAGCTCATCCGCGAAGCCAGGAACCTAGCGCTTCAGGGTGTGAAGGAATTAATACTGATTGCACAGGACTTAACCTCCTATGGTCATGATATTTATAACAGACAGGCTTTGCCAGAGCTGCTCAGGGAATTGTCAGATATCCGCGGCCTGGAATGGATCCGCTTGCATTATGCCTATCCTGCAGGATTCCCCGTGGAGGTTCTCCAGGTGATGAAAGAACGTGAAAACATATGCAGGTACCTGGATATACCATTTCAGCACAACAGCGATGCAGTGCTGCGTAAAATGCGGCGTGGCCATAACCGGGAGCAGAATTACCGGTTGATTGAATTAATCAGGAAGGAAATCCCGGACATTACACTCCGGACAACCTTGATAACCGGCCATCCGGGTGAAACGGAAAAAGAATACAATGAACTGGTCGACTTCGTGAAACAGATTGAATTTGAACGGCTTGGCATTTTCACCTATTCCGAGGAAGAAGGTACCTGGGCAGCCGAAAGCTGGAAGGACCGCATTCCTGAAAAAGTAAAAAAAGAACGCGCAGACTACCTGATGTCAATTCAACAGAGTATTTCCAGTAAGCAGAACCTTAGTAAGATAGGAACAATAATTAAAGTATTGGTTGATGGTAGGGAAGGGGAGTACTACATTGGTCGTTCTGCCTCGGATTCTCCCGAGGTGGATAATGAGGTCCTTCTTCCTGTCTGTGAAAAGTCTGTCATTACCGGTAATTTCTACCCGGTACTAATAAAGCGTGCAGAAGATTTTGATTTGTACGGGCAGGTCGTTTAAAGATTACTTTTCTTCCTTTTCTATATCATCGACAGTTGTGCTGTCAGCTTCTTCCTGGTGAAATACCTTCATCAGCACTTCTTCCTTCTTCTTGTCGAAGCTGATGCCAATAATGTCACCTTCCTTCATGTTTGACTTGATGATGACTTCCGCCATCGGATCCTCAAGGTATTTCTGGATGGCCCGTTTCAGTGGTCGGGCACCAAACTGGATATCATACCCTTTTTCGGCAATAAAGTCCTTGGCGGCTTCGGTCATTTTTATCTGGAAGCCCATTGCAAGGATTCTTTTGTAAAGGCCTTTCAATTCAATATCAATGATTTTGTGGATATCATCCCGTGTTAGGGCATTGAAAATGACCACATCGTCGATCCTGTTCAGGAATTCAGGCGAGAAAGCTTTTTTCAATGCATTCTGAATGATACTCTTTGTATACTCGTTGGAGGTTTCCTGTTTTGTCTTTGTCGAGAATCCGACGCCCTGTCCAAAGTCTTTCAGCTGGCGTGTTCCGATATTCGAGGTCATGATCACGATAGTATTTCTGAAATCCACGCGCCGCCCGAGGCTGTCAGTCAGTTGACCCTCATCGAGCACCTGGAGCAGGATATTGTAAACATCGGGGTGGGCTTTCTCGATTTCATCGAGAAGTACCACGCTGTATGGCCGACGTCTCACTTTTTCCGTGAGCTGCCCTCCTTCTTCGTAACCGATATAGCCCGGAGGTGCACCCACCAGTCGTGACACGGAGAACTTCTCCATGTATTCGCTCATATCAATACGTATCAGGTTATTGGGTGAATCGAACAGGTACTGGGCAAGTACCTTGGCCAATTGTGTTTTACCAACCCCTGTAGGGCCCAGGAAAATGAATGTTCCGATGGGCTTATTAGGGTCTTTTAATCCTGCTCTGTTCCTTTGAATTGATTTGACAACCTTTTCAATAGCCTCATCCTGTCCGATCACACTGCCCCTAAGCTCTTCACCCATCTTCAGAAGTCGCTGGCCTTCTTCAAGAGCAATGCGTTGTACTGGTACACCGGTCATCATAGCCACAACTTCCGCCACCTTTTCGGCATCAACAACCTGTCGGTTGCGCGTCAGTTCTTTTTCCCATTTCAGCTTCTCGTCTTCGAGCATTTCCAGGAATTCCTTCTCCTTGTCCCTGAAACTGGCAGCTTTTTCAAAGTTTTGATTCTTTACAGCCTTGATCTTCTCCTTTTTAGTCTCCTCGATTTTCTTTTCAAGGTCGATGATCCTTTCCGGTACATGGATATTGGAGATGTGAACCCTTGATCCCGATTCATCCAGGGCATCGATGGCCTTGTCGGGCAGGTGCCTGTCGGATATGTACCTGTTTGTGAGTTTCACGCAGGCATCAATGGCATCAGGGGTATAGATAACATTATGATGATCTTCATAACGCTCTTTGACGTTGTTCAGGATTTCCACTGTTTCTTCCGGAGATGTGGGCTCAACCATTACTTTTTGGAAACGGCGTTCCAGAGCGCCGTCCTTTTCAATATGTTGCCGGTATTCATCGAGTGTTGTAGCGCCGATACACTGTATATCTCCCCGTGCAAGGGCGGGCTTCAGCATGTTGGCAGCATCCAGGGAACCGGTGGCACCGCCTGCACCCACGATGGTATGGATTTCATCAATAAAGAGAACAATGCTCGAAGTTTTTGACAACTCATTCAGAATGGCTTTCATGCGCTCCTCGAACTGTCCGCGGTATTTTGTACCAGCAACAATGGCCGCCAGGTCAAGTGTGACGACACGTTTGCCAAATAAAACCCGGGATACCTTTTTCTGAATGATTCTAAGGGCCAGGCCTTCAACAATGGCCGATTTTCCAACACCCGGCTCACCAATCAATATGGGATTGTTTTTTTTACGCCTGCTCAGGATCTGTGCGAGCCTTTCGATCTCCCTTTCCCGGCCAACAATAGGATCCAGGCGATCCTCCTCGGCAGCTTTGGTGAGATCGATCCCGAAATTATCCAGGACGGGCGTATCAGAATTTGATTTGGCGCCCGACTCGGGATTGGGGCCCTTTCCTCCCTGTGAACCGAAGCTTCCCATGGGCTCATCGTCCTCATGCGGGTAATCGGCTCGTGGTTCGCTGTCCTCTGAATCTGCCATGTGCTCATTCAGCAATTCCCTGCGGGCCTTTTCATAGTCAATGCTGTGTTCGAACATAACCCTCGAAACCGGTGAATTCTCATCCTTGATGATGGCCAGGAGGAGATGACCAGTATCAATGGTGTTCTTTTTCAATGATTTCGCCTCAAGGTACACAAGTTTGAGTATTCTTTCGGATGTCTTGAGGAGGGGTATATTATCGGTATCTGTGACCTTGATTGGTCCGTTCGGAGATATTACCGTTTCAATGTCTTTTTTCAATTGATAAAGATTAACTCCCAGTGAAACAAGGATATCGATTGCGACTCCTTCGCCTTCCCGGAGTATCCCCAGGAGCAGGTGCTCAGGGGCTATCTCATTATTGCCGAGTCGAATGGCTTCTTCTTTGCTAAAGGAAAGTACATCTTTAATTCTTTGTGAGAACTTAGCATCCATAAATCTGATTGATTCTTTATTCTGTTGCTACTTAAATATCGTGCACAAATATACGAATTAATTAGAAACGGTTTTTAACAGCGTTTGTTAATATAAACAGGAGAAAAAAAACGTTTAAAAGGCGATAATTGCCTACTTTAGCTGCTTAATTTGAAGTGGAGTTGTAAACATAACAAGCAAAGTGTAAAACTGGTAACATTAACATGGCTGAAGGAGAAAAAATCATACAGATCAATATTGAGGAGGAAATGAAATCGGCTTACATCGATTACTCGATGTCAGTCATTGTTTCACGCGCTTTACCTGATGTACGGGACGGACTTAAGCCCGTTCACCGCAGGGTACTGTTTGGCATGCAGGATTTGGGCGTTTTTTCAAACCGGCCATACAAAAAGTCCGCTCGTATAGTAGGGGAGGTTCTTGGAAAGTATCATCCCCACGGAGATTCATCAGTATATGACGCCATGGTAAGAATGGCGCAGGACTGGTCACTCAGGTATCCGCTGGTGGAAGGCCAGGGCAATTTCGGATCGATGGATGGTGATAACCCGGCCGCCATGAGGTATACAGAGGCCAGGCTGCAGAAGATCGCCGAAGAAATGCTGGCGGATATTGACAAAAATACGGTTGATTTCCAGCTGAACTTCGATGATACCTTGCAGGAGCCTACGGTGGTTCCTTCCAGGATACCCAATCTGCTGATCAATGGTGCATCGGGTATTGCCGTAGGAATGGCCACCAATATGCCTCCTCACAATCTCACCGAAGTCTGCAGGGCTGTAACCGCATATATCGACAACAGGGATATTACCACCGAGGAGCTGATGGTCCACATCAAAGGGCCTGATTTCCCAACCGGGGGAATTATTTATGGCTTTCAGGGTATTCGTGAAGCCTTTGATACAGGAAGGGGAAGGATTGTTTTACGTGCCCGCACCGAGATAGAAATTACCCCAAGCGGCCGTGAGGTCATCGTCATCAAGGAAGTTCCTTACCAGGTGAACAAGGCCGATATGATCAAAAAGATCGCTGAACTTATCAACGATAAGAAAATTGAAGGCATATCCTATATTAATGATGAATCCGACAGAAATGGCGTCAGGGTGGTGATCATCTGCAAAAAGGAAGCGCAGTCAAGCGTTGTTTTAAACAACCTTTATAAACTCACCCAGTTACAGACTTCATTCAACGTTAACAACATTGCACTTGTGCATGGCAGGCCCAGGCTTCTTTCCCTGAAGCAGAACATCAAATATTTCGTTGAACACCGGCATGAAGTTGTGGTCAGGCGTACCCGTTACGATCTGGATGAATCGGAGAAAAAGGCCCATATCCTTGAAGGTCTGCTCATTGCCCTGGATCATCTTGATGCGGTGATCAGCCTGATCAGGGCCTCTAAAACCCCTGATGATGCCAGGGAAGGGCTGATAGCAACTTTCAGCCTGACCGAGGTTCAGGCCAAAGCCATCCTCGAAATGAGACTGCAAAGGCTGACGGGACTGGAAAGAGAAAAGATCAAACTGGAATACGATGAACTGCAGAAGCTGATCGAATATCTGAAAAGACTACTGGCGGATGAACCCATGCGCATGCAGGTAATCAAGGATGAGCTTGCCGAACTGATCGAGAAATATGGCGACGAGCGGCGTACAAGCATCGTGCCTGATGCCGGTGAATTCAACCCGGAGGATTTTTATGCGGATGACGATATGATCATTACCGTTTCACACTTGGGCTACATCAAACGCACACCGTTAACTGAATTCCGCACACAGCAGCGGGGAGGCAAGGGTTCCAAAGGTAGCGAAACGCGTGATGAGGATTACCTGGAACATATGTATCATGCCACCATGCACAATACCATGCTTTTCTTTACCGAGAAGGGCAGATGCTTCTGGCTTAAAGTATATGAAATTCCAGAAGGGACCAGAACCTCAAAGGGTCGAGCTATCCAAAATCTCCTGAACATCGAATCAGGTGATAAGGTAAAAGCATTCATCAACCTAAAAAGCCTGGTGGACGCTGAGTATATTGCCAACAATTACATTGTGCTTTGCACGACCAAAGGTATAATCAAGAAAACCTCGCTGGATGCTTATTCAAGGCCAAGACAAAATGGTATCAACGCGATAAACATCAGGGAAGGCGATAGCCTGCTCGAAGCCCAGCTTACGAACGGCAGCAATGAGATTCTTCTGGCTGTCCGTGCGGGGAAAGCTATCCGGTTCCATGAAAAAACAGTTAGGCCCATGGGCCGTACTGCATCAGGCGTTACAGGGATCAGGTTTACATCGCCGTCCGATGAAGTGGTGGGAATGATCTGCATTCAGGATACTTCGACCAATGTTCTGGTTGTATCTGAGAACGGCTATGGCAAGCGTACCGAGTTGGAGGATTACCGTGTGACCAACAGGGGAGGAAAGGGCGTGAAAACCATCAACATTACCGATAAGACAGGGCCCCTCATTGCCATAAAAGCCGTAACTGATAAGGATGATATCATGATCATCAACAAATCAGGACTTACCATCAGGCTGGCAGTGGCTAATCTAAGGCTTATGGGAAGGGCAACACAGGGTGTAAGGCTCATCAACATCAAGAGTGGTGATTCAATCGCTGCAGTTACTGATGTGGTGGGGTCCGCAGACAACCCTGATGAGAGGGACCCGGAAGATTTTTCAGAGGAAAACGGTAATTTAACTGCTTAATATTCTGCGATCTTTTGGACAATAAACAAATTGAATTTATATTTGGCAAAATTTTTGATACTAACCATTAAGCAATTTTTATAATAATTTTAAAAACGAATACGATGAAGCGAATTAGTTTGTTTCTTATTGCGATGTCACTTTTTGCCGGAACCTGTTTGAAAGGCCAGACACCTGCAACAGGTGGTACGGCACTGAATTACACTGGCCTGGAAAATAAACTGAAGAAGAGTGATGCTGAAATTATCGATCCCAAAAAGAACATCAAAGCCAAAACCTGGACGAGCCGCGCCCAGTTGTTAATCGATATTTTTAATGTAAACAACGATGTTTTGCAGAAGGAGATGGATCAAACCACAGCAAAGTTGTTTTACAAAGAACCATTGGAAATTCAGACTTCCGATGAAGGTGGAAATAAAGTGGAAGTATATGTATATGAACGTGTTAATCTGAAATTTGTGAATGGGAAACTGGATAGCTGGACCGAAACCAAGAAGATTCATCCGGATCCTCTGAAAGAGTCGAGAAAATCAATTGACGAAGCTATTAAGGTAAATACTGACGGAAAAGCTGATGAGGATATCATTAAAGTTATCGGAAACCTGAAGACTGCTTTTGAGAACGAGGCCGTGATCGCCTATGAAAAGAAAGACTTCAAATTGTCATATGAGGATTTTATCCAGATCCTGGATATGAACAAGCTACCCCTGATGAACAACAGAATTGATACTGTAGATATCTATTATGCCGGTAGGGCCGCACTGGAAAACAAGGATTATAAGGAAGCTAACAGGCTTTTTGAAACTGCAGCTGCCAATGGTTTTAATGATCCTTACATTTATGTATTCCGCAAACAGAGCTATTTCGCAAGTGGTGATACAACCAGCGGGGTAAATGTAATTATTGATGGATTCAATAAATTCCCTGAGAATCAGGCTATTATGAATGAATTGATCAATTATTATGTGGTTGCCAACCAGGGTGAGGAAGCCTTGAAGCTCATTGCCAAAGCCAAGGCCACCGATCCCCAGAATGCTTCCTACTTACTGGTAGAAGGAGCGCTGTATGACAAGATGGGAAATTTTGAGGAAGCTGTCAAGTCATACAAAAGCTGTTTGGAGCTCGATGCCAATTATTTCGATGCCAATTATAACCTTGGCGTTCTGTATTTCAACAAAGCTGTGAAAATATATGAGGATGCTTCCAAGATTTCTGACAATACCGAATTTGAAAAGGTTCAGAAACAGGGCGACGAAATGCTGAAAGCAGCTATTCCTTTCATGCAGAAAGCCAATGAACTTGAACCAAGTGACCGGGTGCCGCTGGAAACGTTAAAAACGATTTTCTACAGGCTTAAAATGACTGAACAGTATGACGAAGTTGTAAGAAAACTCAGCACCCTGTAATGCTAAAAAGGGAAGTGTATACTTCCCTTTATTTTAGCTTATTCTATTTAACATAATATTAATTATGGGACATTTGCCATAGTAAGCTTCTTTGCTTACTATCTGCCTACTGTTTACGAATCAGTTTATCAGAATAAAAGACATTTGCAGATGGCGCGTTCTCAAAGAAAGAGCCTTCAGGTAAAGGCACCTGTACTTGTATCGTTATACCGCCTATCGCCTCACCATTAATAAATTGCATGATATTGATTCTCCTGAACGGTCGCAGACATCCCCTAAAGCCAACAATCCTGAATTTACACCTGCATTCTTCGTCATCTGTATACTGGCCCATGATCTTGCCAGCTACTTTACCGGACTCGGGATCGATCTTTCCGGAGAAATTTCCAATTACCTTGCCAAGCTGTTCAATCTGCAGTGTGATAGTGCCTTTTATCTGTTTGCCTTTTACTTTGACGCCTGTAAGCATTCCCGTTACAGGGCCGCATACTGTGCCATAAATCTCGCCTTTTATTTCACCATCAAAAGGTGGTTTGAGGAATTTGTTTTCTTCTTTCGGCATATCAATCATCAAGGTCAACTGTTTTTCCTCTCCTGGTTTCAGCCTTAAAGCTTTAATATCTTCCTTCAGTTCTACTTTCCATTTTTCGGGAAGTGTATTGGCTATCTTTAATTGCAGTTGAACTTCACGTTTTTCTTTAGGATTACCAACCATAAAGCCAAAACCTATTGGCATGCCGGCTGTGTAAGGTATATATCCTACATTTGACTGAGTATCATTATTGTATGTATTTACTTCATTGCTGCTTGTTACATGAGCGCGGATGCAGAAATGGTGAACTACCTCTCCTGCACCAAGTGGTGCTATGTACCATTTTACCCGTGCCGAGGCAGGTGGTATATTCTGGTCTGCGTCGGAAAAATTTGAAGTGCCAGCGGCAAGGGTTCCAATGTTCAATGTTGCTGGATTACCATTGATATCAAGCATAGGATTCCATGTAACGGAACCGGTTCCTGCCTTTGCATATTCAAAGGTTACAGTAACATTGTTAGCTGGCTGATCACCTACATTTCTTACACGGCAATATACACTGTTCTCATAATTTGTTGGGTTGCCCATGCTATCGAGTATATTAATGATAGCATTCCATTCTGATGTTCCTCCGTTATTGATAAACAGGTCTACGGACGACCAGTCGGGACTATTGATGCCAATATAAGGTCTCGACATCCACCACGAAGCGCCCCACCGAAGGAAAGTCACATCGGGACCGTAATTAGTCCCCGTGGGATGAAGCCCAATGGCATAAAATGCAAGTTCAGTAGTCTTATGTTCTATTGAGCCTGCACCATAGATGTCAATGGCCGCGCTCACACAACCATCACGGATGGTGCGGAAAACGTTTTCATCATCATTGGGTATTGCAGTTAAAGCACCATGAGTGCTCAGGTAATATGTAACAGCTCTGTACCATATACGGGCTGCTTTAAGCACTTCTTTTCCATTGCGGTTTTCTTTTCCCAGGCTATAAACCGGTATTAGTACCGGATTTCTTGAAGATCGCTGATGTACTCCTCCCTGACCAGTTAAATAAGCACAATGTGCAAGGATGGTTCCTCTGGCATAATGGTCAGTAGTGCTGGACCTGTCATCAAAGTGATCCAGCTTACCAGAATCAAACGCATTTGTATCTCTTGGGAAAGCTATATTTCGGAAAATAGTAGCCGTTGAGGAAATGTCCGAACCTGGCCACCATTGTTCTGAAAATAATCCGGCAAAAGTATCAGATAAACCTTCATGAACTGCGCTTAGCCATCCTGAATAAGTAAGTCCTGGATTTCCATTTGCGTCTTTAAAATTGAAATCGGTCATAGCATGCTGGTATTCATGACTTACTATGAATCTGGATCCTGCCATGTAATCATATGGAGGGGTGCCGCCAGGGTCGCCATCGAAAAAGACCAAATAAGAAATCCATTGATTTCCAATGAGCTTCTTATTAAAAAAGGCATTGACCCACCTGGGTGAACCTGGTGCGGATGAAAGCAGATCGGTAAAACGAACATGTACTACGACATTTACAGGTTGTGAAGGAACCAACGGGGCGGTAAATTGGTTATTATCCCATCCGGCTCTTCCGCCTGCCAATGCATCATACCATTCATACAGTTCAGTACAAAAGTGATGTGCATCTGTTTCAGGTTGCTGACCCAATGTTCTTTGCGTATCCGAAGCATCTAATGGTAAACGATCCCAGTTATTGTTATTATCTTCAGAAATAAGCAAACCACCGTTAACTATTCCATCACCAACAGTATCAGAAGTGAAAATCAACAAGAGGGATAAACCATAATTGGGGCTATCATTAGCGTCATAAGTAAGCACATCCCTTGCATTGAGCTTATTTTTAAGCAAGTAGATCATCGAAACATCATCCTGTACATTTTTCAGGTTTTTGGCGGCTGGATTTCCAAGAGGAACAACACCCAATCCCGCACCAGCAGTATTAATTTCGGTTCCTTTCCGATCCGGAGCAAAATACAATATCTCGCCGGTTGCAGCATCAATAACAGCCATACCATTATCCACCAATTTTTTTGGATGGATTTCATCCTTTTGAGCATTTTCTTCCCCCTGCAAACGGAAAGGAAATTCAGTTAATCCATATCCAAATGTTATCCATGTATACAGAAATTTTTCTTTCCATGGATAAAGAGCTAGATTAGGTTTACCCAATAGCGGAAAGTTTTTCTCATTTATACCCATTACTTTCTTAAATTCCGCATAACCTTTCAGGTCTTTTATCGGAGCCATTAAGATTTCCTGCAGTTCCGTATCCTTTATCTTTGGCGTATTGGAAACTTCAATATCCCTGTAACAACTTGATTGAATTTCTACTATATTTCCATCTGCATTAAAATGGAAAATCAGTTTTGAACCAAATACAGGTATATCACCTCCAATTACTTTTGTTGTTGTTGCATTACTTATAAGAAGATCATATTCAGCATGCAGGAAATTGATATCATCTTTTTGAATACGGTTCAGCCTATAGGTAAAAGGCTTATCTGATGGAAGAAAGAGTTCCCTGTAACCACTCATAAAAGCAACTACTGCTTTTTCAATAGTACTTCCTTTATATGTCTTTACATCAGTTGAGAGTTCCGGGATGTTTAAATTCGCTTGTAAGAGTGACCCCCTGATAAATGAAGCTGTACCTCGGACTTCATTCCATTCAAACGACAGATCAACTATCTCCTCTGTTAACTTTTTTAACAGTTCCAATTGCTTTGGAACAATGTTTTTAATGTTTGATAAATTTTTCATAAAACATTATTTAGTTGTATAAAAAATATAGATGCAAATGCAAGACTCTTATTCTAAATAAAGAAAGTGAAATGAGAGGAATGTTTCTATAGTGTTTCCCACGTGTTTTCTTATACCGTCAAGGCAATATCCTGAAATAGGATACAACGATAGTATTGCAATAACTTAACTGATATGCAGTAATTTTTTGTAAAGTCCGGAATGATATAAACGATTGAAAGTTAATGAATATGACGTCCAAAGTCAAGATCATCCGTCAAATATTTATAATTTTAATTTCAATTCCGGGTAAAATGGTTCGATGTCCAACTAATTGCCACAACATCGCAACAGTTCCGCGGTGTTCTGGCAATCGTCGCCCGTTTCCTGTCCCATGTCCCTTGTTCTTAGTCCCTTTTTCAATAAACCTCCGGTATGATTGTCTGATCGCTGAATGGCGGCCTTACATATTTATGGCTTTCCTGCCTGGGTGTTAATTTGATTTTTTTCTGAGGTAGTTCCTGATAAGGTATCAAACCCAGCAGATGATGGATGCAATTAAGGCGCGCACGTTTTTTATTGTCGGCAGGCACCACAAACCAGGGTGATTGCTTGGTATCGGTATACCGGAACATTTCGTCCTTGGCCCTGGAATACTCAATCCATTTTTCACGTGACGCCAGGTCCATTGCGCTTAATTTCCAGCGTTTGGTCGGATCATCGATCCGTGCCTGGAACCGGCTTTCCTGTTCCTCATCCGAAACCGAGAACCAGTATTTGATCAGCATAATCCCGGACCGGATCAACATGTTTTCGAATTCGGGACAGGAACGCATGAATTCCTGGTATTCCTCATCCGAGCAAAATCCCATTACACGTTCCACACCGGCCCTGTTGTACCAGCTACGGTCAAAAAGTACCATTTCACCCGTTGCTGGTAAATGTGCCACGTACCGCTGAAGGTACCATTGCGCCTTTTCACGCTCCGTTGGTGTACCCAGAGCGACCACCCGGCAGATCCTTGGATTCAGGCTTTGTGAGATACACTTGATCACCCCACCCTTACCTGCAGCATCCCTACCCTCAAAGATCACCACCACCCTTAATCCTTTGTATTTTATCCATTCCTGCAGTTTTACCAGCTCTATCTGGAGTCTACGCAGTTTCTTTTCATATTCCTTTTTCGGTATCTTCCGCTTGTCCCGCTTTTCCGGCTCAATGCTTTTGATTTTACCCATGAGGTTAAGATCTTGTATTTCATTAACCGATTCTATTCCCCATCCTGGATACACCGAACAGAAAACCCATATTGATTTGCTATATAATATCCTGTAACATTTGTCCCTGAATAATCCATACTCCACCACCAGGAATAATCTGCATCCTCTGGGGTGGAAGTCCACCAATAACCTTTAAAATTATAATAAAGGAAAACCTGCTCTTCTGTTACCCGGCACCCCCCAGGAAGAGCCGTAAAGCCACTGCTGTTGCTGGCTCCTGCGTTGGGTTCGCTCCAATGCACAATACCGCTTTCCTTCAGCTTACCTCCGGCGGTTTCTATCCCTCCCAGATAATCAATTAATGTCTCCCATTCTGCAGTGGTGGGAACATGCCAGCCTTCAGGACAAAGATTGTCACTGTTTACGGCATACCAGTTATACAACGCCCCATAGGGCTCTTTGTTGCCAGCCGAATCATTATTCATCCAACAATAAGCAGGGGTGACGAGGCTATTCCAATCGGCGCTATCAGTAACTTTCGTTATTCCTGTACCGTCATTGTAACGTGTGGTCTTCAGGTTTTCCACCATCCACACCTGTGAACCGATGGTCACCGTATGGTAAACATTTCCATCGATGTCGGTGACAGTTAATGCATTGTTTTTTTCCTTCTCACAACCTATTGAAATGAGCAGGAAGATTCCGGCAGCCATGAGCTGCATGGTTGAAAGTCGCATTTCTTTTTGCATTTAAGGTTTTGTTTAAAGATTACTTAAAAATAGTAAATATTCCATTCATTTGGTATCCTTCGGCAATACCCCTATTTCAGACTTTCTTATAGTATAAAAAAAAACCCCGCACTTGGCGGGGCTAAAATAATGGTAAGTATATTGTTTTTACAATTATACCAATTTTACATTCACTGCGTTCATTCCTTTGCGACCCTGTTGCAGGTCGAAGGTTACTTCATCGTCTTCGTTGATGGTATCAACCAAACCGCTGACATGAACAAAAAACTCTTCGCTTGTTGCGTTGTCCTTAATAAAACCAAAACCTTTTGATTCATTAAAAAATTTTACTTTTCCTTCTTTCATAATAAATTAAAATAATTATGCCGCAAAGGTAGACTATTTATTTAACATGCGGTGTTCATTTCAACGTTATTATTTAATAATTCACTGATTAGTCAGCTGTCAATGTCGTACATTTGAGGATGCATGAACCATTGGGAATGAAACCAATAAACCGGAAGTATTTTACCTATATTGAATTAAGCGCACTGGTGCTGACGGTTTTGTTGAAGTATTTGTTAATGGACTGGCTTGGTATGCGGGCTTTCTACATTGCGGGGATCTGTCTTTTCTGGTCAGGTTATATTGCCTACAGGTATTCGCTGGATCATTCGATACTGAGATCCTGGGGACTTCAAAAGGAGAATTTTGGGAAATCGCTTCGTGTGCTATTACCTTTCCTGATAATCAGTGTTTTCCTAACCATTATTTTCGGGAAGATCAACCACATTCCCATAATTAACCTGAACATCATACCTGTTTTGGTTTTGTATCCCCTGTGGGGAATCATTCAACAGTTTATGGTGGTTTGCATCCTGGTTCAGAATCTGCAGAACCTGCCTGGATTCTCCCTCAGGATGAACAGGGCCATTTTACTGCCGTCCATCTTGTTCAGCCTGATCCACTATCCCCATTTTACGCTCATGGCATTCACCTTCATCATGGAAATTATCTTCATCACGGTATTCCAGCGGTGGCGCAATTTGTGGTCACTGGGAATTGCACACGGCTGGATAGCGAGTTTTGTACTGTATTATTTTCTCAACCGCGATCTGTGGGTTGAACTTTTCGCCTGGTTTTAAATGTGGAAGAAGCGCCTGAGGTCCATTCCCCTGTTAAGCCGGTAATGTATGAAAAACAGAATTGCTGCAATCGCTGTCATGCAGGCAAAAACGATCAGGCTCCACTGAAATCTAAAATCACTTTTGAAATACCATGAAAGAATGCCTTCGATACATAGCGAAAGGAAACCAACCGAAAGAAAAATGTATCCCAGAACATTGAATCCATGTTGTTTTGTTTTCCTGATAATCCAGGTCAGAACGATGATAACCAGGTAGAATGACAATAAAAGCGGTATGCCCAATTGTGTTCCCCATCCAATTTTCTGATTGTACATATCCAGCAGAATCAATAACAGTGAAGTAGTAACAAAGCTTCCGCCAAGTAATAGAAAGAGTCTGTGACGCCAGAATGAAAGCAGCGAAATGTTGGCAAAGAGCACCAGACAAACCGTGATCGAATACCTCGACCAGGTGATACTTTTCGAAAGAACCAAATTGATGATCAGTGTCACAAGAATCCCGGAAAACAAGATAATGCCAGACATTTCCCAGAATAACATCCGTTTTTGCTTCCTTGTCAAATGCTCATAGCCATCAAGGAGTCTTTCGTAATGCCGGTTAATGCCGGCAGTTTTAGAATCCTCCTGGGTTGGCGGTTGATCGAATTCGGAACATCCGCATAAGGGACAAATGTCCATTGATCCATCAAGCTCAACTCCGCACCTTGGACAAAATTTCATACCAATTGGATTAATAAGTGGTTAATTTCACCCGGATACCCTGATGTGTTAAAAACCGAAAGAACTTCTTTTCCAAATCGTTGGTGCGGGAAATATTTCCGAAGCTGATGACCAGCAGGTCCCTGAAACCAATCACCCCGCAGTTCACTTTCAGTTTCTTATTGGGGGGCGGCGGAATAAAAACGAAATGATCTACATGTTTTTCAATCTCCGCAGGAAGTTCAATTCTGCCCAAATTGGTAACTACACCGCTATACTGGTTTGCGCCCTGAGAATAATATTTGAAATAGAGTATCAGGTCTTTCAGGAACAAGGGTATACCACGGACAAAGAAATTCTTCTCACTACCCACATTCCGCGAGATAATTTTATTGATCAGCTTTTCGTCTGTTTCGAGCTTCATTTTGTGGTAAACTATCTTAATAATCTCATCAAAAGAATATTGCCCCAAACGCAGATCAATTTCAGGGAGCACAAAAAGTGAGAAGTTCCTCAGCGATTGTGTGGGATAGATCTGGCGCAAATTTATGGGAACCTGAACACGCAGGATCTTCCTTTTTCCATAGCGGCTGTAACGAGGCATTTCGGTATAAATGTCCTGTAATACAGCCAAATATACCGCAACCAGGTAATCGGTAATACTGGCTCCCTTTTCCCTGGCTTTTGATTTGATCTCAGCAAGCGAAACAAGAGCTGTCAGCGTATGATAACGTGGTTTCTCATTGAGAACATACGGCAAATGAAATGCTTTGGTATATTGAATAACCGGTGGAATATCTGCCTTAAAATACTGATTGTAAGCATCTTCAAATTCCTGATCCTGAATATCGCTACTTCGTCCTGTGGCGGAATAATCGATTCCTTTACCTTCTTTTTCAGCAAAATAAGCCAGGAGCAATGTTTTAAAAAACACGGAAGCCCCCGTACCATCCGTAAGAATATGGGAGAATTCTACACTGATGCGGTTATTAATGACAACGATCCTGAATAACAGGGCATCTTTCATGTATACGATGTCAAAGGCACGGCAAATGCCCTGATTATCAGCAACGGGAATCAGAGGACATGCTATGTGTTCAAGGTAGTACCAGAAAAAACCCTTTCTCAGGCATACTTTAAAATAAGGAAACCTGGCTTCGGTTTTGCGGATGGCTCTCAACAGGCAGCCTATATTCACCCTTTCATTCAGGATTACTGATAAACGAAATACCGTTGTATGTTCTTTTGAACGCACTGCAGGATATATTTTGGCTGCATTATCGAGCGGAAGCCAAGCATATTTTCTCAAACCTTCCTTTTTAACCGGAATGTCCAAATGACTGATTTTTATTTCATTTATGCGAAGTTATTCAATTGGCATATAATTTGACATGCTTAACTGGAATAATATACTACCGGATATGAAACTTACAGAAAAAATTCTTGTTGTAGTGTGGCTGGTGATGATCGTTCCCTCCTGCTCAAACGCACAATTCTTTAAAAAGGTCTCTAAAACCCTGAATACATCGACCTCAGGAAGTTTTACCGAGAAAGAAGCCGCTGATGGGATCAAAGAAGCATTGATCAAGGGCACTGGTGAAAGTGTTAACCTGGTTTCAGTCCTTGATGGTTACTTTGGCAATCCGGAGATCAAGATACCCTTCCCCCCAGATGCCAGGGCTGTGGAATCTAAGCTGCGGTCAGTCGGATTGGGGAGCCAGGTGGACAAGGCCATCCTATCAATCAATCGTGCAGCTGAGGATGCCGCCAAAGAGGCCAACCCTATTTTCGTTTCGGCGATTACCGGTATGACCATTGCAGATGCCATCAATATTGTCAGGGGTGAAAACAATTCCGCGACCCTGTATTTACAGAAAACCACCTCGGCAGGATTGAAGAGCAAATTCCAGCCCGTGATCAAAAACTCACTCGACAAGGTGGAAGCGACCAAGTACTGGACGGACCTGATCAGTACCTACAACAAAATTCCCTTCGTACAGAAAATGAATCCCGACCTTGCTGCCTATGTCACCGATCAGGCCATCAATGGGTTATTTATTATGATTGCCAAGGAAGAGTTGAAGATCAGAAAAGATCCGATGGCCAGAACAACAGACCTTTTGAAAAAGGTTTTTGGGAATTAAGCAGAAATCTTCGTTTTGCAGTAACTTCTTTTCCCCTATATGGGTATAAGGATGTAAAAAGATCATACTTATGAAAATAGGGATAATCCTGCTTTGCCTCATTTGGTCCCTGGATGGTTATGCGCAGGAAAGCACCAAAATCATTGACATGGAAAGGATTCCGCAGAAGAAGATCCGCAGTCTGATCGCTGATCAGTTTTCTTCGGAGAATCTTCATGGTTTTAATGAACTTCAGGCTACCTACAGGAAAGGGCAGAAACTTTCCGGTTACCATATCCTGGAATCCGCCTATTTTCTTAAAGAAGATCCCGCAAAAGTATTTAATACCTACCTGATCACCAGTCCCGCAGTATCATGGAATGGCAGCATGGTATCCTTCGGTGTGCTGGTATCCAAATGGGAAAACACAGTCATATACAGGAATGACAAGGATTTTGCCGGCATTGATACCGGACAGGTGTTTTATGTGAACCTGAAGATCCTGAAAGGATTGTACAATCTTGCTGTAGGCCTCGAGATCGTGAATATCGACACCACCAACAAATCGATTACTTTCAGCTATTTAAAGGGTGGAAAATCACGCGGGGAACAAACCCTGTACTTTATTCCCACCAGGAGGGGATATACGGAAATTATCCACCAGACTGCCTTTAAAAGTGATTCCTTTCTCCGCGACTGCTACCTGTATCCCTATTTCCACCGGATTGCCATTAACGAGTTTCACAGGAATATGAAAAGGAGCCTGCAGGGCAGCGGCAAGATGCTGGCAAAGCAATAAGGGTATTGAACAGAAATTCGAAGATGAAACCTGGCCTGAAAATAGTAATTATGATCGTGTTTCTGATACCTGCCTCCTCCTGCAGGCATTTGAAGGACTACTTCAGAAATCCGGATACAGAGACGCTGGTCAGTTCAATTCAATCGTCCATATTGACAGGTTTTACGGCCAATCTTGCCATGACTGTCATAGAGGGAAGTTCTTTGCCGGGTGTTTCATTAGTGCGCAGCAATGAAGGCTTCCCCTGCTCTGCCCTGATGGTTATTGACCTGTCAGTTACTTCAGGACCTGAATTTATTCGGTGCAAGGCCGGTACAATAACCATAGCCGGATTATGGCCGGATGCCACCACTGCAGTTCTCTCCATATTGTATTCTGACTATAACGCTGGTACTGAAATCCTCGATCTGATCGGTATTGAGACCATACCAGTAATGCGGGACGGCAACAATATCACTATAGCTTTGGCAGATATGGATATCCGCTTGAATCCCGACCAGGTATCACTTCTTCAGGTCAACCTTGGCACACTGGAAATTACCACCGAGCTGAAGCGCCTTGAAATGACCAGGGCTACTGATGTTTATGTCGCCGTTACACAGGATGCCTATCTGATAGATGTTACTAACCAGGGAACGCCTGATGATAATACTGATGATGATTACACCATTACGGGTGGCGGACAGCTGATACAGGTTGCAGGCACTTCGGCAGAAATTGTACAGGTTGCCATGGTTGATGTTCAGGTTGCTTCAACATGCATCGAAAATCCAGTCTCCGGAATGGCCCTGATCAGGACAACCGGTTTGGAGGATGAAGGATTTCCCGAACTTGGAACTGCCGTGCTACAGTGTCGGCCAGGTTGTGACGGTACAGCCCGGGTACTGGTTGCTACTGGTATGTATGCAGGTGCTAACGGAAGTGATGTTGATTTTCACCTGTAAACAATCTTTCTTACAAGACTTTCCTTTTTCCCGCCGAGCACCAGAATATACAATTCCCCTTTTTGCAGTGATTGCCTGGTGAGGTCAGTAATCGCAATCTCCTTCCTGCCCTGTTTCATCATTTCTGATCCCAAAATCACACCCTGAAGGTTGAACAAACTGATGCAATAATCACCATCAAGAGGTTGATTATCTACAATATAAATCATATTCCCTTTACATAACAGGTCAATACGATTCTGCGGTTTGTATGCTTCTGGCAGCGAGGTGAACATGTCCGGATCGGCACCGCTGTATCCGAAGGGACTTTTTTGCGCGGCAGCAAAATATAACCATGATGTAGCGTCGAGGCTTGACCAATCAACTGCCCAGATGCCGGCTATGGCGCCCAGGTTTTCATTATATGCAGGAACGGTACCGTCAGCGTTGATATGATCTCTTATACCGGCAAAAAGGATGTTGCTTTTAGGACCGGCAGCTGCAATGTAGGACAGTGTTCCCTCGTACCAGGTGGCAACTGGTCCTACCCCGTCGAATCCATATGGTTCTCCCCTGCCCTTTGTATACAGCAGCTTTCCTGCCATGGATAAGGCATTCAGCGATTCAGCAGGAAGCTTCAGGGAGGAAGCCAGGGCGGCAAGCCATGTATTCACCAGCAGCACGGGTCTTGCTGAATTCGGCCCCTCTTTCCAAAAGAGCAGCTGATCGTCCCAGCCGGAGCTCATGACATAATCCATAACCTGATCCGCTTTTATCGTATCCCCAAGTTCCAGCAACCCATATAGTGTGGCTGCATAACCCTCATAATTGGAAACTTCTGATTTCTGTCGGCTCAGCAAATTCAAAGTATTGACCTTACCAGATGGTTCGATCAGATCATATAGGAATGCTTTGGCCTTGAGAATGGCAGGGTAAACCTCGCTATCGCCTGACTTCCTGTAATAATAGGCCAGACTGCCCGGTATCCAGGGAAAATCACCCATCCATACCGTATTGTCCCCTTCGAGGTTGACAAGGATATTTCCTGATTCGGAATTCCATGCCCGGGGCCAGTAACCCTCTGCTGCCTGGTGACTGGCAAGGAATTGAGCCAGGTTTTCGGCTGCTACTGCAAAATCGTTCAGGGCAACCGGACCATTCCATTCACCTTCCTCGGTGAGGGCCCTCAGTGCCAGTCCCTGACCATATAGCCACGATGAACCGTCAGGTATCCACGTGGTGAGCAGTCCCGTGGATTTTTGCCTGTTTTTGAGGGCAGTTGCAGCATTCAAACGGACAGCCTCCAGGTCATCTATCTCAAAATCCACCAGTTGTTCCAAATGTTGGGCCCGGATGAAATGATCAACCGTTTGCCCGATTAAATGGCGGAAGGACACCACACCTGAATCCGCTTCCATGTCTGTCAGGTCTGATGAATTCATGGTAACGGCAAAAGAGATGACCTGCACTGAACTCCAGTTGAATTGCCGGCCATTTGAGAATTGTTCCTTCAGTATCACCAGTTGGTTGCACCAGCGGTCGATATGAGCCAGGTTTTCCCAGGTATAGGATGCCTGCAGGCCGGCGGATTCAAATTTAAGCTCTACATTCCGGACCTGGCTTTTCCCAGGTTTTCCGCGGACATCCAGTCCAATTACATCCAGATCCGACAGGTCCAGCGGAACTGAAAGCACAAGGTAGCACTGTGCGAATTTTCCTCGGATTCCGGCCCCATACTTCCAATGCAGGTGCAATGCAGTATCAGATGAAACATAGCAGGAATCACCCAGCATAAGACTTGACTGGTTGCACATCCATTGTGGAGCATCCAAAAATGTCTCATCGGCAATAATCCTGTCTCCTTCCCATCCCAGGGTGAATTCCTGGGAGTGCAGCAGGAACGGGCAACAAAAAATGCAGAAGAGGCTGAGTAGTTTTTTCATAGAGTGACTATCTTTAGTATTTGCAATTTACACAATTTTCTCCATGGATAAGCGAACATTATGGCGTACCAAACCCCTTCATAACATCCTCAATGAATCGAAAGAAAGCCAGCAATCAGGGCTTCAGTTAAAGAAATCGTTGGGTGTAAGGGACCTGACAGCTTTTGGGATCGCTGCAGTAGTAGGCGCTGGGATCTTCTCCACCATCGGTAATGCTGCCACTGACGGGGGACCTGCAATCAGTGTTCTTTTTATTTTTACTGCCATTGCCTGTGGCTTCTCAGCCTTGTGCTATGCCGAGTTTGCATCTATGGTACCAGTGGCCGGCAGTGCCTACACATATGCCTACTACTCCCTGGGGGAGCTGATCGCCTGGATTATTGGATGGGATCTGTTGCTTGAATATGCCATTGGCAATATCGCCGTGGCCATATCCTGGTCGGATTACTTCACTGAATTTATCCGCGGATTTGGATGGCATTTGCCTGAATTCCTGACCATGGATTATTTCAGCGCGTTGAAGGCCCATGGGATGATAGTGGAAACGCTGAACCACGGAGGCGATGTTTCAGCGTTGTCCGCTTCACTGCAACAAGCAAATGAAGCCTGGATCACCGCCCCTTCGCTGGGAAATTTCAGATTCATTGCAGACCTCCCCGCACTGATGATTGTTGCGGTTATAACTTATGTCGTTTTTATTGGCATCAGGGAATCCAGGACAGTAAACAACATCATGGTAGGTATCAAACTGCTTGTCATATTTCTGGTGATTGTTACCGGTTCGTTTTATGTGCATCCCGAAAACTGGAGTCCTTTTGCTCCCGAGGGCATTTCAGGGGTACTGAAGGGGGTTTCTGCAGTATTCTTCGCATTTATAGGCTTTGATGCCATATCCACAACGGCCGAAGAATGCAGGAACCCGACACGCGACCTCCCCAGGGCAATATTTTATGCACTTGGCATTTGTACAATTTTGTATGTTTTGATAGCTTTGGTGCTGACGGGCATGGTCAATTACCGTGAGCTGGGTGTCGGAGATCCGCTGGCCTTTGTGTTTAAAAGGATCGGACTCGACTGGATCAGCGGCATCGTTGCCTTTACAGCGCTGATAGCGATGGCCAGTGTACTCCTGATATTTCAGCTCGGCCAGCCCAGGATTTGGATGAGCATGAGTCGTGACGGCCTGCTTCCCAAAGCCTTCTCCAAAATTCATCCCCGCTACAAGACACCTTCTTTTGCCACTATCGTTACCGGCATTGTGGTCGCGCTACCTGCTCTGTTCATGAATCTGAAGGAAGTTACCGATCTCACCAGTATCGGTACATTGTTTGCCTTTGTTGTAGTATGTGGAGGTATCCTGGTGCTGCAAAATAATCCTGCGAAACCTCATAGCCGGTTCAGCGTACCCTATGTCAGCGGAAGATTCATCATACCGGTGTTGGTTGCGGGACTGATTGCCATCAACCTGGTTTTTAACAGGGACTATTGGAATGATTTCTTTTTGTTTGGTTACGGTAAATCCTTTTACCACAGCTTAGTTGAAAAATTGCCCATGATGATCTTTCTCGTAACCTGCCCCATAATTGCCTGGATCAGTTACAGGAAAAGACTATCCGTGATACCGGTACTGGGTTTATTGTGTTGTTTGTTTTTAATGACCAAATTGGGACATACCAATTGGCTAAGGTTTTTGATATGGCTGGGAACCGGATTGCTGGTCTATTTTTCTTTCAGCAGAAAGAACAGCAAACTGAATGGATCAAATCGCTAAAGCTTGCGGTATTCAGGGGCTGTTAATACCAGGTAGCCAAGAACAAATAGCGATGCAGCAGGAACAAGAATAAGAATCAAAGTGCCCATGTCGAATAGTATTAATCTTTTTTGAATTATTTCGTCATAAATATACGACTATTCGTCAAAGAAAGTTGCACGTTCGTCAATTTTTTTTGCAAAAATCAACCGATTAATTCTTAGTAACTTAAGAATACTCCTTCTTTGGATGCTAGTTGATGGAATGTTGGACAGGAACCTGTTCCAGCATGTTTTGTATAATCTGGAAAAGCTTCTCAAAATTCCGTCTTGATTCCTCATCAAAATCGTTGAAGTGTGTTCCTTCTTTTTGGAGTTTTGTGCAGAAATCAGTTGCCAGGATCAGACGGGATAAATTATTGCTTTCAATAAACTCGGTGTTCTTTACTGTAATACCGATGCGTTGTTGCAGGATAAAACGCTTGAAGTCAATGGTAGAAAAAAGATCCTCGATACCGGTAAAACCTTGCAGGCTTTGGATTTTACGGTTGACGGCCTCATCATTTCTGAAGAAAGTAGTTGCCTGGAGAAATTCAACGACATGGTTGCAGACCGGATTGTCCATTGTCAGCAAACCAAAATCAATTTTCCAGCCAAAAAGGATATTGGCCATCATGGGAATATTTTCCGGACCTGATGCGGGAATAAAATGAACCAGTCCCTCGTAGCCATACAACCGCGACATGGCATCAAGGTAATAATAGGTAATGGTATCCTCGACGATCAGGTTATTCTTTGGGAAAATGAACTGTCTGTCATTCAGCCGTGTACCCATCAGAGAGTATATCGGTGAAAGTGTATCCGCGGAGGCTTCATGCAGACTTCTGGCGTCCAGCACGATTGTTTCGCTTTTCTCATCAGCATCCTTGGCGCGTTGTACCGCCATGATCCTGTATAATTTCTGAATGTCGATCAGGTTGGGTGAGTGTGTGCAATAGATGATCTGCAGGTTATCCTTGAGATCCTCAAATACCTTCAGGACATCTTCCTGAGCCCTTGCGTGAAGGCTCAGACCTGGTTCATCGATGAGCATTACACGATTCCTGGTGTTCTCCTTGGCTGTTGCTTTGAGTTCGAGATAGAACGACAGAAACCATCTTACCCCCCTGCTTCTTTGTTTGGGATAAAGTCTTTCCTGCTTGTCCTTGATCCAAAATTCGAGGTAGGGCTTTCCGCTTTTCTCTGGCTGGGTATAATCGTAATGCTCCAGTTCAAAGTTGATTCTTATTTTATCGTTCTTTCCTACATTCTGGCGCCAGTAGTCCTGAAAATCAATTGTAATTTCGCTGTTCAGGTTTTCTATTTTCTGCTTCAGGATGCGGTGATTCTTCTCCCGAAAGAAATCTGCATTTAATCCGGCTACACAAAGGAAATTGCGCGCTGCCTTGTAGCCTTCGGCACGGGTGTTTTCATTCAGAAGATCTTCCAGGTCGATTTTATTGGGTAACAGGCTGCTGAAATCTTCAAAGAATTCGAACATGGGAACATGTTTAAAAAGCCGGAGACCTAATTCCTCGATGGTGGCATAATTCTTCTCAATCTCATGTTCCCTGTCGGCTTCACTTTCTGCATCCTTGATATTTTTTCCATCCAACAGCCGGTCGAGCGCCTTTCTCTTGATGGATAGGTTTTCGTTCAGATCCTTCAGGGTATTCACGACCTGTTGCCGGGAAATCCTCAGTTGCTCAAGCCGTCTGCCGATCAGCCGGCTCTCCCTGTCTGAGGAACAAAGTTCATACTGGTGTTCTGCATCGAGGATAAGGCCGGATTTGACCTTGGCTTCCTCAGCAACTGCGTTAAGCTGTGCTGCGATCTCGTTGAACTGCTTACAGGCATTCAGCTTCTCTGCAAGCGACTGGATGGCCGCTTTCTCCATTTCTACCTGGCCCAGTCTGTTTTTCAGGTCTGACTCAGCATCTGCCATATGTTGCCGGATAGTCTCATTTTCCTGTTCCGCCGCTATTCGTTCATCCGGCTTTTTCGATTTATTGAGAACGCGCATGGTATCTTCGAGTCTGGCATGCAGGGAATTCAACGTATGGCGAGCATCCTGAACTGCTTTTTCTGAAGCCTGCAGTTCCCTTGCTGAATGTTCTGTTTGTTGGACCAGTTCCTGAAAAGAACGGGCTATGCGCAGATCCATTTCCTGTCTTTTATTTTCCAAGGATCCGTAGAAGGCCAGCACTTCAGGCTCTGCTATTAAAATGGCGTTGCTTCTGGCATTGGTCCATTTTCTTTTGAGTGAAATTTCATGTTTGCTGCCCATTGCTTCGTGGAGGTCAGCCGGCAAAAGTCTGAAATCAACAATCTCATCCAGCCTGTCACCTTCCTCGAGCAGGAAAGTACAGGTGATCTCAGGGAAGGACTGGTCACTCCGAAGTACGTCATCCGTGATCTGTCCCTCATAAAAACTCCTTAATGCTTCCAGTACGGAGGTTTTACCTGATTCATTCTGGCCGATCAGGGAAGTAATGTTATCAGGAGACAGGTAACAAATGCCTGAATTCACGATCGAGCGATAGTTCATGATATGAAACGCAGTGATTTTCATGGATTCTTTGAGATTTTTTAAATCATTGCAGGTTTTGCAAATCGGTAACGGAAACCGCATACTAATACGTCATCAAGCTGTCTTTGGTTGCCTTTCCATGCTTCAAATGTTCCCTGAATCCGGTTTTTCTGTTCCTGCATGGGTAATTCACTGACAGATATCAGCAGTTCCCTGAATGACTTGTATTTGTATTTTTTACCATTCGAACCACCAAACTGATCCACAAAGCCATCTGTAAAGAGGTACAGCATATCATTATCCTCCAGGTCAAGACTGTGGCCTGTAAACGGTTTTTCCTCCTCAGCTCCGATACCAACCGGCATTTTATCTCCCTCAACTTCTATTAGACGATTGTTTCGTATCATGTATAACGGGTTGAACGCACCGGCAAAATCCAGCTTGTTTTTCCGGATATCCAGGATGCACACGGCTAAGTCAATACCGTCTTTCTGTTCTGATTCCTCTCCTGTCTGGCTCAACGCTTTCATGACATGTTCCCGCATGTTGTTTAAAACTGAAGCGGCTCCGTAAAAGTTCCCACGGGAGATAATCTCGTTTAAAAATGTAATACCGAGCAGACTCATAAACGCACCCGGTACCCCATGTCCGGTGCAGTCACCTACAGCGATAAAGATATTATCCCCGTGCCCTGAAACATAGTAGAAATCACCACTTACCATCTCCCGGGGCCGAAAGAATATAAAATACTCCGGTATAAGCCGGGCTATAAGTGACTCTGTGGGATATAACGCCTGCTGAATATAACTGGCATATTTGAGACTCTCGGCAATCTCACGTTGCTGCCTCAAGTAGTCGTAATAATGCTTGGGGTCTTCCTGAACAGGCCCTTGAGCACCCTCATTTTTCATGCGCTCTTTTAACACTTATACTGATCAAATGAGGAAAAATTGCAGCGGTATGTTGCAATTTTGACGAATACCTAAATAACGGTGATGAATTGCCTGATATTATTGACTAATAGTAAAAAAAGCATTACATGATATTATGTGTATTTCCGCTCTCAGAAACTACTGCCATTGTTTCTGATCACCAGTACCTCACCATTGCAACCAGTGAAAAGAAGATTGTTCTTCCTGTCGGTAACCATCCCTTCAATAAGAAAACCTTCCGGGATCTTTGCAGAAGCTGATATTGTCCCACTGGCTGTGTTAATCCAGTTAATAGTCTGGTATTGCCCGAAGGAGAAAGTCACAATCAGTTGATTTGAAGCCGATTTTAACATGCCCGAAACGGCAATGGGAATCTCCGGCAAGGTGATTTCCTTTTCCAGTATTACCTTATTATCCTGACTGGTTTTTGAGAATATCAGTTTTTGGTTATTACGGACTGCAAGATAGGCTATCTCCCCTCTGGGTAAAAGTTGTGCGGAAACGATGCTGTCAGTGATGGCGGTGGAAGACTCCCAGACCAGGTATCCCCTGGCATCAGTTTTTGCACGCCAATGATTGCCGACCATTAGAATATGCTGATCAGGGAATTCTGCTATCTGCAATATTTCACCCGTACCGGTATATGTTCTGCTCCACAGCCGTTTGCCGCTTTCATTCAGTACGATCAGGGAATACTTTCTGCGAAGGGAATCATCTACCAGGTACCCCCCCAGGAAAGTTTCACCAGAACGGGCGGGTAAAATGGTTCGAATGTGCATTCTGCCAAGTGTTTTACTCCAGATTTTCTGGCCATCCGGGCCCAGTTTAAAAAGCCATGCTTCAATGGAAGCCGAATCGGTTCCCAGCCATGTATATCCTGCACCAAGGATCTCGTTCTCCCGATTAACAGCCAGCATATCCACCTGATCATTGAATCCTTCACCAATATACTTGTTCCAGATCATTTTACCATCCTGGGTCATTTTAATGATCCAGACATCAGTTGATCCTGTATCTGATTTAAGGACTGTACTTCCTGCCAGGTAATTGTTCAAGGTATCCACGGTAAGGCATGCACTAAGTTCCTGATTTCCCTCCTCATCGAAACTGCGGGCCCACTGGACATTGTTCGTGGGTAACGGGTGCTGGTTCATAAATCGCATGCCATTGTCAAGTGCTTTCAGGTTGAAAATATCAATATACTGCTGTCCTTCAGGGTACTTTCTGATAAACTCGTTATAGGCCTCCAGGGTTTGTATTTTTTTAGCGTATTCATACAGCAGCTGTTTCTGAATGACTCTGGCTTCGGAGATTTCCAAAGCATCCGGATAATCACTGATAAATTGATCGAAAGCGGCGATCGTATTCTTTTGCTTCGCCCTTTCAAACGCCACAGCATTTAAATTCTTAATTGCCTGGTTAATTTCAGAAGCTTCCGGATAGGTTTTGATGAAGTCCCTGTATGCTTCCACCGTATTTACCTGGCAAACCTTTTCAAAAGCAAGCCTGTTGCGGTATTTGATGGCTTTATCCACCTGGGCGGCATCCGGAAATTTACGTATGAACTCCAGATAACCATCCAACTGGTTAAGCTTTTCATATTTTCTGAATTCCAGCTGGTTGCGGATGTGAATTACATTATCATAATGTCTGAAATCAGGGAATTTTTCAATAACCTCGTATACGATTTCGAGGTTGTTTTCCTCCCGGATGTATTTAATTAGTTTAGCTTCAATTGTTTCGAGGGCATATTCGATCTTTTTTCTAACCGGTCTGCTGATATGCCTGACCTCCGTATTATAGAAGTATTCACCGATGAATTCAGTCTCTTCAGGTGTAAGCTTGTCCAGGTATTGCTTTACATTCCGTGTATGCTCCCATGATTGAATGAGGTCGTAATAGGGCGACTTTTCATCGGCATAGATCAGGGCTAGGCCAAACAAGGCAGCCGGATCCTGGCTGTTCTCATTCAAAGCATCCAGGAAAACTTCCCTTGATTTTTCATAATCCAGCTTCTCCAGCAGCTTGTAACCTTTCTTCACATTCTGTCCATACAACCCTGTGGTCAGGCAGATAAACATCCAAAAGGCAACCTGACAAATGTGCAGCGTCCTTTTCAAAACCGGCATATGGTAATTCATAAAGTTATTTTTTTATCAGGGTAAACTCCACCCTACGGTTCTGGGCTCTTCCTTCCTCCGTTTGGTTTGTATCAATGGGCCTGCTTTCCCCATATCCAACCGCAGACATCCTTTCAGTTTTGATACCTTGTGAAGCGAGGTATTTCACCACCGATGCCGCTCTTCCTTCAGATAGTTTCTGATTGTAAGAATCCGATCCTTCGTTATCAGTATGACCGGATATTTCAATGAGTTTGATATCCTCTTCGAGCATAAACTGAACAACCTTGTCAAGTTCAGCATAGGATTCAGGAAGCAGGACGGTTTTGTCGAAATCAAAGAAAATGTTCTCCAGGACTACGGCAGAACCCTCTTCAATCGCACGCAATCCGTCGAGGAATTCATCCTTAACAATTTCAGGCTGAATAAAAATAACTGTATCGGTAGACTGACAATTGTACAGATCTTTTGCAAGATAGATGTATTTTCCTGCCGGCAGATTTAGCAATTCGGTTCCGGTCATTTTGTTATTCCAGGTAACGGAATAAGGAGGTGTACCGCCAATCAAACCAATGCGTATCCTTCCGTCATTGATGATCCTTGAGGCTTTGCCTGTGATGGGATCCGTACCACCTGTGTACCTTGTCTCAATAATGCGGCTTTCAAAATCATGCGGAACAGAAGGACAATCCCGGCAATTCTCCAACGGTGATATGATGACATCGTCAAAATAATAGTAGGCATACGCTTTGTTGCGCATGTTTACCACGTTCTTGTCGGTTACTACGTAGTTGGTATTGTCATAATTCCGGAAGTTTCCGATAATAAAAAAACGTTCGCCTCCTGTGGCAGTATATACGGTACAGAATTCCTCCCATTCATCAATATTATCGAGGAATAGTCCAATTTTATTGGTGATCTGCGGTGTGTATGTAAGGTTTACGTTGATGTCGTTCTTGATCTCTATCTCGCTGAAAAACAAACTCATCTGGTCGACGGCAAACCGTGAATAGGAGGCCAGCTTGTAGTAGAACCTGACACAGTAACGCTGCCCCTTGATCATGGATGTTGTTAATTTTCCCTGGATGTACTCCCGGTAACTTTCTTCAGTACCGCTCAAAATGGCTCCGACATAACCATCCCCACTGTTGGGTTCACTTTCTCCTGCAAAGTTTTTAGGTACACTGACGTTTTTTGGACTGCACCTGTTGAAATAGTCGGGTGTGGCACGGGTCGGATAGGACCATCCCGGAACCAGTTTATGCGACAGGTTCTCTGGGGTATAATCCTGCGGACAACTTTCGTATTCCTCAAAACCTGAATTTACTACAAGGTTTTTTCCCTGCCCAAACGATGTATTCAGTGCGCAAAATGATAGGAAAACAGAAATCAGCAAGGCAAAGCAAGTTTTCTTCATAATCCTGTGTTTTCAATATTCGAACTTACAACGTTTTATACGCCAGATGCTTTTTAAGTTCTTTGTTAATTCTTTTGACAATGAATGGCCCATCGTAGATGAATCCTGTGTACACCTGTACCAGCGATGCACCTGCCCTGATCATTTCCAGCGCATTCGCAGGAGTCAATATGCCGCCCACCCCGATCACCGGGATGCTGTTACCGGATTGTTTACATATGTAACTTATCACTTCCAGGGTCTTATTCCGAAGAGGATGGCCGCTCAATCCACCCTTTCCGATTTTTTTAATCCGGCTATCCTCTGATATCAAACCATCACGTTTTGTCGTTGTATTGGTTGCTATGATGCCATCCAGCCCTATTTCATGGTACAGTGATATGATCTCATCCAGGTGAGTCAACGACAGATCCGGTGAGATTTTAAGAAATACCGGTTTTCTGACAGCTTTTGCTGCTCTTTGCTCCATGATCCTGTCAAGGATTTTCCGTAGGGAATCCTGGTCCTGCAGCTTTTCCAATCCTGCGATATTCGGGCAGCTTACATTAATGACCAGGTAATCTACGTCATCATAAAGCTTGTTGAAACAACTTAAATAATCGTCAGGAGCCCTTTCATTGGGTGTTGTAGTGTTTTTACCAATGTTTCCGCCAATGATCAGCGTCTTGTCTCTTTTTTGAAGGTTTTTCCGGGCATAATCAGCCCCCTTGTTATTAAAACCCATTCGGTTGATAAGGGCTTTATCCTTGGGAAGCCTGAAAAGTCGGGGTTTCGGATTGCCTGCTTGTGGCAGGGGCGTTACAGTTCCAATTTCGATAAAAGCAAAGCCGAACAGTGAAAACTCCTTGAAAAAGTCCGCATTTTTATCAAATCCGGCAGCCAATCCAACCTTGCCTGGAAATTCAAGACCGGCAACACTGGTCATGAGAAGTGGTGAATGATCCTGAAAGACAAATTTCAGCATTCCACGCATTCCAGGCAAGCGATAGGCGCATTTTAGCGCGAAAACCACCAGATGATGAACCTTTTCCGGATCAAGCAGGAAGAGAACAGGACGGATTATGGTCTTGTACATGGAGTTTTACGCAAAGATAATGATAATCCTTCAATCTTTACCCGATGGTTGATATTCCGTAAACGTACCGTCAGCATGCAGTAAAATAATTCTCTTAACGCTGTTTACATATGTAACTTTCTGTTCTGGTTTTGGCGGGTTATCAAACAGGTCTGCTTGTCCTGAAGGACTTTGTTTCACTTTTACAGCCCTAGTAACTGTATTGGTGTCATTAAAGTCTGTTTTCATCATTTCTCCGTTACCGACCAGCAACCATTCGATATTGATATCCGGGAACCGCTTCATGGTTTTCAGGATAAAATCATAGGAAGGCTGGTTACGACCGCTTAATATATGGGATATTCCTGACCGCTGTACCCCTATTTCATCGGCAAACCTGGTAGCTGTAAAACCCAGCCGGTTTAAAAGCTGAAACATTCTTTCTTTCATACTACAAATGTAACAATAATAATGATTACATGAGTAACTTCAGTGATGTTACATGTGTAATGTTATTACTTGATGCTTAATTTCAGGAGAAAGGATGAAAAATCTCAATGCTTATGCTTCCTTTTAGGGGTCTTTTGCGGACTAAGATACTTGGATAAATAGTTTGAATAAATCTCTTTATACACTGGATTACAACATGTTAAGCCTATATATTAATTGAATAGGACCCAAAATTGTATTTATTTGAACTTTTATTTAAATTAAAAGATCATAAAATGGAATTAATATATTGATTAACAGTTAATAAAGATTAACATATTTTCATTTTAATAATTATGAAAAAGGTATGTATGGGTGTTTAGCAGAGAAAAAGTACCCGATTAAAGCGAGAGATGGCCATAGATGATGTTGATACTTTGTGGAAGGATGCCGAATTCAAAGGGAGAATGTCCAAGCGATTCTCCATCAGCCTCAACATGGATCAGGGGATCTGAATCGATCAGGATGCTTTTCCCTTTGTGCCCCTCTATCTTGGGATGTTCGAGAATTGTTCCGTCGTAAAGCATCGCCAGGCTTCTTATAATTTCACCTTTCCTGATCTTTTTTACAATGGTAATATCAAACAACCCGTCATCGGGAATGGCGAAGGGAGTTTGCATCATCCCCCCTCCCGAGAATTTACCGATGCCTATGCTGATGGTAAATACATCATTGTGCATGATTTTACCGTCGATTTCCACAGAAACAGCCGTATGCCGGTACAACAGCAAACTTCTAAGCAGGTTGTAAAAGTACAGGGTCTTGCCTCGTCTTCCCTTTTCCTTCTGAAGATTGGTACGTTTCACAACAACGGCGTCAAAACCCAGTCCGGCTATGTTAATAAAATATCTTTTCTGCCTCGATGTTCCGTGGTAGTAATGTACAATGCCTGCATCCTGGAGCTTGTGCTTACCCTCCTTGATGATTTGTATCGCATTTTCATAATTGAGTGGTATACCAAAAAGCTTCCCCCAGTCGTTTCCCGTTCCAACTGTGATCATGGCCAGGGTAATTTCGGAACTGGGGCATATTTTTTGTGCAAAGGCACCATTTACCACTTCGTTCATGGTTCCGTCACCGCCCACAACGATGATCTTTCGGAAGCCAGTCTTTATGCCTTCATTGGCCAGAAGGATGGCATGCCTCCTGGCCTCTGTAAATATTGCCTGGTAAGACAATTCATATTTCGATAACAACGATGAGATCTTCTGCCAGTCTTTCTTTCCCCTTCCGTTACCTGCATTCGGATTCACGATTACCAGCCAGCCTGGTTGCTGCTGTTTTGCATCATCCATGATTTTTTCACTCATTTTTGCATCCGGGGAATTTTAGTATCGTCCCGTTAAGTAAATATACCAAAAAAACGCTCGCTTCCTGGCTTGTTCATAAAAAAACCCTCCCGCTGTGGGCGGGAGGGTTAAGGATTAAAATTTTCCTCAGGTGTTGTTCGAATCGTTATATTCGTTTCACATTAACCGCATTCAATCCTTTTTTACCCTGCTGGAGTTCAAAAGACACATTGTCGTCTTCCTTGATTTTGTCAATCAAGCCAGAAACATGAACGAAGTATTCGTTACCGGTCTCTGCATCTTTAATAAATCCAAATCCTTTGTTCTCATTAAAGAATTTTACTTTACCTTCTTTCATAGTATTAAATTAATAAATTGTATCTGCAAAGGTATAATTAAATAATTAGAATTATTTATACCGATTCTAAAAAAAACAAAGAAAGTTATCAATAGTCAGCAGGTTATCCGTGAAGTTTCTTTGCGGCAAGGTGAACAAATTTGTCCAGCCATACTGATTTTTCTTTTATTTTTGTAAAAAGCTACAATGTGACCAGGAAAATTTTGCATATGCTGTATCAACCCTATAAATGGTTGTTTTTCCTGCCATTTCTGACCATCAATACCATTTTCTTTGGTATAGTTGCCGTCCTTGTTTCATCTTTAATCAACCAGCGCATAGGCAGTTTTTTCGGAGGGGTAATCTGGTCTCGGCTCAACGCCTGGCTTACACCCATGTTTGTGAATGTGAGCGGGAGAGAAAATATAGAAAAAGGCAGATCCTATGTCATTGTATCCAACCACCAGAGTATTTACGACATCTTCCTGGTTTACGGCTGGTTAGGTATCGATATCAAGTGGGTGATGAAAAAGGAACTGGGAAAGATTCCCGGTGTAGGTTTTGGCAGCAGAAAGGTAGGGCATATTTTCCTTGACCGTTCAAACAGCCGTGTGGCCTTGGAATCCTTGAACGAGGCAAAAAGAAGGCTTGTGAACGGAACATCGGTGGTGATTTTTCCTGAAGGTACGCGCAGCAAAACAGGAGAAGTGGGGCCATTTAAGAAGGGGGCATTCAAGCTCGCCATTGACCTGGGCTTGCCAATTCTCCCTATCACCATACGGGGTACCAAAGATATATTGCCGACGGGGACCATCGATCTGATGCCGGGCAAAGCTACCATGATCGTTCATAAACCGGTTGAAATCCACCAGTACAATGAGGAGTCGATAAAACTCCTGCTGGATGAGACCCATGATATCATTACCGGAACCCTGTTGAAAGCGTACCATTCAATCTAACACAACCGATCATTTTATTGTGTAAATTTGATAAAGCTTTATTCCCAGCGAACCTGAACCATCAATGCCATGGAATCCTCCAATGAAAAACTGATGACCAGGGAGCCGGCTGTGGCCGGACAATTCTATCCGGGCAATCCTGGCGGATTAAAAGCTGAGCTTGAGCGCCTGTTCAGTGGCGCAAGCACAAAGTTATCCGGAAATTCTTTGGCAGTGATCTCTCCCCATGCAGGTTACGTATATTCCGGTGGCGTAGCAGCTTCAGCGTTCATGCAGGTCGATCCCGACAAGGAATATGAGAATATCTTTGTTATTGGTTCAAGTCATCGGTATGCGTTCAATGGTGCCTCGGTATACACCCATGGCAATTTCAGAACTCCCCTTGGTGAAGTTCCGGTAAATATTAAACAATCACGTGAACTGATTGCCGCAAATCCTTTTATTTCTGATCGTTCAGATGCCCAAATCAATGAGCACAGTCTGGAGGTACAGTTGCCTTTCCTCCAGTTCTGGCTCAGGAAGAAATTCCAGATCATACCCATTGTCATTGCCACGCAACAAGCCTCAACCTGCCGGGAAATAGCCCGAACGCTCAAGCCGTATTTTGTACCCTCGAACCTGTTTGTCATCAGCACGGACTTTTCACATTATCCCGGGTATGATGACGCCTGCAGGATAGACAGGCAAACTGCCGAGGCAATCCTGACCAACAACCCGGAAGGTCTTCTAAAATCAATTGCAAAAAATGAGCATGCGGGGATCCCGGGACTTTCAACCTGTCTTTGTGGCTGGACGTCGGTGCTGACACTCCTTTACTTAACTGAGAACATTCAGGGAATACAATACAGACTTGTGGATTACAGGAATTCGGGAGATGCAGCCGGCATGGAGAACAAATCACGTGTGGTTGGCTATTATGCCATTTCTGTCGGATACACTGAAACCTTGGATAACAAAGACGTGACGGGGATGATTTTCTCGCAGGGAGACAGAAAAGTGCTGCTGGATCTGGCGCGCAACGCTATTATCACCAGACTGGCTGGCGGAGAAAGATCAGGCACCGGTAGCGTGAACCTGTCAGCTGCACTCAAACAACATGCCGGTGTATTTGTTTCCCTGTACAGGCAGGGTAAACTGCGCGGATGCATCGGCAGGTTTACTCCTGACCTGACCTTGTATGAACTGATCCAGGAAATAGCAATTGCATCATCCATACATGATCACCGTTTCCCTCCGGTGACAAAGGAAGAGATCGATGAGCTGAAAATCGAAATCTCGGTACTTACACCATTGAAAAGAATTGCTGCTGTTGAGGAAATAGAACTTGGCCGTCATGGCATATACATCAGAAAAGGTCACAGTTCGGGCACTTACCTTCCCCAGGTCGCCGTAAATACAGGCTGGTCAAAAGAAGAATTTGTAGAGCACTGTTCCTCCGACAAAGCAGGCATTGGACGCAATGGCTGGAAGGAAGCCGAATTATTCACTTACGAAGCCATAATCATCAAAGAGGAATAGCGCCAGGCACTTACGCATCCGGCTTGTTCAGGCGGCGATAATTGAAAAACGCCGCAAGTGCCACAAAAGCAACGATCAGCATGGAATAGAACACAAACGAAGGCACCGGTAGCGGATCGCCTTTGGCATAGGAATGCAGTCCCGTAAGGTAGTAGTTCACTCCGAAATAGGTCATGATCACAGACGTTATGCCGAGCAAAGAAGCTAAATTTAGACTGAACAATCCTTTCAGACCCGGGACCATCCTCATGTGTACAATAAAAGCATAAACAAGAACAGTGACAAGCGCCCATGTTTCTTTAGGATCCCAGCCCCAGTAACGGCCCCAGGATTCGTTAGCCCAAACACCGCCCAGAAAAGTCCCGATTGTCAACAGGTAAAGTCCGGCAATCAGGGTCATTTCAACTATGCAGGAAAGCTCACTGATCGTTATATGAATGTACTGTTTGTTCTTCCTGTTCTGCATGATCATCAACATGAGGTTGATGAAAGCCAGCAAGGCCCCCAGGGCAAGAAATCCATAGCTTGCCGTGATGGTTGCCACATGGATCACAAGCCAGTACGACTTCAGTACCGGTACAAGGTTGGTTATTTGGGGATCCATCCAGCTCAGGTGGGCAGTGTGCAGAATGAGGAATGCCAGAATGGCTGTTGAACTCAGCGTAATTGCCGATCTGTTGGCGAATATCAGTCCCGCCAGTACCGTTGCCCATGCAATGTAAGTCAATGCTTCATAACCGTTGCTCCAGGGTGCATGCCCTGATACATACCAACGCAGAACGAGACCTGATGAATGAAATAGGAAGAGTATAATAATCAAAATAATAGAGACGGCTACCGGAACTTTTAGTTTAATTCGGGTATAAAACAAGGACACAAACTGGAGCAAAAGCAGGACAAATCCGACAAGTCCATAATAATTAGCGATGCGTGCAAAAATATCCGCTTTGTTCAGGAACACCTCGAGCGATACCTTTGACTGTGAAGGCATGATATCAGCGGAACAGGTGGCCTGGTAATTTCCGATTGACCGGATAATGTTATCAGGACTATCCCAGTTCCCGGATTTCAGGCTCTGCTGAACATCCTGTAAGTAATAGGCAATGATATTGTTGGCAAAAGCGGAGTCACCGGTATTGACCTTTCCCTGAATTTCTTCATAGTTATACCAGGTACGGGTGCTGTCACCGGGAGCGGGCAATATCCGAAAAATCTCCCCGGTTAAAACAAGGTAAGCGACATTTACCCGTTCATCGAGCCGGATGATTTCATTGTCGAATTTGCTCCGGAATGCAGGCTTTTTCCGGTATGCCGCGTCTACATAATCATGAAGAACGTAATTGTTATCCCTGAAAAAGGAGGAAAACGGAAAGTACTTTCCCCCCGATCCCAGCAATTCCTGGATTTGCGGGTGAGTTGTGCGAATGATGGGTTCATGCTGCCAGGTGGACGGATCGGCTAACATGCCCAGGAAAACCTGGTCGGATGTAAGGCCCTTGTAGGTTGTTTTCCGGTACAATTTGCGCAAGACCTCGGAAGACAGTGTATTGAGTGGCTCAATTCTGCCGCTGTTATCCTGTATAAGCATTCTCCCTGCAAGTTCGGCGTGTTTCAGGGTAACAGCAGCAGGTACAGTGGCAGAATCTGTTTCCCCAGCCCTGGAGAAACCTTGTACGGATACCAGCAGAATTGCAGCAAGCAAGGCTTTCTTTGCGGCATTCAGCCGGGTGATTTCTGCTGAAAGATTACTGAACCGTGTGTTTTTTCTGAACAGGCTTAAAGCCATCCCAAGACCCATTAACAGATATCCGCCGTACGTCACCAGGGTTCCTGCCCAATCATGATTGACCGAGAGTATAGTACCCTTTTCATCCCTGTCATAGGATGACTGATAAAACCGGTATCCCCTGTACTTTAAAATGTTATTCATGTAAATACGCCTGGATTCCTGAACATTCCTTTCCTGATCCAAAAGGGTGACATTGCTCTCAAACCAGGATGGGCTTTGGGAACCCGGATAACGATCAACGATGAAATCGTTAAGTCTCAATTTAAATGGCAACTCCTTATATACAGAACCATAAGTAATTATAAGATCAAAATTATTCAGGGTTACCACAACGGGACTACCGGCTATTCCGGCTTTGCCCCACAGCAGGAATTCCTTTTTTTCCTGACCGGAAGATGCTTCCATCTGCAGGGCATCAAGCGTGACTCCTTCCTGCACCGGCAAGGGCCGGGCAATGATGTTTCCCTCGCCATAGCACTTATTGAGCACCAGCATTATCGTCCCGAAAGAATAAAGCTGCATCAGTTTCAGCGAATGTTGCTGATTCTTTCCAAGTAAGATACCCGACTGATCGGCCATGTCTGTTCTGGTTACGTCGAAGGGAGCAGTAAACAGCAATGAATCACCCGAAGAAGCAAGAATTACCGTGTTGGAATCAGCGGGTGGAGTATCAAAGGCAAGAACCAATTGCCCAATGGTCTTTGTTTCACCTGAAGAAATAATGAGACTTTTCCGGCCCTCCTTGTCGGAATAAACAATTTCAGCGACAGGTTTTCCGCCAGCAGCAGCAACGATATCAGGCACGGCATTGGGGATAAACGACTTACAGGACAAACTGAAAGTTTTACCCTGCAGGTTAATAGTATTACTGAACTTATTTCTGCCCAGGGCACTGAAAGAAGCCGGAAATTCATAACCCGGATCGTTCGCCTTTGAGAACGAAATACCCAGATAGGTATGGTCAGTCAGCACCAACCCTGATTCTTCTCCTTCCCTGACGGACAAAGTCCCTTCAAATCCCGTGTATCTGGTTATGGCCGATCCTGCCAGGATCAGAAGAAAGGCAAGATGAAAAAGAAAAATGGTGAACTTGGTTTTCTGATAGAGTTTCCTGGTAAAGATATTACCTGTGAGATTAATAGCACCGAGCAAAAGCAGGATCTCAAACCAATGTGCATTGTAAACCACCGCCCTGGCGGAAGCACTGCCAAAATCATTCTCAACAAACGTCGCAACAGCTATTGAAATGGCAAATAATGCCAACAGTACAGCCATTAAGCGGCTGGAAAACAAAATACCGGTTACAGTTTTCATAAAGAGAGTAATAGAAGGATTGGATCCTGAAAGTTAGTTTATTTTGACTATTCCTTCAGCTTGTCGGCAAATACTTTCCTGAATTTTTCAATCTTAGGGGTAATGACAGCCGAACAATAGGGCTGTGAAGTATTCTGAAAGTAATATTCCTGGTGGTAATCCTCTGCCTTGAAGAACTCCTGAAAGGGAACAATTTGTGTGACCAGGGGATCCTTCCAGATCTTAGCATCCTGGAGCCTCGTTTTCATTTCTTCAGCCAGCCTGCGTTGCTCATCATTGTGGTAGAAAATGACGGACCGGTATTGCGTACCCACATCCGCTCCCTGCCGGTTCAGTGTTGTGGGATCATGTGTTTTCCAGAAAACTTCCAGAAGCTCCGTAAAAGAGATCAGGGAAGGATCGTATATGATCTGGCAGGCCTCGGCATGTCCTGTGGTTCCGGTGCATACCTCCTTGTAAGTCGGGTTTTTTGTATGTCCTCCTGAATAACCCGATTCAACAGCATATACACCTTTAAGCTGCTCAAAAACAGCTTCAACACACCAAAAACAGCCTGCGCCAAATGTTGCAGTATCAAGCTTTTTATCAGTTGTCATATCTTGCAGGTTAATAGGTTTATGATTCCGGTCAGTCTGTGAACAGGAAACCAGTTGTACTGACGCAATAAATATAAGGGATATTCCGGCCATTTTAAACATAGCGTGTTGTTTTTATGGATAACAACCGGAATGGGAATTGGTTGATCAAAGACGGCTTTCTTCCCTGTTTGTTTCATCCTCAAAGAGGACAGGTGGCATGAATTTGCTTACTTCCTGTGTATAATTCTGGCTTACCACAACCGTATAACAGGCGATATACTGCCATTTTCGACTGACAGGGTTGTAGTAGAACGAGGTATTCTTGGCATTTGACTTGTAAGGGATAATAAAGGCATATCCAAACTTAAGGTCCTTCACAGCGGTACAGAGCTTGTTCTTTTGCAGATAGGCCGCCAGCATCTTGTCGGCATGCATGATGGCCTCTCCTTTTTTAACATTTTCAATGCCGGAGGTAGGAATAAACTCATCAATTACAATGATCTGGTCGTGCCACTTAAAAACACCCCGCGGATTGAGTGTATCAAATTGGGCTGTAACAGCCTGATCGGTGTACTTGGCCAGTTCTCTTTCCCTGCCCTCTTTTTCGAGCTTATCAGCCAGGGCTGAAGTGATCAGCAGCCGCTGCTGTTTAAAGAATTCCCCATTCAGGGAAGAATTGGTGAGTCGTCCATAGTTAACACAATGTTCCAGTAAGGTTTCAGCCTCCCTGATATGGGACAGGCTATCACTCGTAATAAGTGGTTGAAATACTTTCGCAAATTCCTTTTCGCTGTTCGTGAGTGATGCCAGGTCATAGGCCGATCCGTAATCGAAAATTCTGGCTTGCGTATAGGCTTTGTAAACTTCCAGATACCTGATGGTTTCTGTCAGGTTGTTTTCGTGAGCATATTTTAAAGCCAGATCAACCATCCTTTCCGCTCTTTGAAAGGATTCCAGGCTACCTGGTTCACAGTAATGCTCAAATTCCTTTTTGAAGTTCTTTTCTTTAACAAACAACTGCTGGTAATGCATGCGCTGTTGCTTTATCAGGGTAAATGCATCCTCGAGGTATTGCCGGTACACCTTCACCGAAGTCTGGTCTTTCCTGAACTCAGCTCTTTCCAGGCGTGATTCGGTCAGTTGCCTGGCCTTATCCAGGTCTTCATCCACAACATATTCCTCATAGGCTTTGACAAAGATGGTCAGGTCAAGCTCACGTTGCAGGTTATAATAAGCTACATCGCGGGTTTGTTTCAGGCGGGCTATTTGCTTTTGCAGGTAGTCCATCCGGTTATCCAGACTATCGAAATAAGCGGGCGAACCACGTTGAATGGGCAAAGACTGGGCCGTGGCAATATTGCCGTACAGACCTGAAATAGAAAGAAATATAATAATATGAATGATGATCCGGTACCGCATTAAATGTTGAGTTAACAGGAATACCGGGTATACGTAAATTAATGGTTGTAGGTTGTAGGTTGTAGGTTGTAGGTTGTAGGTTGTAGGTTGTAGGTTGCAGGTTGCAGGTTGCAACCACAACCAGAACAATCACAACTCTTTTCCGAACTTACTCTTCAGCAAGTTCAAGTCCTTTTTCAGTCCTGCCACGGTTTTGATCAGTTCATCGGGGGGTATCATGGGATCGGGGATTTCGGAGCTGATGTAGTTCACAAATTTCCAGATCTCCTTGATTTCGCTGATGTGCACTTCAAACGGCTCATAGATGGGGTTCAGGGAGAACAGCCGCAGTTTGTGTTCGGTTTCGAGGATGTTCTCAGCGATTTTAAAAACAATGCCTTCATCGAGGGTAAGCACGATGTAACCGTGACCACTGATGATGTTATTCCAGTCCTGCACAAACTCACCGGTCACATATGATCCGTCGGGAATGGGCAGCATGGAATCCCCGTTGAGCTGAAAAGTGCGGTATTTCTTTTGCCTTGAAAGGAAAGGCAATTGAAAAACAGGGAGGTCCTTGATGAATTCCGGATCGGCAAAGCCAGTGGCATAGCCGGCCTTGGCTTTTTCCGATACCAGCTCAATGTTATCCTCATTGCTGCTGTTGACGGTGGTAGCGAGCACCCGGAGGTTACTGCCCTTGAGGTACACGTCACCTCCCCTTTCGAGCTGGGAAAACTGGCTTTCTGTAAGGGCGCGAAGGTCAATTTTAACCAGCGTATCAATGGCTACGCCGAAATACTTGGAAAAGGCAACCAGTGCCTGAATGGTGGGGAAACTGACCTCGTTTTCATACCCGCTGAGGGTGGAGCGCTTCATGTTGAGAGCAAAAGCAACGTCATCCTGGGTGCGGTTCTTTCGCTTGCGCAACAATTTAATATTGGTAGAAAAATACATGGCATAAAATTTTCTTGCTAATATAAGAATTTTTGATTAGATTATAATCTGAATTTTTGATTATTTTATAATCATTTTATGTTTTTTTCTGAGCCATCTGAAAATATAGCGCGTCGCAGCATCATCCATTTCGACCTCGACAGCTTTTTCGTGTCGGTGGAGCGGCTGATCAACAGCAGGCTGAACGGGAAGCCTGTGGTGATCGGCAGTCTGTCGGGCCGCGGGGTGGTATCGAGCTGTAGTTACGAAGCACGCAGGTACGGTGTTCATTCGGCCATGCCCATGAAGATGGCACGGCAGCTGTGTGCCGATGCCATTGTGGTTCGGGGCGACATGGACCTGTACAGCAAGTATTCGAACATGGTTACCGAAATCATAGCCGAACGGGCACCTGTGTATGAGAAGGCGTCGATTGATGAGCATTACATCGACCTCACGGGGATGGATCGCTTTTTCGGCTGCCTGAAATGGGCGCAGGAATTGCGGCGCGAGATCATCAAACAGACCGGCCTGCCCATTTCTTCAGGATTGTCGGTGAACAAGACCGTTTCGAAGATCGCTACCGGTGAGGCCAAGCCGAACGGTGAGAAAGAGGTGCCGGGACAGCTGGTAAGACCCTTCCTCAATCCCCTTCCCATCAGCAGGATTCCCATGATCGGCGACAAGACCTTTCATCTGCTGCGTTCCATGGGTGTGGCCACCATCGGCACGTTGAGCCAGATCCCCCCGGAGATGATGGAAAAGGTGCTGGGGAAGAACGGCATCGAAATCTGGAAAAAGGCCAACGGCATCGATACTACGCCGGTAATACCGTACTGGGAACAGAAATCGATCAGTGCGGAGCGCACGTTCGACGCCGACACCACCGATCTCGTATTGCTGAACAACACGCTTGTGGGCATGGTAGAGAAAATAACCTACGAGTTACGCCGCGAAGAAAAGCTTACCTCCTGCATCACGGTCAAGATCCGCTATTCTAATTTCGATACCCACACGTTGCAGCAGCGCATTCCTTACACTTCCTTCGACCACAAGCTGATCGATCTGGCCAAATCGCTTTTTACAAGACTTTACCAGCGACGCATGCTCATCCGGCTCATCGGTGTGAAGTTCAGCCACCTGGTGCAGGGAACGCCCCAGCTCAACCTGTTCGAGGACACCCCCGAGATGGTACGGCTGTACCAGGAGATTGACAGGATGCGGAAGCGGTACGGGAAGAAGGCTGTGGTGAGGGCGGTGGGAGTGAGAAAGAGTGAATTATGAATTATGAATTATGGTATGAACAAGAGATTATTTTTTTTAAAGCACGATGGGTGGTTCGAGGAGGAACTGACCGGCAAACTGTTGCATGCTTCCCAGGAGGAACTTGTACTGTGGGCCTATGCCATGATGGAACGAAAAAGCTACCGGAATTACCTGATCACGGAAAACCCAAAACAGTCATTGAGAACCATGCTGCCGCTGTTCCATTTGGATGAAGTGGTATGAACCTAAAAGTCTTCTAAGTCTTCTAAGTCTTCTAAGTCAAGACCAGCAGACCAGAAGACTAGAAGACCATCAGACCAGAAGACTAGAAGACTAGAAGACTAGAAGACCATCAGACAACTATGTTCTTAAACTGCCACTCATACTACAGCCTGCGGTACGGCACCATGCCGGTTGAAAGACTCGTGGCTGAAGCCGGGAAGAACGGTGTAAAGGCTATGGCCATGACGGATATCAACAACAGCATGGGCATGATGGACTTTATCAGCGAATGCATGCTTGCCCATATTAAACCCATTGCCGGTACCGAGTTCAGGGATGAGCAGAACAGGCTGCTGTTCATCGCCATTGCCCGGGATAACGCAGGATTTCGCGAGATCAACGAATTCCTCACCCGGCACAACCTGGAGAAGGTCCCCCTTCCGCCCCGTGCACCGGCTTTTGAGCATGTTTATGTCATTTATCCCTTCCAGAACAGCATTTCTCTGAAGCTTTCAGAAAACGAGTTCATCGGGATCAGGCCTGAAGAGATCAACAGGCTGGTCACTTCCCGCTTCCGTTATCACCAGCAGCAACTGGTGGCACTGTTACCGGTTACCTTTGGTGCGGAAGAGGAATACGAACTGCACCG
>DIAS01000128.1:0-1275 GCA_002415855.1 Bacteroidales bacterium UBA5072
AGCCACAAGCCATCGGACCTCTGAACGATGGCCATTGCTGATAATAGCTGGTCTGTCCCTGCAATTCTCCAGAGTTCATTAAAGCTAATCCAACCAACAGAATAACTGACGTCATGATATTTTTATTCATTGGCATCTGGTTTGAGATTTGAATGCAAAAATCGATTTATTGACCACATCTGGTCAGTTAAATTGCAGTAAATATACAACACTGAACGACAAATTAGAGGAGGGTGTCTCAAACTACATAACTAATTTAAAAACTTACACAGAGAACACAGAGAAGTCACAGATATACACAGAGTTAAGAAATCAGATCTCTGTGGCCCTCTGTGGTTCTCGGTGGAACTCTGTGTAACTAAAAGTTATTTTGCTGATGTTCCAATAAATTATTATGGGTGGAAGACTTTGCGGTTAATTAATTTTAGTTTTGAGACGGCCTCTTTGCCTTAGGTTTTTGGTTTTGACCAAATAATTTACATAAATTGTATTTATATTCAAGATATTTATATCAGGGAAAATGAAAAGAACTTATTATCTGCCGCTTCTTGCACTGGTCTTTACAGCCTGCACGAACATATCCGTGAAAGAGACAAAATATGGCACCTTTCTGTATGACCATAAGGCCATGCCGATGGATACCGTCAACAGTATCCAATTTAAATGGGACAATAAGCCTGTGCTGGAATCGCTTCTCCTTGACGGAGCAGAATCGCTCGATAAATGGATGCTTACCTATGAAGGACAGGAAAATGTTGGCAGGATTTCCCTGTCAGATGAAAAGGTCTTCGAAGGCAGTTCATCAGTTAAATTTGAATGTCCCACAAAGCAACCGCGTGACCTTGGTCCGGACGGACGATACTGGGGAAGGCAAAACCTTACACGTGTGTTCAAGGATGCGGATTTCTCGGCATACAACCGTATTTCCTTCCATGTATTTCCCGAATTCAGGGGATTCCGGAAACTCTACCTGACGATTATTCTTCAGAACGACGAAAATGTGCCCGACAAATACGGCAAAGAGGGATGGCATACAGTAATGCTCAAAAACAACCAGTGGAACAAAATGGTGATGGAGATACCTCATCTCCCGCATAATAAAGTCAGGGGAATCACCCTGAGTTACGGACTTCAGGGAAATGAGCCCGGCGCGGCTGATACCATCATTTATTATGTTGACAATCTGAGGCTGGAAAAAGTTGAAGCTGATTACTATGAAGGCTGGGGAACCGATACCGGGATATCATTCTCTCATTCGGGATATAACAGTTCCGA
>DIAS01000128.1:1617-3108 GCA_002415855.1 Bacteroidales bacterium UBA5072
GTACTTGAGAAAGATGCAATGAAACAGGAAAGCAACGTGGGGTCATTCAAGGTCTTCGATTTTACGGAATTGAAAACTCCGGGTGAATACAGGATAGTGTACGGTAATACTGAATCAAAGCCTTTTTCCATTGATAAGGATGTCTGGTCGCCGGTTCTGGAAAAGCTGATCAACCAGTATTTCCTTCAGCGATGTGGCTATGAGCAGCCAGGAATACACCAGATATGCCACCAGGACTGGTATACCGTTTATGATGGTGACACTATAATAATGGCCGGAGGATGGCATGATGCAGGTGACCTCTCGCAGTCATACTGGCAGACAGCCAGTGCCACGGCTGCCTTTTTCAGGCTGGCGCGACAGTATCAGAAGAAAAACAGCAAACTGTCAGACAGGCTGATTGAAGAAGGATTATGGGGCCTTGAGTGGCTTCATAAAAACCGGTTTGACGGACTCCGGGTAATAGGATGGACAACCATGGACAGTTATACGGACAATGTGATCGGTAATTTTGATGATAAACACATACAGCCCGGCGAAAGGATAAGCCCTAATGATAATTATTATTCCGTAATTGCTGATGTGGAAGCCTTTCTGTCATTACAGAAGAAAGATCCGCAAGCTGCCGGGAAATCACTTGAATACGCACAGGAGTACTGGGATCTTCTCAAAGACCATAAGCAGAGCTGGAATACCGAAAGGCTTGCCATTGCCCTGCTGGCGGGGACAAAGCTTTACAGTGTTGCTGAAAATGAGGATCTGAAAAGCCTTCTGGTTGAATATGCCGATTCTCTAATGACATTCCAGCAGAAAGAGCCCATGAACTGGAATATGAAACTGAGCGGCTTCTTCTACACTGGGATGGGGAGAGACAGGTTCTTCGGATACAATCACAGCTGTACTGCTGCATCACCCATTCTGGGGCTTGCAGAGATGTGCAGGCTTTTCCCGCGACATGAAAAATACAATGAATGGTACAAATCTGTTGAGTTATTCGCCGGCTATATTAAAACGATAGCGCAGCTTACCGCACCGTATTATATGATACCTGCAAATATTTACAAGCTGAACGGGACTGAGGATGACAAGCAGATAATCAACGGGATCAGGCTTGATGAGAACCACTATCTCAGGATGTTTCCGGTGTGGCAGGCATTCCGGGGGAACAGCTCAGTGATACTTTCCCAGGCCAACGGAATTGCATCCGCAAACAGGCTTCTGAAAGATCCGGAGCTTCGTGAAATAGCTGTTGCCCAGATGGAGTGGATGCTGGGTAAAAATCCGTTCAGCCAGAGCCTGATGTACGGCGAAGGTTACAGTTTCTCTCCCCAGTATGCTGTATTTACCGGTGATATCGTCGGGGGTCTTCCTGTAGGCATACTTACCAGGGACGACCTTGATATTCCGTACTGGAAGATGCCGGTACTCCATAATTATAAGGAGCTCTGGGGTCAGCCAGCCTTCAGGATGATGGAGCTGATGTATTATCTC
>DIAS01000188.1:0-22885 GCA_002415855.1 Bacteroidales bacterium UBA5072
GATGGCCGGACTGGATACCTATGAAGACGGGGTGGGTTATAAGCACAGCCGGATCATGCCGCACACAGGCGGTGGTTTTACTGCGGTATCTGCCAGTCTCGACACCTATTACGGCAAGCTGAGCAGCAGCTGGAAGCTTGAAGGTGCCAAACTTACACTGGAGGTCGATGTACCGGCTAATACTACAGCAACAGTATATGTTCCTTCAGATGAACTGTCAAAGGTCATGGAAGGTGGTAAACCACTTCCTGCTGTTAAGGAGATCGAGATCATCGGAACAGAACCCGGTTACGTTGTGCTGAAGGTTGGATCAGGGAAGTACAGGTTCACCAGGTAAAACAATAATTTTAAGACAGGGCATCATTTTTCAGCTTTAGACTATGCTATTACCATGAAAAAACTTATACTGTTCTGTATCTTATGCACGTGCACGACGCCGCTATTTTCACAGCTTATCTCCCCTGACATCCTTACCAAACAATGGGACGCCACGTGGATCAATGTTCCCGGTGAGCCTGGCAATGGTTACGGGGTGTACCTGTTCAGAAAAACGTTGGTGCTGAAGGCAGTTCCTGCAACTTTTGTTGTGCATGTATCCGGCGATAACCGCTACAAGCTTTACCTAAATGAAAGACTAGTTTCGACCGGGCCGGCCCGGGGTGACCTGTATTACTGGAATTTTGAAACGGTGGACATTGCCCCCTACCTCTTAACCGGTGCAAATACCCTGGCTGCCCAGGTGTGGAACGAAGGAGATATGCGGCCGGAAGCCCAGATATCCTGGCGGACCGGATTCATCCTGCAGGGGAATACATACGCCGAATCAGCGGTCAATACCGATACATCCTGGAGATGTATTCGTGATGACAGTTACCGGCCCTTATCCTCTCCCGAAGTGATCGGTTATTATGTAACAGGCCCCGGCGAATTCATCGATATGAAGACTCACATCAGGGATTGGACCCGAACTGAGTTTGATGCTTCGTCGTGGAAGAATGCAGGTCAGGCTTACTGGAGAAACGGTTCGCCCAAGGGTTTGCAGGACGCCTTCGGCTGGATGCTGGTGCCGTCGTCTATACCACCGCGGGAGCTTACCGAACAAAGACTACAGCAGGTCAGGGAAGCCAATGTCAAAGTACCTGCGGATTTTCCTGCCTCAGCAGCTTCTTTTACAATTCCTGCCCACACACGGGCCAGCATCTTACTCGACCAGGGTTTCCTTACCAATGCCTATCCTACCTTTAAATTCAGCCAGGGAAGAGATGCCGGTATACAGATCAAATACGCAGAAGCCCTGTTTATACCAGCCAGTTCGGAGATTTATGGGACCAGGGGTGGTGGGTACATGGGCTCCGAAAGCATTCACGGCAAAGGCAACAGGAATGAGGTAAGGGGAAAAATATTCCTGGGCCGGAAAGACAGCCTGGTATCTGACGGAACCGACCACCAGGTGTTCTCAGCACTTTACTGGCGCACTTATCGCTATGTGCTTCTGACTATTGAAACCAAAGACGAGGCCCTGCAGGTGGAGGATTTTTATGGCACTTTTACAGGCTACCCCTTTATACTAAATGCCCGGTTTGAATCGGATAGGCCTGAATTACAGAAAGTCCTCGATATAGGCTGGCGAACAGCACGGCTTTGTGCCATCGAGACTTACATGGATTGCCCCTTTTATGAGCAGCTGCAGTATATCGGCGATTCCAGGATACAGGCCATGGTGAGTTATTATAACAGCGGAGACGACCGTCTGGCAAGAAATGCCATCAATCTGATGGACCACTCCCGGATCGCCGAGGGGGTCACGCTTAGCCGCCATCCCTCCTTTTCACCTCAGCTGATCCCGACATTCTCGCTTTGGTACATAGGTATGCTTCATGATTACTGGATGTACAGGCCTGATGCGGATTTTGTAAAGGACAAGCTGGGAGGGACGAGGCAGGTACTGGATTTCTTCTGCAGGTACCAGCAGGAAGATGGTTCTCTGAAGCATGTCCCCTATTGGAACTTTACCGACTGGGTGGAAAACCGACAAGGATGGTCGGGCGGTGTCGCCCCCGTGGGAAAAGATGGCAGTTCTGCCGTGCTCGATTTCCAGTTGCTTCTGGCTTACCAGACGGCGGCTGAACTTGAGGAAAGGCTGGGCATGGAAGCTTATGCCCTCGAATACCGTAACCGTGCAGGTATACTCATGCAGACCATCCGGAACAAATACTGGGATGCTGCCAAAGGGTTGTTTGCCGATACGCCTGAAAAAGATGTTTTCTCGCAGCATGCCAATGCACTGGCCATTCTTACTGGCATGGTAAGTGGTAATGATGCAGCCGGACTGGCAGCACAGATACTGAAGGATACCGACCTGGCGCCGGCATCGATCTATTTCAAGTATTACCTCCACCTGGCCTTGATCAGGGCGGGACATGGGAACGAATACCTGACCTTGCTCGACAAATGGTTTGAAAATATTGCCATGGGAATGACAACGTGGGCAGAAGATTCAAACATCAATACTGCACGATCCGATTGCCATGCCTGGGGATCGAGTCCGAATATCGAATTCTATCGCACCGTGCTTGGGATTGATGCAGATGCTCCCGGATTCACGAAGGTCAAAATAGAACCGCACCCGGGTACACTGCAAAACGCAGGCGGCGAAATGCCGCACCCGTTGGGCAAGATAGCAGTTAAATATACATTGGAGAAGGGTAAGTGGACTTTTGTAATTAATTTGCCGGGTGATTTAACCGGGAGGCTGGTGTGGAGAGGACAGAGCTATGCGCTGAAGGCAGGTGAGAATACCCTGGTAATGTAAAGATTTCTTACCAGACATGAATGCCGGGGCCACGGTTGTCAAGCCCTTCACGACGCGGATATTTTGCTTATATTTGAATAAATTATCTGCAGTATGGACAAATGTAAATACAGCACGGCCGTTATATTGGGAATATCCATTATTCTTTCTGCCGGCAGGGAAATTTTAGCCCAGCCCATGCAGGAAATGACGCCCATGGTAGGTGCCGAGATATTCATCGAACCTGGTCAAACTGCCGAAGAAATCGATACCTGGTACCGCCTGATGAAGGAAAACGGCATGACCATCTGCCGGATCAGAATGTTTGAGACATACATGCACAAACCTGACGGGACCTGGGATTACTCCTTGTTTGACCTGGCCTATCAGGCTGCCGGAAAATATGGCATAAAAGTCTGGGGCAATCTGTTTCCTGCAACAGACTTTAGAGATGTCGGGGGATTCAAGTTCCCCAGGAGTAAGGAACATCTGGAATCCATTGCTGAGTATATCAAAAACCTGGTGAACCATTTTAAGCAGTTTAAATCCTGTTATGGCTGGGTCCTGATCAATGAACCCGGCAGTGGCACACTGCCCGATGAAGTGTTTACCATGGAGATGTTTCGTGACTGGAAGAATAAACAACTCTCCCTGCCATTTAACAACCAGGGATATAACATCTTCTCCTTTGATGAAGAGCGTTTCCTGGTTGAATACAATACCTGGTTTCTTAACTGGCTCAGGAATGAAGTGTATAAGTATGATCCGGGAAGTCATTTACATGTGAATAACCACGCTATATTTCAAAATGTTGCAGAGTACAATTTCCCGGCATGGCGGCAGGTGCTGACTTCCCTGGGTGGTTCGGCCCATGCCAGCTGGCATTTCGGTTATTTCAGCCGTAACCGTTATACGGTGGCCATGTCAGCTAATTGTGAGATCATACGTTCGGGTGCCGGTGAACTGCCCTGGCTGATGACTGAGATACAGGGTGGCAACAATACTTACAGCGGTTTTCATGCCATGTGTCCCACCCGGGCGGAGATCAGCCAGTGGTTGTGGACCGTTATCGCCAGTGGCGGAAAAGGTGGGATATTCTGGACACTCAATCCGCGTGCCTCCGGTTTTGAAGCCGGAGAGTGGGCCATGATTAATTTTCAGGACGAACCAAGCGACAGGCTTATCGCCGCCGGTAAGGTGGCTGGGGTGCTGAAAGACAATGCCGGACTGTTTGCCGCAGCCCGCCCGGTAGAATCCGGGATCAATGTATTGTATATCCGTGAATCGTTGTGGGTGGAAAAGAAACTTCAGACCGGAGGCGAGCCTTATGAGGGACGTGATATCGGAGGTGTGATGAAATCTGCACTTGCATACTTTGAAGCACTGGGGGAAATGGGACTACAATGTAACCTGAAGGAAATTGGCGAATTCGATTTTTCAAAGCCAGACTATGCAGGGATTACAATCATCCTGGCACACCAGGTAGCTTTGCCTTCCCGGTACTGGAAGGGATTGGAAAACTTTGTGAAAAGCGGCGGAAAACTTATTGTTGACGGCCTTACCGCTTACTATGATGAAAATGCCCACTGCATCCTGAAGACCGGATTTCCACTGGAAGAACTTTTCGGCGGGAATGTTCGGGAATTCAAACTTACAGGAAATATCTTCAACATAAACCTGGATAATCCGAAACTTGCCTTACCGGGGCATTGCTGGCAGGGTACCCTGATAACAACAACAGCAATGCCCATAGGGTACAGCAACCAGGAAATCATTGCCTCACGGAATACCTTCGGAAAAGGAGAGGTAATATGGATCCCGGCTCTGTCAGGCCTGGCCGGAAGGATCCAGGGATATTCACCCCTTGTTGCCTTACTGGAAAATGAACTGAGGCCAGATCTTACCCTGGTTCCATTCCGGTTCAGGGAAAGACAGGAAGGCATGCTTTTGAAGACACTCAAATCGGATGAATCCTATGTGACACTTGTTGTCAATAAAAGCGGAGTCGCTCGCAGCATAGCTCTGATCAATAACACGAAAATGAAACCCTTGATCCTGTTTGCTGATAAAGGCGGAACCGTGACCGGCAATGACGTGATCACCATTTCCTCTGAGGAAACCATCGTGCTGCTTTGGAAGTAGGATGAACTACCGATGGCTGGCCTGAAAATTTTATATAATTTTAGCACGCTGTAAAATACCTACTATGAAATCAACAATTTATTTCTTATCGGTTATGCTCCTTGTGGTTGCCGGATGTAAATTCCCACAGGGGAAGGTATCAACGTTGGAAGAAAAGGTCTGGGGCGAATCGGGAGGCAAGCCGGTGAAGCTTTTCACCCTTACCAACAGGAACGGGATGACCGTTAAAATCACCAATTATGGCGGTACGCTTACCTATGTATCAGTTCCCGATAAAAACGGGGTGTTTGAAAATGTGGTGCTGGGGTTTGACAGCCTGAGACAGTACCTGGGGGATCATCCGTTTTTCGGGGTTATTGTCGGAAGATATGCCAACCGGATCGCCAAAGCCAGGTTTGTACTCGATGGTAACACCTATACGCTCTCAGCCAATGACGGGATAAATACTTTACATGGCGGACCGGCTGGTTTCCAGAAAAGAGTATTTGAAGTTGATACAACCTATTCATCCGCTGATTCTTCCGTGCTTGTGCTTTCCTATACCAGCGCTGACCTGGAGGAGGGGTACCCCGGGAACCTGAAGGCCAGGGTAACTTACACCCTCACCGGCAATAATGAGATCAAGATTGCCTATGAGGCAGAGACCGATAAGCCCACCGTAGTAAACCTCACCAACCACAGTTACTTCAACCTGACTGCTGGTAAAGAGTCAATTCTCAACCATGAGATCATGCTTGTAGCTGATTCCATAACCCCTGTCGATTCTACCCTCATTCCAACCGGAATATTGTCACCGGTTACCGGCACGCCTTTTGATTTTACCGCTGCACATAAGATCGGAGAAAGGATTGCGGAGGTGCCCGGCGGATATGACATCAATTATAAATTACGCAAGCAGGGGAACGAAATGTCGCTTGCCTGCGAATTATATGATCCGGTGTCGGGGAGGCTCATGCAAACGTACACAACGGAACCCGGAATGCAATTCTATTCCGGGAACTTCCTCAATGGCACTATAACGGGTTATAACGGTATCCGGTATAACCAGTATTACGGTCTGTGCCTTGAAGCACAGCACTTTCCTGATTCCCCAAACCAGCCTGAATTCCCGAATGTGGTGCTCAGACCGGGGGAGAAATACAGCCATCAGACCATCTATAAATTCTCGGTAAGGTAAAAAAAAGTACACCTCGACTGCGAACAGCCTTATCAGGCTGTTCGCAGTCGAAGCCTCTCTGAAACAGATTCTTATCTCACCATCGCCTGCGCCCTTAACTCCACTGGCATCTTTTCAATGGCATACCGCAAGGCTGTACGTGGCATTACGGCTTTTTTGGCCACCACATAATTGAAGATCACCTGCTGATGTGCCTGGCTTGCTGCTTTCAGCAACCAGCCATATCCTTTCTGCACCATATCGTCCTTATCCAGTAACAGGATATCTGTAATTTCGAGGATATCTTCCAGGAAATTACCGTGCCGGGCAGGAATGATAAGCGATACTGCAGCAGCTCTTTTCATCCAGAGGTTTTCAGATCTGGCCCATTTCTTCAGTTCGGCCAGGTATTCCGGATACATTTCCACAAACTTACCGACCGTATGATTGCAAAGTGTGTCACAGGTTGCCCAGTTGGTAACGTATTGATCGACCCACTTTTCGAATGTTTTGAAATCATCCGGTTCATAATCTTTGTGCAGGCAATATGACCAGTTACAGGCAATTCCCGATTCCTCTAAATATCCTGTCTGCCACAATGCTTCGCACAATTCAAAGATCTCTCCTTTTGATTTGTCCTTGATTTGTCGGTAATATTCCATCCCGATCTTTTCTGTAACAGCCGTTTTTACTCCATGACACTGAATAGGTTCCTTGAAGAAATGCTGGCTTGAGCTGCGGGTTTTTTCGTTGCTGTTGCTGATCAGGGTTTCCGTAATCCTGTGGATGATGTTTCCGTGCATATCATATGCGATTTTTCTTGCACAAGATATGAAATTTCCGGCCTATGACATAGAATTTCGCCTTTGGGGTTTGCTGCAGTAAAAAAACAGCCCAATCTTATTAAAAGTAGAAATTACTTTTTATATTTGATCTAACATCCAAATCTGATGGGAAGTTCTATGGAACACAGTGTTTATAAACAGTATGAAAAACAATATGTTGCAGTGGATTGTGTCATCTTTGGTTATGAGCGTGATGAGTTGCTTGTACTGTTGTACCCGCGGAGTTTTGAACCGTCGCGCGGGAAGTGGTCATTGCTGGGCGGTTTTGTACAACACGATGAAACACTGGGTGATGCAGCCAGAAGGATATTATTCAAAACAACCGGATTGCAGGATATTTTCCAGGAACAGGTACATGCTTTTTCGCGGATCGATCGTGATCCGGCCGGAAGGGTCATCAGTGTTGCTTATTACGCGTTGATACGCATTAAGCAGCAGGATTCGGACCTGGTAAGGGAACATGGGGCCCATTGGTGGCCGGTCTCAAAATTGCCCGAGCTGATATTCGACCACCGTGAGATGATTGAAAGCGCACTTCGGAAGCTTCAAACCAGGGCAGGTTCGGAAATCATCGGGAAGGAGCTTTTGGGCGACAGGTTCACCCTGACCAATCTGAAAAAGCTGTATGAAGCCATATTCCTGCGAGAGATCGATGCGGGCAATTTTCGGAAGAAAGTTCTTTCCCTCGGCGTGCTGCACAAAACAGCGGTGAAGGACAAATCAGAGTCAAAGAAAGGAGCTTTTTTATACGAATACAGGAAGGACAATGATGAGCAATTGGAATTTATACCATTCTTCAAAGGTTGAAGACGCATACTTGTATGGTATTCATTTTAAATAGTTAATAAAAGTAAGAAGTACTATTAAAATTGATTTTATTATTAACAATCAATACTTATACACATGGCAACAATTGACTGGATGATTCTTGTTCTATTTCTTTTTTGCCTGCTTGGCATTGTGTGGTGGGTCATTAAACGCAAAAAGGATGATACCAGCGATTACTTTCTTTCCGGGCGCAGTGAGACCTGGTTGGCGGTTGGTGCAGCAATATTTGCCGCCAACATCGGCTCCGAACATCTGGTTGGTCTTGCCGGAGCAGGTGCCGAAAGCGGTATGGCAATGGCTCATTGGGAAATGCAGGGATGGATGATCCTGATTCTCGGATGGGTTTTTGTTCCTTTCTATGCACACAGCAAGGTATTCACAATGCCCGAATTTCTGATGAAGCGTTTCAATAAAAATACCAGTTCCACCCTGTCCATTATCACCCTTATCAGTTATGTGCTCACCAAGGTATCTGTCACTGCATTTACCGGGGGCATCTTTTTACAGTCAGTCATGGGTATTGATTTTTGGTATGGTGCAATCGGATTGGTCCTGCTGACAGGTATCTTTACCGTTCTGGCAGGTATGAAGGGTATCATGACCATTTCCGTTGTGCAGACCCCGATTTTGATCGTGGGTTCTATTCTGATTTTGGTCCTGGGATTGTTAAAAGTTGGCGGAGGAGGTATTCTCGATGGATGGAGTGAGGTCGTGAAGCATGCCGGTTATAACATTCATCTTTATCACCCCAAAGGAGATCCCTGGTATGATAAATTTCCAGGTGTCGGGGTTATTTTTGGCGCCTCCATTATTGGATTCTGGTACTGGTGCACCGACCAGCATATCGTGCAAAGAGCCCTCGCTGCAAAGAATCTCAGCCATGCCCGTAAAGGGACCATCCTTGCCGGATTCCTGAAAGTTTTGCCTGTTTTTATGTTCCTGATCCCCGGTATGATTGCTGCTGCTATGAAGGCGAAAGGCCAGGTAATGTTTACCGATAACAATGAAGCTTATGGTAGTTTGGTCAGCACCTTGTTACCTGTTGGGTTAAAAGGCATTGTAATCGTTGGTTTTATCGCAGCCCTGATGACTTCATTGGCTGCCCATTTTAACTCTTCTGCGACCCTGTTTACTATCGATTTTTATAAACATTACCGTCCCGAAGCAAGTGAGCACAAACTGGTATGGATCGGCCGAATTGCCACAATATCGGTTGTATTGTTGGGATTGGTATGGATACCCATTATGAAAGGACTGGGCAGTGTATTGTATGAGTACCTTCAGAATGTACAATCACTCATTGCCCCTGCCATCGCCGCAGTATTTTTGCTGGGTGTATTCAACCGTAAAATTACCCCGAAGGCAGGTGAATGGGGACTGCTGATCGGGTTTCTGATCGGGATGTTTCGTCTTGGATTAATGATATTTGACCCGGGCACTCATTTTGATCAGGCGACCCAAAAACTGATCACGGATCCTTCCTTGCGCTACGGCATCTTTGAATTTGTGCTGCAATTTAACTGGCTGAATTTCTGTGTCTTTCTATTCTTATTAACCATGGCGCTGATGGTGGTTATCAGCTTCTTCACACCAAAAGCCGGCGAGGAGCAACTTCAGGGATTAACTTACTTTTCACAAACGCCGGAACAGATTGCCGAAACACGCTCCAGCTGGTCAAAGGTGGATGTATTTACATCCTTGATTGTGGTTGCGGTTTGTGTGGCATTCTACATTTATTTCTGGTAGGAAAGGATCCAAGATACAAGAACTAAGATTTAAGATTTAAATCATTATAAAAGAATGTCCAAATACGTCATAGGAGTTGATTACGGTACCGACTCGGTTCGGTCGATAATCGCAGACGCCAGCAATGGCAAGGAGATTGCATCCGATGTTTTTTATTATCCCCGGTGGGCAGCGGGCAAATTTTGTAATCCGTTGCAGAACCAGTTCAGGCAGCATCCGCTTGATTACATCGAAGGACTTGCAGTGACCGTTAAAAACGCACTGGCCAGATCTCCGGCAGGCGTGGCCGGACAAGTGGTCGCGATATCAGTTGATACCACCGGTTCCACCCCTGTGGCAGTGGATAAAAGCGGTACCCCGTTATCGATGCTTCCGGAATTCGAAGATAATCCCAACGCCATGTTTGTACTCTGGAAGGATCATACTGCCACCCGCGAGGCGGATGAAATCAACACCCTTGCACGTTCATGGGGTGGGACTGATTATACCAAGTACGAAGGTGGCGTGTATTCTTCTGAATGGTTCTGGGCCAAGGTATTGCATGTGCTGCGTGCCGACGATCAGGTGAGAAAGGCAGCGTACTCCTGGGTAGAACATTGCGATTGGATCCCGGCCCTGCTGACCGGCGAGACCAATCCGCTTACATTGAAACGGAGCCGTTGTGCAGCCGGTCACAAGGCTATGTGGCACCCCGACTTTAAAGGACTGCCGCCTGAGGAATTCCTGGTAAAGCTTGATCCGTTATTGAAAGGACTTCGTGAGAGGCTGTTCACGGAAACCTTTACCTGTGATGTGAAAGTGGGAAATCTTTCAGCGGAATGGTCGAAGAAGCTTGGTCTTCCTGAAACTGTTGCCATCGGAGCCGGTGCCTTTGATGCGCACCTGGGAGCCATCGGCGGAGAAATAAAGCCTTATTACCTGAGTAAGGTTATGGGCACATCCACCTGCGATATGCTCATCGTCCCCATGGAGGAATCAGGAAATAAGCTTGTCAAAGGTATTTGCGGCCAGGTGGATGGATCGATCATACCGGGTATGATGGGTCTCGAAGCCGGCCAGTCGGCTTTCGGTGATATTTATGCCTGGTTCAGGGATTTGTTGCTCTGGCCTGTTGAAGAATTACTGTCGCAATCATCCCTGGTGGATCAGGCAACAAAAGATAAACTCGTGCTCGAGATTGCAGACCAGATCATACCCGAACTGTCTGCAAAAGCCGAGAAGATTCCCATTGGAGAATCCGGCATTGTGGCACTCGACTGGATGAACGGCCGGCGTACGCCCGATGCCAACCAGTTGCTGAAAGGAGCGATATTCGGTCTTAACCTGGGTTCCGATGCCCCGCGCATTTTCAGGGCCCTGGTAGAAGCTACTGCGTTTGGCGCCAAAAAGATCGTAGATCGCTTTGTCAGCGAAGGGGTAAGGATTGATGGGATCGTAGCCCTTGGCGGAGTCGCCAAAAAATCACCCTTTGTGATGCAGGTGGTTGCTGATGTGTTGAATATGCCTATTCTGGTTGCCCGCAGCGAGCAGGCCTGTGCATTAGGAACTGCCATGGCGGCTGCAACAGTGGCGGGTCTGTATCCAACTGTGCTTGATGCCCAAAAAGCCATGGGCAATGGTTACGAAATGGAATATAAACCCATAAAGGAAAATGCTGATGTCTATTCCAGGCTTTATGACCTATACAGTGAATCCGGAGCGTTTGTCGAACACTTTTCCAAAAAGCTTTGAACCATGAACAAATATGCCCAACTCAGGCAAAACGCCTACGATGCAAATATGCAGTTGCCCAGGTTAGGTCTGGTGCTGTTTACTTTCGGCAATGTAAGTGTAGCAGACAGGAATCTCGGGGTATTTGCCATCAAGCCCAGTGGTATTCCTTACGAAGAGCTCACCCCCGACAAAATGGTGGTGGTGGATTTTAACGGGAAGACTGTGGAGGGTACCCTGCGGCCGTCATCTGATACGCTTACCCATGCTGTTCTGTACAAGGAATGGCCCCTGATCGGGGGAATCGTTCACACCCATTCAACTTATGCAACAGCTTGGGCACAAAGTCTGAGGGATATACCAATCTATGGCACCACGCACGCCGATCATCTTACCTGCGATATCCCCTGCACACCCCCAATGGAGGATAACATGATTGAGGGAAATTATGAGCATGAGACAGGATACCAGATAATCAACTGCATGAAATGGAAAGAGCTGGATTATGAGGAGGTTGAAATGATCCTGGTTGGTAACCACGGCCCCTTCACCTGGGGAAAAACACCGGAAAATGCCGTTTATAACAGCGCTATACTGGAAGAACTGGCCACGACATCCTGCCTCACGGAAAGGATACGACCCGGGGTCGACAGGATGAAAGAGGCACTCATCCGGAAGCATTATGAACGGAAGCACGGACCGGGATCGTATTACGGGCAAGGATAGTCTCCTGGTCTGTTTTATTCATAGACCAGAAGACTCATTTGTAATAACTTAATTAGCCAATAAAACCATGATAGATTTAAAGAAACTAGAAGTATGGTTCCTCACCGGCAGTCAGCACTTGTACGGTGAAGAAACCCTGAAACAGGTGGCAGCTGATTCACAGCAGATTGTGAGGGCTCTTGACGGCTCAGTCCTAATTCCGGTTCGTGTAATTTTCAAGCCGGTCTTAAAAACACCCGATGAAATATTCAGCACAATCCAGGAGGTTAATGTCGCGAAGAATTGCATCGGGGTGATCACCTGGTGCCACACCTTTTCCCCGTCCAAGATGTGGATCAACGGACTAAAGATCCTGAATAAACCCGTCCTGCATATGCATACACAATTTAACCGCGACCTGCCCTGGGCAGATATCGATATGGATTTCATGAACCTGAACCAGGCTGCACACGGCGATCGTGAGCACGGCTTTATCATGAGCCGGATGAACATGAACCGCAAGGTGGTGGTCGGTCACTGGTCAGAAGAAGATGTGCAGGAGCAGATTGGCATATGGACAAGGGCCGCTGCAGCCTGGTATGATATGCGAACGCTGAAGGTGGCACGGTTTGGCGACAACATGCGTGAAGTCGCCGTAACAGAGGGAGACAAGGTGGAAGCCCAGATCAGGTTTGGCATGTCGGTTAACGGTTACGGGGTGGGGGATCTGGTGAAGATCGTAAACGATGTCACTGATAAGGAAATTGACATTCTGGTAAAGGAATACCAGGAATTGTTTCAGGTTGCCAGGGAGGGAATGCCAGGCGCACAATTTCATGAAAATGTCCGGTACCAGGCCAGGCTGGAGATTGCCATGAAAAGTTTCCTGATGAGTGGCGGTTTTGGCGCTTTTACAACCACATTCGAAGACCTGCATGGTTTATCACAGCTACCGGGATTGTCCAGCCAACGACTGATGGCTGCGGGATATGGATTTGGAGCAGAGGGCGACTGGAAGCATTCAGCCATGGTACGTGCAGTGAAGGTTATGGGAACCGGATTGCAGGGAGGATGTTCCTTTATGGAGGATTACACATACCACCTTCATCCAAAGGGCATGAAGGTTCTGGGTGCCCATATGCTGGAGATATGTCCTACCATTGGTCAGGGACGGGCCAGGTTGGAAGTTCACCCCCTCGGAATTGGAGGCAAAGCCGATCCGGCCAGGCTCGTTTTTGACGTACCGGAAGGACCGGCCATCAATGTCAGCCTCATCGATCTGGGTTCCCGGTTCAGGCTCATTGTGAATTCCGTAGATTGTGTGAAAGCAGAGGCAGACATGCCCAGGTTGCCGGTGGCTCGTGCCATGTGGGTACCTCAACCTGATCTGAAGACGGGTGCCGGTGCCTGGATTCTCGCCGGTGGTGCTCACCACACCGCATTCAGCCAGGCTGTTGACGCACGCTGCCTGGAGGACTTCGCCGAAATAGCCGGCATCGAGTTCATCCACATAGGCAGAAATACAACCATCAGTGATATTAAAAATGAACTGAGGTGGAATGATCTGTATTACCGGTTCGGGAAGTAGGAATTAGAGACAAGCGACATGTGGGAATTGGGATTTGAGTAAGATAGTCTCTCGCGAAGGCGCAAAGACACATAAGATACAGGCAAGGCCTTTTCGCATTGAATCCTTTGCGAGTTAGCTTATTTGTGAGAGAATCTTTACCTGTCTCTTGTCCCTTGTCACTTTTTAAACATTGCGGCGAGCTCCGCAGGCTCCGGAACAGTGCTTTCATATGTGGCAAAAAGGTTCCCGTTTTTATCGTGAAGGGCTACATAGGGGAATTGCATAACATTGTAGTGATACCGGACGATGAACTTATTGCCTTCTGTACCAACTCTGATGGTGTTGTATTTGTTTAGCTCGAGGTTGCTGACAAAGGTTTTTAAATTGGGTAAGGGTACATAGGTGACCATTATAATCTGTATGTTACTGAAGGAATTGATCTTTTTCAGCATTTCCTGAATAAACAACATGCAATGATCACAATCGGGATCAAAATATACCAGCATGGCTGGCACATCCTTCTTCAAATCCGCTAACTGTAAGTGACTGCCATCAACCTGTAGAATATCGAAAGCAGGAAGGCCTTTCTTATTGCCCGGCTGAGAGGTCTGTGCATGCACCGAAAGTATAACTGTCAGGAGCAGGAAAACCAGTGAAATCTTTTTCATGGAAACAGGAATTGTTTTTTAGGAATGCAATAATACGAATAAGGATTCAATTATTCGAAAAGAAAGCCAATTCATCCATATTTCTCCTTGCTTGGTGCATTAAGTTTTATCAGACAATATCCCTGTATTATATTCGGATCTGGATTGAATATTGAACAGTTAATTCCAAGGCTATGAACAGAAAAGAGTTTCTTAAGAAAAGTGCAGGGATGATCCTCCTGGGAGGTTTATGCCTGACAGGAATTGCCGCAGAGCAAGTGAGGTCCGATAAAAAATATAAGGTAATTCCGCAACGCTGTAATGGTTGCGGTCATTGTTACAGATCATGCAGGGATCAGGCACTTACTGCTTCAAACAACAAGGCGGTTATTGATACCAACAAGTGCAAAGGATGCGGAGAGTGCACCCGTTATTGCCGGAGTATGGCCATTGTGGAGAGTAAAAGGTAAACCATTACGGTAATCGGTAAACGGTATTCAGCCCTTCGACTTCGCTCAGGGTGACTGGCGTGTTATGCCGGGCGGAGTCGAAGCAAGATACCGATAACTGAATGCTGTCTGCTTCCTACTCGTATTTCAACGCTTCCACCGGGTTAATCTTGGCCGCTTTTATGGATTGATACACCACCACGGCCAATGCAATGGCCATGGCAATTAAAGTTGATGCCGGGAAGATCCAAGGGTTGATACTGGTTTTATAGGCGAATTTCTGCAGCCATTTTTCCATGATGTAATACACGGCAGGCCAGGCGATCAACGATGAGAGGGTTATCAGAACGATGATCTCACGGCTAAGAAGTTGCAGGATAATTGCAGCAGAAGCACCATGTGCCTTCCTGATGCCGATCTCTTTGGTACGTTTGGCAGCAGTGAATGCGCTTAATCCCAGCAATCCCAGGCAGGCAACAAACACCGCAAGTACTGAAAACAGGGTGAATATTCTTCCGGCCCTTGTTTCGGTTTTGTAAAGCGTATCAAAATGTTCGTCAATAAAAGTATATTCAAGCGCCTGACCGGGAAGGAAGCTTTTCCATGTTTTTTCTACTTGTCTGATGGTCTGCGGTATGTCAGTTCCCGATAATCTGATAAGGGTATATGCATTTGTTTTGCTGGTATTCAAACCAATCATGGTAGGCTCGATCCTTTCGTGCAATGATTTATAGTAAACATCCCTGAACACGCCAATGATCTCAACAATGTCGAAGCCTCCCCGCGCATTGGGTGTCGTGAGCCGTGTACCCACAGGTTCCCTGAGACCAAGGAACTCAACTGCCCTTTCGTTGATAAGGATAGCTGCATTGTCAGTGGTATAATCCCTCGAAAAATTCCTGCCTTTAACAACCTTCATGCCCAGGGTGGGCAAGAAATCATAATCACCATGAATAATTTCAAAATGATACATTTTATCCAGCGAGTCGCCTTCCACCTGGTAGGTGGACCCAAAGTAGATGTCGCCGGGGTAAGTCCAGGAACGACTGGCATTAACCACCCCGGAGATATTCCGGACTTGTTCCCTGAAAGCTTCTGAGTGTTCACCAAGGTCTCCGGTATTCTTAACCACCAGAACGTTCTCTTTGTTGAATCCAAGGTTTTTATCCTGTATATACCGCAGTTGTGAGGCAACGATGAATGTACTGATAAGTAAAATAATCGTTATGGTGAACTGTACAACCACCAGCGCTGACCGAAGTCTGATGTTGCCGGGATTGCCATTGAATTTCGATTTCAGAATTTCAACAGGTTTAAAAGATGACAGGTAAAAGGCCGGATACAAACCGGATATCAGATCGATCAGCAAGACAAGCCCGAGTAATGCGGGAATGGCATACCAATGACTCATGTAACCGATAGCCAGTGCTTTCCCGGTGAAACCGTTGAAAATGGGAAGAACAAGTTCAACCAGGGTAAGTCCGAGAATCACGGCGATTATTGTGATGATCATTGATTCAGCAAGAAACTGTCGGATCAGTTGTGTTCTGGAAGATCCCATTACCTTCCTGACCCCGACCTCTTTTGTCCTCGAGGAATACCTGGCTGTGGCAAGGTTCATGAAATTGATACAGGCAATGAACAGCAGAAAAGCAGCAACCAGGGAGAAAAAGTAGATGTATATACGGTCAGTGCTCTGACCATAGCCTAAAAGATACTCGGTAGTGAAATGAATTTCCAGCAACGGTTGAAGCGTGAATCTGAAAACATTGCCCATTGCCTCATATTCCTTGTAATTGTTTGCCTTGACCGGAATAATCATTTTTATCTGTGGCATCACATACTTATCCATCAACCCTTCAAATTTGGCTTCCAGTTCTTTATAAGGGTAATTCCCTTTCAGAACAATATAAGTTTCAAGCATCTGTGACAGCCAGAATTCACTCCTGCTCAGATCGAGTGAGTTGAATGAAGCCAGGTAATCAAACTGAAAATGGGTGTTTCCCGGTATGTCTTCAGCAATACCGGTAACCTGGTAGACCTGTGTGTTGTTCAGCATAATGTTCCTCCCGATCACATCGTCGGTTCCAAAAAGCCTGTTTGCAGTCTGTTTCGTTAGGATTACCGAATAAGGCAGTTGCAGCGCTTTTTGGGGATCACCTTTCTCCAGTTTGAAATCAAATATCTCGAAGAAGCTGGCATCGGCATAAAAGAAACTCTTTTCATGATAAGTAACCTGGTTAATGGTTACTTTCTGTTCCATGGGGTAATAATACCGGGTTGCATCCTCTATTTCGGGATATTCTGCCATAAATGCCCTGGCCTGAGGGGGAGCAGTAATAGCTGCCGAGATCTCTTTTCCTTCCATCTTTCCATATATGTTGATACGGTAAATGCGGTCAGCTTTCTCATGGAATTTTTCAAAACTGAGCTCGTTTCTAACAAACAGAAGGATGAGAATACTTCCGGATATTCCGAGGGCAAGTCCCAGGACGTTGAGAATCAGATAGGTCTTGTCTCTTAAGAGGTTCCTCAAGGTTATCAGCAGAAAGGTCTTGAACATAAAAGTAATATTAGCGGTTTGGTTTTCCCGGCCAAGAGTTGTGCCAAACTCACAGATAATTCACATACAATCAAATAGCATAATGATGATCCAATAAGTGTGCAAGTATTTCACAGTCGGCCACCAAAATTGCACGATTTTCAATAGATTTGTTACACGCCATCCTTTGCCAGTTCTCCTTCCGGAGAGGAGCAGTGGATGAGCCAAACTGGCAAAAGATGAAAAAAAAAGGCAAAATTCTGATTGTTGACGACAATGAGGAAATCCTGGTAGCATTGCGTTTGCAGCTTTCCACCTATTTTGAGAAAGTTGCCACCGAGAGGAAGCCTGAAATGATTCCTTCCTGGATGAACCGGGAAGGTTTTGATGTCATTGTGCTCGACATGAATTTCAGGGCGGGGATCAACACAGGCAATGAGGGTATTTTCTGGATGAACAAGATTCTGTCGCTTGATCCTGATATATCGGTTGTTTTCATTACAGCCTATGCCGGTATTGAGCTGGCCGTAAAAGCCATTCAGCAGGGCGCGGCCGATTTTATTGAGAAACCGTGGGATGATGAGAAAATGCTGGCTGCTGTTTTAAGGGCATGGGAAATGCGCCGTTCAAAGCTTGAGATTACCAATTTGCGGGAAAAGCAGAAACATCTCAGCGAAAGGATCGATGACCAGTACAGTTTCTTCAGGGGTACCTCTCCGGCAACGGAAAGAATTTACAGGACCATCGATAAGGTGGCAGCCACTGATGCCAGTATCCTGATTCTGGGTGAGAATGGGACAGGAAAGGAAATCATGGCTCGCGAAATACACCGCCGCTCGGCACGTTCAAAGGAAGTTTTCATTGGCGTGGACCTGGGTTCACTGAGCACCTCTTTGTTTGAAAGCGAACTTTTCGGCCATGTGAAGGGCGCTTTCACGGATGCACGGGAAGATCGTCCCGGAAGGTTCGAGATTGCCACTGGCGGCACCTTGTTTCTCGATGAGATAGGGAATCTTCCCCCTGAACTGCAGCCGAAATTGCTTACGGCCTTGCATAACAGGGAGATAACACGGATCGGATCAAACAGGGCTATACCGGTAGATATCAGATTGATTTCCGCCACCAACAGGCCTGTACATGAACTTGTCGCAGAAGGCCGGTTTCGTGAAGATCTCCTCTACCGCATCAATACCATTCAGCTTGAAATTCCTCCTTTACGTGAAAGAAAGGATGACATTCCCCTGTTGCTTGATTTCTTTCTGCAAAAATACACTGCAAAATACGGGAAGCCAGTTTTCAAGACTGATAAAGCAGCCCTTGATAAACTGTTGCATTACGGTTGGCCCGGTAACGTGCGGGAACTGCAGCATATGACTGAGAAAGCAGTCATTTTGGGCGAGGGAAGCACACTGCATGAGGAGGACTTTTTTTTCGGATCGCGTTCACGACCCCGGGAATCCATGCAGGAAATCCTGAACCTGGAACAGCTTGAAAAGGAGGCCATCCGAAGGGCCATTGAAAAGCATAACGGGAATATTTCACGGGCGGTTCTGGAACTGGGCATTTCCCGAAGAGCGCTCTATTACAAACTCGGAAAGCATGATACTTAAACATTACCTGATCAGGGTCATCATCCTGGTGATCCTGATCGCTCTGGCAGGGCTGCTCATGGTCTGGTCCTTTACACGCGATAGCCTGGTCATGGCCAGGTTCACTTTTATCATGATCTGGTTGCTGCTTATTGCTTGGCTCATCTATTATGTGACCAAAACCAACAGGACACTCAAGGTGTTCATGGAATCACTCAGGTACCTCGATGCTGTTAGGACACAAAAGGGAAAGGGAAGGTTGTTTGAGGAACTTGACAGATTGTACAATGAGGTTATAGGGATCATACACAAAGTAGAAGTGGAGAAAGAAATGGACAGGCAGTATTTTAAGAGTATAATCGATCATACCGGAACCGGAATTCTTTCCTTCGACGATACCGGTAATATCCAAACAATTAATGCAGCCTGCAAGAAACTACTGGGCATCAGGAGCCTGGATAATATCCGGTCCTTATCTGCAATTGCATCACAACTTCCTGAAATTCTGACAGAAATGAAGCCGGGAAACCAGAAACTACTCAGGATCACCGTGAACAATGAGATTGTCGGATTGTGGCTGAAAATGACGGAGATCAGGGTGAGGAACAAGCGGATAAGGCTTGCTGCTGTACAAAACATTCAGCATGAGCTCGAAGAGGAAGAGCTGGATGCCTGGCAGAAGCTGATCAGGGTGCTTACGCATGAAATCATGAATTCCGTGACCCCGGTCAATTCTCTCACCCATACCATGATCAGGATGTTTGAACACCAGGGAAAACCTAAAAGCATTTGCGATTTGGATGATGCAACCCTGAAGAATGCGCTGGAAGGTTTGCATTCCATTGAAAAGAGAAGTCATGGACTGATCGGTTTTGTACAATCATACCGGAGCCTGACAAGAATAAGAAAACCTGTTTTCAATCGGCTCGATATAGGTGACCTGTTGATGCGCCTGGCCAGCCTGGTAAAACATGAACTGCAATCCCGCAGGATCAGGTTGGTGATAAATATGGAAAGGGATAACCTGCAACTGAACGCTGATGAAAAACTCGTGGAGCAGGTTTTAATAAACCTTGTCAACAATGCGGTATATGCATTGCGGAATACTGACGATCCCACCATTCAGATCGCTGCACGCACGGATCAGGATGGTTTTTTACTCGAAGTCATGGATAACGGTGAGGGCATCCCGTCAGAAATTGTAAGCAGTATTTTCATACCATTTTACACTACCAGGGAAGAAGGTTCGGGTATCGGCTTGAGCCTGAGCCGTCAGATTATGCGGGTTCACGGAGGAAGCATCTCGGTCCGCTCAAAACCAGGCGAAACAACATTCCTGCTGCGATTTCCGGTTGGATGATCCTCAACCTCGCAGATGACTCATTCTTTGGTCCCGGTCACCGGTCACTGTATATCCTTCAGAAATAAAGTATGCGGATCATTATAAAACCTCAGGAAGTCAGCCTTGAATTGTTCATTTTTCCCGGATGGTGATGAATATGGTGTGATTTCAGGGACAGCACGCGGATTATAAGTATTTCTCCAATTCAGTATATAAGATACCGGATATTTTTTCAGCACATTGAGAAGCGATTCCGAGAACCATGTATTACCTGCACCGCCACATTCACTCAGGGCACAAAGTTTGTTCCTGACCCCTGCATTGTGTGAGACGAAGGCCATGGCATTATCGAGTTCACCAAAGTATGCCGGTCCCCTGTCATACATATCCAGTGAAAGCATATCGATATACTCGTCACCGGGATAGCCTTCCAGGTAATCGTCCAGAGTCAACACCCGGTCGGTATTGTATGCATAGAGGATATTATGCAGTCCCTTTTGTCGCAGATAGGTCACGGTATATTGCCACAGTTGAATGTATTCGTCACTGGTGCAGATATTTTTCCCCCACCAGAAGAAACTGCCAGAGTGTTCATGCCATGGGCGGAAGATGAAGGGGATCAGCCTGCCGTCTTCACTTTTCAGTGTCAGAAAGTAATCTGCCAGCAGGTCCAACCATGTATTGAATTTTGCATGATTTTCCCCACCCGGGAGTATCGATTTTACGACCAGTTTCGAACTTACATCCCAGGCTGATCTGCCGGTTAACGGATTGTCGGGGTGCCAGCTGACAGTTATAATGCCGTTTCTCTGGTGAAAGATCTTTATCTGCTCCCTGATCTGGATAAATGAAACGGAATCGAGGCTACGTTCATGGCCCAGTTCCAAATGTCCCAGTTCAAATCCGGCAACAGCCGGGTAGTCCCCGACAAGGTCCCTGATATCAGAACGGTCTTTTTCATACCACCAGGTATAACCATACATCAGATCATCCTGGTGACCGTACATAACCCCCTTCTTTTGAAGGTCCATCATACGCTGGAATAATTTTACCGCTTCGGGACCTGCCTGCGGGTCGGCAGGTAATAAGGCCCTGGCCGGTTGTGCCTGACAGGTCAGGATGCTGAAAAGCAACAGTCCGGATAAAAGTACTTTCATGTGGCAAGAATTTTATTCTAAAATTATAACAGCTTTTACTTTGTTGCTAACATTAATGCGCACAATATTATAAAATGCTAAAATCGTATTACAGGAATTCGGGATTCATGAATTCGCACAAGTGAATAATATTGAATATCTTTAAAGGAAACTCAGTAACAATTAATTCCCATGAAACTCAAAGTCATCATTACCGGTTCTACAGGCATGATCGGAAAAGGAGTATTATTTGAATGTCTCGGGTCCCGGCTCGTTGATTCTGTTTTGGTTATAAACCGAAAATCACTGGGAATAAATCATCCCAAATTAAAGGAGATCATCCACCAGGATTTCTTTGAACTTTCAGCCCTGCGACCCGAACTCGCTGGTTATGATGCCTGCTTCTTCTGTCTGGGAGTCTCTTCCGCCGGTATGTCAGAAAAGGATTATCATCACATCACCTATGATCTTACCCTGAATTTTGCCGTGACAGTGAAAGAATTAAATCCTGGCATAACCTTCTGTTATATATCAGGTGCGGGAACCGACAGTACAGGACAGGGAAGGTCCATGTGGGCCAGGGTCAAGGGTAAAACGGAAAATGCCTTGCTGGCTCTTGGCTTCAGGGATGCTTATATGCTCCGACCTGGATTTATCAGGCCAGTGAGAGGGATCAGGTCAAGTACAGCCTTGTACAATATTCTCTATGTGATCATGTCTCCGTTATTTCCATTGATCATGCATTTCCCGAAGTTCGCAACGAGTTCCGAGACATTGTCAAAGGCAATGATTTTTGCAGCTTCTGACGGTTATGGGAGTAAGGTTATGGAGAGTGAGGATATCAATGAATTCGTGAAGATAAAAGAAAAGGGTGACGCTCAGAAGTTAGATATTGATTGACAATATCCTCACCCCTGCCGGCAGATGACGTTGTTGTGGTAAGGCTTACTGAAGAATAAGGTATATCAAGGCTGCCAGCAACCCTCCCAGGATAGGCCCTGCAATCGGAACCCACGCATAATTCATATCAAAGCCCGCTTTTGGCTTAATTGGCAAAAGGGCATGCACGATCCGGGGACCCAGGTCACGTGCCGGATTTATGGCATAGCCGGTAGGCCCTCCAAGTGAGAGTCCCAATCCTAGCACAACCAGGGCAACCGGCAATGCATTTAGCGCACCCAGACCCACATCGGGGGCTGCCATATACAATACGGCAAGTGTCAGTACAAAGGTTCCCACGATCTCTGTCAATGCATTATCCAACAGGCTTCTGATGTTCGGCGCTGTACAGAATACCGCCTGCATTACCCGGGCATCCTCAGTAGCTTCGAAATGCTTACGGTAGGCTATCCACACCAGGAATGCACCGAGCATGGCTCCGATCAGCTGAGCCGTTATGTAGGTGATGATCTTTCCGGCCGGAAATTTGCCGATAACAGCCAATGCAATCGTAATGGCAGGATTCAGGTGGGCCCCGCTGTATTGAGCGGAAACCAGCACGCCGGTGTATACACCTACAGCCCATCCGAAGGTGATAACGATCCACCCGCTGTTGTTACCTTTGGTTTTATTCAACAATACATTAGCAACCACACCTCCTCCAAATATGAGGATAATTGCTGTTCCGGTAAGTTCTGCAAGAAAGGGGGACATGGCAGTTAATAGTTGTAAGTTGTAAGTTGTAAGT
>DIAS01000188.1:23217-61258 GCA_002415855.1 Bacteroidales bacterium UBA5072
GTTGTATGTTGTAAGTTGTAAGTTGTGGGTTGTAGGTTGTAAGTTGTGGGTTGTAGGTTGTAAGTTGTATGTAATTCAGATTATTGGCAAAGTTGCATAGTTGCACCTTAATCCCTTGTCCAGCTGATGGCAGCCTTTATCGCCCTGTTCCAGCCGTGCATGAGCTCATGGATCTTTTCAGGCGGCAGTTGGGGTGAAAACGCACGATCGAGTTGCCATTGCTGCTGCATATTGGCAATATCATCCCAGTAACCCACGGCCAGGCCTGCCAGATATGCAGCCCCGAGGGCTGTGGTTTCAGTTATTCTGGGCCGTACAACCCTGGTACCAATGAGGTCGCTCTGGAACTGCATCAGCATGTCGTTTACCGTCGCCCCGCCGTCCACGCGAAGCTCTTTGATCTTTATGCCAGAATCCGCCTCCATGGCCTGTAATACTTCAAATGTCTGGTAGGCAATGCTGTCAATTGCCGCGCGGGCTATATGAGCTGCTGTCGATCCGCGTGTTAGCCCAACAAGCGTGCCGCGGGCATGCTGATTCCAATGTGGTGCACCCAGTCCGGAAAAAGCTGGTATGAAGTATACGCCTTCACTGTCTTTTACTTTGGCAGCAAGCTTCTCAACATCAGCGGATTTCCGGATAATGCCCAGACTGTCGCGTAACCATTGCACCACAGCACCTGCAATAAAGATGCTGCCCTCAAGGGCGTAATGAACCTGGTTGTTGATCCTCCAGGCAACGGTTGTCAGCAGGTTGTTGCTGGAATCAATAGGTTTTTCACCTGTATTCATCATCATGAAGCAACCTGTGCCGTATGTATTTTTCACCATACCAGGATTAACGCAAAGCTGTCCGAAAAGCGCAGCCTGCTGGTCGCCGGCGATTCCGGCCAGGTGAACGGGAGATGAGAACAAACCTGCCGTTTTACCATAAACTTCACTGGATGATCTGACTTCGGGCAACATGCTTTCAGGAATGTCAAAAATCTCAAGCAGCTCTTTGTCCCATTCCAGTGAATGGATATTGAAAAGCATGGTCCTTGAAGCATTGGACACATCTGTGATGTGCAACTTTCCCTGGGTGAGGTTCCATATCAGCCAGGTATCAATGGTCCCGAATGCCAGTTGACCTTCCTTTGCCAGCTGTCTTGCTCCCTCAACATGTTCAAGAATCCAGTTGATCTTGGTGGCAGAGAAATAAGCATCAATAATCAGTCCCGTTTTCTGCCGGATCCGGGTACCTCTTCCGGCTTGTTTCATCTGATCGCAATAGGCCGATGTTCTGCGGTCCTGCCAGACTATGGCATTGTGCACCGGTTTGCCGGTATGCCTATTCCAAACTACCGTGGTTTCGCGCTGGTTTGTGATCCCGATTGCGGCAATCTGTGAGCTGTCAATACCGGCTCGTGTAATGACTTCAAGTGCTACTCCGGCTTGTGTGGACCAGATCTCACCGGCATCATGTTCCACCCATCCGGGCTGGGGATAGATCTGAGTAAACTCCTTCTGTGCTGCCGAGACCGGTTCCCCGTGATGATTAAAAAGGATCGCACGGGAACTCGTGGTGCCCTGGTCTAAAGCAAGAATGTAGCTGTTCATATAATTGTCATTAAGTCAATGGCTGTCATTTCTCATCGTCATCCTGAGCAAAAGCGCAGGATCTGTACCCAAAAGATGCTTCCTGCAGGTTAGCACGACATCACAATCTGCTAACATAAATAGTTCTTCACCAGCTTGTTATATTCCTCTACCTGTGCGACTTCCCATGCTGTGTCAAGGCCCAGTTCACGCGCGAGGATGGCAGCTACACCGGGTGCCATTTCCATGCTGGCTTTTGCATCCAGGAACAAGGCCCGTGTTCTCCTTGCCAAAACATCCTCTATCTTGCGGGGCATTTCATGGCGGCAGATCCAGATGACCTCTGCCCTGGTGTAAGGCAAAAGTGGATGCATAAGCATGTCATTTCCTGCTTCCTGAACCGACAATGCCTTTATATCATGCACATGCACACCATAAATGTGCAACCGGTCGCTTTGCAGATGCCCTTCACCTATGCCAAATACAGCAAGATCCCGAGTAATGCAGCTTCTTTTTTCGAGCATACCGGCCTTCATGATCCTGTCAAGTGCGTCCTGTGCCATTCGCCGGTAGATCGTCCATTTTCCGCCTTCAACGGTCACCAGACCGGATGAAGATATCCTGATCTTGTGCCTTCGCGAAATTTCACGTGTTGCCTCCGGGTCATCCGGATTGGCGGCCAGCGGACGCAGGCCGGCAAAAACGGAAAGGATATCCGACCTTTTGGGAGGAATGCGCAGGTATTTCTCAGCTGTTTGAAGAATGAAACTGATTTCTTCTTCAAGGGCCCTCGGCTCCAGGCTGATAGTATCAACCGGAGTATCGGTGGTGCCCACAACAATTTTCCCGTACCAAGGTATGGCAAAAAGCACCCTCCCATCGTCTGTTTTCGGGATCATCAAGGCAGATGTGCCGGGGAGAAACTTCTGCTCGAGGACAATATGGATTCCCTGGCTGGGCCTTATGGTCCGTTCTATGACGGGCTGGTCCATTTTCAGTATATCATCGGTAAAAACACCGGTAGCATTGACAACAACCCTGCTGTTTATTCTGAGCTTCTGGCCGGTCACGGCATCTCTGGCAATTACCCCTGTTACCCTTCCAGCCTCATTTTTCAGCAGATCCGTAACCTTGCAGTAATTCAGAGCAATACTGCCCTTTTCCAGAATAGACCTGATAAGCGAAATGAGCAATCTTGAATCATCGAACTGACCATCGTGATAAACCACACCGCCTTTCAATCCGTTACGCTGCAGGTTCGGCAATCGCCTGAGTGTTTCATCAGATCTAATAAAATGTGACTTTCCAAGACTAAGACGGCCTGCCAGAATATCATAAAACTTAAGCCCGACAGTATACATCAGCGCTTCCCACCAGCTATAAACAGGTATCACAAACTCCTGATTGTAAGTAAGGTGTGGTGCGTTTTGCAATATTCTCCCCCGTTCTTTCAGGGCTTCCATTACAAGAACTAGGTCGCCCTGGGCCAGGTACCTGACTCCCCCATGAATGAGCTTTGTGCTGCGGCTTGAAGTTCCCTTGCCGAAATCCTCCTGATCCAGAAGCAGGGAGTTAAAACCACGCGAAGCCGCATCAAAGGCTATACCGGCACCGGTGGCACCACCGCCAATAACAATAACATCCCATGTTTTTTGGGTATTGTTGCGCACAATGGAAAACAATGCTTCACGATTCATAAAGCTGTGCAGGACAAATTAACAGTAGGGTATAAACTTACAATTCAAAACCCAATTTTCAAATGATTAACATGCAAAATGATTATTATTTTTAAAAATTAACCTTGCCGGTGAGACAAGGTCAATTATCAGGTTTTCCGGACGTGAAATGGGGGAACAGGCCTCAGTATGCCTTAACAGTTTCCAGTTTAGTGGCGAACTTCTGCACAACCGCTTCCTGCTGTGCAACCTTTACCCTGACTTCTTCCTGCTGTGTTTCATTCTGGGGAATATCCCTGTTGCAGTCTTCAATTTCCTTGTTGGCTTTGTTTATCTTGTTTTCTGAGGATTCAATATCATTCAGCAGTTTCTTCTTCTGCTTTTCCAGGTCTTTCAGATAACCGGCCTTGCCTTCTTTGGCAGCCCCTTCTTCCATGGTTGTCAACTGATTGTTCTGTTCCAGTATCTCGGAAGTCAGCTTGGTGACTTCGCTGTTCTTAAGCACAATATCGTCATTTGCAGTAGTAATGGTTGTTTTACTTGATTGGATTGATTTTTGCATTCGTGATTTTTCATTTTCCAGTTTATCAAGCTCATCGTTTAAATCTTTCAATTTTTTCTCCTCTGCCTCCAACTCATCTTTTACAAAGTCGGTATACTGATCCTTGGCAAAGTTTTTCAGAAAATCCTTTGCCAGGGTGAGTTCAGCTTCACCGGTAGCTTTTTCGAGGTATATATCCTTTTTCAGTTCCAGGCTGACCTGAAGGAGTATAAGGGAATCCCGGCTCAGCAGCTTGCTGTAAATGTTGACCGGATTGGGCGAAATCTTTTTTAGGATAGCTCCGAAAATTGTCATTTCACCAAATTCACTGACAACTTTCGATTTTGTACCTGATTCCAGGACCTTGATCCAGCTTTTCTGAGTTTTTTCAAGGCTAACCTCGGGAATTGATACGATCAGTCCGGGATATGTAGCAGTTTTAAAGGCAACGCTGTCCTCAGAAACGACTATGGGTTTCTGAGCGTTCAGTACTGCTCCTGTTTCCAACAGGAACAGCAAAAGCAAGGGTTTTATTGTCTTCATGGATCAATAGTTTAACTAAAGTTATCACTTTTCTTTCATGTAAGCCAGAAAAATTTCATAGTAATAAAGCCTTTCTGTACCAAAGAACAGAGCGGTGCGCTCGTTCATCCTGAGAATTCATGTTTTGGTCGATTAATTGCCAATCGGGTGCATTAGTTTGACCTGGCTTGTAAACAGACTTGCATACTTTTTATACTTTTGGTTCATATAACCGGTTCAAAATTCAAAATACAAAACCATGAAAAACCCCATTATTACCATTGTATTTGCCGCCCTGGTCTTTCTCTCCATGAGCAGCTGCAGGAAATGGAGCGAAACCGCCAATGGCAGTCTGATCGTTGTGACAAACAAGGGAGGCCAGACGCTGGGCTACGATACTGCTTCCGGAATCAACCTATTGTTTGACAAGGGATTTGCCTTCAAGGACCTCAGTAAGGATGGAAAGCTGGATCTATATGAAGATTGGCGACTGCCTGCCGATGAGCGTGCAAAGGATCTGGCTTCAAAAATGAGTATCGAACAGATCGCCGGACTCATGCTGTACAGTGCACACCAGGCTATTCCTGCCGGAGTTACGCGTTTTGGTGCGGCAACCTACAATGGGAAACCTTATGCTGAAAGTGGGGCAAAACCTTATGATCTTACTGATCAGCAGGCGCAGTTCCTGCGGGATGATAACCTGCGGCATGTTTTGGTCACCACGGTTGAAAATCCGGAAGTGGCTGCTCTGTGGAACAACAAAGTGCAGGCACTTTGCGAAGGAATCGGCCTGGGTATTCCGGCTAACAACAGTTCCGACCCCAGGCACCAGGCAACTTCAACAGCTGAGTACAATGTGGGTTCTGAAGGACAGATCTCACTCTGGCCTGGCTCATTGGGTATGGCCGCAACGTTTGACCCTGAAATCGTCAGGCATTTCGGACAGATAGCCTCCAGGGAATACCGTGCGCTGGGCATCTCCACAGCCCTGTCACCGCAGATCGACTTGGGTACTGAACCCAGGTGGGCACGCTTTAGCGGGACTTTCGGCGAAAGTCCCCGGCTCAGTACCGACATGGCACGTGCCTATGTAGATGGATTCCAGACCTCCTCCGGTGATAAGGAAATTGCAGGGGGCTGGGGTTATACCAGCGTAAATGCCATGATCAAGCACTGGCCCGGTGGTGGACCCGAAGAAGGTGGCCGCGATGCTCATTTCTCCTATGGAAAGTATGCCGTGTATCCGGGCAATAACCTGGCCGATCAACTCCTGCCTTTTACCGAGGGAGCCTTTAAGCTTGAAGGATCCACCAAAATGGCCTCGGCAGTGATGCCTTATTATACCATTTCCTGGGGTGTGGACACAAAATACAAGGAAAACGTAGGGAACAGCTACAGTGCATACCTGATCAACGACCTGCTCCGCGGTACTTATGGCTTTGAAGGTGTCGCCTGCACCGACTGGGGCGTGACAAAAGATAATCCTGCCGTGAACAGCTTCGGGACTACTTCCTGGGGCGTCGAGTCCCTGTCTGTCGCTGAACGGCATTACAAGGCCATTATGGCAGGTATGGACCAGTTCGGCGGTAACAACGACAAGGGCCCTGTTGTGGAAGCCTATGCCATGGGCGTGAAAGAGCATGGCGAGGAATTCATGAGGAAAAGATTTGAGGAATCTGCAGTTCGCCTCCTGAAGAATATCTTCCGCGTCGGCCTTTTCGAAAATCCTTATCTCGATGTGGAAATCAGCAAAGCTGCAGTCGGCAATCCCGATTTTATGAAAGCCGGGTATGAGGCACAGCTTAAATCAATTGTCATGGTGAAGAACAGTGGTAAGACGCTGCCTTTGAAGAAAACCCTGACCGCATACGTGCCCAAGAGATTTACTCCGGCAGGACGTAACTTTTTTGGCATGGAAACACCCGCTTCACTCAATTATCCGGTAAGCATCGATGTGGTCAGGAAGTACTTCAGCGTAACAGATAATCCCGGTGAAGCCGATTTTGCCCTTGTATTCATTACCAGTCCCAATTCGGGCAGCGGATACGATCCTGAAGATCTCAGAAAGGGCGGGAATGGCTATGTCCCCATCAGTCTGCAGTATGGCCCTTATAAGGCTGTGGATGCCCGCGATACCAGTATCGCAGGTGGCGATCCGCTGGAAAAATTTACCAACAGGAGCTACAAAAACAAGCAGGTAACTGCCGTCAACACCACTGATTTGAAGATGGTCGTGGATGCAAGGAAGGCATTGCAGGGCAAACCCGTTATTGTGATCGTTGATGTTTCCAAGCCTATGGTATTCAGTGAATTCGAAAAAGAAGTGCAGGCGATTCTGCTCACCTTTGGGGTTCAGGATCAGGCAGTAATGGATATAGTTTCGGGTGCGGCTGAACCTTCGGGCCTGCTGCCTTTCCAGATGCCCGCTGATATGAAAACAGTGGAACTGCAAAAGGAGGATGTGCCTTACGATATGACCTGCCATGTAGATGCCGAAGGCAATACCTACGACTTCGGATTCGGCATGAACTGGGGGGGTGTAATCAGCGATGCAAGGACTGAAAAATACAAGAAGACGGCAAGGTAAGCCTGAAACGTTGGCAGTAAATTTGAAATTGAACACAGATCCACCCTTCAGGGGCAATAACCCTTGAAGGGTGTCTGCAAAAAATTTGCAAATCTCTCAATAATGCCCTATTTTGTACAAAATTTGTGTACAAAACATACCACCATGAAATCCATCCTCCCATTTCTTAGTATTTTGCTTCTTCTTTCGTGCGAATTCCAGAATCCTGAAAGAAACAAACTCCTCATCAACGATCAGAACTACTTTGAGCTCCCAGGACTCAATGTTATGGTTTTTGAAGACATTTATCCCGAAGGCCACCAGGGAGGTATTGGGTTCATACAGCATGGCGTGCGGGTAGCAACGAACGGCGACGTCAGGCTGGAACTTACGCCAGGGCAGTTTCAACCGGTACCGGCGGTCGGAAAACGCACTGTGGATAAGAAGAGGAATGAAATATCCGTGAATCTCTGGTATCCCGATACAGCCATTAACCGCAAAGGTTTCAACCCGATTATTTATCCCGATTTGCAATTTACATACAAGGTCAGGGTGGTTGGGGAAAAGAACTGTTTTAAGATATACGTGGATATGGATAAGCCAATACCGGCTGAATGGATTGGAAAAATTGGCTTTAATCTTGAATTATATCCTGCAGACCTGTTTGGAAAAACATGGATCATGGATAAACAACGCGGATTCTTCCCTCCCTATGCCTTTGGCCCGGTAGAACTTGATGCCAATAAAGAAAGCCAGGCAATGCCCATGGCCATTGGCAGGAAGTTGATCGTTGCACCCGAAGCGGACCTTCAACGTTTCAGCATCGAAAGTACCACAGCCGACTTACAACTTCTGGACGGCAGGATTAAACACACAAATGGATGGTTTGTAGTGCGCTCGGCAATACCGGCCGGGGCAACCAAAGGTGCAATTGAATGGACGGTGCAGGTGAACCGCATTCCGGGATGGAAAGCAGTACCGGTGGTACATGTTTCCCAGGTGGGTTATCATCCCAAGCAACCCAAAACGGCGGTTATCGAGTTGGATGCCAATGACCGGTTCATATACAATGCGAACCTTGTAAGATATGATTCATCGAACAAAGCAACCATTGTAAAGACTGTAAATCCTGCATCAGGGGGCAGATTCTTGCGATATGACTGCTATATATTTGATTTTACTGAAATTAACCGGGAGGGTGTCTATCAGGTTCAGTACGGTGAGGTTCGTTCAAATCCATTTATCATTTCCAGGGACGTTTATAAAAGAAATATCTGGCAGCCTACCCTGGAAGTATTTCTGCCGGTTCAGATGTGCCACATGCGCGTGGTTGATGCATACCGTGTATGGCACGGGGAGTGTCACCTCGATGATGCGCTGATGGCCCCCACGGATACCAATCATTTTGACGGATATCTGCAGGGCTCTTCCACACTGACAAAGTACAAACCGGGTGACAGGGTGCCTGGCCTTAACCGGGGCGGATGGCATGATGCCGGTGACGATGATCTACGGGTTGAGTCACAGGCGGGGACCGTACATCTGCTTTCTCTGGCCTGGGAAGAATTCAGACCCACACTCGATGTTACCTCCATCAACCAGGAAAGCAGACAGGTTAACATTCATGTGCCTGATGGAAAGGAAGATATCCTTCAACAAATTGAGCACGGAGTTCTGTCCATACTTGGCGGCTATGAAAATATGGGCAGGCTGTATCGCGGAATAATCAGTCCAACCTTACAACAGTACACCATGGTGGGCGATGTAGCTAACCAGACAGACAACCTGAATTACAATAAGGCTGTCAGGTATAATGGCACTTATGAAACGCATGCAGGTATCAAAGACGACCGGCTGGTCTTCACCGAGAAGAATCCCGGGCATGAATTCGATGCCATTATTGGCCTTGCTGCAGCATCCAGGGCGTTGAAGGATTACGACAACGGTCTGGCCGACCGGTGCCGCACCGCAGCCGTCAGCCTTTGGCATCAGGAGAGAACCGTCGGACAATGGGATTTATCACAGCAAATCAAAGCGGCTTCTGAGATGCTGCTTACCACCGGAGAGCCGGAATATCGTGATTTCCTGTTGCATATGACCGATTCCATTGCCAAAAGGATTTCCTCTGTCGGCTGGATTGTGGTAAGAACCATACCGGTTATCAATAATGCCGGTTATAAGAACGCGATTGAACGGGCATTGAACGGGCTATCAAAGGAAATTACAGAACGGGGTCTGGAAACGCCTTACGGAGTACCTTACAAACCGCATATCTGGGGAGCAGGCTGGACTATCCAGGAATTTGGCGTGCACCAGTACTACCTGGCAAAATTCTTTCCCAAATTGTTCAACAATGTGTCCATGTATGAAGCCCTGAACTTTGTCCTGGGTTTCCATCCGGGCGAAAACACCGCTTCATTTGCTTCGGGTGTGGGTTCTAAATCAGTTACCAGGGCTTATGGCTATAATCGTGCGGACTATTCCTACATACCTGGCGGAGTAGTTTCAGGCACCGCATTGATCAGGCCTGATTTCGCCGAATTAAAGGATTTTCCCTTCCTGTGGCAGCAAACTGAGTACGTTTTGGGGGGAGGGGAGAGCAATTTTCTGTTTTTGGTGCTGGCGGTTGACCATGTTTTATCAAAATAAGAAAATGTGCGAATGTGCAAATGTGCAAATGTGCGAATGTGCAAATGTGCATCAATCAACTTGATAAACTACCTAAAGTTTGCCCATCCATCTATAAATAGTCCTTAATTGCAGATTAGATTTTCATAGAAGCTGGCAGATGCAGAAATTGGAATCGCATTATAATTTCTAAATCTTAAAATCAAAACTATGAAAAGGAAAGTGCTTATAGCATTAACAGCTTTGTTTACGCTGTTCCTTACTGTCACTGCCCAGCCTCCTCAGCCACCGTCACCCGAGGAAATGGCCAAACGGGAAACTGAACAGATGAAATCGGAGCTGAACCTCACTGCTGACCAGTTGACCAAGGTCGAGGCCATCAACCTGAAGTATGCACAGAAAATGGGCGAAATGTTCCAGCAGGGACCCGGGGGTGATTTTGCAGAGATGCAGAAAAAGATGCTGGAAATAGATAACCAGAAAAGAGCTGAATTTTCAAAGATCCTGACAGCTGATCAGCTGAAAAAGTATGATGTTATGGTGGCAGAACAGCGTAAAAATATGCCGGGACCGCCGATGTAAAATTTGTAGCAGGAAGAATATCATTAAGATCATACCTTGGTCCCGCGGCCAGGCCTAGTATACAACTACGCCTGGCAGTAATGATCCTGCAAAATCGTCGGATCTCCTGGTACCTGATAAATTTTGAATGCTATAATAATCTGATCCATTGGATGGAATGGGCTAGACAGGAGTATACTTATGTAACATCGGGCTATTCAGCGGTGAAATAGGGACATTTGTCGATTTAGTTTTATAGTAAAAGGCAATTGGTTTTATTTTGCCGCAATAATGACCAGTATGTATCATCGGATTAACAGAATTCTATTTTACACCGCTTTGCTCATCTTCATCCGGATTTCAGTTTCTGCTGCTGAACCTCAGAAAATCTTCCGGATGACAAAACAAATTGACTTCGATGGATCCCCCTTCGAGGATGCCTGGAATGAACCGGAACATCTCCCGCTGGTGATGCACCGCCCTGATTTTGGTTCCAGGCCAAGTGAGGTGAGCGAAGTAATGATCACCTATGATGAGGAGTTTTTATGGGTAGGGGCCCGGTTGTTTACAAAGGATCCACAGTCGATCAGATCGACGAGCAAGAAAAGGGATGAACAATCACGCAATTCAGATGCTTTTGCGATCATTCTGGATACTTTTGACGACAATGAAAATGCCCTGGCCTTTGGCACCATGCCATCGGGGCTTAGGTTTGATTATACGGTAGCAAACGATGCCAACATGTCGAGTGGCGCTGCACCAGGTACACCAGGTGGCGGAACCATGAACATCAGCTGGAATACTTTCTGGGATGTAAAAACCTCCCGGGATGACAAAGGGTGGTATGTTGAGATGCGCATTCCATTTTCGAGCCTGCGGTTTCAACCTTCGGGTGATAAAGTAACCATGGGCCTGATCATCAACCGTGCCATCAGTTACAGGAATGAGTTGGATACCTATCCCGAGATAGACCCTAAGTATGGCATGATGGCTTCCATCAAACCTTCTTTGGCAGCGCCCATTGAATTTGCCGACGTGCGACCGGGGAAACCCGTATATGTCTCGCCTTATACCAAGGCCGGATATACGAGTGATAATACGTTAAACAATGAAGGGACCGATTATGTGTCAGATAAAAGCCCGCATTTCGATGCCGGCCTTGATGTAAAATATAACCTGACCAGCAATCTCACCATGGACCTCACGGTAAACACCGATTTCGCCCAGGTGGAGGCCGATGACCAACAGGTAAACCTGACCCGGTACTCTTTGTTCTTCCCTGAAAAACGACTTTTCTTTCAGGAAAGATCGAGCATATTCAGCTATAACCTGGGTGGCCCGTCTGATATGTTCTATAGCAGGAGGATCGGTATAGAAGACGGGACGCCGATAAGGATTTATGGCGGTGCCAAGGTAATTGGCCGTGCAGGTAAGTGGGATATCGGGTTTCTTGATATGCAGACGGAGGTTTTTGATACCGTGCCGTCAAATAATTTCGGTGTGGCCAGATTACGCCGTCAGGTTTTTAATCCTAACTCCTATGTGGGTGGACTTGTGACATCGAAAGCCGGCGCAGACGGAAGCTATGACCTTTCCTATGGCCTGGATGGTATTATCCGGATTTTCGGGGACGATTACCTGGATCTGAAACTCGCTCAGAATTTCAACAACAACAAGGATTTTGATTTGACCTCGATGACCCCGACTTTTCTCAGGACCAACTGGGAAAGAAGGTCCGACAAAGGCTTTTCCTACAACCTCACTTATTCCTATTCCGGGGAACAGTTCGATCCCCAGATAGGATTCCTGAGGTATACCGGGGTGCAGGGATTCGAAAGCGAATTCAGGTACGGCTGGCTCCCCGGGAGTGAATCCCGGGTATTCCGTACTTCGGTAACCCTTCAGGCTAACCGGATATCGAGGTTGGCTGATGGCAGGATTGAGAACATAACCCTGTCTCCCGGATACGAGATCTTTACCAAATCGGGCCTGGGGGGTATATTTATGCTGAAATATAACCAGGAAGGCGTTAAGGAAGATTTTAACCTAACCGATGAAGTGATGGTACTTGCCGGAGATTATAGTTTTTACAGCTTCGAAGCCATGATCTTCACACCGCAGTCGAAACCCTATAGCAGCATGATCATGCTGTCGAGCGGGCAGTATTATGACGGGAATAAATTCAGTGTGATGGTCAGTCCTGTCATGAGCATTTCCCAGAGCCTCCAGATTACTGGCGGGTACCAGTACAGCTATGTGAATTTTAAAGAGAGGGAGCAAAAGCTGATCAGTCATGTAATTAACATGAAGGTGCTGTACATGTTTAACACCAAACTTTCAGCCAGCATGCTGGTACAATATAATAATTCCGATAATGTGCTTGTCGGTAATTTCAGGCTCAGGTACAATCCGAAGGAGGGGAATGATTTTTACCTGGTTTATGATGAAAACCGGAATACCGGTGACAGTCACATGCTTCCCGAGCCTCCGTCCTACTACAGCCGGTCAGTGGTTGTCAAGTACACGCATACCTTCAGATTATAATCAAAGGCGTACGAACTTAAAATTGGAGATATTACTATGAAGAACGTAAAAATTTCTGTTTTGACTGTAACAGTCGCTTTGTGGATTATTTCACCTACATCGCTATTGGCCCAGGCACCTCAGGCACCTGTGCTGGGGAAGGCTTCTGTAAAACAAGTTGTCGCTGCCATGACGCTTGAAGAAAAAGCCCATCTGTTAGTGGGCACCGGTATGAATTTCCCGATGCCGCCGTCAGGCGCTCCTGGTGCTCCTGGTGGTCCGGGTGGTCCCCCTGCTCCGGGTACTCCTGCCGCTCCCTCAGGTCCGGTCATCGGACAAACCAAATCCATTGTTGATGGGGCCGCCGGAACTACATACGGGATTGAGCGTCTTGGCATCAATCCTTCTGTACTTGCTGACGGCCCTGCAGGCCTGCGCATCAGTCCCACCCGCCAGAACGACAATAATACCTACTATTGCACGGCATTTCCCGTTGCCACCCTGCTGGCTTCCACATGGAACACAGAGCTGGTCGGTCAGGTCGGCCAGGCTATGGGAAGTGAGGTGCTGGAATATGGGATTGACGTGATCCTGGGACCAGGCATGAACATCCAGCGTAATCCTCTTTGCGGCAGGAACTTTGAATACTACTCGGAGGATCCTTACGTTACCGGCAAAATAGCTGCAGCCATGGTCAACGGTGTGGAATCAAAAGGTGTCGGTACTTCCGTCAAGCATTTTACGGCCAACAATGCCGAGACCAACAGGAACACGTTGAATGTCAATGTAAGTGAAAGAGCCATGCGCGAAATATACCTGGAGGGTTTCAGGATCGCGGTTCAGGAAGCACAGCCCTGGACAGTCATGTCGTCATACAATCTTTTAAACGGCACTTATACCTCGGAGAGTTATGACCTCCTGACAAAGATTCTCAGGAATGACTGGGGTTTTAAAGGTTATGTCATGACCGACTGGATGGGAGGCAAGGATGCCGTTGCCCAGATGAAAGCCGGGAACGACCTGCTGATGCCGGGAAATCCCAGCCAGACCGAGGCCATCATAAAAGCTGTTCAGGAAGGCAGGCTTGACGTCAGCGTCTTGGATCAGAATTTGGAAAGGATTCTTAACATCATAATGCAAGGACCGCGTTTCAAGGGATATAAGTATTCCAACAAGCCCGATCTGAAAGCCAATGCCGAAGTTACACGGCAGGCAGCCACCGAAGGCATGGTATTGCTGAAGAATGACAGTGCCGCGCTTCCTCTGGCTAGTTCAGTAAAGAAAATTTCTGTTTTTGGCAATTCATCCTATGAGATCATTACCGGTGGAACCGGGAGCGGGGATGTCAATGAAGCTTACAGTGTTTCATTGGTAGAAGGTCTTGAAAAAGCCGGCTATACCATTAACGGGAATCTTCAGAACATGTATAAGGGTTATCTCGAAGCCACAAAGGAAGGAAGGCCCAAAAGACAGGGATTTATGGCAATGATGGGTTCAGACCCGATTGCCGAATTTGCCATCAACGAGGGTCTTGCAAACAGCATGGCCGCCATTTCCGACGCTGCCATTATCACCATTGGGCGGAATTCAGGTGAAGGCCGCGACCGCTCAAGCGGCGAGGGAGATTTTAAGCTTAGTCCCGCTGAATATAACCTGATCAAACTGGTATCCGCTGCATTCCAGGCTAAGGGCAAGAAAGCCATAGTCATTCTTAACGTGGGTGGTGTTGTTGAGACTGCCAGCTGGAAAGCATTGCCCAATGCCATATTACTGGCATGGCAAGCCGGCCAGGAATCAGGAAATTCAATTGCTGATATCATCAGCGGGAAGGCCAATCCGTCAGGCAAACTCGCCGTGACCTTTCCGGCTGACTATAAGGATGTCCCCTCTGCAGAAACATTCCCGGGTAAGGAACTGCCGTCAGATCAGCCCAAAGACAACAGCCCTCGTGGATTTATGCGCGGCAGCCCGGCAGAGGACACTTATTTTGAAGGCATATATGTAGGCTACCGTTTCTATGAAACCTTCAGGGTAAAACCATCCTATGAATTCGGCTACGGGCTTTCCTTTACTGATTTTACCTACAGCAATCTTAAACTGAGCTCCGCAAGATTCAACGGCAAAATAACCGTTACCGTAGAAGTCAGGAATGCAGGCAAGATCGCAGGAAAAGAAGTCGCACAGCTTTACCTGAGCGCGCCGGCCAAAAAACTCGACAAGCCTGCCATTGAGCTAAAAGGTTTCAGCAAAACCAGGTTGTTGCAGCCCGGTGAAACACAAACCCTGACATTCGTAATTGATGCCCGCAGCCTGGCTTCCTTTGATCCCTCGGCTTCCTCCTGGATTGCCGATGCCGGTGCTTATACCGTGAAAGTCGGATCATCATCAAAGGACATCCGGCAGAGTGCATCCTTTACGCTGACAAAGGATATTACCGTGAAAAAGGAAAGCGTAGCCCTTGTTCCGGCTAAAAAGATCAATGAATTAAGCTCTAAAATGTAATACCACTATGAAACACCTTGTCCTCCCTTTGACAGTCGTGCTGCTGATGGCTTGTTCCTCCATGCAGCAAGGTAAAAGCAGTAAAAACATCGATATTACAGCTGTAAACACGGAGGCCGGGATTGTTTCCGGAGTGCGCGGAGGGGATGGAAGTGTCAGTATTTTCAAAGGCATACCCTTCGCGGCACCTCCTGTGGGAGAACTTCGTTGGAAACCACCTGTACCTGCTTCCCATTGGGAGGGTATACGCAAATGCGATGTTTTCCCGCCCAGTGCCATGCAAAACAAGCCGGCACCCTTTGCCATGTGGACGAAAGAATTTATGGCGCCCGAAGAACCCCTGAGCGAGGACTGTCTTTATCTGAATCTGTGGACGGCTGCTAAAAATTCGGATGAAAAGCGTCCGGTGATCGTGTGGATCCACGGAGGTGCCTTCACCGGCGGATCCGGATCAGTGCCGCTTTACGACGGAGAAGAAATGGCCAGAAAAGGGGTGGTGTTTATCACCATAAATTATCGCCTCGGAGTTTTTGGCTTCCTTGCACATCCGGATTTGTCGAAAGAATCACCCGACAAAGTTTCCGGGAACTATGGAATACTGGATCAGATCGCCGCGCTGCAATGGGTCCGGAACAATGTTGCCGCCTTTGGCGGTGATCCGAAACGGGTGACCATTGCAGGTCAATCAGCCGGTTCATTCAGTGTGAATGCGCTCATGGTATCACCGCTGGCTAAAGGACTGTTTCACAGGGCTATCGGTCAGAGCGGCGGAATGTTTGGCAGGGAGCCTGGGTTAGAGCGGAGCCTTGAAGAAGCGGAACAGGCAGGTCTTAAGTTTACTGCTTCGTTGAATGTTACTTCGCTGGCTGAACTCAGGAAAAAAACCACCGAGGAGGTTATGAAGGCTGGCGGGAGATCGGGCATTGTTATCGACGGATATGTCATACCGCCTTCCTATGCTACTTTTGAAGCCGGAAAACAGCACGACGTTCCCCTGATCAGCGGCTGGAATGCTGATGACGGAGTATCTTTCGGACCTCCTGCAAAGGCAGAAACCTTCAAAGCCGAAGCTGAAAAGAAGTATGGCGAAATGACAGGTGAATTCCTGAAATTATTCCCGGCAGGTTCCGATGAAGAAGCCGGGAAATCTCAAAAACTGCAGAGTGTACTTGCTTTTGGCTGGCAAAACTACTGCTGGGCAGCTATGCAAACTAAAACAGGGAAAAACAAGGCATATCTTTATTTTTTCACGCATGTCCCTCCCGGGGAACCCAATTACGGAGCTTTTCACTCGGCTGAATTCGGATATGCCTTGAATAACCTGAAATACTGGAATAAACCATTTGTGGATTGGGATTTTCAGCTTGCCGACATCATGTCATCCTACTGGGTGAATTTTGCTGCCACCGGCAACCCCAATGGAGCCGGATTGCCGGAATGGCCCGCATTTACACCGCAAAATACAAGGGTCATGGAATTTGGCGAAAAAGCCGGGAATATAAGCCTTCCGTACGCGGAACAGCTGGGTTTCATCGACCGGTTCCAGGCGGCAACACGGAGCGCAAAAAAAGGTAAGTAGAGGTTGTATAAAGTCTTTTATTGTTATGCTGAGCGTGGTGAAGAACTGTGCTCACATACGCAGAAGGACTGTTATGAACATACCCCTGGTACCAACTCTATTTATTCTGCTGTTGAAAAGTCCTATGATTCTGAGCTTTCCTTTTCTCTTCGTGCATCCAGTTCTTTTTTAATCAAATCGGTTGTCCTGGCATCAATATTATAGAAATACATAAAAATTGCGCAGGACATATACAGAACACCGGGGATAACGGATACCAGCAGTTTTATACCGGTTATTGAAGTGGCAGACTGAACTTCATTGGCAACATAATTGAACAACGACAGAATTACTCCAACCAATGCAGCGCCAATTCCCCATCCCGCTTTCTGGGCAAAGACCGCTGCTGAGAAATAAAGTCCTGTGGCTCTGCGTCCGGTCTTCCATTCACCGTAATCGGCCGAATCGGCGATCATTGTCCATATTAATGGAACTGCCGGTGCATAGGCCATTTTTGCAATAATATTAAATATATAAATCGGAACAAGATTATGAGCACCAGGTATATAGATGGCGATAAAGAATATACCGGAAATAATTGAGCTGGCTATAAAAACATTCCTGTTCCCGAATTTCTTAGCCAATGGTTTTGAGAAAGGCAGGGCAACTATCAAAGCCACCGTTCCAATGACATTAAACAGCTGTACATTTTCTTCATTACCAATATAATACTTAAAGTAATAAACTACCGCTGCATTTTGAATGGCGAACATGACAAAGGATACGATGCCGACAATGGCTAAAATGATCCATGCCTTGTTGGAAAAAAGGTTTTTAATATCAGCACTGAGTGAATTGACCTGTGATTTAGGTGGATGTACCCTTTCTTTTGTCGATCTGAATGTAATAAAAAAGAATACCAGACTCAGAACTGCAAATAATACCACTGTATATTGGAAGCCCTGGGCTTTGTCGCCGCCTCCGAAGAATTTAGCCAAAGTAAGGGCAAGTCCGGTGACGATAAACTGCCCGGCAAAACCGGCAATGAATCTGTAGGTGTTTAATCCGGCCCGCTCATACGAATCATTAGTCATTACAGCTCCCAATGCCGAATAGGGAAGGTTTACCGAAGCATAAGCTGTCATCAGCAGCACGTAAGTGGCGCCAGCATATATGATTTTGCCAATTTCTCCAAAATCGGGTGTTGTAAAAGTCAGGATGGCCAGAATAGCATAAGGTACCGCTCCAAACAAAATATAGGGCCTGAATTTTCCCCATTTTGTCCTGGTACGATCAGATAAGATACCGATAATGGGATCGATGGCCATATCCCAAAACCGGGCTATAAGCATAATGGTTCCGGCTGCAATTGCCGAAATTCCAAAAACGTCGGTATAGAAAAACATGAGCCAGAAACCCACCATATCCCAAACGAAATGAGATGCTGTGTCCCCAACTCCGTATCCTAGCTTTTCTTTAAAAGTCAATGCTGAAATATTCCTGTTCATAGCTTCAAGGGTTGTTAAAATAGATAATAACCAAGCCGACTACAATAGTGCTTCTGGCATTAACAGGGTTAATGGCACGGCAATATACATAAATATCCCGAAAAGAAAGTATTCATAAAACAAAATATGTTGTGCAAATTAAAGGTTGAGACTGATCGTAAAACCCCGGTCAAGGTGCTTAATATGAATAGCAACGGGTTTTACCCGTGGCTATTCACTTTCAGGCACTCCGTGCTGGAGATTCAATAATCAAAGTTTAACAAAAAAAATGCCGGTTGCAATGCTGACTCTTAATTCGCACAGGTTGTTCAAGATGTGAGCAAACTGATCTGATACGCGATAACCCGTTAACTATTTGCAGAATGTCATGGGTAAATCAAACATTTTCATGCCGATTCCGGAACTTGTGATGATTTTAATATTAATTTTCTTATTATTACAACAACATATGAAAGTATCCTGTGAGGGATATTTTTGAATAAATTGCTGTCGGTTTAATATTATTCACACCTAAAATTTAGTATTTTATGAAGAAGCACAGTGTTTTTATAGTTCTCATTTCCTTAATCGTGGCACTCGGTGGATTTCTGCTGGGTTTTGACAGCGCTGTTATATCAGGAGCAGTTCCCTTTTACAGGGGTGTCTTTGGTTTAGAAAGTGGTTCCTTGCTGCTAGGTCTCTCCGTCTCTGCTATTATTTTTGGTGCTATGGGAGGTAATTTTATCGGCGGAATTCTGGCCGATATTTTCGGACGCAAGCTTGTTCTTATTATGACAGCCGCTCTCTTTACCTTTTGTGCCCTGGCTACTTCCCTGACAAGTAATCTTACTTTTTTTATTATTGCCAGAATTATCGGAGGCCTGGGCGTTGGTATGTCAATTCTGGTGGCGCCAATGTACATAGCAGAAATTGCACCGCGGGAAAAAAGGGGAACTTTGGTATCAATAAATCAGTTAAATATTGTTTTGGGTATTTCGGCTGCTTATTTTTCCAATTATTTTATTTTACAAAAGGTAACCGATCCGGATCTTAACTGGAGATGGATGTTGGGTGTAGGTTCAATACCTGCAATACTCTATTTCCTGTTGTTGTATATTATTCCCCAGAGCCCCCGCTGGCTTGCATTGAAAAACAGGGATGAAGAGGCCAGAAAGACATTGTCCAATATTGGGGGTGAAGCATACGCTGCACAAGTGTTCAAGGAAATAAAGGAAAGCATCGGGAAATCTGAAGAAAGTTCTGGCATCAACTTCCGTGAAGTTTTTCAGAAGAAAATGACCCTGATATTAATCATTGGTCTTGGGATTGCCTTCTTTCAACAGATTACAGGGATAAATGCTATTTTCTATTATGCTCCCATGATCTTCGGCATGGCTGGTGGTGGTCAGGATTCGGCATTTGCACAGGCCATAATCTTAGGACTGACCAATGTGGTATTCACGGTTGTCGCCATGTTCCTGATTGACAGATTGGGCAGAAAGCCTCTTTTGATTATTGGTTCAATTGGAATTATGATATCTCTTTCGATTGCTGGTTTTGCCTTTAAATCAGCTAAATACAGCATCTCGGACAATGGGCGTGTAAAAATTTTACAGGAAGCAAGTAGCAATAAGGAAAGTGTACCTGCGGATCTTACAATTTTGGAAAATGGGTTGAACAATTTGGCAAATAAGGCCTATGATAGCGAACTGGCTTTCTTTAAAGATGTTAAAAAGGAGATTGGGGCCGGGAATTATGACAATTTTAAATCGGTAATCCTTGAAAACTCGATCTCGATGAATGCTGTATTGGTATTGATTGGGTTGATCCTTTACGTTGCCTCGTTTGCAATCTCACTCGGTCCGGTGATGTGGGCTTTGCTTTCAGAGATATTTCCAAATAAGATGAGAGGGGTAATGATCTCTATTGTCGGTACGTGGAACTCAATAGTCAGCTTCTCGGTTGCCACGGTATTTCCAAAGGAGCTTGAAGTCATCGGATCGGGCAATACTTATCTTATCTTTGCTTTCCTGGGATTTTTAACCCTGTTGTTTGTATTGAAATTTGTGCCTGAAACAAAGGGTAAGTCGTTGGAAGAGCTCGAAACAATTTTGGTAAGACATTAGCGAATTGTACAGAATGCTATGGCAACAGTTTTGGAGAATAGCATGCTGCGCCTGACTATTGAAGGGCCAGGTCAGGTTTATAATAATTCACGGTTCGATTGGACCGGCAATATTTCTCAAATCGTATTTGACGACAAATTCAGTTTCTGTTCTGTAGAAACTGCCAGAGAATTTGATTCCAGGCGGCATGGTCAGGGTTTGTATAATGAATTTGGCATTACAAGACCTATTGGATATGATGATTGTGCTGTAGGGGAAAAATTCCCTAAAATTGGTGTCGGACTGCTTACCAAAAAGTATGACGAACCTTATGATTTTCTTGAGGCATACGAGATCGATCCATTTGATATGCAAATTGAAAAGGGAGAGGAATGGATGAAATTTGCTGTTCTTCCCAAAAATTGCCGGGGGTACAGTATAAATCTGATCAAGAAGATCACGCTCTCGGGTAATTCATTTACTGTTGATTATGAGCTGGAAAATACGGGAAAACGAAAAATACGAACGAATGAATATTGTCATAATTTTATAGCCATAAACAGTTCGATTATTGGTCAGGACTATACCCTCAGGGTACCCTGTGAAATACTTGAACCTTCATCAATGACCGAGGCAGTAAACCCTGAGCAGGCGGTTATGCTGGGCACTAATTCCGTGAATTTTACTGCCACACCCGAAAGGGACTTCTTTTATAGCCCTTTGACCCAGTTCCTTACAAAGAACGGTGAATGGGAAGTTTTTCATGCGTGTATGGGTGTCGGAATTCAGGAAAAAACTGATTTCATACCTGAAATGATGAATGTCTGGGGCGGGAAACATGTAATCAGCCCTGAGCTGTTCGTTAAAATTGATCTCGAACCCGGACAAAACATGAAATGGCAAAGAAGCTACAAGTGCTTTTATCTTTAACAGGTTGTGCAACCTTGAAATATTTAACGAATTAAACTGATACCCATGGCTGATCATGAATTACTGATAGGTAAGAATTTATTCCGGGCAGGAGATAAGGAAGTAAAAGGCAGGTTTGTCACTATTGACGGGGAAGATTTCTATGAAATCAGCAACTATGACGCGATGTTGCCATTTTTTATGAGCCTTGCAAGCGATTCTGACCACTGGATGTTTATTTCAAGTACCGGTGGATTATCAGCTGGCAGGGTCAATCCGGAAAGTGCGCTTTTCCCCTATTATACGGATGACAAACTGCAGGAATCAGCAGAGACGACGGGGAGTAAATCAATTTTCAGGGTTCTGGTCGCAGGTAAAAAGTATTTGTGGGAACCTTTTACCGAGCGGTACGATGGCATATACATAACCGAAAGAAACATTTACAAGAATACGTGCGGCAATAAGCTCATCTTTGAAGAAAAAAACCTCGATCTGGGATTAACCTTCCGCTATGGCTGGATGAATTCTGATAAGTTCGGATGGATCAAGAAAAGTATCCTGGAAAATAATTCGACATCATCCATTGAAATTGAATTCGTTGACGGAATACAAAACCTGTTGCCGTACGGGGTAGACAGGTTTATGCAAAACCAGTTTTCCACCCTGCTCGACGGCTATAAAAAATCTGAGCTGGTGAAGGAATATTCGCTCGGCTTATTCCGGCTCGAGTCTATTCCCGTTGACAAGGCCGAGCCAAGTGAGGCACTGCAGGTTGTAACGGTGTGGACCTGCGGACTCGAAAATAATACCTATCTGTTAAGTTCAAGACAACTGAGCGGGTTCAGAAAAGGCAAAGACATGTTGGAAGAGCAGGAGTCGAAAGGAGTGAAAGGGGCATTCTTTATTAACAACAACATCAGACTTGCCGTGAACGGAAGCAGGGCATGGTATTTTGCTGCCGAGGTCAACCAGGATTCGGTGAAAGTAAATAATCTTATAGATTATATGGTCAGGACCAAGGATAAAACCGGTGATCTGGAAAAGAATATACAGGAAGGTACACTGAATCTGAAAGGAATTGTTGCCGATGCGGATGGCATTCAGTTTTCAGCTGATAAGCTTGTGGTATCAAGGCACTTCTCGAACGTGTTGTTCAATGTAATGCGAGGCGGCATATTCAGCGAAGGATATACGATTGACAAAGCCGATTTCCTGAAACATATCAAACATTTTAATAAAAAAATCTTTGAGGATCACAGGACATTCTTCGACCACTTACCTGCAAATCTGGAATATGAATCACTCGACAAATTGATAATCAAGGAAAGTGATGAAGATCTTCACCGGCTGTTTCTCGAGTACCTGCCGCTAACGTTCAGCCGCAGGCATGGCGATCCAAGTCGCCCATGGAACCTGTTTTCGATAAACATCAAAGATGCAGGCGGCCATAAACTGCTGTATTACCAGGGTAACTGGCGTGATATTTTTCAGAACTGGGAAGCATTGGCATTGTCTTATCCCGACTACATAAGTAGTATGATAGCCAAGTTTGTGAATGCATCCTCGGCCGATGGGTACAATCCTTATCGTGTTACACGGGACGGTATCGACTGGGAAGTGCCGGAACCTGATAATCCTTTCTCCAATATCGGTTACTGGGGAGACCATCAGATCATTTATCTGCTCAAACTGCTGGAAGTATCGAATAAATATTATCCGGGCCGCCTTGATTCCTGGCTGATCAAGGATATGTTTGCATACGCCAATATTCCTTACAGAATAAAATCATATCACGAGATCACCAGTAATCCGCATGATTCCATTGCCTTCAATTTTGATGCTCATCATAAGATTGAGGAACTCGTCAGTGAAATGGGTGCCGATGGCAAGTTGATTCTTGACAAATCCGGCAAGGTTTTCAAAGTTAACCTCACTGAAAAAATTCTGGCGCCGTTATTATCCAAGCTCAGCAATTTTATTCCCGAAGCCGGAATCTGGATGAATACTTTACGGCCGGAATGGAATGATGCCAACAATGCACTGGTCGGGTATGGGGTATCCATGGTCACGCTCTATTATATGCGGCGGTTTATTCATTTTATGATCGATTTGTTTACAGAGGCTTCTCATACCAACCTGGAGATTACTGAAGAGATGGCAGGTCTGCTCAAGGCTATTGATGATGCTTTTAAAAGTCATCAATCTTTACTGAATACGGGATTCAACGATAAGCAGCGTAAGATATTAACTGATCTTCTGGGCAATGCAGGAAACGATTTCAGAAATAAAGTTTATAGGGGATTCTCAGGCAAGAGAACATCGGTTGAGAAACAATATCTTATTGAATTCCTTATAACGGCACAAGCTTACATCGACCAAAGTATTGCAGCAAATAAAAGGTCAGACAAGCTCTATAATGCCTATAATCTACTAACAATCAGCGACAATGAATTCAAGATCAGGTATCTATATGAAATGCTCGAAGGACAGGTTTCTGTCCTAAGCTCTGGTAAACTTACGTCTGAAGAGGCATTGGAAGTGCTCGATACCATGAGAAGTAGCAAATTGTACCGGGAAGATCAGGAAAGCTACATTTTGTATCCTGACAAGAGGTTGCCATGGTTCCTTGAAAAGAATATAATCCCGGCTGAGGATGTTGCACAAACACCCATATTGTCGCGTTTGATTGAAATTGACGATACCAGTGTAATTGCCAGAGATGCCAGAGGCCAGTATCATTTTAACGGGACTTTCCGTAATGCAGGATTTCTTAAAAAAGCTTTACAGAAGCTTAGCAAGGATGCCATAGTAAAAGTAAGCGACGATGACATCCAATCGGCAATGGCTGTTTATGAGAAAATATTTGATCACCAATCGTTTACCGGCAGGTCAGGTACATTTTACAAATACGAAGGCCTTGGTTCGATATACTGGCATATGGTTTCCAAACTATTGCTGGCCATTGGCGAAAATATTGAACAGGCCGGGATTAAAGGTGCCTCTGCAGAAATACTCCGTAGACTTGCGAAGCATTATTATGCCGTACAGAAAGGCATAGGGGTTCACAAAACACCTGATCAATACGGAGCATTCCCGATTGATCCATACTCTCATACTCCCCGGATGGCGGGTGTACAACAACCAGGTATGACAGGACAGGTAAAAGAAGATGTTATCAGCCGGTTCTTTGAGCTTGGCCTGATCGTGAAAAAGGGACAAATATCATTCGACCCGGTAGTTCTGAAAAAGAGTGAGTTTATTCAGCCAGGAACAAAGGATTCTCACGGTCAACCGGTACCGCACCTGTTTTTTACGTATTGTAAAGTCCCGGTAATATACCTGCTTGACGATCAGCAGGGAATTGTCCTCGAATTTAGCAATGGAAGTTCCTCCACTATTCGTGGATTTACGATTGATAAAGAAAACAGTCATTCCATCTTTAACCGGGAGGGGAAAATTAAGGAAGTATATGTTCACCTGAACAATGAAACAATTCTTTAACGATAACGCCAATAGTATGAAAAACAGAAACCTGATTCTAAGTATTTTATTTTCATGCAGTTGTTTAGTTGCCTGTAATACCGATAAGGCAGAAGTCGAAGGCAATTGGGATGGCTGCATGGTCGGTATGTTTACTGCCGATAGCACTGCTTCCTTCCCATGGAATGGCGAACAAGGCATTTTAGCATTCGAAGCTTTAATACAGCACCAGGTTGGCTCAGTGCTGTTCTATCCAACCTGGGAGGATAGTTTTCCTACCAAGGAATGCCAGCTCATTGCCAAAACAGGAGCAATACCGCATATTACCTGGGAACTGTTCTGGCCTAAAACAACTTACAACACCGCATCCGTTGATTCTAACGGTTATTCAGCCATGAATGAGGTTTTGGCCGGAAAACATGATGCTTACATCAGAAAATTTGCCCGGGATGCCAAAGCATATGACGGCAAGGTCATGATTCGTTTCCTGCATGAATTTAATGGTAACTGGTATATGTGGGGAGGCAGAAAAAATGGCGCTGAAAAAGGTGGTCCTGCCAAGGTGGTTGCCGTTTGGAAATATGTGGTTGACATATTTCGTGCTGAAGGGGCTTACAACGTTAAATGGGTATGGTGCCCGCATGGTCCCAGCCCCGACAGATCGGAGGAAAAATGGAATGATATCAGAAACTACTGGCCGGGAAGCGATTATGTCGACTGGTTCGGTTTAGATGCTTACAACTGGTATCCTAAAGATCCATGGGGAGGTACCCGCCCATATGATTCATTTAAAAGTTGTTTCAGAGCGCTTTACGATTCATGCGCAGTTCTTGGCCCTCAGCCCATGATGATTGCCGAGTTTGCCAGCGGCGAGTTTACGTTTGACAGTTTAAACAAAGCTACATGGATTGAGGAAGCCTTTACCCAGTTGAAAAACGATTACCCGCGTATAAAAATATTTACCTGGTTCAACATTAAAAAGGAACTCGACTGGCGCGTAAACTCGAGCCCGGAAGCCTACAGCGCTTTTCTAAATGCCATGAAAGACCCATATTATATAGGTAATCAGCCTAAGGCAAAGAAATAGTCAGTCAATAAATGATAGAAAAGGGATGCCGGAAAACATCCCTTTTTTTATGCATGTCAGATGAAACTAAAATGTAAATTGGATGTGGTAGGTTGCTATTCTGGCAACATTTCATTAATTTTCATTCGACTTATCTACATGGATCTGGCAGATCAGATAATCACGTTAAGATGTCACGACTAGAAAGCAGCGAGAAAAGTAAGGATGACCAGATTGCCCGATTAAAGGAAAAAATCCTGAAGCTTAGAAAAAGGCACAGGGAATTGAAAGCCCGGGAAGAGTCGTCGATGAAAAAGATAGCCACCTACAGGGATATCTTTGACACCATCCACGAGGGGATTGTTTATACAACCCTTAACGGGACAGTGATCTCGATTAATCATGCCCTTGAACAAATATTGGAAATTTCAAGGGAAAAGACTATCGGCAAAAACATCGTGACAGTAGCATCTGAACTTTTACAGCCAGCTGAAGCTAAATCTGTGGTCTCGCTTTTAAGGAGTGTCATTGGCGGTAAGGAAATAAAATCGTTCCAGATTGCTTACAAGGATAAGCTCCTGGAGGTCAGCGCCAGCATCAATCTTAAAACCAGGAACCTAACAGGTACAGTTTGGGATATCACCGACCGCAAGAAGATTGATGAGCAACTCCTTCGTAAAAACAAGGATCTTTCAAGGCTTTTCAGTATGAGTCTTCAGCTTCTTGAGTCTATTGACAGCAGGAAAGTCCTGCCTAAGATCGCTGAATATGCTGCTGACCTGGTAGGAACGGATACCAGTGCCATCTATCTTTTAAAAGGAGATAACGTATTGCTTGAAGTTACCTCCCCGCCTCTTCCTGAGAATTTCCCTGATGAATTCAGGATTGCCAGACTCAGAAATCATCCCCATATCGAGGAAGTAATACATACCAGGACAATGGTCATCATTACGGATGTCTCAAAGGTCAAGCTTTCCGAAGAGGAGAAACTAATCGTTGAAACACGGAATCTGGGTTCACTGGTATACATACCGCTCTTCGTCCAGCAAAAGGTGGAGGGTGTAATCATACTTGGAACCATAGGCCGCAAGCATGTTTTCGAACAACATGAAATTGACCTTTTCAATACTTTCTCAAACATTACCTCACTGACTCTTGAGAACGCGTACTTATTCGAGAACCTTAAAATTACCAAAGACAAAGCTGAAGAAAGCAACAGACTTAAAACTGCTTTCCTGCATAATATATCTCATGAGATCAGAACACCGCTGAATGCCATTATCGGTTTTTCCAGCTTCCTTGGACGGCAGGATATCACTCCCGCCATGAGAAATGAGTATCTCAATATCATTTCTCAAAGCAACAATCAGTTGCTGTCCATAATTGATGATATTCTGAACATTTCCCACATCGAAGCCGATCAGGTGGTCATTCATAAAACGATCGTTGATGCTCAAGTCATTCTTCAAAACCTTTACCGGCAATATGATCCGGTCGCTGCTAAAAAAGGACTGGATTTCAGGTTACATGTTCCCTATTCCGGCCCGGATGCGGTGATTATGACCGATGACAACAAGATTATCGCCATCGTTACCAATCTACTGAATAATGCTTTCAAGTTCACGCATGAGGGATCTGTTGAACTGGGTAGTACCCTCAGTGGTGACTTCATCGAATTCTATGTGTCGGATACCGGAATTGGCATACCGGAAGAGGAACATGCCAGGATATTTGACCGGTTTTACCAGATCGACAAAACTACCGCAAAATTATATGGGGGCATGGGACTTGGGCTTTCCATATCTGCCGCCTACGCTAAACTGATAGGCGGTCACATATCACTCGATTCTTCACCCGGCAAAGGTTCCAGATTCACGCTCTCCGTTCCTTATTCCAAAGCGGAAACCATCCTCCCGCCCACTGATCTTCAAAAGCCTGTCGGCAAGAATACGCCCTTATCCGGAAGAACCATACTGATTGCCGAAGATGAAGACTCAAATTATGCTTACATCGGGGAGCTTTTAAAATCCCTTGGCTACAAAACACTTAGGGCATATAATGGATTGGATGTTATTGATATCTGTTCTGCAAATTCCGACATAGACCTGATCCTCATGGATATTCGGTTACCGCTGAAGGATGGTTATGAATCTGCATCCGAGATTCATAAATTCCGACCGCACCTGCCGATTATCGCGCAGACTTCCTACGGTTTTCCCGACGACCTAGGGACCGCCATCGAGAAGGGATTTATTGATTATATCACGAAGCCTTTCAGCAGGGAACAGCTTACATTATTATTAGATAAGTACTTAAAATAGGAACCATTGACAAAAGGATCGATCATTACAGTTTATTCTTGCATGGATACCGGAACAATTAAGCCGATTTTTATAATTTTATGGCCGGGAATAATATTTGGTCCGGTATTTTAATATGAATGAACAATACGGAAATGATAATCATTAACAGTTACAGAGATTTTGAAGCGTTGGCGGGGAAAGAACTTGGGGTATCAGAATATCACAAGATTACACAGCAACAAATCAACCAGTTTGCCGATGCCACCATCGATCATCAATGGATACATGTTGACACCGAACGGGCAAAAACAGAAAGTCCGTATGGTTCCACAATAGCCCATGGGTATTTAAGCCTTTCGATCTTACCTTACCTGTGGCAGCAAATCACCAGGGTGAACAACACCAAGCTCCTAGTAAATTACGGAATTGAAGATCTCCGGTTTAATCAGCCCGTTGTTGTAAACAGTGAGGTGAGACTCAGGGCAAAACTGCACTCCATTACGAATCTGAGGGGTATTACCAAAGCCGGAATCAAGGTAATACTTGAAATAAAGGATTCTAAAAAGCCTGCACTGGAAGGCCTTTTGGTATTCCTATATCATTTTATCGATTGAAATGCTGCTTCGAGTGTAACCTTTCCCTGCTGGTGATGATCCTGCAAAGACCAATTCACTGCTGAAAATAAAAACCACACCTCTTTGCCAAGAACCATTCAGGACGATCGCAGGTAAATCATGCCTTGACCATGCTGGTACATATATCTGTTAATTGTTATCGGAATAACAAAAAAATCTTTATTTTTATTACAGGTTTAAGATATTTATCCTGAGATAAGTGATTGTTTGTCAACGCACCTTGAAATCCACCCCAAATCTTCAATAACTAAAACAATGATTCAAAAGAAGTATGTTCTTTATGCCTTGTTTGGACTGGTTGTAGTATTTAGCTCTTGTATCAGCAAAACATATGATAAACCGGTAGTATTAGAAACGAGTCCCTCTGGAGCCCAGATTTATTATTCGGGTGATGGAAAAACTTTCAAATCCTTCAAACAAATAACACCCTATTCCACGGTTGAAGCATTACCAAGAAAATGCAAGTATCTTCAGTTCAGGATGGAAGGCTATGTACCCTCTGATATAATTGAATTTCCTGGTTTTCTTAGAACCTCCGATACATGCTATAAGGTTATATACAAGCTTGAATCCATAGGATCCGTGCCTCCGGACATTAATATCCCTGCAGATACAACTCAAGTTGCTTCGGATACGGCATTTCTGATTGCAGCCCATAAGAATATCAGGTCAGGTGGCTTTCCTGCCACCTTCAGGAAAGCAAAAGTATTTGCAATAGTGTTGACGGTGTTTTTAGCCATTATCTTAGTCTTTTCTTTGATTATTCTATTCGCAGGGTTAGACGATGATGAAAAATCTATGATCTGGACCGGCTTAGTTGTTTCCACAATTATTATTATAATCTGGGTTCTGACACTTCTTCCAAATCTGAAAAACGCCAAATTAATTGTATCCTCCACACCTGAGGATAGTTATGTCTATGTCGGAGCTAATCCGGATGACTTAAAGATTTATGGGGAAGTTGTACAGGGAAGTTCCTATTTTGTAAAGACTCCCTGCAAAATCAAATTGAAAAAGATACGGAATTCCAATTACATACAAATAAGAAAGTGGGGATACCAGGAGTCGGATGTAATGCCTTTTCCAGTTAATAAAGATAAAAAAGGGAATTATATGCTGGCAGTAAGTTTAAAAAAGATAAATGGTTATAATAAGGAGATCCACACAGATTCTAAACTGTCAGTTTTCGGGTATACCATCATTACGCTGGCAGGCTTAACCTGCTTAATCCTTTTTATTGTATTCATGGTCAGGCTTTTTAGATTTATCCAGGAGAGGCTGCAGGACTACTTTAGTGAGTACAACAGGGAAAGGAGATATGAGTCGAGAGTTACACGCTTGATCAGCAAGTACAAAACAAAAAAGAAATTAAGGAAGATATATCCTTATTTAAAGAATAAAAATTACGCTGTAATCTGTGAGGCAAGCAAAGCACTGGGCGAAATAAGGGATACCAGGTCTGAACCTTATCTTACTAAGGCCCTGGAAGAACATTCAATGGATTGCATTGCCAGGGCATTGGCTGAACTGATAGAAAAGTACAAAGAAGAAAAGAATCTGGAAAAAATTCATGCCTACCTTCTCATTAAAAGTAATATTATCGTTACTGCTGCCTGTAAGGCAATTGGTGAAATTCAGGATACAAGATCTGAACCATATCTGTTGAAAGCCCTTGAGAGTGAGCCAAGAGAATGTGTTGCTCAGGCTTTGGCCAAACTGATTGACAAATACAAAACAAACAAGAATCTGGAAAAGTTACAGTCCTTTTTATACAGCAAAAATAGTGTTATTGTTTGTGCTGCCTGTAAGGCTTTAGGTGAGATATGGGATATCCGGTCCGAAGCATATCTGATCACTGCTCTTGAGAAGGAGCCCCATGAATGCATTGCACGTACTTTGGTCGAAATAATGGGCAACAAATCCGTGCCCTACCTGATCAATGCACTGGAGAAGAAGCCAAGTACATTTATTGTGGAAGCATTGGGTAAAACTGCTGATACAAGCATTCTTGAACCGATGGCAGGTGTATTAAAGAATAACGCTGATATTAAGTTAAAAGATGCCATAATCAGATCCTTTGCCAACTTCAACATTCGTGATGTCCTTAAAATAATCACAACAATGTTGCAGGATGAAAATCCGGCCCTCCGTGCGACTTCGGCTGAGGTTTTGGGCACTTATAATTCGAGCAGCGCAATACATCCTTTGCTGGGGGCTTTAAAGGATGGTGATGGAACTGTAAGGCGTGTTGCGGCCATAGCCCTGAGATCCATTATGGATAAGGATAAAAATGCGAGAATGCTAATTTCGAAAAACTCACAGGCGGAGATAAACAGGATTACCTATTCCGAATACGCTGTCTACTCTGAAAGTCATAGTGATAGTTCCTGGACTTGCAGGGACTAATTTTTGTAGTATCAAAGGTGTAAATAGTCCCTATCGAAATTCACAACATGCTGCTGAAGAAAAGAAATAGTCAATTATATATTATAACACCAACTTTAGCCTGCCCGGCCAATTGCAGCTATTGCTTTATGCCACATCATTCCCAGGTAATGTCCCTGGACACGTTGACCAATTCCCTGAATTATATAAAAGCTTCATCGGGAATGCTTGGGAGCCGGCAGGTGGAAATTCTTTTTCATGGCGGAGAACCACTATTGGGAGGTCTTGCTTTCTGGGATCGTACATTCCAGGAAATTGACATCCGTTTTCCCAAGTCGCGTCAGCATTTGGGTATGCAAAGCAATCTTTGGCTATTGAATGATCAGTTGGCCAGACTGTTTGCTGATAACAATGTCGAGGTTGGAACGAGTATTGACGGTCCTAAGTCGATATGTGATACTCAGCGAGGTGAAGGATACTTTGAAAAGACAATGAAGGGTATTCGTTTGGCACGTAGTTTCGGAATCCTGTCAGGTGGAATAGCAACCCTTACAGCGCAGGAACTGCATCGGTGGCCGGAAGTATTTGATTTCTTTTTAGACCTGGACCTGAGCTTTCTCATCCGTCCTGTCCTCCCTTCGCTTAAAGAGGACAAAAAGAATTTTGCCGTATCACCTGACAAGTGGGGAGAAACATTGGTCGAAATGTTCGAGGCCTATATAAAGCTTTCTCCGACCATTCAGATCGCGGCGCTCGATCAGATGTGCAAGAGTGTTTATTACGGACACGGTGATGTTTGCACCTTTACCGATTGTTACGGACATTTTTTATCGATTGCACCCAGCGGGGATCTTTATCCCTGTCATCGTGCTTGTGGGTCAGAAGAATACAAACTGGGGAATGTTGAAACGGCACCGCCTGGTCCTGCTCTTTATGATACCCAAAAAGCAAAGGAGCTGCAGGCAAGAATCATTGAAAGTTACCAGACATGCCGGAACCGACATTGTGAGCACTTCGATTACTGCAATTCAGGATGTTATTTCAACATGTTTAACGCCGGAGAAAAAGCACGGCACGATCCTTACTGCACAGCTTATAAAAAAGCCTTCTCCTATATTCAGGAGCGACTGATGTTAGAGATCTCCTGCAAGGAAAACATGCAAGCCATTGATAAGGCACCACCCCGGAAAAATGAACATCCTTTGTTCAGAAGCGGACCACTGATTAACATAGCCAAAGACAATCCTCATCCGCTCCGGATCACCCGAATTTACCAGAGCATCGTTGCAGCTGTTGAACTGGCCCGTACAGGAGATATTGACAAGGCGGCCTGCAATATGCTCCAACTGGGTGTGACCGGAACGAAAGAAATTGCGAGGTCTCAGGTCATCCGTTTCAAAGCCAAATTGTTCAGGAATAAACCTGTTTCCCTTTCTGATCTGTTTTTGCATATTACCTACAGTTGTCCTAACCGATGCACGCATTGTTATGCAGCAGCTGAAACAGCTAATCAGCATGAAGAAATGAAGCTTGACAGTATCATTAAACTCATTGTTGAGGCTGATCAAATGGGATCGAATATAACCATTACAGGAGGTGAGCCTCTTGTACATAGCCAGTTTGAAAGGCTCACGGAAGAAATTCTGAGGTTGCGCAGCGGAGGTGTGCTCACAGCATCCTTGTTCTTATCTACAAGTTTATCCCAGCCACTTTCTGATAGTTGTCTTGCCGCGATCAGCAAAGCCTTTGATACCATCGGTGTAAGTATTGACGGCAATGAAGGTATTCATGACGAAAGACGTGGTGCCGGTTCCTATCAGCAGACGGTTGAAAATATGCAAAAGCTTTCAGGCCTGGGCGCCCATATCAGAATCGGGCATACCATCGGACAATGCGATGTTAAAAGACAGCAGGAGGTTATCCGGGACGTCCGTAACCTTGCAGAAAAACTGGGAGGTTATGAAGTGACGACACTTCCAATGCTCCCTATTGGCCGGGCGGCAAATCTAGACATGCCTCCGGTATCAAAGAATTTACCGGCTATTAAATCTGTTGAAGAGTTGGTTCAGGAGGGCTTCTCATTAAAACGCAGGTGTCTTTTGGGGAAACTGCATATAGAGCCGGGAGGCGACTGTTACCCATGCTATGCATGCTGCTGGCCTGAGGCTAAACTGGGAGATATTTCGAATGGCCTGATGGCTGTTATTAAAACCAAGGCTTATGCTGACTTGAAGAACTATACAGTAGACAGCAATCCGAAATGCCGGAACTGCGATTACCGCTATCTGTGCGGTGGCGCTTGTCTTGCATGGCAAAGGAACAAACCGGGCAGTACAGTTAATGCGCCGCCACCTGATTGTAAGGTCATTAGAGATAAGGCAAAGGAATTATACGACTCAGCTATCTGTAAGCTGAGAATTATCCATGACAATAAAAACTGGATGAAATGCGGTGAACAAAACTGATCGGCTATGACAAAACAAAGGGTTTGTGTTATTTCATGCCTGGGTGAGAAAAGTTACGCGGAAAAGTACCATTCCTTATCAGATTTGCATAAGGCATACTGGAAGAATAACCTTTTGTTTCATAACAAGAATCCGATTGATGTTATGGATTATTACCAGATCCGGAAGGGTAAATTAGCTGCCGGGGATGGTAATAGCCGTCATGTTTATTTAAATGGGATTGTACTTGGGAATTTCCTGCTGTCAAAAGGATATGAAGTACAGATTTACAATTCGGCGGAAGAGCTTTACAATTGCAATAATAACATCCGCAAGTTTGACTTCTTCATTTTCTCTACGACCTTTGAAGGAGGTAACTATTACCTGCTTCTGGAAAAGGCTGTCGGTTATATCAGGTCCAATTGCAGTCAGGCAAAAATCATTATTGGCGGATTAGGACTGTATAATACTTTTCTTCAGTTTAAGGCCGGTCAACATGACTCGTTCGGATCAATGACAAATTTGCCGGTTGATTATTGCATAGTTTCCTTAAACGGAATGGATATCCTGCCGGATATATTAAAACCACAGCACCTGCAAAAAAGGCGGCCTGAAGTAATTGTTGACGAATCTCCGCGATACTCGCAGGTTGATTATTCCCTTCATCATCATGACAGGAGATTGCAAAGTTGGCACTCAGCTCTTGCTACATCCAAAGGGTGTCCCTATAAATGTTCGTTTTGTTGTTATAACTATCTGCATAAAAAGTATACAGAATTCCCGATCGGACAAGTAAAAGAAAACCTGGATCAGCTGACCTCCAGGTTCCGGAAGGAGCCATTGCGCTTCTTAAGGATAACAGACGAATGTTTAAACCACAATACAGATCGGTTTATCCAGATTATCAGGTTAATAAAGCGCAAGGAAAAAATACGGTGGTGTTGTTTCGTGAGAGGGGATTTACTTACAGACAAAACCATTGCCGCTTTGTCAGATTCAAACTGCGACTTTGTGTCGGCGGGACTAGAATCGGCCTCACCTGAGATCCTTAACAACATGAATAAGCCGACAGATCTGAAGATTTTTCGCACAAATATACAAAGGCTGAAGGGATCCGGGGTAAAAACTGTTATTTCTTTACTGGTAGGTTATTATGGTGAAACTTCTGTGTCGGTTGCACGGACACTTGACTATGTAAGTGGAATGCAGCCCGACCTGATAAAAGTTAACACCTGGAGTCCCCTACCGAACGAACATGAATTATCCGTTGCGGAACATTGCGGGTTTTGTATGGATCAGGGTCAATGGAAGCATAGTACCATGCGACTGCAGCAAGCATATGATTATGCAACGGAGTATTTTCATAAAAACAGTTCCCTGACCGTACTTCCGCCGGAAACAAGTGTTTTTGAACAATGGCCTCAATTAGCTGCAGAGGGTGTGACAAAGGATGAAATTCTTGCTGTTTTCCGTGATTACCATCTGGAGACCATCAGGGCATCAAAATCCGCCCTTTAATCCCTCCTCCAGTGCCCTGTGATAGCCGTCATAATCAAACCTGTACAGGACTGGTGCCTTATGGGCCACACCAGTCTTTCTCTCATCAAGTCTCAACAGGATTCTATAGGACAGGATCTTCCGCTGAAAATTCCGGCGGTCAAGCTTTCTTCCCAGGATGGTTTCATATAGTTTTTGCAGCTCGGGCATGGTGAATTTTTCCCGAAGCAGGTTATAGCCGATCGGTAGATTGTTCAGTTGAAGCCGGAGGGTGTCCAGGGCCGTGTTGACAATTACCCGATGGTCCATCATCAGCATACCCGGATCCGTGAGGTCCCGCCATTCCGATCTTGTCGTAAATTCATCGGGTGTGGGAACTGCCCGGGTATAATCCACGAGTGCATAGAACCCGATGGTGACAAAGCGGCTGCACAGCCATTTGATATCGTTCTCCGGGATGTTCATCCTGGTAAGGTTGTCTCTGTGGTCGCGGGGCTTTACCCTGCCCGGATCGCTGAATACATGAAACTGGCGAAGAAAGACACCGTCAAGTCCTGTTCTTTCCTTCAGGATCCTGCTGGCCGCGTTTTCGGCTGATTCGTCCCGGAGTATAAAGCCACCCGGCAACGCCCACTCATCTTTGTAGGGTATTTTTAAAAGCAGCACTTTCATCTCATTTTTATGAAAGCCGAAGACGACACAGTCGACCGATAAACTGGAAAGATGCCGCGAGGCCATTTCTGATATCTTTTGCACATTGGTGTGAGGCGCTGTCATCAGATTTTAAGGTTCTGTATTATAATATTATGTTTTGTCTTTTGTTATTTACCTGAAATCAATTATCATTGTGTCAAATTAACACAAAGCTTTCAATTATCAAAATTTAAATCGAAATAAAAAATGAGGTCAACTAAAATCAGCATTTTTTTGATGTTGCCGGTTGTTATACTGGCTATGGTTCAATGTAAAAGCAATAAAGTGCCTCAACTGGGCAAGGATCCGGTGAAGGACGTGATTGCAGCTATGACACTGGAGGAAAAGGCGTTTTTCGTAACGGGTACCGGAATGATTTTCCCTGGTTTAAATATGCCTGGCGACACCAGCGCTCCAACACCGGGAGCACCGGTGGTAGGCGAAACCCAGAAACTGGTTCCCGGTGCCGCCGGCACTACGTATGAAATACCCAGATTAGGAATACCGTCCATGGTTTTATCTGATGGTCCTGCAGGACTCAGGATAAGCCCGAAACGGGAAAATGACAGTGCAACTTATTACTGTACAGCCTTTCCGATAGCCACTTTACTGGCTTCTTCATGGGATACTGCACTGATTGGAATGGTTGGTCAGGCGATGGGCAATGACATATTGGAATATGGTGCCGATATCATCCTGGGACCTGGGATGAATATTCAACGGAATCCTCTTTGTGGCAGGAACTTTGAATATTACTCCGAAGATCCCTATGTGACAGGCAAGATGGCAGCAGCCATGGTCAACGGTGTGGAATCGATGGGTGTCGGTACATCCATCAAGCACTTTGCCGCCAACAATGCCGAAACAAATCGTATGGGTCTGAATACCATCGTGAGCGAAAGAGCCCTCCGCGAGATTTACCTCGAGGGATTCAGGATCGCGGTTGAGGAAGCACAGCCGTGGACTGTTATGTCGTCATACAATCTCATCAATGGTACCATGGCTTCTGAAAGCAATGACCTGCTTACCAAAGTGCTACGTGACGATTGGGGATTCAAGGGTTGCGTGATGACAGACTGGTTTGGCGGAAGAGATGCAGTTGCACAGATGAAAGCCGGGAATGACCTGCTGATGCCAGGGACTCCGCAACAAGCAAAGATGATTTACGATGCCGTTAAAGCAGGAAAACTTGATGTCGTCATGCTCGACAGGAACATAGAAAGAATTCTCAATATATTACTTGAAACACCTAGGTTTAAAGGATATAAGTATTCGAATAAACCTGATTTAACAGGCCATGCGACTGTAGTTAGGCAGGCTGCAACTGAAGGCATGGTGTTGCTCAAAAATGAGAATTCTGCTTTGCCACTGGCCAGCAATGTTAAAACGATTGCTACTTTTGGAACCGCTACTTTTGAAACAATCATTGGTGGCGTTGGAAGCGGGGATGTCAATGAAGCCTATGCTGTCTCCATTGCCGATGGCCTGAAGAATGCAGGCTATACTCCAGATGAGTCGTTGGTAAATGCTTATCTCAGCTACATTAAGAAAACCAGGGAATCGATGCCCAAGGCAAAGAACCCGTTAATGGCGCTCATGGGCGTTAAAGAACCTGTACCTGAAATGAAAATTGATGCAGCTCTGGCAGCTCAAATGGCTGCTAAAGCTGATGTGGCTGTCATTACGATCGGCAGGATTTCCGGAGAAGCTGCGGATCGCCTTGTGGATAATGATTTTAACCTGTCGGTCACTGAAAAGGCCTTGATCACTGTAGTATCCAAGGCCTTTCATGCCAGGGGCAAAAAAGTCGTCGTACTTTTGAATGTAGGCGGTGTGGTTGAAACTGCCAGCTGGAAGGATCAACCTGATGCTGTTCTGATTGTCTGGCAGGGAGGCCAGGAAATGGGTAATTCCGTTGCCGATATTGTTAGCGGAAAGGTAAATCCATCAGGGAAACTTGCAATCACTTTTCCTGTCCGTTATGCAGATGGCTCAACTGTAAAAGACTTTCCGGGCATCGTACTGGAAACTGAACCAACCAGCCAGGAATCTCCCAAAGAAGATGACTTATCGTCGTTTATGCAACCGAAAGCATCGAAGATAGTCTATGAGGAGGGTATTTATGTTGGTTATCGCTATTATGAGACGTTTGGTGTAAGACCATCCTATGCTTTTGGTTACGGTTTGTCATACACCACGTTTGAATACGGCAATATCAAGCTCAGCAGTGACAAGTTCAGTGATCAAATCACCATTTCGGTTGATGTGAAGAATTCCGGGGGTGTGGCGGGTAAAGAAGCCGTTCAGCTTTACCTGGCTGCTCCGGCTAAAAAGCTTGACAAGCCTGCCCTGGAGTTCAAGGGCTTTGCCAAGACAAAGTTGT
>DIAS01000085.1:0-8228 GCA_002415855.1 Bacteroidales bacterium UBA5072
GAACTGGCCAGGTTGCGCAATCAAAAGCTGGGGTTTGTTTTTCAGGCCTATAACCTGTTACCCAGGACAACAGCGCTGGAGAATGTTGAACTTCCGCTGTTTTATAACTCTTCTGTGAAGACAAAAGAAAGAAAGGAACGTGCTGTAAGGGCACTTGAGGCAGTGGGACTTGCTGATAGGATGCATCATATGCCCAATCAGTTATCGGGTGGTCAGCAGCAAAGGGTCGCCATAGCGCGGTCTCTGGTAAATGATCCGGTAATGATCCTGGCGGATGAACCCACCGGGAACCTTGATACCCGCACATCATTCGAGATCATGGAGTTGTTCCAGGATTTAAATGACAGGGGCAGAACCATTGTATACGTTACACATGAGCAGGATATCGCCAGGTTTGCAACACGCAACGTGGTTTTCCGCGATGGGCTCATCCAGCGTGAAAACCTGGTAACGGAAAGGATATTTGCCAGGGAAATACTGAAAACATTACCGATAGAAAACATCGAAGAATTTGATACATAATAAAAATCAGACGGTATGAGTTATTCAAACTTGTTTATAATAGCCATTAGGGCCCTGGTCAGAAACCGGTTGAGGGCGATACTCACCATGCTAGGTATCATCATCGGTGTGGCTTCAGTAATTGCCATGCTGGCCCTTGGTGAAGGATCAAAAAGGAGCATGCGCGAAGAATTATCCAAAATGGGTACCAACATGATCATGGTGATGCCCAACTTCCAGCGGCGAGGAGGGGTCAGCCTGGGGAGTTCAAGCTCAAATGCCATTAAAATGGTTGATGTGTTAGCGCTCCGGAATGAAGCAACTTACCTGGCTGCCGTGTCGCCGGAAGTCCGTGCCAGCGGTCAGGTTATTTATGGCAACCAGAATACACAGACGACAATTTACGGTGTCAGTGAAGAATATCTGGGAATCAGGAAACTGGTCATCAGCAACGGACGCATTTTCAATTCCCAGGAGGTTAAAAGTATGGCCAAGGTTTGTATCCTCGGTCAGACTGTTGTTGAAAACCTTTTCGGAACAGGTACGGATCCGGTAGGACTTTCCATCCGGATCAAAAACCTCCCTTTTTTGGTGATAGGCGTGTTGGAAGAGAAAGGTGAAAGCGGCATGGGTCAGGATCAGGACGATCTCATCCTCGCCCCGTATACCACTGTACAGCGCCGGCTTGCTGCCATTGACTATATTAACGGCATATATGCCTCCGCTGTCAGCGAAGAAAAATCAACAAAGGCTAAGACGGAAATGGAAGAAATATTACGCAGAACGCACAAGCTGAAGGATTCCGATGAAAATAATTTCAGGATCATGTCACAGTCGGAACTTATGGAGACCATGTCGTCCATGATGAGCATCATGACCTACCTGCTCGGGGCAATAGCAGCAATATCCCTTCTGGTAGGAGGAATCGGCATCATGAATATCATGTTCGTATCTGTTACTGAACGAACCCGTGAGATCGGACTACGCATGTCCATCGGCGGCCGCAGCCAGGACATTCTTAAACAATTCCTGGTGGAATCGATCATCCTGAGCATCCTGGGTGGACTATTCGGAATTATCCTGGGTTACATCATTGCCAAGGGAGCCGGATCGCTGATGGATACCAAAGCCTATGTACAGACACAGGCAGTTGTGCTTTCCTTTGTTGTATGTTTCGCGATTGGTGTATTTTTTGGCTGGTACCCCGCCCGAAAAGCTGCCAACCTGAATCCTATCGATGCCCTGCGGTATGAATAGATTTAAAGAAAATTTCAAGAGTAGTTCAGTGGGTTAATAGTGGGGTAGTGTTGCTGGCTCCGCTGAGGGTTTATGACCGGACGCGGAGCCGGCTTTAAGTTTTCGCTACATTAGCAGGATATGACAAAATAACAGGATACTAATTTGTATTTATGAAATCACAGAAATTACACGGAAGCAGCGTAAAAGTCCTGTTGCATATTGCAGCCTGGGCTATTTTACTGGGATTGCCACTGTACAATTTCAACCGGTCGGATGTCCCGAGAGCATTTGTGTGGATCTACTATATCAGTGCCATTCTCAACGGATTAATCTTTTACAGTAACTATTTGGTTCTTATTCCAAAATTTTTCTTCAGAAGCAGTAGGATTAAATATTACTTATCAGCTGTTGTTTTGACCATTTGCTTGTTCTTTGTTTCCTATCTGTCCTATTCCTATGTTTTCGATCGGGGAATCCGAAATGGAATTCCCGGTGAAATGCAAAGAGAACCAATTGAGAACCGGAGAGAAACCGGTCCCCCAAGAGACAGGCGTGAATTCAGACCCTTTGGGCCCATGCATTTCTATAATTATACCTTTACAGCCATGGTGGTAACCATTTTTGCCCTCGGACTCAGGGTGCTGGAGCGTCATGCGCAGGTAGAAAAGCGGCAGAAAGAACTCGAGAAAGAGAAACTGAATTCGGAGCTCGCCTTTCTCAAAAACCAGATAAGTCCACATTTCTTTTTCAATACCTTGAATAACATCTATTCATTGATAAGCATCAATACGGAAGATTCGCAGAATGCCGTGCTGAAGCTGTCGCGTATGATGCGTTACCTGCTATATGAATCGGAGCACGGGGAAACGGAACTCAGCAGCGAAATCGACTTCATGAACAATTACATCGATCTGATGCGGCTACGGATGAGCGATAAGGTTAAGCTCAGTGTTACATTCCCAGAAAAATACGAGAACATTTCCATTCCCCCGTTGTTGTTTATTTCCGTTATCGAAAATGCTTTCAAACACGGCATCAGTTACCGGGAAAAATCATTTATCGACATTTCCATGGAAGTCTCCGGAGAAATGATTATCTTCAGGTGTATCAACAGCATTGTGAAAACAGGGGATGAATCCTCCTCACAACATTCAGGGATCGGCCTCGAAAATGTGAGCAAGAGATTGAATCTTCTGTTCCCTGGCAGGCATGAATATAAGATTATCAGAACTGACGGGGTATTTAACGTATTTATTAGCGTTACCGTGAAAAAAACCTAAGCAGATGATTAACACCATTGCCATTGACGATGAACCGCTTGCCTTACAATTGATCGCGGGTTATATTGAGAAAACTCCGGGTCTGGACCTCACAGGTAAGTTCGATAATCCGCTTGATGCAGTTGATTTCATGGCAAACGAGTCAGTGGATCTTATTTTTCTGGATATTCAGATGCCAGACCTTACAGGGATTGAGTTTGCGCGTTCCATTACCAGAGGGCCGAAAGTAATTTTTACAACTGCCTACGAGAAATATGCCCTGGAAGGTTTCCGCCTGGAAGTTGTGGATTACCTTTTAAAGCCATTCAGTTACGAGGAGTTCTTTAAGGCAGTTCAGAAGGCAATGCGACTGATGCGTCTTGAACAGAAAGAAAACGCCGTTCAGGTCGAAGCTAACAATGAGTTCCTGTTCCTGAAATCCGAATACAAAATCCGGAGGATCAATTTTACGGACATTTTATACATCGAGGGCCTGAAAGATTATGTAAAGGTATATACCAAAAATGATCCCAAACCTGTATTGTCGCTGGCCTCGCTGAAACTACTGGAGACAAAGCTTCCCGAATCTACTTTCATGCGCGTTCACCGTTCCTTTATTGTGAACCTCGAAAAGATTGAAACCATTGAACGGAGCCGGATCATCTTTGGCAAGGTGTATATACCGGTTAGCGATCAATACAAGGACAAGTTCCAGGAATTCATCAACAACAATTTCCTGTAGTACTATAGCTTGCTGTAATGTTTGGCAGGCAGGTCACGCAAGATGGCCGCGCTGGTTTCGGCCGTTATATCCCGTTGCGGATTTGCTAGCAATTCGTAACCAACCATGAATTTCTTAATGGTGGCTGACCGGAGCAGCGGCGGGTAAAAATGCATATGCATCTGCCATTCGCTGTGTTCTGCACCATCTGTTGGAGCCTGGTGAATACCTGCCGAATAAGGGAATGAAACCTTAAAAAGGTTGTCATACCGGGTGGTCAAAACCTGAATAGCTCCGGCAAGATCCGTGATGTCCCTGGCAGAGAGCTGAAGAATATGCTGTAGCCTGCTTTTCGGCAGGATCATGGTTTCATAGGGCCAAACCGCCCAAAAAGGGACAAGGACCACAAAGCGGTCATTTTCATAAATAATCCTGTCTTTCTTACCGAGCTCAGCTTGCAGATAATCCTGAAGCAGTGGTGATTTCTTTTCCTGGAAATATATCAGTTGTTGGGCCTGTTCCTTGGCAGGTTCAACAGGAATAGTCTCCTGTGCCCATATCTGACCGTGCGGATGTGGATTACTGCAACCCATGATTTCACCCTTGTTCTCAAATATCTGCACATAATTGATAAATGGATAAGCTCCCAGGGTTTTGTATTCTTCCTGCCAGGTTCTGATTACCGATTCAATGTCTGGCAGATCCATTTCTGCAAGGGTCAGGTTGTGTTGTGGAGAGAAGCAGATAACTTTGCAGATTCCCCTTTCCGACCGGGCGATAAGCATACCGGAATCGTTAAGGTCAAAGGCAGGCATGTTTTCGATGAGGGCACTGAAATCATTGACAAAGGTATAGGTGTTTCTGTAATCCGGATTGGCAATCCCGTTTGCCCTTGCGTTGCCAGGACATAAATAACACGCAGGATCATATACAACGGTGTTTCTTTCCGATTTCCCTTCTTCGTGTCCCTGCCAGGGCCTTTTTGTCCGGTGTGGTGCCACCAGTACCCACTCGCCGGTAAGCCTGTTTAACCGGCGATGACTAAACTGCTGAATCATACATTAAGATTGATAGTTTACTTACCTTCCAATTCGTTGAACCAGTCCAGTGTCAATATTCCCCAGGGTAAAAGGCCGGTACCATGATCCAGTCCCGGCAGTTCATAATAGGAAACCTTTTCGGTTCCGGCTCCTGCATTGATAAAATCCTGGTAAAGTTCGGAAGATTGCTCATGTGGCACTGTTTGGTCTACTGAGCCATGATAAAGGTGCAGTTTTGTATTCGTATTCCAGGCACCAACAGTGTTTTCAGTCAATAATTCCCTGAGCCTGCTGAACTCCGGCCCCGTCTGAAAACTGCTGATCAGGGATCCGGTCACAAGATCTGCTATCTGGTTCGTTAACTGGGCATTCACCTGGCCATTGCTGTAATCACCTGAAAACAATTCCGGGATCCTTGCTGCATAAGTTGAGTTGAAAAACTTGTCGAGCGGTTCCTGAAGCAAGCCGATGTCCTGCTGCGAATAAATAAAATAAGGAAGGTACAAAGGACTGTCATAGGTTTCAAGACCCAGCAGGTATGAGGCCATGGTCATCAGATCATAGGCGCCGGCACCGCACGAAGCGGCAACAACATCAATACCGGCATCTTCCCCGTTCTCAATTTCATCGAGAACGGACAGTGTAGCCCAGCCTCCCTGTGAGTATCCCATCAGATAGGTTTTGCCGTTTCCGGCAGCCCGTATATTTTCTTTGAGCGACATTTCACCGAATGCATGCATCATGTCGATCACGGCATTGTTCGTGGTCGTTCTGTGGTAATATGGGTGCAGAAGGTTATCGGAAGCACCAAAACCGACGTAATCAGGTATCAATATGATATATCCGTTGCTGGCCATTAGTTCCAGCATCAGGTAGTTCATGTTGAGCAAATCTTGCGTGGGAGCATTGGCGTGCGAGGTATTGGTGCCATTCTGGAAACTTATCACGGGGAATGCCTCATCAGAAGTCGGCAAACAGACTAAACCAGAGGCAGTCACCACCGAATCGCGGTAGTGGGTTTGATAAGTCATGTAATATAATTGCACGCCATATAGGGCCTTATCCTTGATGTTTGCTGCTTCCGGGTATTCATTTACCAGATCCACCAGATAGGATTCAACTGTCTCAAGCGGGTATTCATACAATGAGCGGTAATTTACCAGGTAATTATCCCTGGTCTCATCCGATTCCTGCTGGCAGGACACGACCAAGACCAAAAACAAAATTACAGGCCATCCGGACGCGAAAACCGGAAAAGTGCCTGAATCTGGATGTTTGATGTATTTCTTCATGAGGTTTGTTTCGTTATAATCGGTTATAAATCGAGCAGGATCTTTTCAGGATCGGCACCTTCAAGGACCATTTTAACAGGTGTCTCTATCAATTCCTTGACTTTCACAAGGAACCCCACTGAATCGCGCCCGTCAATCATGCGATGATCATATGAAAGCGCTACATACATGATGGGTCTTATTTCTATACGGCCATTGATCACTACTGGACGATCCACGATATTATGCATTCCCAGGATGGCTGACTGGGGAGGATTAAGGATGGGTGTCGACAGCATGGAGCCAAATACTCCGCCGTTGGTAATGGTAAATGTACCGCCGGTCATTTCCTCAATGGAAAGTCTGGCGGCTCTGGCCTTTTGTGCAAGTTCATTAATGGCAAGCTCCAGACCTGCAATGCTTTGCTGCTGCGCATTTCGGATAACCGGTACCATCAGGCCCTTATCAGTCTGCACCGCTATGGCAATATCGATGAAAGCGGGTGTGATGATATCGTCTCCATCGATCATTGAATTTACTTTAGGGAATAACAGCAAGGATTCTGCACAGGCTTTGGCGAAAAACGACATTAATCCCAGCTTCAGACTATGCTTTTCCTGAAATGCAGCCTGATACTTCCTGCGCATTTCCATCACAGCGCTCATATCCAATTCGTTAAACGTTGTAAGCATGGCGGTTTCATTCTTAACTGAAACCAACCGTTTACTGAGCTTACGCCGGAGTGGCGACATGGGAGTCCTTTCAGTCTGGCGACCACTGAATACTGGAGAGGGAGCAGGTAATGGGGTTTTAAGCTGATTATTCACCACCATTTCAACTTCCTGACGGGTAATTTTCCTTAATCCCTGCAGGATAGCATTGAGATCCAGTTGATGAACATCCATGATACGTTGCGCCAGCGGGGTTACTTTAATGCCGGTGCCCTGTTCATTTTTTACAGGGGCTGCTGATTTTGTCTCTTCCTTCCCTTTGGAGGCTGCTGCAACAGCAACTGCTACTGGCGCTGCAGCTGATCCTTCCGTATCAAGCGTACAGGCAACATCACCTACCTGAACCTTTTCCCCCGGTTTCACCAGGATGGATAGTTTCCCCGATTCTGGTGCAATAAGAGGGAGTGTAGCCTTATCAGATTCCACTTCGGCAATTTCCTGATCCTTTTCGATCCATGCTCCGTTTTCTGCCAACCAGTTACCAATTGCCACTTCTGTAATCGATTCACCGGCACTGGGTATTTTGATTTCAATGATCATAGGCTCCTGTTAAAGCATTATGTTTTTTCGGGAAAATACTTGTACTGTTTAAGCATATTCTGCCGGATACTGCCATCGGAACACTGCAATCCACAGTACTTCTTTTTCAGATCGCATTCGCATTTTCTGAAAACCTTGCTGATGATTTCTTCCTGGCTTGACTGGTGAATCTTCAGCAGTCCGGTGGCAGGACTACCGCTCGGTTGCCGGTAAACAGGAACAATCTCGCCGTGCCTGAATTCGTGGTGTATGTGCCTCCAAGGCCCCATATTGCCGGGTTCTTCCTGAATCCAAAGGGTGATCAATACATTGGAATACTTTTTCATGATATGATCCACCTGTTGGGTTGGGAACGGATGCAATTGCTCAAGCCGGACAAGGGCGATATCCCGGGCACCATATTCCATTTTTCGGGCAAGCAGATCATAATATATCTTGCCGGAACAGAAGACCAGCCTCCGGACTTCCTTAACATCCACATCGTGATCATCAATTACTTCATGGAACATATCGCCTGCTAGTTCTTCAATGCGGGATGTGCATAGCGGGTGACGCAAAAGGCTTTTGGGTGTAAAAATAACAAGCGGAACCCTGAAATTGCGGTAAATACTTTGCCGTAATAAATGGAACAGGTTGGCAGGTGTTGTAGGATTAACGATCTGCATGTTATTTTTAGCAGCCAGCAAAAGAAATCTTTCAATCCTGGCACTGGAGTGCTCAGGTCCCTGACCTTCGAATCCGTGGGGCAGGTAAAGAACCAGCCCGTTCATCAATCCCCATTTTTCTTCGGCAGAACTTATATACTGGTCCACAATCACCTGTGCTACATTGGCAAAATCACCGAACTGAGCTTCCCAGATGGTAAGACCGTTGGGAGTTGCCAGTGCGTAACCATATTCGAATCCCAGCACACCGTATTCATTGAG
>DIAS01000085.1:8553-44153 GCA_002415855.1 Bacteroidales bacterium UBA5072
GAGTCAGTATCTTCAATCACATGTGCGGCGTGGCGATGGGCAAAAGTTCCACGAATCGAGTCCTGTCCGCTCAGCCTGACCGGATGACCATCATAAACGAGTGATCCGTATGCAAGCAGTTCTGCAAGCGCCCAGTCGACTTTTCCTTCCGCAAGCATCATTTTTCTGTCGGCAATTAGCCGTATCGTCTTATCTATAAATTTTTCCTCCGCTGGCAGGTAATTGATCTTTTCACCAATATATCTCAATAACTCCACAGAAACCTCATTGGGAAAATGCTTGTCAAAATCACCCCTGGCAGCATGTTTGAACCCTTTCCATTCGCTGTAAAGGAACCTTTGGATGTGGACTTTTCCCAGCTCTCTGGAGATCTTCAGCTTTTCTTCGAGAAACGCATCAAAGTCTTTCTGTTGTTGCAAAATTTCTTCGCCGGTATAAATGCCCTGTGCAAGGATCGTATCAGCATATATGTCCCTTGGATTGGGATGTTTGGCTATGGCTTTATACAGTGTTGGCTGGGTATATCTGGGCTCGTCACCTTCATTATGTCCATATTTCCTGTAGGAGAGTATATCGATGAATACATCGGATGAAAAAGCATGCCTGTATTCCATGGCCATGATCACAGTGTGAACCAGGGCTTCGGCATCATCTCCATTAACATGGAAAATAGGAGCTTTTATGACCTTGCCAATATCCGTACAATAAGTGCTGGAACGGGCGTCCAGATAATTCGTGGTAAATCCTACCTGGTTGTTGATCACGATATGGATGGTTCCGCCTGTTTTATAACCGGTTAATTCCGACATCTGCACAACCTCATAAACAACTCCCTGTCCTGCAATGGCAGCATCACCGTGAATAAGGACTGGCAAGACCTTTGAAAATTCACCCTTATACTTATTGTCGATCCTGGCGCGTGAAACTCCCTGAATTACCGGCGAGGCAGCTTCAAGGTGCGAAGGATTGGGAACAAGGTGGAGTGTTACGGTTTTGCCATCACTGAGCCTGATGTCATTGCAGTAGCCCAGGTGATACTTTACATCGCCCAGGGCTATTGTGTCTTCGTATTCTTCAGCTACAAATTCCTGGAATACATTCTCATAAGGCTTTTCAATAATATTGGCAAGAACGTTTAACCTTCCCCTGTGTGCCATCCCGATAAAGTACTCTTCCACTCCAAGGGAAGATCCCTTTTCAATAAGGTAATACAAGGCTGGTATCAATGCCTCGGTTCCTTCAAGGGAAAAACGCTTTTGTCCCACAAACCTGCGGTGGATGAAGTTTTCAAAACCAACGGCTTTCTTCAGATAGTGGAAAATATTCTTTTTGATATCCGGAGAGAAGGTGGTTTTATTCCGTGTACTTTCAATCCTGCGCTGCAACCATTCAACCTTTTCCGGTGTACGAATAAACATATACTCAGCTCCGATCGACTGACAATAAGTTTCATCCAGGTATTGTTTGATTTCACGAAGACTGGCATCACCTATTCCGATTTCAGTTCCGGCATGGAAAACTGTATCCATGTCATTTTCCGAAAGCTGGTAATTCTCAGGGTCGAGGGTAGGGAAGTACATTCTTCTTGTCCTAACCGGGTTTGTCTTGGTAAACAGGTGACCTCTTTTCCTGTAAGCATCAATGAAGTTCAGTACCCTGAATTCTTTGTCAAGCTGCTCATTTACTGCAGTATTCCTGTCTTGAAATCTCCGTGCAAAATCAAAGCCGGTAAAAAAAATTCTCCAGCTTTCATCCAGTGATTCAGGATCCTTTAAGTACTGTAAGTAAAACTGTTCAATTGATTCAATCTCACTGCTGTTCAAAAATGAAAGCCGGTCCATTAATATGCCTGAGTTAGGTAATTGAATTGATTCATCAAACCAAGTCAAATTTACTAAACATTTCGCTAACGATTTTGTTGCAAGGATGTTTTCAGACACTTGCCGCCTTCCACCTGTACCCTAGTAATACCTTCCCGGAATCAAAAACTTCCTCACATAATCCTCCACACCTTCCTCAAGCGATAGAAAGGCTTCAGTATAGCCGGCTCTTCGAAGCTTTTTCATATCAGCTTCAGTAAAATACTGGTATTTATCCCGTATATCAGCAGGGGTATCTATAAATTCAATCAGAGGTTCAAGGTCCATAGCCCGGAAAGTAGCCCTGGTAAGATCAAGAAAGGTACGTGCTTTTCCGGTACCCAGATTGTATATACCTGAATCAGGGCGATTGGTGAATAGCCAGTATATTACTTTAACCAGGTCACCTGCGTAAATAAAATCGCGTGCCTGGCCTCCGTCAGGTATGCCGGGTTTGTGCGAACGGAATAATTTCATGCGGCCGGTTTCACGGATCTGTTGGTAGGCATGAAAAATGACAGAAGCCATACGGCCTTTATGATACTCGTTGGGTCCATAGACATTGAAAAATTTAAGCCCTGCCCAGAATGGCGGACAAGTAGGCTGATCCAGGACCCATTTGTCGAAATTGTTTTTCGACTCTCCATAGGGATTCAGGGGCTTAAGTTCCCTGATTATCTCATGATCGTCATGATAACCAAACTCACCGGCACCATATGTTGCTGCTGATGAGGCATATATTAAAGGAATGGTATGCCTGGCACAGGCTGACCACATGGTCATCGAATAGCCCAGGTTCAACCTGTCAAACACTGATTTGTCAAATTCTGCGGTGTCTGTCCTGGCTCCAAGATGAAAAACAAATTCCACCTGGCTGTGATTTTTATCAAGCCAGATAAAGAACTCATCCCGGTCAATGCAGGCAAGATATTGCGGAGAAACTAAGTTCTTGTTTTTTTGTTCGTTATTAAAAGAGTCGACCAGGACAAGGTTACTGGAGCCACGGGTATTCATAAAGCCTGCAAGATTACTGCCTATAAAGCCCGCTGCACCTGTGATTACGATCATAGGAGTTCTTTTTGAATTATCAACAAAGTAAGTAATTTTAATGGCACAATGCAAGGCCGTAATACCGCTCAGTCCGCCCTCAGCTCTTCCAGGATTTCAAGTACTGTGGCTGTCAGATTGCCCAATGCGAGAGGCAGATTCCAATTGTCCACTTTGCGAATTTCGATAAAGTAGGAAATTGACCTGACCTGCAGGAAGGGTATCTTTTCCATCAGACAAACATAAAAGAATGCAGCTCCCGTCATGGTCTCGATATCACACTTGAACCGTGTTTTAACCTTCTGGATATTCTCCTGCCGGCCATGAAGCGTATTAACCGTAATCGCCTTGACAGGTATCAGCGATTCTACGACATCGATTTCAAAGTTACCCAGGCTTCGCAGGATTTCCCCGGTAAACGGGAAAGAATCCTCGTTCAATAATTCCTTTTCCCCCAAAGTGAAGAATGAGTCCTTATCTTCAAATCCCAGGTCTGCAAACTGGTCCTGTATCACATTGACAACAAACCCAAGTTCAAGAAAATAGTCGAAACTACCAGCGACCCCAAGGTTTATAGCCAGATCATAATTGAACATATGCAGGGTCCTGGTAAGGTGATGTGCCATGAAAATACTGCCATGACCGGTTATCAGGATATCAATATCCAGGGTTCCCAACCGGTAATTCATGAGGTTGTTGGATATCCTGGCTACGAATGTCATTTTATCTCGCAAAGGCTTTACTTCACTATTGGACGAAGCTACAAGAAGGATTTTCATGTTGTTTTCAATTTTTCAGGCTGCCTAATAAAAAGTTCTTAATTTTGTTATTAAGCATTACGATTTAAAGATAAGACTTTTTGCTAATAAGCACCCCCATAAAAAAACGTGCCAAAATTTAAATCTCTGGTTCCATGGAAGAAAAAAAAGCTGTCATTGAAGGGATTGTTGAAGCCGGGTTTGAGCGGATTGATAAATTCAACGGCCGAAAGACCAAATCACTGGCCTCCCTTTACAGGAAAATACTGGGTAATCTTGGTGAGGATCCCTGCCGTGAAGGATTGATTGATACACCTGAGCGGGTAGCCAAAGCCATGCAGTTTTTCACCCATGGTTACTTCATCAAGCCTGAAGAAATACTGGGAGCATCCCGGTTTCACGAAGATTATCAGCAAATGGTAATTGTCAAGGATATCGAGTTATACTCGTTGTGTGAACATCACATGGTTCCATTCTTTGGCAAAGCACATGTTGCCTATATCCCAAATGGTTATATAACCGGACTGAGTAAAATTGCCAGGGTTGTTGAAGCCTATTCCAGGCGGTTGCAGGTTCAGGAGCGTCTGACCATGCAAATTCGTGACTGCATCCAGGGAACGCTTGACCCGTTAGGTGTTGCGGTGGTCATTGAAGCAAAACATTTATGTATGGTTATGCGCGGTGTTCAGAAACAGAACTCGGTAACCACCACGTCCGCTTTTACAGGTTGCTTCCTCAAGGATAACAAGACACGTGAAGAATTCGTCCATATGATAGGCATCAAACTTCTCTGATGGATTCCGGTGAAAATAAATCTGTTTTTTTTCTCCGCAACCTCACCAAGGGACTTGTTTGGCTGGCAGTGATCGTGGCGCTCTTTGTGTTTACAAAGCACAATGTTGATAAGGAATTAATCCTTCGGTTTGAGCCCATTTTTGATAAAACCATTCTCATCCTTTTTATCTTTTCAATGTCCGAGGTGATCATTGGCATTATACCTCCGGAGGTGTTCCTGATATGGTCACTCCGTTCAGGTATTCTGCATGAATACCTCTTATATGTCATCATCCTTACCTTGATCTCCTACACGGCCGGCCTGATAGCATATTTCTTTGGTCGTTACCTTCACAATACGATGTTGTATAGATATTTGCACGACCGGTACCTGTCGAAATCCGCCGGGCTGCTGCATGAATACGGTCTGTACTTAATACTGGTAGCAGCCCTCACTCCGGTGCCATTTTCCGGTGTGGCCATGCTGGTAGGATCAGTTCATTATCCCGTAAAAAGCTATGTGTTATGGTCGCTGTCAAGGTTCCTGAAATTCGCTGTTTCTGCTTATGTGATCTGGGAAGCGAACATGATCTGAAGCATCAGCATAAGTTGTTGAAAACTTATGTTGCTTTTTGCAATTGTTTTAATGAATTTTACTAGCCATTCAGAACGGGGAAGCCGAAAACCATAGAGTAGGCGCCATTAACTATCATTAACCATGAAAAACTTTAAAAGAGTTGGAGGAATCTTTCTATTTGCTCTGTTTGTAATTTCAGGTAGTGCACAAACCGATGCCGGCAAATTCCTCATCGGCGGAAGCAGTACCTTGAGTTTCATGTCCTCTACCTATAAGTGGAAGAACGATGATGCCAACGGAACGGATTCCAAGGAAATAGCATTCAACCTGGCTCCGCAATTTGGCTATTTTGTCATTGACGGACTTGTAGCTGGACTGGAGATACAAATGGGCTTCACAAAATCCAAGCCCGAGGATGTCGAGAACGGGGACGAAACAGTAACTCTTATGGCAGCCGGACCATTTGCAAGGTATTATTATGGCACTTCCAAAATTAAGCCCTACGGTCAGGCAGGTATATTTGTTGGTCTTTCTGCTGATAAATATTACGATTTTTATGAAGATGCTGATGTAACAGACAAGACCGGTATTTTCGGCTACCAATTTAAGGCAGGAGCCGGATTCTTCTTTAATGATAATGTTTCCCTTGACATGGGATTTTCATTTACCAACATGTCGGCAAAACCTAAAGAGGACAATGATACAAACTATAAAGATATTGTCTCTCAGTTTGGCTTTGAAGCCGGAATCATTGTTATCTTATAACAAGTAGACATTAGCTTAAAATGAAACGGCCCGGAGAGTTTCTCTCCGGGCCGTTTGGTTGTATACTATGGAAATTTCTTTATTTATGTTTGCTGCCCACCAGTGCAAAGAATGCGATATAAGCATAGCAAAGCACAGGAAGAATGAAGGCAAAACGAACACTCCAATTGTCCGATACGGCACCCATCAGAAGCGGTATGACTGCACCGCCCACGATAAGGGTATTGATTAATCCTGAAGCCATGCTCATTTCACTTTTATCGAGTCCGTCAACACTCAGGGCAAAGATATTCGGGAACATTACCGAGTTAAAGAAACCGATTGAAATAACTGCCCACATGGCAACCATACCCGAAGAGCCCATGGTAACAAGCTCGAGTATAGCAGCGATAGCGGCAAAAACCGCCAGTGTAATACTGGTTTTGCTTCGGCCAAGTTGCATGGCAAGAAAGTTAACTATTGAGATACCCATGAATATCAAACCACCGTTCACGCTGCGTTCTGTAATATACCAACCGGCTACAAAGGCTAATGCCACAACCAGAAGAACGTAGGTATATTTTCTGGAAGAATCGGTTATATTCGAAAGCATAATGGATCCGAAGAAACGACCGATCATGGCACCTCCCCAGTAAATAGCAGCGTATTTGGCAGCAATGGCAGGAGTCAAACCACCCAGATCAGGAGCCGTTAAATAGGGTACAATCATAGCGGCTGTACCCACTTCAGCACCAACATAGAAAAATATACCGAGGGCGCCCAATACCACATGCGGATACTTCCAGACACTCTTTTTTTGTTCACCTTTTGTTGATATCTCAGGCAATTTCAGAAACAAAATACCTATGCCGATCAGGATTACCAGGGTGCCAATAATAAGGAACGGAACCTGGACAGCTTTGGCGCCCATGGCAGTTCCGGCAGCTGTGAAAACAAATGCACCCAGAATAAGCGGGGCGATAGTAGTACCGATAGAATTAAGTGCCTGTGTTAAATTCAGACGGCCCGAAGCGGTCTCAGAGGAACCCAAAGCCGCAACATAAGGGTTGGCAGCAGTTTGAAGCAGCACAACTCCTGAAGCCATGATAAAAATTGCAATCAGAAAGAAAGGATAGGATGGAATATTTGCAGCCGGAAAAAACAAATAACTGCCGATACCTACTCCAAACAAACCGAGAATAACTCCCAGTTTATATCCTATTTTCTTAATGATTGAACCACTTGCAATGGATAATAGAAAATATGTGAAGAAAAACACTCCATTAACCAATTGGGCCATAAACTCACTGAGCTGAAAAACTTCCTTAACTTTTGCACTAAGTGTGATGTTGAACGTAGTAACAAAACCAAAAATGAAGAAAATCATTGACATGAATGTCATTCCAACCGCTAGTGTATTTTTCTGTTGTGTCATTTTGTAATTTTTAGGTTAATAATTAGCTTGAAAACTGGCATAAGTTTACTAATTTCTACTGAAAAACGAGCCGATATTCGGGTTTTTTTAACTGGAACGGATAGTACGGGGCAGTGATTCAAAAACCTCCACTGCAGCTCTTGATTTGTTCAGGGTGTAAAAGTGTATTCCCGGTGCCCCCTTTTCAAGCAGATCAACGCATTGCCTTATGGCATGGTCGATGCCAATCTGATATACCTTGTCAGCGTCATCCTGGTGAGTTTCCATCTTATCAAGGAGTTCTTCGGGAAAGGACGTAGAGGTCATATCCACGAACCTTTTAATCTGCTTATAACCGGTAATAGGGATGATGCCCGGAATGATCCTGCAGGTTATCCCTGCTTGTCTGGCACTTTCCGCAAAACGGAAATAGGCCTGGTTATCAAAAAACAATTGCGTGATGAGAAAATTGGCCCCGGCATCGAATTTGAATTTCAGATTTTTAAGATAGTCTTGCATGGTCGGGGCTTCCGGATGTTTTTCGGGATTGGCTGCTGCACCAATGGAAAACGAAAACTGCCTGCTGACAAAGGAAATTAATTCGCTCGCAAAGTTAAACCCGTTCTCAGGCGCTTTAAAACTGTCACTGCCCTTCGGAGGATCGCCCCGTAGTAACATCAGGTTCTCTATCCCAATCTGACTGAGGTAATTCATATCGGCTGCAATCTTGTCTCTTGAAGATCCTACGCAAGTGTAATGAGCCATGGTATTGAGACCGATCTTGTTCTGCAGGTAATCTACCAGTGTGAAAGTGCGCTCCTGGTTTGATCCGCCGGCACCATAAGTAACTGAAACAAAAGACGGATCCAGCTTCAATAACTGTCCGACATTGATGCCAAAATCAACAGCGGAAATTTCATCCTTTGGGGGGAAAAATTCAAACGAAAAAGTCCTGTCAGCCGTAGTAAAAATGTCCGTAATTTTCATGAAAGCCCAAACTTATTTATAATTAAGATTTGATGCAAGAAGCGATTCAACAGATTGTATTGACATTCCTTTCCGGTTGGCATAATCCCGCACCTGATCAGGTGATATGTTACCGACAAAGAAGTACCGTGATTGAGGATGGGCAAATACCAGTCCGCTGACAGACGCAGCAGGAACCATGGAGAAGCTTTCAGTAAGACTGATACCGGTATTTTGTTCAGCTTGCAGCAACCGGAACAGGGTTTGCTTTTCCGAATGTTCGGGGCAGGCCGGATAACCATGTGCAGGCCTGATGCCGCTGTATTTCTCGAGGAGCATATCGTCCAGTGAAAGCGCCTCATCAGGTGCATAACCCCATAATTCCTTTCTTATTTTCAGGTGGATGAGTTCGGTGAATGCTTCCGCCAAACGATCGGCCAAAGCCTTAACCATAATACCCTGGTAATCGTCATGACTCCGGATGAACTGCTCCAGTATCTTCTCGATCCCCAGGCCGGCTGTAACGGCAAAGGCTCCGATATAATCGGTTTTACCCGAATCGAACGGCGCAACAAAGTCCGATAAACAGAGATTGGGCGAGCGATCAGCCTTAAGTTCCTGGTTCCGGAGATTGAAGAATCTTGCAATCACCTGCTTGCGTGTTATATCGCTGTATACCTCGAGATCATCACCCACAGAATTTGCAGGAAAGATACCAACCACACCCCTGGCTGAAATCGCTTTGTTCCTGATGATGTCGTCCAGCATCTGGTTTGCATCGGCAAAGAGCTTTTTTGCCTCCTCTCCCTGACGCGGGTCGTTGAGAATATCGGGATATTTACCGCGCAGTTGCCACACAACAAAAAAGAATACCCAGCTGATGTATTCCCTGATTTCCTGCAGGGGATAATCGATATAAGTTTTGATGCCGGTAAACTTTGGAGTCAGGATCTTTTCCTTTTCCCAGTCAATTTTAAGTTTGTTTTTTCTTGCTTCTTCTAATGAAACATAGGAGGCTTTTTCCTTGACGTTTAAATAGGTATTACGCAATTCATCATATTCCTTCCTGGTATTCTGGATGAAGGCTTCCCGTAGTGAAGATGACAGCAGATTGCTGACTACCCCAACGCTTTTTGAAGCATCCTTTACATGAATTACAGGGGCATGATAATGAGGTTCTATTTTTACAGCGGTGTGTACCTTTGAGGTGGTGGCACCACCAATCAGCAATGGTTTGACAAATCCATGCTTTTCAAACTGTCTGGCAGCATCTGCCATAATTTCAAGGGAAGGTGTGATTAATCCGCTCAGTCCGATAATATCCGCATCAAGGGCTATGGCCGCCTCGATGATCCTCTCCGTGGGCACCATCACGCCAAGATCTATTACCTCATAATTGTTGCAGCTCAGAACAACGCCCACAATATTCTTACCAATATCGTGCACATCGCCCTTTACGGTAGCCAGCAGGATTTTACCTGCTGATGAGCTTACTGATGCTGATCCGGTATCCTTTTCCGCCTCAATATAAGGCTGAAGCACGGCAACTGCTTTCTTCATGACCCGGGCACTTTTAACCACCTGGGGCAGGAACATTTTACCCGATCCGAACAGGTCACCGACCTTTGACATGCCATCCATCAGCGGACCCTCTATGATCTGAAGCGACCGGGAATACTTCGACCGGGCCTCAAGCACATCCTGTTCAATATAGTCTACGATGCCCCTGACAAGCGCATGATTGATCCGGTCTTCAACTGCACCGTTACGCCATTCATCGGTTTTTTCTTCTTTTTTATCCTTGGCTTTTACCGAATCAGAAAAAGCGATGAGCCGTTCAGTGGCATCAGGCCTGCGGTTCAGGACAACATCTTCAACAAGTTCAAGCAAATCGGCGGGGAGGTCATCATAAACAGTCAGCATGCCCGGGTTGACAATGCCCATATCCAACCCCGCTTTAATGGCATGATACAGGAAAACCGAGTGTATTGCCTCGCGTATGGTGTTGTTTCCCCTGAAGGCGAAGGAGAGATTGCTGATACCTCCGCTGACCTTGGCATACGGCAGGTTTTTCTTGATCCACGTTACGGTATTGATGAAATCAACTCCGTAATTGTTATGCTCCTCAATTCCTGTACCAATAGCCAGAACATTGGGGTCGAAAATAATATTCTCAGGGGCAAAACCCACCTGTGAGGTGAGGATGGTATAGGCACGCTTGCAAACTTCCGTTCGTCTTTCAAAAGAATCTGCTTGCCCTTTCTCATCAAAAGCCATTACCACTACTGCTCCACCGTATTGCTTTACCTTTGTAGCCTGATCGATGAAAACCTTTTCACCTTCTTTGAGACTGATTGAATTGACAACTGATTTACCCTGCACACATTTAAGTCCTGATTCAAGGACGGCCCATTTGGAAGAATCAATCATGAGCGGCAGCCGGGCAATATCAGGTTCAGCCATGACCAGGCTCAGGAACCGGACCATGCATTTTTCCGCATCCAGCATGGCATCATCCATGCAAATATCAAGTACCTGGGCGCCGCCCTCAACCTGTTCACGGGCTACCGACAATGCTTCCTCGTACAGTTCTTCCCGGATCAGCTTGGCGAATTTTGCTGACCCCGAAACATTGGTGCGCTCACCGATATTAATAAAATTACTGTCAGGTGTAATCTTTAGCGGTTCCAATCCGCTTAAGACTGTAACATGATCATTCCGGGGTATTTTGCGGGGGGCGTAATTTGCGGCAAGTGATGAGAACGACCTGATGTGTTCCGGGGTTGTGCCACAGCAGCCTCCTATAATGTTTATTGTGCCGCTTTCAAGAAATTCACGGATCTGGGCGGTCATAATTTCAGGTGTATCATCATATCCGCCAAATTGGTTTGGCAGACCAGCGTTTGGGTGTGCGCTGATATAAAACGGAGCATTGGCAGCCAGTTCAGTTACATATGGCAGCATTTCCCTGGCGCCCAGCGCACAATTGATGCCTATACTCAAAAGATCGGAGTGCGAAAGTGAAGTAAGAAAGGCCAGGACAGTCTGTCCAGATAACGTTCGGCCACTTGCATCGGTTATGGTCCCGGAAATCATCACAGGAAGCCTCTTTCCTGATTCCTGGAAATATTTCTCGCAGGCAAACAACGCAGCTTTGGCATTCAGGGTATCGAAAACTGTTTCGATCAAAAGCAGATCAACGCCACCATCACATAATCCCCTGATCTGTTCCGAATAAGCCGTCACAAGTTCATCGAAGTTTATTGCCCGGAATCCGGGGTCATTCACATCGGGGGACATTGAAGCTGTTTTGTTGGTAGGGCCTATCGAACCTGCCACATAGCGCGGCCTGCCGTTATCACGATTTGTTATTTCAAGCGCAGCCGCGGCAGCAATTTTAGCAGCACTGAGATTCATCTCATAAACCAGGTCTTCGAGGTGGTAATCTGATTGTGAGATGTAAGTGCCGCTGAAAGTATTGGTTTCGATGATATCAGCACCTGCTTCAAGATAATCCAGATGTATTTTTCGGATAATATCAGGTCGTGTGATGGAAAGCAGATCAATATTCCCCTTCAGATCATGGGGAAAGTCCCTGAAGCGCTCTCCCCGGAAATCATTTTCATCCAGTCTGTACTTCTGAACCATACTTCCCATGGCACCATCCAGGATAAGTATCCGTTGTTTCAACAGATCAAATATAGCAGGTTTTCCCATACTCAAGTTATTAATAGCCTGACGCGTAAGCTAAAGTAAAACAACAAAATTACCAAAAAAGCCGCAGTATAAAGCTACTTCAGTAAACCTTTCAGAGTCTTTACGTTTAAATCGTTAAAAATGTTCTTACCCTGCGGTGTATACATAAATCCTAATTTTTCTTTGAAACGTTCATTGATTTTTGGTCTCACCATTTTTAGTGTGCTGTTTAACAGGTGATTATCCTCAGTGAAACCTTCTTCAATGATCGCAAATGTTGCTGGCAGCCAACGATGAGGAAAGGAATCTTCAAATTTACCACCGGCCAGGAATTGATCAATTTGTGATTCAATAAGCTTTGTTACTTCACGCGGGATTTCCTCATCATCATCAATTCCCCGACCCGCCAACCATCCCTTTATTGCAGGGATATTCGGATAGATCAGCGCCGATGTATAAGGGCTTTGATTGTTATAGAGCATGCACTGCTCGATATACTTTGAGTGTTGCACAAGGGCTTCTTCAATGCTTTCGGGACTGTATTTCTCACCATCATCAGCGATTAAAAGACTTTTGAACCTGCCAAGGACATATAAAAAGCCGTCCTTATCCATATAACCCAGGTCGCCGGTATAAAGCCAGCCGTCCTTGATGGTTTCTTGGGTAGCCTCTTGATTTGCCCAGTAGCCCATCATTACATTATCTCCCTGGATCACAATTTCACCTTTGTCGCCAAGAGGTAGCTCATTTCCGTCTGCGTCACAGATCTTCAACTTCATGTTCTTGACCAGCGTACCTGACGAACCCAGTTTGTGCTTATCGGGATTGTTGGCTGAAATCACAGGCGATGCTTCCGTCAATCCGTATCCCTGGTACATGGGAATACCTATGGCATAAAAGAAACGCTGCAGGTCAATATCAAGCAGTGCTCCTCCACCAATGAAATAAACCAGGTTTCCTCCAAATCCCTCCCTGACCTTCCTGAACAGAATCCGATCAAAGAGCAGGAGAACAGGCTTAAGCAGAAACCTGAGGCCTTTGCCCCGGTTCCAGCCATTACCGTTATGAAGATAAGCAACCTTCAGGGCAAAGTTGAAAAGTTGCTCAGCTACCTTACCTTTGTCGCGGATGCCTTTCTCGATATTCTTTTTAAAGTTTTTTGCGAGCGCCGGAACACTCATCAACAGATATGGCCTGTTTTCTTTTATATTGACTGGTATGTTTTTAAGGGTTTCCATCGGGGTTTCACCAACATGGACAGATGCCATGCTGGCGCCGCACGACATAAGTGTATAAATGCCGCATGTATGGGCAAATGCATGATCCCAGGGCAGGATCAGCAAAGTAGTCCAGTACGGTGGTATAGAGAACAGGCTGAGTGACTGTTCAATGTTCGCACTGTAATTCCGGTGACTCAGAATGATCCCTTTAGGGTCTGCCGTGGTACCAGATGTATAGCAAATGTTGGCGTAGTCATCTTCACCAACGGATTGCCATCTTTCGGAGAACACTTCCGGCTTTACTTTCAGGAATTCTTTTCCCTGCTTTATGATTTCCGCAAAAGACACCTCAAAATCCAGGTAATTATCCTGCGGATCCAGTAGGATGATCTTTTCCAGACAGGTAAGTGCGTTTTTAATGGACACTATTTTTTTAGCCTGGCTTTTTGAAGCAATGAGAAACCTTGAACCCGAATGCTCCAGACGGAATTTTAATTCAGCAGGTTCAGTAAGTTTTACGGAAAGGGGCACATCTACGGCACCCGCAAAGAAAATGCCAAGCTCACTGATAACCCAGTCATTTCTTCCCTCTGATAACAAAGCGATCCGGTCTCCCTTTTGCACACCGAGGGCTATCAACCCGGCACCAAACTGATGCACTTTCTCCTGGATCTCCTTAAAGGTTGAGCCTTTGTATTTGTTGTTCCTTTTTTCGAGCAAAAATACATTGTCAGTGTATTTGTCTACACAGTCTTCGAACAGATGAATTAAGGTTCTCATGGTATCGTATAGAATAGCTTTTTATACTGCAAGATAAAAAAAAACTCAATGCGAAATTGTAACAATCCTGCAGGAGAAATGTGACTGAAAGCTATCTACCGGTATCAAGGGACGGAATATCAGCGGACTTTGACCGGATTCAGGAAGTTCTCTATCTTAAATAAAAGTTGTTGGATATTCACCGGTTTAGTGATAAAATCATCACAGCCGGCACTAAAACAACGTTCATATTCCTCACCGTAAGCATTTGCGGTATTAACAATAATTGGTATGTCGGGACTGAAAGTCTTGATCTGGCGGATTGCCTCTACGCCATCAATAACAGGCAACTGAATATCCATCAGAATAAGATCGATATGATCAAATTGTCTGCAGAAATCAACCGCCATCTGGCCATTAATTGCCCAGAGTACATTTGCTTTGACCTTGCGTGATAGGATCAGATCAAGGTATTTAAAGCTTATCTCATCATCTTCGGCTACCAGTATGGTAAAATTGCTCCAGTCCTGTAACATCGTAGAATAGTTTGTTCAATGTTTGATTAACTGCATGTATATACGATCGGGCAGCAGGGTAGTAAAAGTTACTTGATCAATGGAAGGATAATTTTGGTGAACCCACGTAAAACTTTGACAAAAGTGCGGTATGCAATAAATCATTGCTTCGTGTATTAATTTATGGTAATTTATGGTTGTAAATTATATACCATGAAAGAGACTTTTGATCCCGCAACCCGTATTCAGGATATGTTACAATTTGATGAATACGGCGGTGTTAATCCCGCAATTACGGATTCATCAACATTTACCTTCCTGGATCCGGAAACCATGACCGAGACATTTCTTGGACATACTGAAGGTTGTTTCCTTTACTCGAGACATTGGAATCCTAGCAATAAGTGCCTGGCCGATGCACTTGCCGCCATGGAAAATACAGAATCGGCCTGGGTAACCGCATCGGGCATGTCAGCCATTACCTGTTCGATTCTTCAAATTTGTAGCACCGGCGATCATATCATTACCAGCGTTACTACCTACGGCGGTACATTTGCCTTTCTGAAGAATTATCTTCCGAAATTCCAGATTGATGTTTCGTTCGTTGATATTACTGATCTGGATAGTGTTGTAAAGGAAATCAGACCCAATACGAAGCTCATCTATACGGAATCCATTACGAATCCATTGCTTCAGGTTTCCGACATATCCTCACTGTCTTCCATTGCCAGGAAACATGGAATTATCCTTATGGTGGATAATACTTTCAGTCCGATGATGATATCACCGGCCAGGCTGGGTGCCGACATTGTTGTATACAGCATGACCAAATTCATTAATGGGAAGAATGATTGTGTGGCGGGCGCCATATGCGGCACGGAAGAGTTCATCAACATTCTCTCCAATGTAAATGACGGAACTGCCATGCTGCTCGGACCTGTATTGGATCCGTTGCGTTCGTCCGCCATCCTTAAAAATCTGCATACCCTGCATGTAAGGATGAAGCAGCACAGCAGCAATGCCATGCTTGTGGCAACCGAACTGAGAAAACTTGGCTTGACGGTCCGTTATCCCGGTCTGCCCGATCATCCCCAGCACGACCTGCTGAACAGCATGTTCAATAAGGAGTATGGTTATGGGGGAATGGTTGCGCTTGAGATGAATTCATCCGGTTTGGCCAATGAATTTATGCGGATGCTGCAGATGGAAGGAGTCGGCTATCTTGCGGTTAGCCTGGGCTATTTCAAAACCCTGTTCAGTAATTCAGGCAAAAGTACTTCTTCTGAGGTCCCGCAGGACTTGCAGAGAAAGATGGGGTTGAATGAAGGACTTGTAAGGTTTTCCATTGGACTGGACAATCATATTGAACGGTCTGTGGCGAAAATGAAGGAATGTCTTGAAAAGCTGCATGTCATCTGAACACGGAACAAAACCGGGCCTTATTTGTTATTCATGCATCTAACCATAAATATGTTAATCTATGGCTTTTACACTCACTATCGGATCAAAAGCACCTGATTTTACACTGAAGGCTACCGACGGAAAGTTGTACAGCCTGTCGGATTTCAGTTCCGACAAGTTCCTGGTAGTGTTTTTTACCTGCAATCACTGTCCTTATGTTCTTGGATCTGATGAGACTACAAGAAGCACTGCAGAAAAGTACAGCCATTACGGGGTAAAATTTGTGGCAATTAATTCGAACAGTCCCAACACATACCGGGAGGATGATTATGAACACATGGTAAAGCGCATGCAGCAATATCGGTTTCCATGGGTGTATCTTTGTGATGAGACCCAGGACACAGCACGAAAATACGGCGCTCTGCGGACTCCACATTTTTATGTTTTCAACGGATCGCGGGAATTGGTGTACACAGGTAGGGGAGTAGATAATCCCCGTGAGGCATCTAAATCAACTGTAAATGATCTGGACCGTGTTCTGGATGAACTTACACATGGCAAAAAAATCAGCATCCCCCTGACCAATCCTGTCGGGTGCAATATCAAATGGGAAGGCATGGACCGTCACTGGATGCCCGCCGAAGCCAGTGACCTTGTATAGATCAACAGCACGATCACTGCTTATACACCATGGAATCCCCTGAAATATTTCATAAATTGTACACGTTCATAGGCAGCAGGATTGGTTGCCTTTGACTGGCTTAACATGCCTTTAAACTGTCCGATGTCATTCATTTTCTTTTCGGACATCCAGCTTTCCAGTTCATCCAGCATCACCTGAATGTGATCGGAACCATTGATATATACTGTTGAAGCGATTTCCACTGCAGTGGCACCAGCAAGTAACTGCTTGATCAGTGCAGAGCCATTGTGCACCCCTGTAGATGCGCATAAACTGCAGCCTGCTCTTCCGGAAAGAATACCCATCCAGCGAAGTGAAAGATAGAGGTCGGAAGGGTTGCTCAAAACGGCCCCCGCGGTGAATTCAAATGTATCAATGTCGATATCGGGATTGTAAAACCGGTTGAAGAGAACCAGCCCGTCAATACCTGAATTGGAAACCTTCTGCAGGAAAAATGCCAGGTTGGAAAAGTAATAGCTGAGCTTTACAATGATAGGAATCTCAACCTGCTGTTTCACTTCCCGGATAATCTCAAAATAGATCTTTTCGTTTTCTTCAGCGGTGCGACTGAAATCGCTGGGAAGGACAAAAATGTTCAGTTCAATGGCATCAGCTCCCGCCTGCTGAATCTGACGCGGAAAATAGGTCCACTGCGAAGCCGTGATGCAGTTGATACTGGCAATAATCGGAATGCTGACATTTTCCTTCGCGGCCCTGATATGGTTAAGGTACTTGATGGTTGGCTCATCAGGAGTTTCCATGAATTCATAAAAATCAACTGTCTCGGGATACAGGAAACCGTCGGAACTCATTCTGTGCATATTGGCATTCATTTCCTTGAGGATCTCTTCTTCGAAAAGAGACTTAAGTACAATAGCTGCAGCTCCTTTTGTTTCTAATTCACGGATACTTTCGATGGTATCGGATAACCCCGAACTGCCAATAATAATAGGATTCTTCAGGGTAAGTCCAGCAAAAACAGTTGATAGATCAGCCATACAATATTTTATATATAGGCAGTAAATTTATAAAACTTCTGTTCAAAATTTATTGTTAATAACCTAATTTTCATAAATTTGTTTAAGCATAACAAATTGCTGCCAGACAATTATTTCACCCAATATCCAAAGTCATGAAGAATATAGTGTTGTTTCTTTTTTTTGCCGTTTTACTTTGCAGTGGCTGTAAATTCTTTAAGAAGTCTTCTGCCAAGACAGTTGACACGCTTGTAGCTGATACAACCCCTGCCGAAACGGGAATAGTTGATTCAGCCCTTTTGTATACCGGGTTGAACGACAATTCACAGGCACAGACTGCTGCTGTTGGCAGAAGCAATGCGGTTAACGGCAAATATTACATGATTGTTGGCTGCTTTACTGTTGAGCAGAATGCCGAAAGATATGCGGAAAAACTGAGGGGCATGGGATATGAGGCACAAATAATTGCGGGAAGTGATAACTTCCAAATGGTTTCGGCCCGTACCTATAATTCCTATCGGGAGAGTGTAGCTGAAATAGATAAATTCCGCAATGAGTTAACTCCAAATGCCTGGGTTTATTTGCAGAAATAACCCGGGTGACAGATCAGGCCATTATAAATAGCGGCTGGAATTCAAAGCTTTTATAATGGGGACGGTATCTTTCTACATTGTAGTATCTCTTGATGTCGATTATCTTATTGGTGCTGGTGACAACATCAATAGGAGCATTGTCATACCTTCCGTTTCTTAAAACCACAAGTCTGCCATGAATGCCCTTGAGTATCAGGTCAAGGGCAAGATTTCCATAGGCCATGGGTACAATTGAATCGATGGCATCCGGATCACCTCCCCGCACAAGATATCCAAGCTGCTGGTAAATGGTATTAATGCGTTTACCATTGGTGTATTTCACTGACAGGTCCCTGATTTTGTCCGAGACCAGCTCCCCGATGCCGCCATGAAGACTGTGACCGTAAACATCCTTGTTGTCGCTGACTAATGTGTGTTCATTCATCCCCGTCATCATAGCACCTTCCGAAACCAGCACAACTGAATAATGACTCGGATTCCTTTCACGATCCTCAATAAGCAGCTGGGTCAACAGATCAGGATCAAATTTATGTTCCGGGATCACGCAGCGATTGGCTGCACCTGCCATCGTAGGTAACATGGCAGTAAATCCTGCATATCGGCCGAAAACCTCAATAACCAGTATCCGCTCATGTGAACCGGCAGATGTACGCAGCGTATTGCACATCTGAATTGTACGTGTGACACAGGTACTGAATCCGATGCAATAATCAGTTCCCGGAACGTCATTGTCCATGGTTTTTGGGATAGCAACAACCTTGACACCTTCGGAATAAAGCCTGACACCATACGAGAGGGTATCGTCCCCGCCAATGGGGATAAGGTACTCAACGCCGAGGTATTCCAGGTTTTTAATTACCTCCTCTGTCAGATCATTTACCTCGTTCATGTATTTGTCACGGTACTGGAAAGGAACATTGGCCTTGGCCACATGGCTTGGCCTTGTACGTGATGTATGCAGGAATGTGCCACCGGTACGGCCGGCTTTGTTCACAACTTCTTCGGTAAGAACCTGGTATTTGTCACTGTTGTCAGCCTTTTTGTCACGAACCAGCTCCATGATGCCCGCCCAACCCCTGCGCAATCCTATAACTGTGTATCCTTCTCGTAAAGCTCTGATGGTAATAGCCCTAATGGCCGGATTCAGACCAGGCACATCACCACCACCTGTCAGTATGGCAATAGAACCTTTCTTCTTATTTGTTTGAACCATGGGAAATGATCTTTCAGGATTAACAAATTCATCCCAATAAAGATAGGTAATTTTTTAAAAAAAAAGCAGGGCTGAATTCCCTGCTTTATTTTCTCTACCAATTGAGTATTTTTCTGAAATCATATTCTTCCGGTTCCGGGAGATACTTCTTGGCGGACTTATAATCGTTTTTGGTAATGTAGTGCAGATTGTTATCAAATACAAGCTTCACCCTTTCTGATTCCATATTGACCAGCCTGGGTCTGACCTTGCCGTTTTCATCCTCTACATCTTTGAGGTACAGAGGTAAAATATCTCCCTGAGGAGTTTGTGTAACCATACAACCGGATATCCCCTCCTGGAAAAGCTTCATAACCCCGGTACCCAGTATGGTGGCGTATGAAAGATCGTAAGCAATAGGCCTTATGCACCGTAGTTCATATCCTATTTCATTGGGCCTGCTTTTAACCGATATCCCCAACTTCTTCAGCTTCCGCTGTACGAGCATATTAAAAATGTGCGCTTTGCTGACATTGCCCAATTCGGGATGGCCATGATCATCGTATGTAAAGTTGATGCCGGTTCCTTCGATTTCTTCATCGCTCATAAAATGGAATACTCCTTCACTTACAATTGCCACACCATATTCAATTCCCAAAAGACGGCGCTTGATCATGGAAGAAATGATCATCTTTGTGATAGCATCAAAGGTAACCTTGGTTTTGTTGAACATTTCGGGAATAATGATCATGGGGTAATGGCAGGCGGTTCCAATTCCGAATGCCAGATGACCAGCTTCACGACCCATGGCTGACACCACAAACCAATTACCGCTCGTGCGTGCATCTTCATACAGGGTTGTTCCAATACGGACACCTTCCTCCTTGGCGGAGTGGTAACCGAAAGTAGGTGTGCCCTCAGGTAGCGGGAGGTCATTGTCAATGGTCTTCGGGACATGAATATTGGAAAACTTGACTTTATTGGCAGCCATGAATTTGCTGATCCTGTTGGCGGTCGAAGCCGTATCGTCACCACCGATGGTTACAAGCAACTTTACATTGTTGTTTACGAAAAAGTCAGTTTTAAACTCGTCGTCCTTAGGCTTATACCGGCTCATTTTCAGAGCTGATCCACCTCTGCTGTAAATGCTGTCGGCAAAACTGAAATCCAGTTTTTCAAAACTCGGTGAATCCGTGAACAGCGTTTTGTAACCTTCATGAATCCCTAAAACTTCGTAACCGGCATTCAAAAAAACTTTTGTTACCGATCCGATCACGGTGTTAATACCGGGAGCCGGGCCGCCGGCGCACAAGATGGCAATTGATTCTTTCATATCTTAAAGATGCTATGGTTGATGAGTAAAAATTTATAAAAATCAGGTGTGCAAAGATGTAAAATATTTTAAAATTGTGAACATATCATGAACATTATTACGATTGTCATAGGCCGGTACAATAAAAACAATATATTTGAACGCTTAAATTTAAAAACCAATGCCAGAATCATACAAATCGCTCAGGGAGTCAGTTTATGCCAGGTGGGGTGTTCTGTTGATTGTTAGCCTAATAATGGCTGCCAATTACTTTTTCTATGATGCCTTATCACCGTTAAAGGATAAAATTCAGACAAACCTTGGTTTCTCCAACCAGCAGTATGGATTCTTACAATCAACTTATTCCATTTCCAATGTCTTTCTCTTCATGGCGGTAATCGGAGGCATCCTGCTTGATAAATGGGGAATAAGGTTTACCGGTATTGGTTTCACTTTTTTCATGGCGCTGGGATCCATACTTACATTTTATGGCGCTTCCGGAACCTTCAGAAACGGGGGTCTGGGATATGCTTTTATGAATTCTTTCCTGACCCGGTTTACGCCCGAATTCAAAATGATGACATTCGGTTACTTTCTTTTTGGTCTTGGAGCTGAGACCAGCATTGTTGTCATTACAACCATTGTTGTTAAATGGTTTAAGGGAAAAGAACTTGCCCTTGCATTGGGGTTAAACCTGGCTGTTGCAAGGATCGGACAGGCTTTGTCATTTTTCTTCTCTGCCAACCTGAGCACACCGGATTTCTGGTACCGCCCCATTTTGCTGGCAGCATGCCTGCTGAGTATAGCATTTTTGTTCTTCCTCGTATACAGTATAATTGATTATCGGTTGGACAGGCAAATACATTTCAAACTTGAGACGGATGAAACCGACAAATTCAAAGTCTCAGATATTGTCAAGATCATCAGGATACCTTCATTTATTTACATTACCCTGCTTTGCGTTACCTTTTATTCTGCATTCTTCCCGTTCCTTAAATACGCCACGGATTTGCTGCACAATAAGTTTGACCTCGCCACGGCCTATGCCGGGAGACTCACATCAATCCCCATCTTTTGTACGGTTCTCTTTACGCCTTTCTTTGGCTGGATGGCTGATCTAAAAGGAAAGAGTGCTTCTATGATGGTTTACAGTTCCATTTTATTAATCATAGCGCATCTCACACTCACTTTTACCATGGTGACGCCAATTGTCCCGATGGCCTTGCTCGGCATTTCCTTTTCGTTAATCCCGGCAGCCATGTGGCCTGCAGTCGCCAAAATAATTGATCAGAACAAACTCGGCACCGCATATGGCATAATGTTTTCGGTTCAGAATTTCGGTTTATGGCTTTTCCCGATCCTGATCGGCCTAATTCTGGATAAAACCAATCCCGGCGTTACAGCCCAATTGGTGGAGGAGGGTGTGGCAAAATATAACTACACCTATTCAATCCTGATGCTGGCAATTATAGGAATTCTGGGAGTTGTATTTGCCTTACTGCTGAAGCGTGAAGACAAAACCTCAGGTTTTGGCCTTGAGCTTCCTAACCGTAAACGTTAGCATCTGAATCTAAGAGTTAAGATTAAGCTCTTCGATCTTATTTCTTCGATCTTCCATCTTTCATCCGACAACTACCTGAAAATAATCTGTTTCCTGTCAGGTCCGAGTGATACAATGGTAACCGGTATGCCGGTTTCCTTTTCAATAAAATCGATATACCGGTTGAGTGCTTCAGGTATACCTGATTTAGTGGTTACCTCGGAGACATCCTGCTTCCAACCCTTCATTTCGACATACTGGGGTACAGCTTCCTGCAGGTCATAAGGCAGGTGTTCAGTAAAATGCCCCTGGAGCTGATAACCCGTACAGATCCTGATGATGTCGAAATCAGAAAGTACGTCTGCCTTTGTCATGATCAACTGTGTAACGCCATTGATGAGTATGGAATACTTAAGTGCCACCAGATCAAGCCATCCGCAACGGCGTGGCCTGCCTGTGGTTGCGCCATATTCATGACCTTTTTCCCGCAGCACTTTACCGGTTTCATCTTCCAGCTCCGTAGGGAAGGGACCGCTACCAACGCGGGTGCAGTATGCCTTGAAGACTCCCAGTACTTCCCCGATGCGCGTAGGAGCAATTCCCAGGCCGGTACAGGCACCGGCACAAATGGTACTGGAGGAAGTGACAAATGGATAAGAGCCAAAATCGATATCAAGCATAGTACCTTGTGCACCTTCGGCCAGGACTTTCTTTCCTTCCGAAAGCAGGTGATTAATTTCGTATTCACTGTCAATTAACTCATACCTTCGGATTTCCTCTATGCCTGCAAACCATTGTTCTTCGTTTTCTTCGATGTTGTATACAAAATCGTAAATCCTTAGCAGATCAATATGTTTCTGCTTGAGATGATCGTATTTGGCCTTGAAATCATGCTGCAGAATGTCACCTACGCGCAGACCATTCCTGCCTGTTTTGTCCATGTAGGTGGGACCAATTCCTTTGAGTGTGCTGCCGATTTTAGTTACTCCCTTGGCTGCTTCGGAGGCAGCATCCAAAATCCGGTGCGAGGGTAAGATCAAATGTGCTTTTCGGGAAATCCTCAGTTTTTGCTGCAGGTCAACCCCCAGCCTGTAAATGGCCTCGGTTTCCTTCTTGAAGATGACCGGATCGATCACAACTCCGTTGCCGATGATGTTGATCTGATCTTTATGAAATATCCCTGAAGGTATGGAATGCAGTACATGCTTGATGGTGTTGAATTCAAGCGTATGACCCGCGTTGGGGCCGCCCTGAAACCGGGTGATCACATCGTACTTCGGAGTCAGAACATCCACAATTTTACCTTTACCTTCGTCACCCCACTGAAGGCCTAATACTACATCTGCTTTCATAATGCAAAAGGGAATAATAAAAAATGCCTCCGAAGGTACTAATTTTTTTCAATCTTCAAATATCAGCAGATGGGGAGGAAACGTGGTAACTAACTAATAAATAGTTTATTGGAAGATTTTTTTCTTTTTTTCGGGTACATCTTTTTTTCTCCCGTAAATGTATAATGAATGATGAGAAGGATCGAAACCATTCAGCTCGCAAGCGGTGTTAATTATTTCCTGCATTCGCGGATCACAGAATTCAATGACTTTTCCTGTATCAATATCGATCAGGTGATCATGCTGCATGCACTGGTAGGCCTTCTCAAACTGGGCAATGTTTTTTCCGAACTGATGCTTCACAACAAGATTACAGTCGAGCAACAGCTCAATGGTATTGTACAGGGTAGCACGACTTACGCGGTAGTTCTTGTTTTTCATGAACAGATAAAGCGTCTCGATGTCGAAATGACCCTCGCGTGAATAAATCTCATCCAGGATGGCATAACGCTCGGGAGTTTTGCGATGCCCTTTTTTCTCAAGATAATTGATAAATATCTTTTTAACAGTCTCTTTTGTTTCAGCCGAAACCATAAAGTCGATAAATTAATTCAGCGAGCTAAATTAGTCAAATTTTAATCACTTGCGCCTTTATTTAGAATAACTTTAAATTAATTCACAGGGTAGCCTCAACGCGCTTGACAGCATCGACGCCCTTGATTTTACTCAGGCTTACCAGCAGATTGTTGAGGTCTTTTGCGTCATGAACATATAAATCAATTGTGCCTTCCCAGATTCCGTCGTGACTGGACAGGTTGATGGTACGGATATTCACATTGAGTTCCTTTGAAATAACGTGCGTAATGTCGCTATATATGCCAAAACGGTCGAGCCCGTTGATGGCAACTTTCACCAGAAAAGAAAGAAACTTGTGTGTGGTCCACTTAACCGGCACCAGGAGTTCACTTTGACTTGATAACAACCTGATGGCCGCAGTGCATTTGGCCTGGTGAATTGTAATATTATCCTGCTCATGTGAATCCCTGAAAGCAATTACGTTGTCTCCCGGGATAGGATTACAACATTTGGCTACTGCGTAATCAGTTGTTGCACTGTATATGTTTTCTTTCAGCAGAATGGGTGTTTTCAGACTGGGTTTGGTGTGTGTATTGTTAATTGAACCTGTCCTTCTTGACTTCATGGAGGTCTTTCCCAATTGAAGGCTCCAGTAATTCACCCATTTATTCTTGGTATTCCTTTTGAGAATTACGTCAAGGTCTTCCAATTGTATGATCCCGGTTCCTATTTTGCTGTAAAGTTCTTCCTTGTTGGATACTTCATAAGCAGGCAATAGTTTTTGGAGTATCCGTGCATTTGGTCTTAACTTGAATTCCAAAAGCCTGTCCTCCAGTAACCTTTTTCCCTTCTCTATTCTGTTCTTGTTTTCAGCTTTCAGCGCGTCTTTGATGGCTGATTTTGCTTTAAGTGTGATCACAGTATCAAGCCATTCGAGTCGGGGACGATAGGTGTCGGAAGTAATGATTTCCACCTGGTCACCGCTCTTCAAAACATGATTCAATGGAACTAATCTGTGATTTACCTTGGCGCCAATGGCTTTGTGCCCGATCTCACTGTGTATCTCATAGGCAAAGTCAAGCACAGTGCTATTGACCGGCAGGGTCTTTGTATCACCCTTTGGTGTAAAAACAAATATCTCCGAGGCAAAAAGATTCAGCTTAAAGTCATCCAGGAATTCCAGGGCATCAGAATTTGGATTGGCAAGCAATTCACGGATTTTTTTGAGCCATTTGTCCAGCTCACTTTCATGGGAACTGTCGGTCTTGTACTTCCAGTGTGCCGCAAATCCTCTTTCGGCTATATCATCCATCCTTCTGGAACGGATCTGGACTTCCATCCAGTTGCCTTTGGGACCCATAACCGTGGCATGGAGGGCTTCATAACCATTCGCTTTTGGTGTGCTCACCCAGTCACGAATCCGTTCAGGTTTGGGCATATAAATATCCGTGATCATGGAATAGATATTCCAGCACTGGGTTTTTTCCGGAATAGCCGAAAGCGGGTCGAAAACAATACGGATGGCCATCAGATCATAAACCTCTTCAAAAGGGATGTTTTTGCTCTGCATTTTGTGCCATATGGAATAAATGGATTTGTAACGTCCGCTGATATCGTAGCTGATGCCGTTCTTTTCGAGCTGTTCTTTAATGGGCCGTGCAAATTCCTCTATAAAGACCTGGTGGCTTTTTTCCTGCCCTTTCAACTTGTCAGAAAGCTCCTGGAATATTTTGGGGTAGCGGTATTTCAGGCTAAGGTCCTCCAACTCATCCTTGATTGTATAAAAGCCCATACGGTGGGCAAGGGGAGCATAAAGATAGAGGGTTTCGGCAGATATCTTCATTTGCTTGGCCACCGGCAGCGAACCCAGTGTTCTCATGTTGTGAAGGCGGTCGGCCAGCTTAATCAGAATGACCCGAACATCATCAGAAAGTGTAAGCAACATCTTCCTGAAGTTTTCTGCCTGCAGGGTGGAATTCTTATCAAAGACGCCGGAAATTTTTGTCAATCCATCTACAATAGAAGCTATCTTTGAACCAAAGTGATTTTCAATGTCCTCCAGTGTGAATTCCGTGTCTTCCACCACATCATGAAGCAGTGCTGCCACAATGGCCTTAACACCAAGGCCCATTTCCTGTGTCACAATCCTTGCCACTGCAATCGGATGGAGAATGTAAGGCTCGCCTGATAACCTCAGGGCACCCTTATGTGCATTATAGGCAATCTTAAATGCCTTACGGATCAATGCCCTGTCGCTCCGTTTGTTGCACCGGATACAACCTTCAAGCAGGTCATTGAACTCTTGCCTGACTTGAATCTCCTCTGCTGAAAGGGTGGAGCTCATGGGATACGATCAAAAAGTAAAATGTTGAAGATAATTGCAAAGGTAGCGATTTTGAACCATTACCTGTACACCACAGTCACTTTTCCGCTAAGTTCAACAACATCCGAAGAATAATTATATACCTGCAGGTAATACAGGTAAACACCTTCGGGAACATATTTACCATTTACCATGCCATCCCATGCCGAGGAACCTTCCCAGATCTTGGTCCCGAGCCGGTTATATATTACCATGTTATAATGCTCCGGGAGGAATGAGAAGACAGGCTCAAAGGAATGGTTTGTTTCATCAGCATCATTCGGTATAAAAGCGTTGGGTACACGGATATCCGGATTAACAGAAAAACAGACCCGGTTGGAAAGACTTTTACCCTGTGTACCGTAAGCATTGGTCTGTTCAACGGCTTGAATCTGATAACAAACGAGACTGCTCACGGGGTCGGGATAGTTGATCTGTGCATTCAGGTCCTCACTGTAAGCGGTGTTTAGCCTCACACCCATTGTGTCAATGATCGGATCGGTCCTTCCGCATGTTCTGATAATGTAATACTGATCAACTCCTCCCAGCCAGTCCTCATACTCATTCCATGAAAGGGTTATGATATTACCAGAAAGGTTTCCTTCGAGTATGATGTTGTTAGCTGAATTGGAAAGTGTTGCAGCCTGATTGCAGTTGTTTATTCCTTCTATGTTGTAATAATAAACACCGGAGGTGAAAGAAATATCATCGGTAAAAGTAATGTGGTTGTCGACGGGATTAAAGGTAGCAATCTGGATAAAGGGACCAGTCAGGTTCCTGCTTCGTACAAGGTTATATTGCGTCTGATTGGGCGCTCCAACAATGGTAAATGAAAGATCAATGGTATTGTCGGGCCCGAGTGTAGCATAATCGGCAATTACCGCATTCGCAGATTGTGTCAGACCTGTAGAAACATCAACCTTGTTGGAGTTTGAACGCCTGATCCTGTCGCTGTTAACAGCCTCGACAAACAGGGCATAAACCTGGTTTGGTGCAACATTGTTCAGTACATAGGTATTTGTTGCTCCGGAAACCGTTGTGACAAGGTTGTAAACGAAGGGTGCGGTTCTCCGGTAAATGTTGTATTCATCTATCGCTCCGCGCCATTTGTTATAATCATTCCAGGAAAGAGTAATGTTGGCCTGGCACGAATCATAAACTGCTTCGAGAAAAATAGTGCTGTCAGGCGGATAATCAAAATCACCATAGGTGATGCTCGAAGGACCTCCACCCAGATCATTGACACCACAAACGGTATAACCCATCGAGTAGGACGATGATTCAAGATTGGTGTTGATATAGAAAGTATCAAGAACGTTTGTTCCTATTGGCGTATATACAATATCAACCGGATCGGCATTGGGATCAACTACCCGTGCAACCCTTACCTCATAATAGTCTATTTCCGGCGCTACATTGATTATTGAATACCAGACTATTAAATCAGATGAATCTTCAGGATTGACCGTGACATAATAAAGTTGTGGTGCAGGTTGTGCACAAACCTGTCGGAATGCCATACAGGTAATCAGGAATAGGAATAGTACAGAAGCTCTGCTCATGAAACAACGCCTGACTGTATTTGAAAAACGATACATAAATCCGATTATTATGATCCAAAGATAAAACATCGGATCGTTAATTGCAGATGAATACGAAGGTTTTGATGAGATATTTCAGACCCGGCAAGCAGGAATAAGTATAAAACAAGGCGAATATTTTCACTGGGTTAGTAACAATGGACTTTTTAATCGCTTATGTTTCCAAATATTGCGGCGTTAGCGATTAGTCACAGGTCAATATAGCCCATTTCACAGGCAAGATCTCTTGCTCATTCATCTATAGACCATTCTGATAAAAAAAGAAAGTTAAAATCATCGGGATTCTGTCGGTTTAGCAGTATTCTTTTATACATTTGAAAAAAACCAAGCGCATGCGATCAGGAGGTATGAAAATCACCCTGGTTCTGCTTTCACTCTTCAGCATAGCCATGGGCTATCTCGAAAGTTCAGTGGTTGTTTACCTGAGAGAATTATACTATCCCTCAGGATTCACATTCCCGTTAACGCTTGCTTCCGGCAGAATTGGCGCTACCGAGGTCTTCCGGGAGGCTTCGACAATGCTGATGCTTTTTACAGTTGCATGGCTGGCCGGAAAGAACTTCGTTCAGAGATTTGCTTTTTTTATTTTCAGCTTCGCCCTTTGGGATATCTTTTATTATGTGTTTCTTAGGATTCTCATTCATTGGCCTGAATCTGTGCTCACCTGGGATGTCCTTTTCCTTATTCCCTTGCTTTGGAGCGGACCTGTGGCTGCACCTGTTATCGTTTCTGTAACCCTGTTGATCTTGTCCGGGATTATCTTATACTTTGATAACAGATGTTTATTAACATTGATTGGCTGGCTTCCCACAATGCTGGTGATCGGCGGATTTATTTTAATTTTTGTGTCGATGATATGGGATTTTTCTGGCTTCTTCCTGAAAGAACATCCATTTTCAGCTTTTTTTCAGGCCGATCTTGTTCGTCAGGTAACCAGAAAGTACGTGCCGTCTTTCTTCAACTGGTATTTATTTGCCGGTGGTGAACTTGTCCTGCTTGCCGGAATTTACTTCTTTTATGCAGGTTGCCGGAAATCCGGAAATCCAGGCTGATATTTTTCATGTATACATCACAAGCCTCCCTGGTCCATGAAAACAAAAATATTTCTTCTTTCGCTTATTTACTTTTTTTCCATCCTGATTCCTTTGATTATTGAAGGTCAGTCATGGATCAGGATAAATCAGCTGGGATATCTTCCGGTTTCGGTGAAAGTAGGTGTGCTGGTAAGCCAGGAGCAGATCAGTCCGGTCGGATTTGAATTACACCATGCTCTTACCGGTAGGGTCCTTTACCAATCCGGCAATATTAAGGATTGTGGCCCTTATGGTCCTTTTAAGTCAAGTTTTCGGCTTGATTTTTCAGATTATGTACAGGAAGGTGCCGTATATCTGGAAGCGGCCGGGGCGAGATCACCGGTGTTTAATATTTCAACGGAGGTATATGACGGATCAGCCGATTTTCTGTTGCATTATATGCGTCAGCAGCGATGTGGCTATAATCCTTTCCTGCATGATTCCTGCCATACCCGCGACGGATACATCATCTATCAATCCGGTTCAGACTCGGCACACATTGATGTTACCGGTGGATGGCATGATGCCACAGATTATCTGCAATACACGGCAACATCAGCAAATGCTGTTTATCAAATGCTGCTCGCATACTGGCAAAACCCGGGTGCATTTGGAGACAGTTATCTGGCCAACGGAGAAGCCGGTGTTAATGGTATTCCCGATATCATCGACGAAGTGAAATGGGGTATCGACTGGCTCATCAAAATGAACCCTGATAGCGGACAGATGTACAACCAGATTGCAGATGACCGTGATCACAAGGGATTTCGCCTTCCCAACGAGGATAGTGTAAGTTATGGAAAAGGCCTGGAAAGACCGGTCTACTTTTGTACGGGCCAGGTCCAGGGTATCTATCAGTATAAAAACAGGGCAACCGGAATTGCATCCACAGCCGGAAAGTTTTCATCGGCCTTTGCACTGGGTGCCCTGGTCATGAATGATTTTGATACTGTACTCTCGAACAGGCTCAGGCAAAAAGCTATTGAGGCCTGGAAATTCGGCAGGACCAATCCGGGAGCCTGCCAAACAGCGCCCTGCACGGCCCCGTACTTTTATGAGGAGGACAATTGGACAGATGATATGGAACTAGCCGGGATTTCGCTCTTCGAGTTAACCGGCGACAGACAGTATCTCCTGGAAGCCGTCGCATTTGGAAGGCAGGAGCAGGTAACTCCCTGGATGGGTGCAGATACAGCCCGTCATTACCAGTGGTACCCGTTTCTGAACATGGGACACTGGGGAATAGGCAAATCACCCGATGAGGAGTTCACCCGGGAATTTGCCGGGTACTGGCGTAAAGGCATCGACACTGTTTGGAAAAAGGGAATGGATAGCCCCTTCCTGAACGGAGTGCCCGGAATATGGTGTTCCAATAATCTCACCGTGGCCCTGTTAACCCAATGTCACCTGTATGCATCATTGACAGGCGACCGGACCTATGATGAAATGGAGGCAGCTTTGCGTGACTGGCTGTTCGGATGTAATCCATGGGGTACAAGCATGGTCATTGGTCTTCCGGCGTACGGAGATTATCCGGCTGATCCTCATTCATCGCTTTCAGTCCTTCATGGGTATCGACTGGATGGCGGTCTTGTAGACGGTCCGGTATACAATTCCATCTTCACAAACCTGAAAGGAATATCCATTGCCGGAGGTGATGAATACCAGGCCTTTCAATCAAACCTGACCGTATATCATGATGATTATGCCGATTATTCAACCAACGAACCTACCATGGATGGCACGGCAGATCTTACCTATTACCTTTCAGCCCTGCAACAGGAAGCCACCAATGGCATGAAGCCTGACCGGCAGAATGAATACAGTTTCGGAGGGCTGATACGCGGCAACAAATCAAAGAAACAGATAAGCCTGGTATTTACAGGACATGACAGGGCCGATGGCCTTAAGGTTGTCAGAAGAACATTACATGATCACGGCATCAAAGCTTCCTTTTTCCTGACCGGAGATTTTTACAGGAACAATGATTTTTCAGGAAAAATCAGATCGCTGTTAAAGGAAGGTCATTACCTGGGAGCTCATTCTGATAAGCATTTGTTATATTGTGCCTGGGATAACCGAGATTCGCTGCTGGTGACCAAATCCCGGTTCATTGCTGACCTGAGGAACAACTATGCGGCTATGAGCCGGTATAATATCAATGCAGACAGGGCCAGGTATTTTCTGCCGCCCTTCGAATGGTACAACGATTCAATCGCCGCATGGTGCAATCAATACGGGCTCAGACTCGTAAACTTTTCACCCGGGTCTTCTTCCAACCAGGATTGGACATATCCTGAACTTGGAGAACAGTATGTAAGCAGTGAAACAATTTATGAAAAGATACTGCAACTTGAAAAAAACAGCCCGGACGGATTGAATGGCTTCATTCTGCTGACCCATTTCGGAACTGATCCCCGTCGTCCGGACAAGTTGTACGACCGGCTGGACGATTTAATCACGGAACTGGAAGGAAGAGGATACAGATTTGTGACTTTGGAAGAACTGCGTTAAGCCCTGACTACAAAACAAAATATTGTACAAATATCCCCAGCAGAATATGCCAGATCAGGTAATGCCCCAATCTTATGAATAAAGAGGCAAGCCAGCCGGCTTTCCTGAAGTAATATGCCTGCAGTAAATTGAAAGCAAATCCTGAAACAAAAGAATATGCCAGCAGTCCCCATGCCCCTGAAGGAAGTTGCTCAAGCGGTTCCCATATTGAGGTGAGAAAGGCGAAGATCCAGAAAACCAGATTCTGGTATTTGCGGGGAAGGTATTTTCCGGAAAGCAGCATGATCAAAGTCAGTGGCAGTAATCTGTGCAGGATTTCCACATATACCGCTCCGGAAGTAAAAAGCAGGATGGAATAGGGAAAGGGTTGCAAAAAGGGTGGTAATTCGCTATAAGCAGGATGCTGCAGGATTCCTTCAAAAACAATGATATCCGCAATTCCAAACAGGATACCCATGATCAGGGGTATCCGGAAACGATCCCGCACCTTTACTGCCGGATCGATCAAATCAGGAAAACCGGCTTGTTTTTGACAGAACAGGGCCGCCATTCCGAGCAGCCATAAAAGAAGTATGTCCCAGTCGATCAGCCTGACGGACGGATAATTGCCTGCAACAAAAGGACCGGCGATATAAGTTGCAACAACGATCGCCAGGATCAGTACATAAACGTAATACGATTTTGCAGTCATCATCGAAATGGTTCACCTTTCATGCGCCAAATCATCGTGAAGGATTTCTCCCCATGATATTTTACTTTTTATAAATCGCTTCCTGTATTTGCTTCCAGGTAACCAATTGAACCTGATTGTCCTTAAGCAGCTTTTTAAATGCTTCGCTTGTTACAAGGTCCAGGTCCCTCTGTCTCCAGGCAGAGCCATAGTCATCGTGTTCCACTGTAATCGCCTTCATCTCATCATTATCATAGGACAAATGCACCACGATTTCATTCAAACCCGGAATGAGCGAGTTAACCAACCCGGCGTACAATACGTTCCAATCACCACCCAGGGCATTCCCATCCAACATTAAAAAATTGTCCACACCCACCATGTCCGGCGTAATTTCGTTCAGCAGAAATGGAGCAGCGGTTTTGACCAGGTTAAGTGGCAGGGAAACCGGTAGCTGATATTCTCCTGCAACGCGCATGGCTGTTCTGAATACAGCAGGGGAAACGTACATGCTGCCCATGTGACTGTCCAAATGTGTGGGTTTGATGCCCATGGCGATGGCTCTGTCAATCTGCGCCCGCAATTCTTTTTCCACATCCTCGGGTTTGGCAAAGAATGCCACCTGCTGAACTGTAGGGAAAAAATTACCTTCTTTGTCCACCAGGCTTTTTATGTCGCAGGATGGCAAAACACCTCCGCATTTATAATATTTCCACTCTGCGTTGAGCGTAAAATGGATACCAACATCCAGTCCGGGATGGGCTTTAACATAAGCGGCAATCTCCGGTGCCCAGGGACAGGGTACCATAACACTGCCAGAAGTAATGCTCCCGCTTGCGAAGGCTTTAATAACGGCCAGGTTGGTTGAATTGGACAGCCCCATGTCATCGGCATGGATAATCAGAAGCTTGGTATTGGCAGGATATCCCAGCAATTCTGGAATACTTTCTTTATGCTGTGCTGCGACACTACCTGTGAACACTACTGCACACAGAATGAAACAGAAATTTATTTTTTTCATAATAATAATGATGATTTATGCCATGAAATTGAAAATCCAAATCTTCTTTCAAATGTACAATGATTCTGTTAAAATAAGCAGAGGCCCTGCCGAAAATGCAGGGCCTTCAATTGATCTGTTATTACCAATAACCTGATTTGTTATTTCTGCACCTGAAACTGGAAGGGTATCGTGAACCTTTGTTTTACAGGCCTTCCACCCTGCCTGGCCGGAATCCATTCGGGAGAGGCGGTGATCACACGCAGCACCTCATTGTCGACCAAAGGATCCAGGCTTCTGATAAACCTGATGTCTACGACTTCTCCTTTCGAGTTGACACAGAACTCAACAATAACTTTTCCGAAAATACCCAGTTCAGCGGCCAAAGGAGGATAAGTTATGTTTTCTATTACCCATGAACGGAACTCACTTACATCACCTCCTCTGAACCTGGCATGTTCCTCAGGAAATAAGACCTCGAGATCACTATCTTCATCGATTCCTACTTGTTCTTCGGGCACAACCTCAAGATGTGTGTCATCAACAGGGTCATTTTTAATTTCCAGGATCAGATCATCGTAGATGGGAATGTTCTGACTTTCATCTGCATTTTCAACAACCTTGGGAGGAAGATACGCAGCTTGTGTTTCTATATCCCCGGAAACTGGAGGCACTTCAGGTATTATTGGCTGCTCTGTTTCGGGTTTTATGCTGCTGATCTGAATGGTTATCCCCTCCTTTTCCAACCGGCCCATTTCCCCTGTTCCTTTTAAAGCTTTAAGAAACGGCACAGCTACGGCAGAGGAAACACCTAAAAGTGTTGCAAAAAAAGCGATGAGCAGGTATTTCATGCATTTTCGGTTCATTTCATAGGCCCCATAGGCCTTGTTCCGGTTTTCAAAAACTATGTCCTCAAGGGTTCCGGACTTGTTGAAGACTGGCAGGTTTTTCATAATGCTTGCTTTAAGGTTTCTAATAAGAGCTTTACAATAACTAGATGCTTCCTGATCACAAAATCCATAAAAAAGGGTTTGAAAAACAGGAATTGGAATTATATTTGAAGGAATCCATTGGGCAATTATACCGGGATATGTTTATCAAACTGAAACGTCAGCCGCGGCGACCCGTAACTTTAGAAAATCTGTCGGATGAATTGCTTGTAAAGCAATACCTTGATACAAGCAACAAGGACCTGATTGCTGTCCTCTTTGAACGGTATACGCACCTGGTTTATGGTATCTGCCTGAATTATCTCCAGGATCCCGATCAGAGCAAAGACGCCGTCATGGATATTTTTGAAAGCCTTTTTCATAAGCTGTCGGTGCATAAAGTAGAGAACTTCAGAAACTGGCTGTATAGCGTAACCCGTAATCATTGTCTGATGGCACTCAGGAAATCGGGAACCATTCATCGTGCTAAGAACAAGCTCAGGGAAGTGGTTCCGGAATCTGAACCTGAGTATGCAGAAGATGACGATGAGTTTCTGCCTGATAAAATGCTGATCATTTCAGCCGTGGAAAAGCTGAACGAGGAGCAGGGAACCTGCATCAGGCTGATGTACATAGATGATAAGAGCTACAGAGATATCTCTGCCATGACCGGTTATACCATGAACGAGGTAAAGAGTCATATTCAGAATGGGAAGAGGAATCTTAAGAATTATTTAAGCAACCACAATAGCCATGCAAACCAGTAGCGGATTATTTAACCCGAACGGATGCCTGACTGCCCAGGCATTGAGGGGTTACCTCGACGGATCGCTAAGGATAAGCGGTAAGCTGCAAGTGGAAAAACACCTCAGACATTGCCGGATATGCTCCGAAGCGCTTGAGGGATATAAAAGACATCAGGACAGAAACATCCTGAGAAGCGATATTGAATTTCTTTCCGGAAAAATAAGGAGGCGCTATGCCTCATCCCATGTAAACATTCGAAAGCTTCCTGTTTGGACTGCTTTCTCCATAATTGTCTCATTAATAATCCTGCTGATCATCTTTTACATTATCAGGCAATACCTGCTGAAACTTTGATCTCAGAACAAACTTTTCTTTTTGCTCTTGTTTAACTTGACTTTGTTGGTTTTTCTTTTTTCTACTTCCTTGTACCTTGAATTCCTGGCCATTTCCGATTGCTTTGGCATCATCAGGTTTCTCCTTTCGGTAGCATCTTTCTCTGCATTGCAGGCCAACACCCCCGATAAAAGAACAGCAATAACCAGGGTATATAACAATAACCTACTGAATTTCATCGTAGTAATGTTTAATTGTTCTTCAAATGCCCAACTAAATAACTAAGGATTTATACGATAAATACCCTGTTTTGGTTAACCTCATTGCCAGTAACCCACAACCTACAACCTACAACCTACAACCTACAACCTACAACCTACAACCTACAACCTACAACCTACAACCTACAACCCCTAACCCACATCCTTTAATATGAAA
>DIAS01000120.1 GCA_002415855.1 Bacteroidales bacterium UBA5072
TCGAACCCCGGAATTCGATCTCCCAGATGACATCACCTGCTTTTTTCAGGTTATCCTGTTCAAGTGCAGGGACGAGATCCATCAGGAAGAGATATGCTTTGAGTTCACGGTCCCGGTAGTCCAGGGTTCTCGCCTTGTTCATGAGAAGGTCAAATTCCTGTGTTCCGGCAGAGGAGATATCTGTTGGGGGTATAATGATATACACGTTTTTTCCCTCAGCGAATGCATGATGGTAGACAAGCGTGAGTTCATCTCCAAGTATTGCCATGCCCCCATGCGTGCTGACTGCAGGACCGACACCGGTTTCGAACCCAAAAGCAATGTTTCCGTCTGCGGTTTCCTCAACATAATTATGCCCGATTAATTTTCTTAACTGATCATTAGTCAGCGGCTGGCCGAGTGCTTCATTCATTGCAGTAGCGACCGCGATCATGACTGTACTGGTAGACCCAAGCCCGACATGTTTGTGCTGATGATCGGTCGCCTTGATCTTAAAACCCCCTTTATACCCCACGGTTTTTTTGAAAACTGCGACAAAATTTTCAATGATAGATGAGCGACTGTAATCGATCTCGACACTTTTTTTTGTACATTCCACTTCTGCCGTGCAATAGCACTGAATGGCAAATCCAATACCTCCTCCGCCAGGATGATCTGGTGCAAACCTGTTCATATCCAGTACGGTCAGATGTATTCGGGCAGGAGCTTTTACCGTAATCCTTCCTTTTGCGGGTTTTAACATGAACTTCTTCTGTTCATACCCAAGGGTCTTGAGATGCTGTCCCGGGGGAAATGAATTGAATTCATACTCAACAAGATCGAGGTCCCCACCGCGTATTTTCATGGTTGGCATAAGTAACCATTCATATCAGGAAAGATAAAAGATTATGTCAGTGAAAAAAACAGTCAGGTACCAAAAACCCGGAAATCTTTGTAATATTAAAACAGATTATCTAATCAAATAAGAGAATAGCCAGCAAAAAGCCATCATACATTTTTATTCAGCGATACCCGTTGACCGGCTCACCTGGAGCAGCGAATCAAAGCATACACTTAGGTGATTGAGCTCCTTACGCCAATGGAGGAATTGTTGACAGTTGCCATAGATAATACCACCAACACAATCTTTCGTACAGGTATCGCATGGTTTATCTGTCATAATTACTCATTTGCCTGTTCATTTATTTTATATTCATGAGATCTACCAAGTTGCATTATATAACCTGAGGGTTATCCAATTCGATGATACATTTTTGGTAAATGGCGATAATCCGTGCTCTCTAAAAAAAGTTTACTGCCACCTCATCACTTAAGCGCAGGAAGGGTGAATTATCCAGGTTACAGGATTTCCTAAATCATGTGTGTAATTTTAATAATCTGGTACTACGAAGGAATTCACATGAGCCAGCTTTTCACTGATGGGGAGTAGATATCTGGATCGCTACCCCATCAAATTCTGCGATTATCCTTTCTTCCTCATATACCATAACCCGGAATACGGAATATCTGCCATTGTCAGCGACACGATGGGCAATTGCTACAAGAGAACCGGTTGCCGGAGCGATGTACTGTATATGGCTGGATACTGCGACATGGGTGACTGCGCCACTGTTTGCTGCGATCCCAAATGCCTGATCAGCAAGAGCAAAGATCGCCCCTCCATGCACGACACTACCCGGATTGTTCTTTCCGGAACAATCCATAATCACACGTGCATAGCCATCATAAGCTTCGGTTATCTTCATACCCAGCAATTGGGCAAATTCACTGTGGTTAAAAGCAGAGATCCGTCCGATTTCCAAGGGTCGACCATAATCCGTTTGATGATCTGCTGACATGAAAATTCCGAACCGACAAAAAATTCCAGGAAAATGATAATAAAATTATTTGTATTTTTTTTGTGTATAGGAGTACTTCTGGGTCTGGCCACCGCGGGATACGATATAGAACCATTCATAGAGTGATTTCAATGTTCCGAACTGCTCATACCTGCGCATAGAGAAACCAACTTTAAGCCTGCCATCAAACACGACCTTCCCCTGATCCTTCATTCGTAATGCGATCTCTAGGTCATCTCCGGCATCGAAACAGCGGTACATCCCGGCTTTAATAAATGCATCTTTCCTGAATGCAGTGTTGCAACCGAGGGTATAATAGAACGTTTGGCTGTAATAGCCGATTCTGGAGAATGTGTTGGCAATAAATATCGATAATTTATTGCCAAATCCCACCTCAATCGGGTAAACGGGACCATACAACTGAACAATACGTTTGTCTTTAAAATCCTCTTGAAGCGTTTCGATCCAGGTCGGGGGAAGGATACAATCGGCATCGGTCGTTGCAATAATCTCCCCGTTTGCTGCCATGAACCCGTCGTTTCGGGCACCACCGACTTTTTTACTTGTCTGCGTGAAAACCTTGTCCGCATATTTCTCTGCGATCGAGCAGCTTGCATCCTTCGAGCCGCCATCCACAACGATAATCTCGTAATCTGTCCGCGCCACCGTCTGGTGGGTGAGCGAGACGAGACACTGCGCGATATTCTCTTCTTCATTGAATGTCGGGATAATGACCGAGATCATGGGGAAAAAAATCTCCTGTACTTTGTATATGTTAACTGATAATAAGAGTGATGTTCAATCAGGTTACGAGATCATCATTATTCAGGTAATCAAAACCAGCAATCAAGAGATATATCTGATGATTATTACTGCAATTATTTCGTTTCGATAAAATCCAT
>DIAS01000111.1:0-37114 GCA_002415855.1 Bacteroidales bacterium UBA5072
GAACCTGATGATGGCAAAAATGGCAAACAGTCCCAGCACAAGTCCCAGTCCAAGCTGAACCCAATGAAGCATTGCACAAATCATGAAGACAACGATACCGGTTATCAGCTGTGCGAACATATATTCGGGTTTGCGGTTCCATCTGAAATAGATGATTCCGGAAAGCATAAAAAGTACAAGCAGGTTAAGTCCAAACTGCATGAGCATCTCATAGAATTCAGCACTTGCGATGGGCGGGCAAAACTGAATTTCCAAAAGCGAAGGGTTGATTATTGTATTCATGGCTCAGCTCTTTAGTCTCTTCTGTTTTCATATTAAATTCCCTGTTTATAATTGTTTTGCAGGTTCTATATGATAAATGTCACTAATTATGCCAAACTTCATAAGAAATTGTATATCAGATAGATAACATCTTCTTATTGTAAATTGTCCTTATTTGAATTGTTCACTTTTGCTAATAAATTGTCCGGATAAGGACAGTTCGATCAAAAGAACTACTTAAGACAGTGCGTTTGATTAAATACTCAACTTGATTTGCTTTGATTAATACCTTTATTTAACTTTAGTGCTGACAAGATATGGATGAACTTCGAAAACGCAGCATTGGTAGCAAGCACACCCAACGGCGTATAAAACCTGTTGCCGGGTAATGGTCACGTAAACATAAAGCATATATAAAATTGAACAGCATCAGGAGAATACTCGCGGTGATATCTTTTGTCCTTATAATACTCATACTTATTTATATGAATTATAATGATTTATCGTGGTCGGCCAACAGGGGTAATTATCTGGGGCTGCTGGCATGCCTCTTTAATATATGGGGACTGGTTTTTTTATTCAAAGAGAGAAAATAGCGAATATTGTTGCACTGTACTGTACCCAATTCGTGCATAATTAATTGCAGATGAGACTTAAAGATTTGATCCGAAACAATTCATGGTTGAACGTGGAAATACAATTGATCAACTTATATCCTGATGAAAAAAAAAATATTTCAGCATATGAGGATGTGTTTTCCAAATTGTTGATCATGCCTGAATCAGCATCGGATATGGTAATAATTCTTGATAAAGTACCTGACCCGGTTTCAGCAAATGGATACGGAATCAGCGTGTTAGGCGTAAAGAAGGATAATCCAAAGCCTGAGCATCCATTGACTTCCTTATATGCCATTGAGTTTGAATCATGGGATAAATGGCTATCAATGGAAATTGATACAAATGCGACCAGGGAATTTTCAGAACCTGAAATAATTGCTCATTGTCTTTGGGAAATGACTTTTGCTGGCTTCGATGAAAATAAAATACAGGGAAAACTGAATAAGCTAACTGAAACTGCAGAAGCAATTGAGCAAATGCCTGAAGAAGAACAGAAAAAACTTCTGACAATTGATAAATTGATTTCCGCATTGGACCATGAATCCGATACCATACGCAAAGCAAAGGATGGTGATGAGGTATACCTTACAGAATTGTCATTTGCTTCAAAAAAGTATTGGTCTTATCCTTTGGCATATTTTACTGTCTGGGAACCTGAGTTAACGATAACAAAGCAGTATCTGTCAGAAAATGAAGTTTTTGTGTTCGAGAGGGGCAAAGAAGTCCTGGCTTACTACTCAATTGTAAACCTGCACGAACCCTTAAGCGTTGGTGAAATAGAGCTGGAAAAAGGTTTTTGGCTGGACCATATCTTTGTGAAGCCCGAAAATATCGGAGAAGGGATAGGGAAAAGGTTATTTCTGCACCTGGTTGATTATTGCAAAGAGCATTCAATTCATGAAATAAAAATACTAGCGGAACCCAATTCAAAGGGGTTTTTTGAGAAAATGGGATGTGATTATGTCAGGGAATATCCTTCAACAATAAAAAACAGGACTACGCCCTTGATGGTTTTCAGGTTGTAAAGATCAAATTGCGGCAGGTGCCAGACTGCATGTGAAGATATATTTTGATTTGACAAACGTGTCTGTCCCTGGGGAATAATGGTTAAATTTAGTAATGCGTATTGACGGATCAGTATCATACCATGCACAGGTCCGGGACATTGAAAGACCCTTCTGACAAGGTCCGGGACGATACTTACAGTGGAAGCTCAAATCTATAATTGTAACCTATAGAACATGAAAACCCGGTTCGAAATTAAAACCGTAAAGAGTGGTTTTTCTAAATCCTTGTTTATAAGTAGCGCAGTTTCATTCTTGTGTAAAATTGCTGCAATAACAAAGAAAATATCTGGCAATAACAGCAACGCATTTGCACGTATTCTAAGCATTATTGGTTTTCTGGATAATGTATCGCAGCGCTTTTCCCACGCAATTCCTTTTCATCATCTAAGCCTTGATATATATGAGGATTTGGGAAAGACAAACAAGAAGTTTTATATGGACTGTCTTATTAACTTGGGGATTGCCTACAACAAAATCCAGGATTACAATAATGCAGCAAAGTATTTAAATAAAGCTTTAAAATCAGAGCTTTTGAGATCGGGTAGTTTTTCCAGGAAATATGTGAGGTGTCTGAATTATACCATTGATGTTTATTATGCTTTATTGGACAAGACCAATGAATCTTCTCTGGCGCAATCATCCATATACCCTGATTCTTCTGTCATTTATAATGAACTGACAGAATTGTGCATTCAAAAATGCGGAATATTAAAAATGAAATATAAATCACGGAATCCCAAATACCTTAAAGAATACCTTGATAGTATAATGGAGCTTGAGATTGTTGGCTCTTCCGGGATTGCTGAACCTTATTTTCGTGAAGTCTATGAATTCCTGCAAAATATTGATGATGCTAAAGCGAAGAAATTTTATTATGCAAAAAGTCTTATAGAAGAAAGATTCAAGTTTGAGAAGGAACATCAACACCATAAAAAATATGATGAGGATAGGTTAATGCAACTGAATAAGAACCTTGCAGCACTTAATAATGTGTACGGAAACATGGTTGAGGCTATGAATTCCAAGGATGACGCTGTCCCAGGATTTGGAAAGAGTTTTGCGGATCACCCATTAACAAGATATGATGAGCCTCTGGAAACAGCAGAAGAACCTGAAAATGAAAAACCCGTATCAACCAATGATTTAGCCAATAATTTGAATAATAGTGATTTAGCAGGCCAGATTAAATGTTCACTCTTTTCGGTACAAGAAGCGTCACCTGGCGATGATATTTTCATTCAGGTTTTCACACATCATCCGGAGAAGACCGAAGAAGCATTTCAACTGGCAAAAGAATTTGATGGGGATGCCACCATCAGACAATCCAAAACCTTTGATACTGAGGTTAGAAAGGATGCAACACTTACATTCGAACTGGAAATAAAGGATATAACTGTTGAAGATCCGATCCAGCATTTAAAATGGAAAGGTATCACCGACGCTGTTCAATTCATCGTAACGATTCCTGATTCGTATGCCAAACAAAGCCTGATCGGTAAGGTCAGGGTTGCCCTGGAAAATGTACCTATGGGTCACTTTTGCTTCAAAATTGGCATTACTGTATCAGCAGTACGGAAAAAGGATATTGGGCAAAGTGGTTATTCTCCGATGAAAAATTACCGTTATGCGTTTATTTCCTATGCTTCAAAGGACCGGTCAGAAGTGCTGAGAAGGGTGCAGATGTTAGACTTATTGAAGATCAGGTATTTTCAGGATATATTAAACCTTAATCCAGGAGATCGCTGGGGAAAAGAACTTTTAAGGCAAATTGATCTTGCTGATGTTTTCTTTCTCTTTTGGTCATCTGCCGCACGTGATTCAGAATGGGTGTTGAAAGAGGTCGAATATGCAATTCGCAAAAAGAAGGGCATTGAGGACAATCCACCTGAGATCTATCCTGTAATTCTTGAGGGGCCGCCTTTTGTGGAACCTCCGGAACATTTAAAGCATCTCCATTTTAATGACAAAATTGTATATTTTATTTAATTTATGCCGGCAGGTACTGCCTGATCTTATCCGGATCTGCCATGACCAGGAAACGCAACCTTTTCTACCCTTGATGAATCTTATTGTGTAATACATACCTGCGAAATTACCATATGAAGAGGTTATTTTCTGTCATTTTATTTATTGGGGTTTCACTTTCCTGCGAAAAACAGACCGATTTAAACAGAAATTATGCCGAAGTTACCGGGTTCAATCCTGATAAGTGCATGTGCTGTTGGGGCTGGACAATCAAGGTAGGGAATGATACCATTAAATCTGATAATGCTATAATTGGACAGGAAATTGGTTTTGAGATCGGTAATCCGGTTCCGGTGATTATCGAGCTGGGTGAAAAGGATGACCGGTGTTCTTCCTATTATGAAATCATAAGAATAGAAAGAATTAATTGAACGGTAAGAAACGCCGTTTATCCCTTTTTTGTGTAACTTTCCTGTCAGTCAGATAGCTATGCGCCAGGAACGTGCTACTGTTCCATTACGCAAACATTAACCGGCATTTTAAAAACAAACGAAAAAACTGTCAGATGAAAACCTTTCACAGTGATATTTCAAACAAGGAATTTCCAATTTCTGAAAGAGTTTCAGCAAAAACAATCAGACATTCCATTATGAATCTGATTCTGAAGGATAGTCCCCAATTTTCGCATGAGAGTTATCTTTCGCTGAGCGAACTAAATTTTTACAGGAACAAATACGTCTCGGATTACCTGGTTAAAGAAATCGGGGAACTGTCAGAACTCGAAAAGACCGTGTTGAATTCGGTGACTGGCAATACAACCCTATCGGATAAACTGGACAGTGAGATGGAAAAAGTATTAACCATAGGGCAAAGAATTGCTGACAAGGTTGCTACTTTTGGCGGCAGCTGGACTTTTATAATTTCATTCGGTGTGTTTATTTTTATTTGGATCACTGTCAATGTTTTTTGGCTTATCAACAAAGGATTTGATCCTTATCCATTTATACTGCTGAATCTTATTTTGTCGTGTCTTGCGGCTTTACAGGCCCCGGTTATCATGATGAGCCAGAACCGGCAGGAAGAAAAGGACAGGGAAAGATCCAAGAAAGATTATATGATCAACCTGAAATCAGAATTAGAAATCCGAACCCTTCATGAAAAAATTGATCATTTTATCATGGACCAGCAACAGGAACTCATAGAACTGCAAAAAGTTCAGATAGAGATGATGAACGACATATTAAAACACGTAGAAAGGGTAAATGGCGGTTAACATAGTATTTAAGCTATACCAGGTTCTACGCAAATGAAATCAGTCAGCATCCGGGTTATAAAGCGCCATGTTTCACAACAATAGATTATTAAAAATGGAAAAGCTAAACATTTTATGGACAACCGATAACAAAGATACGGTGTTTAACATGTTGATCATGTATGCCACAAATTCAAAGATCCTCGGATGGTGGAAGCATGTCAATCTGATAATCTGGGGAGCATCGGCCAGGCTTGTCGGGAATGATCCGCAGGTTCAGACTGAAATAATTGAAATGATAAACCAGGGTGTGCAGATTGAAGCATGCAAAGACTGCTGTGATAATTTCGGCGTTACCGATAAACTTACCAAACTGGGGATTAACGTCAGGTACATGGGAGAACCCTTGACCGGTTATCTCAAAGCGGGCGAAAAGATACTGACCGTTTAACGAAACAAAATGTATGTAACCCGGTTCGGCCAGGACTCCGACCCCGACCTCAGTATTTTTATTTGGTTAGCCGATGTTGTTAGGCTCAAGGAAAATGCGCTTCCTTGCCGCGAAATCAAACCCAGTGAAATGGAATAAATCCTAAATAAACGACATAGAAACCCCTACAGTTTGAATTGTCGATTGTTGGCCTGGCGTTTTATCTTTGTTTGATCAAATTCATCAAGTTGTGATGTATTGTATGATTGAAAAACATGAGTCATCGGGTTCTCATGATCGTGAAATTGGTTTATGTTGTATATTCAGGGAAAAAATGAGCACACGGATCCACCTTTTATGCCTTTCCCTGATGTTGTTGTCATGTGGAAAAAGGCCGCCGAGGATTGATTATGAAAGTCTGTCTGCACAGGATACCCTGAGTATGGAGAACCTGATAAACGATACAACCAAAACTGTGGTGGCCGGGTTGCCTGTCGTATTCGACAGTGTAAGGTTTCTTATCCACCCGGTTGGTTTGATCGAACTAAATGAGAGATCCGCCAAAGCATTGCTTAAATCAGGTTCCTATTCCAGTTCGGTCTATGCCGGATCTGAGTTCGATGTTTCCAGTTCCGAAGAGGACGGCTTTGTTGGCAATATGACCAATCTGGTTTTTGAAAGTGTTAAATCCAGGGAACAAAGGCTTTTGACAAATAAAGTCATTAACATAATGACAGTTATTTTTTTAAGGGATGTTTACGCAAAGACAAACCGTCAATACCTGTTGTACACGATAATCGATAAAGATACGAACCAGGACAGGTTGCTGGATAACGACGATATTGAATCATTGTATGTAAGCAATACGGATGGCACCGGCTTTAAGAAAATGACAAAAGACCAGCATGAATACTATGGTGGTGAGCTAATAAAGGAGGAGCTGAAATTTTACTTTAAAACAATTGAGGACGCAAATCATGATGGACAATTCGACCGGATGGACAGTTTTCACTATTATTACCTTGATTTCTCAAAGGACACGGTCGGGATCTTTGAATATAATCCTTTAAGATTGCTTGTTCAATAATTATAACGGGTAAGCAGCCTGCGGGGTAAAAATTACTTTGAAAATTTGATTTTACCCGAAATAGTTTTATATTATAATCATTGTCTTTGATTAGTATCTAATCATGACAAACAAGGCTAAAATATTTACTAAAAACCTAATCAGAAAGAATATCATGACAACATCCGACCCGAACTCAATCTGCTGTCCCGAATTTGATCCTGCTCCCTGGGATGGGAAAACCCTGGATTGGGAAAACAAGAAGTTCATTAAAGACAAAGTATTTACTTTGTTCTATATGCCCTTAAACTTTGGCAAGGTGATGAAAAGGTTTGATTACACTGTTAAAAAGGCCGGGGCAAAGAATCCGGATTACCTGTGCCTGTCCGATCATACTTCAAAATGGAACATGGATGTTTACCTGGCGGTGGACAAGGAAATCCCGGGTGCCGTTAATATCTCACTGAGCGGCAGGTTCTACAGCAAAGTATATGAAGGACCTTACAGGGATACCGGTAAATGGTGCAGTGACTATGAGGGAATTATCAAGGCAAAAGGTTATCGCATAAAAAAATGGTACATGTGGTACACCACCTGTCCGAAATGCGCCAAAAAGTATGGTAAAAATTATACGGTCATCCTGTCACAGGTTGAGGATCTCAAAAGTTAATGCAGCTGTTCAGCGTTACAGATACAGGTCATCGTCTTAAAATAACAGAGACAAATGATCAAATTAGTCGGAACCGGTTCCAGGCTGTACCGGAAGAACGGTTACAAATCCATGCTGAATTACGGACATACTGTTGGGGTGGAGAACAATAATTGCTTTAAAAAGAGCTGTAAATGGAAAGGAAATTAATTATCAAAATCCTGGTATCTTATCCAGTGGTAGTTTATGCGTTTTTGTTTTTACCTGCCGGATCATTCAGGTTTTGGGAAGCATGGATATATATTGTGGCGCTGTCCGTTCCAATGGTCCTGACCCTGTTTTATCTCGTCAGAAATGACCCGGGGCTGTTGGAACGCCGCCTGCGGTTAAAGGAAAAGGAAGAAGTGCAAAAGAAGATCGTTCGTTTCTTCAGAGTGCCTTTTATCCTCGGCTTCTTAACCCCTGGCCTCGATTACCGCTTTAACTGGTCGGAAGTCCCGACGGTTCTGGTGATAATGGCCAACGTAATGGTCTTTCTCGGCTATTTATGGGTTTATTTTGTTTTTAGAGAGAACAGCTATACCTCCCGTATTGTTGAAACAGAGAAGGGACAGCAGGTAATAACCACAGGTCCTTATGCCGTTGTTCGTCATCCCATGTATTTGGGAATGATCATAATGTTCATATTTACACCAGTTGCATTGGGATCCTGGTGGGCGCTGTTCCCTTTCGGTCTGGTGCCGCTGATTCTAATGCTCAGGATTTACGATGAGGAGAGGGTCTTGCTCCGAGATTTGCCCGGATATAAGGACTACTGCCGGAAAACACGATATCGCCTGATACCCGGTATCTGGTAAAAACAATGAGATCTTTTTCTCAGTTACCTGCAGAATGGATTACCATGACAATTCCATTTTTTTCCCTGTTATTTCTTTTGCAGGTGCACAAAGATTAATCGTACTATTGTCCATGCGCGCTTCAAAACTGAAGCCGTTGTTCCTGATGGAAGCAGCGATGCAGGAAATTCTTCGTCTTTTTAGTAAACGTAAAAATGATGAATATTGTGAATCTTATATTCATTCTGCATGCGTTGACTTTTTTTAGAACTACTGATGCTCAATCCAAACAGGATAAAATTGATGAACTGATCCAGGCTTATTATTCTGCTGATTGTTTCAGCGGCGTTGTCCTGGTCTCGGAAAAAGGAAGAATCATTCTTAAGAAGGCTTACGGAATTGCGGACCGGGAATTGAATGTTCCCATGACTACGGATATGAAATTCAGAATAGCATCCATCTCCAAGCCTTTTACAGCGTTGATTATTCTGCAGCTGGTTGATGAAGGAATATTAAAGCTGGATGGGAGAATCACTGATTATATACAGGATTACAACGGAAAAAAGGGTGACAGCATAACAATTGAACAGTTGCTCACCCACACATCAGGGATCTTACAAAATCTCGATCCTGAACAGGAAGCCATTCAGGAAAGGCTACCCCATAAACTAAGGGATATGGTCAGATATGCCGAGGAGGCTGATTTGTATTTTGAACCGGGGACCGGATTTCATTATAGCAACCTGGCATACAATATATTGGCTTGCATCGCTGAAGGCGCTACAAATAAACCATTTGACCAATTACTGGCTGAGCGGATCTTTCTTCCTTTGGAAATGAAGAACACAAGTCAATACGAAGCAACGGGAATCGAAAAGAATCTTTCGAAGGGGTACGAGTACAAATTATTGAGCGGTTATGAGAACGCTGCCTGGTTCGATCCATCTTATACTGTGGGGTCAGGAGGATTGATTTCGGATGCGGATGATCTTTGCAAATTTGACCAGGCACTGTATACCGGGCAACTTATCTCAAAAGAGTTGGGCAATAAAATGATTTTGCCCACAAAACATGGTTCATACGGTTATGGCTGGGAGTTAAGTAAAAAGGTGGCAGCCGGCCGCCGCGATACAATTAGCATTATTTCACATGCAGGAAGCGTAAATGGATTTGGTTCATATTTGGCCCGAATTGAAAGTGACAGTATTTTGGTCATTGTTTTGAAGAACAACAGGACCGACACCTATATAAGCCCTGCCTATGCACCTGTTATTGGTCAGGAGATCCTCTCAATCCTGTATGATGAAGAAGTTGAAATTCCTAAAAAGTCGATAGCCAGGCATATGGGATATTTAATAGGCCAGTACGGTATAAATCAGGCCATTGAGGAGTATTACAAAATTAAAACGGTAGATTCCGAACGCTTTAATTTCGAAGAATCGGAATTAAATATGTTGGGCATCGAATTGTTATTTAAGTATAAAATGACTGAAGCAGCTTTGAAAGTATTTGAGATCAACATGCTTGAATTTCCACATTCCTACAATACATACAATAGTTACGCATATGTTCTGATGCAAAAAGAGGATTACCTGAATTCAATCAGGTACTATAAAATGGGATTGGAAGTCCTCAAGAAATATCCGCAGCTGAACCGCGGTGAATCAATTTTGAAGGATGCTGAAAAGGCATTCAGGTCAATTGAGGAGATGGAATCAAAACTGAAACATAGACAGCAACAATAGCGCTCACAACTCCTTATTAAACACCCCGTTGCCTGCTTTCCAGCGCTTTTTTTACTGAACCGTGTTTCAGCAGCAGTTCACGGGCGGATTCAAAGTCGAGCGACAATTCGTCCATCAGCATCCGGGTGCCGCGGATCACCAGCTTTTTATTGGTGAGCTGCATGTTCACCATCCTGTTTCCTTTAACCTTGCCCAATTTGATCATGATGGTGGTGGTGATCATGTTCAGGATCATCTTCTGGGCAGTGCCTGCTTTTAGTCGCGTGCTGCCAGTTACAAATTCGGGACCTGTTACAGCCTCAATGGGGATCTCCGCAGCCCTGGCAATCATTGATCCGGGATTGCAGGTAATGCAGCCTGTCAGCATACCGTTGGCCCTGGCCTTCTCAATGCCTCCGATCACATAGGGTGTGGTCCCTGAGGCTGCAATGCCGATCACCGTGTCATTCGGTCCGATGTTGAATGCCTGTAGTTCTTCCCATGCCCTGTCGGGATTATCCTCCGCATTCTCAACAGCTTTTCGCAGCGCTACATCGCCTCCCGCAATGATCCCTATGACCACGTTATCGGGAACACCGAACGTGGGTGGCAGTTCCGAGGCATCCAGTACACCCAGGCGACCGCTTGTTCCTGCTCCAAGATAGAACACCCTGCCGCCCTTTTTCATTCTCTCGATGATGCGGGTGATCAGTTTTTCGATCGTGGGTAAAGCTTCACGGACTGCCACGTGTACCCGGGCATCCTCTTCGTTGATGCTGGCAATCAACTCCCTTACCGGCATCTTTTCCAGGTCCTGGAACCTGGAAGGTGACTCGGTAATGCTGAGTACGAATTTACTGTCATTTTGCTGCGACATCGTTCAGGGTGTTTAGGCGTTCAGGTGATAGTCAACCAGTCCCTTCATGGGTGCCGGTGTTATCAGGCCTGTCACAAAGCCCGATTCCCGGGCAGATTCTATTAACAGCTCACGGAAATGCCATGCTACGCTTCCGGTAAAATTCACGGGTAGCCTTTTGGCTTCGGGATATTGCCGGATATTCCGTGCAAAGAATTCCCGGAAACTTTCTTTTACAAGACTCTTCAGAGAAGGCTCCGACAGGTTTTCAAGGATAAACCGGGTGAACTGTGCCAGAAATCTATTGGGGTAGGGCGCTTTGTAAACATGCTCAATGACCTGGTCAGGTGTCAGGTTATATTGCTGAAAAAAGCGTTCTGCAACAAGGTCGGGGAGTTGCTTTTTCAACAGATCGGCCATGAAGTTCCTGCCGATCACGGCCCCGCTACCTTCATCACCCAGGATATAACCCAGCGGGGATACATGCCTGGCTATTTCATGGCCGTTGTAATAGCACGAATTGGAGCCGGTACCGAGAATGCAGGCAATGCCCTCCCGGTTCTGGCATAACGAGCGTGCAGCCGCCATCAGATCACTGTGAACGGTGATCGAGAGACACCTGAAATTCCGGTTCAGCGCCGTCCTCACAATGTCTTTTACCCCATCATTAATGCAGCCTGCACCGTAGAAGAATATCCCGCCAAGGACAGTAAAACGGAGTGTGAACTCCTTCTGAAGCATCCGGTAGATTGATTCTTCATCTTGGTACAAGGGATTGACCCCGGCGGTGATACAGGTTTCTGATTGTCCTGTTTCGGTATTGACCAGGCACCATTCTGTTTTTGATGAGCCGCTGTCTGCTATTAATATCATGCTGATGATCGTGTAAGAGGCTTGTACCCGATGTGGAAAACAAAGGTAAGAAAAATCAGGAATGTGCGATAATTTGTAAGATCCGTGACAAATTGGCCATGCACAATTCCCGGAAAGTTTATATTTTTGAACATAGAGACACCTAGAAGCCCTTGATTATTTCGAAATTCGCATGACAGGAAGACAATCATCAATTATAAGTCTGGTGTTTTTATTGGCATTCCAGATGCCTGTTACAGGCCAGCATGATAAAGCCATTCGACGCCTCGAAAAGAAGGCCATGAGGAGATCCGGATCGGTACCGGCCTTGTTCACGGAATGGAAGCACACCGGTGAAGTGCTGGTCGACAGCATCCATGCCGATCCAGTAGGACTTCTGCTGGACGTATATTTGAGTCCCGCTGCAACGCACATCCCGGTGAGGACGAGCTGGGTCGATCAAATCAGGAAAGGGATCGGGGAGAGGCTTGGAAGACCTTTCCGTGAATACAGTATCAGGCTATATGCCCGGAATCGTTTACTGGAAGAATATATCCCCAACCTGTACCGGGAGTACCAGCAGTATGACACCACCAGATTTGCCAGGTCATATCAGGGGCTCCCGCTGGTTACAAGGTCCGACAGGCCTGTTTACCCGGGAGGGCTTACCGGCAGGCATATTGCTCTGTGGCCCAGCCACGGCTTTTTCTTCGATCAGCAGCTCGACCGCTGGCAATGGCAGCGGGCGCGGCTTTGGGAAACCGTGGAGGACATCTTCCCATGGTCGTTTACCGCTGACTACCTGATACCCATGCTGGAGAGTGCCGGTGCTACCGTTCTCTTACCCCGGGAAAGAGACATTCAGGTAAATGAGGTTATCGTGGACAACGATTTGGAAACCTCCGGATCGCAATTACTGCTTGTTAACGGATCAGCTACATGGGGAAAGGGTGACCACGCCGGGTTTCTGCCTGCTGATACCCTGTTCACCGGACAGAATCCTTTTGAAATGGGGACATACCTGGCCGTGTCATTTAATCCCGGGGATTCCGCAACACTTGTCTACATTCCTGAAATTCCGGAAACCGGAGAATATGCCGTTTACGCCTCCTGGGCCAGGTCAGACAGGTGCATTCCTGATGTCAGGTATGAAGTCAGGTATTCGGGAGGCAAGGTCGAGTTTTCCCTGAACCAGTGCATGGGAGCAGCTACCTGGGTCTACCTGGGTACCTTTCTTTTTCGGCAGGGGGTAAACCGTGAATGCGGATCGGTGGTCGTTCACGGTGGTGATTCGGCCGGTATCCTTACTGCTGATGCCGTACGTTTCGGAGGTGGCATGGGGAATGTTGCAAGGAACAGCCAGCTTAGCGGTAAGCCCAGGTGGATGGAGGGGTCACGATACTACCTGCAGTATGCGGGAATGCCGGACAGCCTGGTTTATAACCTGAATTCCGGCAAGAATGACTATAACGACGATTACATGTCACGCGGAGAGTGGGTCAATTACCTGATCGGTCCATCAAAGCCACAATACAGTGACAAATACAGGAACGGTCCGGGAATACCCGTCGACCTGGCCCTTGCCTTTCATACCGATGCCGGCGTCACAGACGGGGATTCGATAATCGGAACCCTGGGCATTTACAGCTCCGAAAGGCAGAATGGTCTGTTCCCGGACGGCCAGTCCAAGATGGCGAGCCGTGACCTGACGGACCTGATCCAGACCCAGATTGTTGAAGATATCAGGAAACTGGCAAATCCTGAATGGACCCGCAGGGCATTGTGGGACAGGGAGTATTCCGAAGCCTGGCGACCGGTGGTTCCCGTTATGCTGTTGGAGTTGCTTTCGCACCAGAACCTAGCTGATATGCAGTACGGGCTCGATCCGCGATTCAAGTTTATCACTGCCCGTGCTATTTACAAGGGAATGCTCCGGTACCTGTCCGTTCAGGACGACCGGAAAGTTGTCATTCAGCCTTTACCCCCCGATCACATGTGCATTGAAGACCTGGGGGGCATGACAATTAAGCTGAGTTGGAGCCCTGTGCATGATCCTGTTGAACCCACGGCGTTACCAACGGGATACCGGGTATACAGGAAAACGGAGGAGGATGGTTTTGAGACCGGACTGACAACGCAGGATACATTGATGATACTCACCTTGCCGGACCCGGGAAAGATTTACAGTTACCGGGTGACGGCCTTCAACGACGGCGGCGAGAGTCTGCCGGGCGAAACCTTGTCCGTTTGCCTTTTACCCGATGGCGGAAAACCGGTACTGGTAGTGAATGCCTTTGACAGGATATGTGGTCCCGCATTTTTCGACAGGGGCGAAATGGCCGGTATAGCCTGGTGGGAAGATGAAGGAGTACCCAGGGTCCAGGATCTCAGTAATACCGGCAACCAGTATGATTTTAACCGGAATTCGGACTGGCTGCATGATGACAGCCAGGGCTGGGGAGCCAGCAATGCCGATATGGAAACCTGGCCTGTAGCGGGCAATTCCTTTGCATTTCCACAGATCCATGGACGTGCTTTGCGTGATGCGGGCTATTCATTTGTGTCGGTGAGTGACGAGGTATTTATCTCACCCGGATACCAGGCCGGTAATTATGCTGTTCTTGATCTTATCATGGGTGAGGAGCGGGGTACCGTACCGCTGCAAAAGAAATCGGACAAGGAATTTCGGGTGTTTACACCTGCATTGATGGAATCGCTCAGCCGGTTCACAAAGGGCGGCGGGAATGTCCTTATCACAGGCTCCTATATCGGCACCGACATGGTGGAGAACGGGGATTCACTGGCCATAAGGTTTGCTTCCGCCGTTCTGCATTACACCTGGCGAACCAACCATGCCACAACTATCGGATCAGTGAATATCACGAACAAAGGACGGGATCTTTTCCCGGAGAAGCTAGCGTTTAATACCGACAGGCGGTCTGAACTGTACAGGGTTGAATCTCCCGATGCCATAGAACCGGCCGGCGAAGGAGCCTTCCGGATATACCGTTATGATTCAGGAAATTGCAGCGCCGGAATAGCCTACCAGGGCAATTACAGGACAGTGGCGCTTGGATTTCCTTTTGAGACCATTGCAACTGCAGAACTAAGAAGTGATCTGATGAAGCGGATTATGAAGTTCTTTTCCGGATCACTTTTGTCCAGTGCCCTTCAGGTGGGGGCAGAGGTGAGGTGAAAATAATGCTGCCAAAACCAACTATCTTTGATAAGATTATTCAAAAGATGCATAAAAAAATAACATGTTTTCTCCCGGCGGGCGATCCGGAGGATCTCCGGCTGACGCTTGAAGAAATAAAACCATACGAAATTGAAAGGAAATACCTGCTTATTCCGGCCGGAATGCAGATACCGGAGATGCCGGAAGGCATGCAGCGGATCGATGTCCCTTCACTTTTTTCCTCGGAGACATTCAGGAAAATAGCTCTTCACAGTCAGACTGATTTCACGCTGCTGTGCACAAAATCACTTCCGCTGCAACTGGGGCCTTTTGCCCTGCAAAGGATGGTACAGGTTGCCGAAGACACCTTTTCGGGGATGATATATTCCGATTATTATGCCCTGAAGGAAGGACAGCTGGTACCCAATCCGGTTATTGAATACCAACCCGGCAGTTTACGCGATGATTTTAATTTCGGATCCTTGCTGTTGTTTGAGACCTGTGCCCTCATCGAAGCTGTATCGCGCATGAGGGAGAACTACCGGTTTGCAGGCCTGTATGACCTGAGGCTGAAGCTGTCACAAAAATATGAGTTGTTTCACATCAATGAGATGCTGTATACCGAAATAGAGCTGGATACGCGCAAATCGGGCGAGAAGCTGTTCGACTATGTCAATCCCAGGAACCGTGAGGTGCAGATCGAAATGGAACAGGCCTGCACTGCACATTTGAGAGATACCGGAGCCTGGCTGCAACCTAAGTTCAGGGAGATATCCTTGGGTGAATCAGCATTTACCGTGGAGGCTTCCGTGGTCATACCTGTAAAGAACAGGGTGCGAACCATTGGAGACGCCATCGCCTCGGTGTTATGTCAGAAAACGGATTTCAGCTTTAACCTCATCATCGTGGACAATCATTCAACCGACGGGACTACTGAGATCATCAGTTCCTTCAGGGGGAAAGACAACCGGATAATTCACCTTGTGCCTGAAAGAAAGGACCTCGGAATTGGAGGCTGCTGGAATAAGGCGGTATTCCATCCTCTTTGCGGCAGGTTTGCGGTTCAGCTTGACAGTGATGATCTATACATTGATGATACCGTGTTATCACGAATAGTGGCTGCTTTTTACAGTCAGCATTGCGCCATGCTGGTGGGCTCCTACCGGATGGTCAATTTCAGGCTCGAAGAAATTCCTCCCGGTCTCATTGACCATAGGGAATGGACCCCGGAGAATGGCAGGAACAACGCTCTCCGGATAAACGGGTTGGGAGCGCCACGGGCATTTTATACCCCGGTAATCCGGGGCATTCGGCTCCCCAATGTGAGTTATGGAGAGGACTATGCTCTGGGACTGAATATCAGCCGATATTATCAGATTGGTCGGATTTATGAACCCCTTTACCTGTGCAGAAGATGGGAGGAAAACTCGGATGCGGCACTGGACGTACAAAAACTGAATGCTCACAATTTTTATAAGGACAAGATACGTACAATGGAACTGCTGGCACGGCAGCAGTACATACAGGAGGGACAGGAAGTCTGACATCAGCTGGATCAATCATGGATTTTAACCTTGCAGTTCAATCATTGTTCGATCGTCAGCTCAGCAACTGGGAACTGGCCGCAACAAATTTCGCCGCACTTCAAAAGATCCGGGTCAGAACGCTGGCTTTTAATGATTTTGAAATTCGCATCCAGTTCAATCCGCACCGGATCATCTCTTCATCAGCCAGGGTCGATCCGGGGTCCGTCAGCACCAGACCCTGTTTCCTGTGTGAAAAAAACAGGCCGACGGAGCAACTGGGTATCCGCTACCGGGATCAGTTCATCCTCCTTGTGAACCCTTATCCGGTATTCCAGGGGCACCTTACCATACCTGCCCTGCAACACGAACCACAGCTCATCCTCTCGTCATTCGGCAGGATGCTTGAGCTGGTCAGGGACCTGAAGCATTATACCCTCATTTACAATGGTCCGCGTTGCGGTGCCTCGGCACCGGATCATATGCATTTCCAGGCACTGCCGGGAGGGAATCTACCCATAGAGACCGATTTTCAAAGAGGCATCCAGTGTAAACTCATCACGGAAAATCAACAGATCAGGATCTATACATGGCCGGGATACCTGCGAAACCTGATTACCCTGCAGGGAAAGGAACCCGCCGTTCTGGAATCCATGTTCCTCGAATTTTGCAGCCAGCTGAACACGGCTTTTCCCTCCGATGATGAACCCATGATGAATATCCTGGCATGTTACCGGGAGAGCCATTATGTCATACATTTCATCCCGCGTAAACTTCACAGACCTGACCGGTATTTTGCAGCAGGGGATTCACAGCTGTTGCTGAGCCCGGCCAGTATCGACCTGGGTGGTGTCCTGATCATGCCCCGGGAGGAGGATTATCTCAAGGTTACCCATGCTGATATCTGGGATGTGTTTCAACAGGTCTGTGTTGGTGACGATATAATTCAGTATCTTTTACAAAAACTCACCAGGATATGAAAGCTCCGGTTATTCAGGTAGGCATACTGTCGGAAAGTGAAGTCAGATTTGAGCTGAAAGGAAGCTATTCTAACCATTCACATGGGAAGTACCTTTCCGGATCTTACACCGTTCGACTGCAAAACGGCGCATTGGAGCTGGAAACCGGCAATCAGCTGATTGTCATCGGCGAGAAACTGCTGCTTCAGCCTGATCATCCCGGAACTGACAGTTTCGTCCTGCATGAAGTAACGATTGGCATCAACTTTCACTGGCAAAAGAAGGAGGACCAGGAATTCAGGGGAAACCTGAAGCTTCTGTCGGTTGCTGATAAGATTACTGTCATCAATGAACTTCCGGTGGAGGATTACCTGATCAGTGTGATATCCTCTGAAATGAGCGCAACCTCTTCGCTGGAGTTGCTGAAAGCACATGCTGTGATATCCCGTAGCTGGTTGCTGGCACAGATCGAGAAAGGGCTATCCGTAAGGACAGCCGGACATGAATACCAGTCAGCCTATTACAGCGATGATGAATTAATGATCTGGTATGACCGGGAAGATCACGTTGGGTTTGATGTTTGTGCCGATGACCATTGTCAGCGTTACCAGGGAATAACGCGCGCCTCTACCACGCTGGTGGAACTGGCTGTCAGGCAAACCGAAGGTGAAGTACTGATTCATGGAAACAGGTTGTGCGATACACGCTTTTCAAAGTGCTGCGGAGGTGTTACCGAACTTTTCGGGAACACCTGGGAACCGGTGGATCATCCTTACCTGCAGCGCGTTTATGACAATGCCCGGGACATTCCTGAAGCCCATACCGATTTGACCCGTGAGGAAGATGCCCGCGCCTGGATCATGACAAAACCTGTTGCATTTTGTAATACGACCGACAAAGATGTGCTGTGTCAGGTGTTGAATGATTACGACCAGACGACACATGATTTTTATCGCTGGAATATCAGCTATGCAGCACCGGAATTGGGAGAATTAATAAAAAGCCGCATAGGCATCGATTTCGGAGTTATCCGCGATCTGGTGCCGATGGAGCGGGGCGTATCAGGCAGGATAATCAGGCTTAAGATCGTTGGCGCAAACAAAACCATGATCATCGGAAAGGAACTGGAGATCAGAAAGGCATTGTCCGCGACGCATCTGTACAGTTCTGCCTTTGTGGTGGAGAAAACCGGAACGGGAGAATCGTGCCGTTTTGTCCTGCATGGGGCAGGGTGGGGACATGGGGTAGGACTTTGCCAGATCGGAGCCGCTGTAATGGGTGCAAAAGGATACCGTTACAGGGATATCCTGCTGCATTATTTCAGGGGAGCGGAGTTGGAGAGGAGGTATTAGACGGTCAGGCCGTTAGGGTATTGTATAGCTTATAAACTGCAACAATCACAACAATCACAATAATCACAACAATCACAACAATCACAACAAACATAACAACCACAACAATCCCATGACCACCACTTCTCAAGGCGTAAACCGAAATCCCTGGGCATGGATCCCGACACTCTACCTCTACCAGGGTATTCCGTACAGTATTGTCATGACAACCTCGGGCCTGATCTACAAGACCATGGGAATTTCAGTGGCAGCCCTGGCATTCTGGACCAGCCTGCTTTACCTGCCCTGGGCTATCAAGCCTTTGTGGAGCCCTTATGTTGAGGTAGTTTCCACCAAGCGCAACTGGATCATCATAACCCAGTTGCTGCTGGGATTTTCTTTTATCGTGGCAGGATCGGTGATGCCGCTGACATTCTTCTTTCCACTGACCGTGGCACTTTTTGCCTTCGTTGCTATTTCATCCGCAAGTCACGATATTGCTGCCGACGGGTTTTACATGCACGCGCTCGACCAGCATAAGCAGGCCTTCTTTGTAGGGATACGGAGCACTTTCTACCGGATTGCCATGCTGACAGCCATGGGCGCACTTCCGCTGATTGCAGGGCTTATCCAGGAGAAGACGGGACTTCCCCCGGTCACCCTGCAGGTAAAGGCAGTGCCTGCGGATCAATATTTGCCTGATGTGGCACCTGAACCGGCAGCTGCTGTTTCGGGAAGATCCGCCGGTATTTTTCTTTACCCGGGCGAGGTCAGGGTTCCGATATTTCAGAAAGGTATCTCGGAGATCGACACTGCACTTGCCTGGATCTCACTCTCAGCGCCACCCTCACCCGGCGAAAAGATTGTGCTCAACCTTACGCATAAATCGGGGAGCAGGGACCTGAAGCTGGCAAAAAACCAGTCGGGAAGATTCGAATTCACGGAGGCAAACTGGAACAAACCGGTAATAGTAGTCTTTACCGTAGACCATAATCTGGAGCGTTCCGCCTCTGCCGTATACAGAATAACTGCCGGCAATATTGCTTTCAGCTGGACTGTTTCGCTCGGCATACTGGGAGTATTCCTGTTATTGCTTGGCCTTTATCATAAGTTCATGCTACCCTATCCACGCGAGGCCAAGGCTGCCGAGTCTGTGAACCTGAGGGTATACGGGGATGTTTTCGTGTCCTTCTTCCGTAAACCTGGAATTATCGCGGCACTGCTTTTCTTTTTGCTCTACCGCTTTGGCGAATCACAATCCATTAAAATTGCTACCCCCTTCCTGGTCGATTCACGCGCCAGCGGGGGAATTGGACTCACATCAGCCCAGTATGGTATTGCCTATGGCACCATTGGCATGCTGGCGCTCACCGTGGGCGGAATACTCGGGGGATTATGTGCTGCAAAATACGGACTTAGAAAGCTGATCTGGCTGATGGCACTCAGCATGAACCTTCCGAACCTGGGATTGCTTTATATTGCTTATACACAGCCTTTGCCAGGTGATATTGCCGTGTATGGAGCCATTATCCTGGAGCAGTTTGGCTATGGGTTTGGCTTTACCGCATATATGCTTTATATGCTTTATTTTGTGGGTGACAGCAAGTACAAAACTGCTGAATATGCCATTGGAACATCCCTGATGGCCCTGGGAATGATGCTCCCGGGAATGATGTCGGGTTATGTGGAGGAATGGCTTGGTTACCAGCACTTCTTTGTCTATGTCATGCTCTGTACCCTTCCCGGGATGCTGATCATACCCTTCCTGAAAATCGATCCGGCCTTCGGGATTAAGAAAGTGAAAAATGAGAAATGAAAAATGAATAGTGAAAGGTGAATTAATAATGAGAGTGATCGCTGTTGTACTCCTGCTCATTGTCATTTTGTTCCCTGTTGAGTCACAGAGCTGCCCGAAGCACGAAATGCGCGCAGTATGGATTGCCACGGTTGAAAATATTGACTGGCCTTCAAAGCCTTCCTTACCCGTTGGAGAGCAGAAGCAGGAGATGATGGAATTACTCGACCTGGCCAGGAAATTCAACCTGAACACGGTTGTTCTGCAGATAAGGCCGGCTTCAGATGCATTCTATCCTTCAGGCCTGGAGCCCTGGTCGTATTGGCTCACGGGACGACAGGGCAGTGCCCCCGAGCCTTATTATGACCCGTTGGAATTTACGATCAAAGAGTGCCGCAAACGCGGCCTGGCCATACATGTCTGGTTAAACCCTTACCGGGCACTAAGAGACACTGCTTTTCATGAAACTGCCATGAATCATGTCAGCAATACGCATCCCGACTGGCTTGTTACCTACGGATCTGTGAAATACCTTGATCCTGGTCTGCCACAAACGCGGGACCATCTTGCACAGGTTGTCAGTGATGTAGTGAGGCGCTACGATATCGATGCAGTGCATATGGACGACTATTTTTATCCGTACAGGATTTCAGGCCTTGCGTTTCCCGATGACAGTTCGTTTGCAGCATACCATGGAGAGTACACTCCGGATCATCGCGATGACTGGCGAAGGAACAATACAGAATTGATTATAAAACAGTTACACGACAGTATCCGAGCCATTAAACCTTACGTGGAATTCGGAATAGCACCTTTTGGGGTCTGGAGGAACGCTGACCGGGATTCAACAGGCTCAGCCACAAGGGCTGGTCAGACTAATTATGATGATCTGTATGCGGATGTTTTAAAATGGCAGAAGGAAGGATGGATAGATTATCTGGCTCCGCAACTGTACTGGCATATTGGTATGCCGGTGGCTGATTACAAAATACTTGCCGAATGGTGGAACCGGCATATCTCCGGATGCAAACTCTATATCGGGCACGGCATCTACCGGCTCAATCCTGAATCACAAACTGAGGCATGGCGCACACCTGATGAGCTTATTAATCAGATAAGGCTTAACAGGAACCTGCAAAACATCACCGGCAGCATCTTTTACAGCGCCAAATTCCTGCGCAGCAATCCTCTCGGACTCATGCAGAACCTTACAAGTGAATTATACCGTTACCAGGCACTTCAGCCTGTCAACACCCATGCAATACCTATTATTGCTGGATTGCCATCAGATGCCGCAATGAACCGGAAGCTGTTCAGCATTAATTTGTCCTGGGTGGAAGGCCCTAACACCAGAAGCTTTGTCATCTACAGGTTCAGGAAGGGCGAGCCCGCTGATTTTTCCGATCCTGCGAATATCTTCAACGTAACTTCATCAACATCCCTGAGTTTAAAATCGGGCAAAGCTACCCGGCCAAAGCGTTATGCTTATGCAATAACAGCCTTAAGTCCCACAAATATTGAAACGGAAGCCGTTTACTTCGTGAAGTAAGTATTTGCTGTTGTCATACATCTTCACAAAATGCATTTTCATCAAAATTCCGGTCCTGCTCATAAACATTTTATGACATTTGTCATGGATTTTACGTTCAATTGTTTGACAAACCTGAACGACTTGTATTCAACATCCAAACATTCAAATCCTTATCTGAAATGAAAAACTATTGTAATCGTATTCAAGACTCTTCCTGTATTACTGAATTTGAAAAGCACAGGCTGCAGGCAAAGGATGCAATGATTTCGCGCTTCTGCAGAAAAAATGTGGAGCTGAATCCGCTTGAAAGGGCCATTGTGAATGAATCTGACAGAAATGTGCTGGCGTATATTTCGGAACATTTAAATCTGAAAGTAAATGCCAGAAGCATCATTCTTACCACTTCCCGTTATTCCTACCTCGATAACGTTGATTTTGATAATGTGAGGGCTATCGTTAACCTGGAGCAATCCAGTGGGACCGTGATGACTGATAAACTGCTCAAAGCGGTAAACACGCTGTTACCTGATGCAGGTATCTATATCGGATTATCTCACGAGGTCCTTGATTCTATTGCTATTTGTGAGATTTTCATCAGCAATGGATTTGAAATAATAGACATTACCACCATCAATCGTTCCTTGTATTTTACTGTCATGAAGACCGGCACGACTGCGCTGTGTTAAGGATAACACGGATCCCGTCATCATGCTGAAATAAAAACAAAGCCGGAGGGTTCACCAATAGCTTTTGAAATATTATTTATGTAGTATCTTCACAAAGTATTGCGGCTACCGAATTCGGACGGTGTATTGCATATTATTATTATGGATTGATGACATGAATCCACGACGGGAGTTTTTAAAATGCTTTGGTCTGGTTGCAGGGGGCACCTGTGTATCTTTTGATTATTCTTCGCTTCATGCCGTGAATTACAGGCAGCAAAGCAGGGGCAAAAAAGGTGGGATGGTGCTCCGTTTTGAACCTTATGACCTGCAGTTACGGCATGTTTTTACCATTGCATCAGGATCGAGGACGATTACTCCGGTAATGCTCACCAGCATCACCTGGGAGGATGAGGTTGGTTATGGCGAAGCCTCCATGCCACCGTACCTGGGCGAGTCGCACACCACAGCACATGATTTTCTTTCGAAAGTTGACCTTTCGCAATTTAGCAGCCCATTCCTGGTCGAGGATATCCTGCATTACATCGAAGGGATAGCCCCGGGCAACTATGCAGCCAAGGCCTCGGTTGACATTGCCCTGCATGACCTGGCAGGCAAGCTCATGCAGCAGCCCTGGCATCGCATCTGGGGACTCAATCCGGAGCATGCTCCTGAAAGCTCGTATACCATCGGGTTAGATATACCCGAGGTGGTCAGGAAGAAGACCGAAGAAGCTTCTTCGTTTAAGATCCTGAAAGTAAAGCTTGGCGGAGGAAATGACAGGGAGATGATCGAGGCGGTAAGGTCGGTCACCCGTGTTCCACTGGGCGTGGATGTGAACCAGGGTTGGAAAGACAGGATCCAGGCGCTTGAGATGATACACTGGCTGCATGAACAGGGTGTTGTATACATTGAACAACCCATGCCCAGGACAGCAGTGGATGATATCGCCCGGATCACCGTTGATAGTCCCATTCCTGTGATCGCCGATGAGGCCGTTCAGGTGCCTTCCGATGTGAATAAGGTTCAGGGCGTTTATAGCGGTATTAATATCAAGCTGATGAAATGCGGGGGATTACGGGCAGCCTATATCATGGCAGGCATGGCCAGGGCGCTTGGAATGAAAGTGATGATCGGCTGTATGACAGAAACATCTTGTGCGGTAACAGCTGCGGCGCAGCTTTCACCGCTGGCCGACTGGGCTGATCTCGACGGGAACCTGCTGATCAGTAATGATGTATTTGAAGGAGTGAAGATCTCAGATGGGAAAGTTATCATACCTGATTTGCCTGGAATTGGGGTAAGGAAAATCAGGAGTTGACCTTGACAAGGGCTTCGACTCCGCTCAGCCTGACCAGCGCGTCATCCTGAGCGGATCAGTCTGTCATCCTGAGCGGAGTCGAAGGATAATCATTAAACATTTGTATGTACGACAAATACAAATACTTACTAAATTCATTAAAAAAATCAGGCCACACCTCCCCGGTCTATACCGATCCGCTTTACTGTCTGGCCAAGGGCACTGATGCAGGCATTTACAGGCTGATCCCCAAAGTGGTGGTACAGGTGAATTCAGAAGAGGATGTTATCCGGGTTTTAAAAATCTGCAGTAAGGCCCGTATTCCGGTAACTTTCAAAGCAGGCGGAACCAGCCTCTGCGGACAGACCATCACCGATTCCGTATTGCTTGAAACGGGTCCCGGATTCACTGACTGGATCATCGGCGATCATGGAAGATCAGCCACCTTTCAGCCCGGCATTACAGGTGGGCAGGCCAATGCCTTGCTGGCAAGGTACAACCGTAAAATAGGTCCGAGTCCTGCTTCCCTTGCTTCGGCCAAAATAGGGGGAATTATTGCCAACAATGCCAGCGGAGCAAGCTATGGCATTGCCACCAACAGCTATAACACCCTCCGGGGATTGCGGATTGTATTTGCCGACGGTTCCCTACTCGATACGCGTGATACTGTTTCACGCGACCGGTTCACCAGGGATCATCCCGCACTGGTCAAAGGTCTGATGCAGTTGTCCGAACGCATCAGCAGCAATGAATCTCTTGTTCAGAAGATCAGAAACAAGTACGAGCTTAAAAACACCACCGGTTACGGGGTCAATGCCCTTATCGATTTTAAGGATCCGGCCGACATTATTGAGCATCTGATGGTGGGTTCCGAAGGAACGCTGGGCTTTGTTTCCGAAGCCACTTTCGGGACAGTGGACAGCCTTCCCTGCAAGGCAGCGGCCCTGGTTTTTTTCCCGGGTATCCTGGAGGCTTGCAAAGCCATTGTTCCATTGCGCAGGTGCGAGGTGAGTGCTGCCGAGCTAATGGACCGTAATGCTCTCCGGGCAGTGCAGGATATCTCAGGGATACCCGAAATTATCAGCCGGCTTAATGAAGAGGCTGTTGCCCTGTTGATCGACACTGCTGCACCTGATAACGCCATGCTGGATAGACAGGTCCTCGAGATCAGGGACGCTATGTCGGAAATTCCTGTGCTTCATCCGGTTGAATTCATCCGTGAAACAGTTGCCTATAACCGGATCTGGAAGATCAGGAAGGGATTGTTTACTTCAGCAGCTGCCACACGGCCAAAGGGAACTGCCTGTCTCATTGAGGATGTTGCTTTCCGGGCTGATGTTCTTGGAGAGGCTCTGACATCCCTCAGAACCCTCATCGCCGGATTTGGCTATGAAGGTTCGGTGATGTGGGGGCACCTTCTCGATGGTAATATTCACTTTGTGATCATGCCTGACTTTGAAAAGCAGGAGGAAGCAGACACATACCGGCAGTTCATGGATGAACTGGTAAGGCTCACCGTGCACCAGTTCAACGGAAGCCTGAAGGCTGAACACGGAACGGGAAGGAATATGGCGCCTTTTGTTGAAGAGGAATGGGGACCCGAAATCTACCGGATCATGCAAGACATCAAAAAGCTTTTTGATCCGGAGCGAATACTCAATCCGGGCGTAATCCTGAATGATGATCCGCTGGTTCACATCCGAAACCTGAAATCCTTTCCGGTGGTGAATGAGACTATCGATAAATGCATTGAATGCGGGTTTTGTGAGAATGATTGTCCTTCGAAAAATCTCACGCTCACCCCCCGTCAGCGGATAGTCGTTTACCGCGAGGTGAAACGCCTTTCTGCCGGCAGTATGAGGAGCAAATATGCCAAAGCGCTGGAACATGATTTTGTTTATCATGGCAGAGAAACCTGTGCCACAGATGGTTTGTGCGCCATAGCTTGCCCGGTGGACATCAATACGGGGAAACTGGTGAAAGAATTGCGTTTTGGATCACACGGTCCATTTGCCAGTTGGCTCGCCGGCAGCATTGGTGCCAACATGCACCGGACGACTGCTGCCATGAGGATGATTTTAACGATTGTATCGTGGATACATAAGCTGGTTGGAGCGGAAATCATGAACTTTATTTCATCTGGTCTTTACCGGCTTTCCGGTGGATACTTGCCCATGTGGAACCGCTTTATGCCAGCCGGAGCACCAGCGGTTCCTCCGGAAAGTCACCGGGCACCAAAAGATTCCAAGGTTGTTTATTTTCCTACCTGCATCAATCGCAGCATGGGGAAATCAGCTGACTATCACCCTGATGAACTTGCACTGATTGATAAAACAGTTCAGCTTCTGGAAAAGGCTGGTTTTGAAGTGCTGTTCCCCCGGAATGTCGATAAGTTGTGCTGCGGGATGGCATTTGACAGCAAGGGATTCACGGATGAGGGAAAGAGGAAGGCTTCGGAACTGGAAGCAGCATTGCTGGAGGCTTCGGAAAACGGCCGGGTACCTGTTTACTGCGACATGAGTCCCTGCCTGCTCCGCATGAAAGAAACGCTTTCGCCAATGTTGAAGCTCTTTGAACCGGTCGGGTTTATCCTGGAATTCATGACAGCACGACTGGCCTTTACGAAGCTTCCGCGAAAAGTAGCCGTGCACAGCACCTGCAGTACAACCAAGCTGGGGCTTGATCAGGACCTTATCCGGCTGGCCGGCATGTGTGCAGAGGAGGTTGTGGCCCCTGACGAGATAGGCTGCTGCGGCTGGGCAGGTGACCGGGGTTTTACAAGACCGGAGCTGAATGCTTCCGCATTAAGGCTGCTGAAAAGCAAATTGCCAGGTGATGTAAAGTGTGGTTACAGCACCAGCCGTACTTGTGAGATCGGATTGTCCCTGCACAGCGGCATCACCTACAAATCAATCGTGTACCTGGTTGACGAGGCGACCGTTCCCTTAAGGTCCGGCTCAGGCTCCGCCTGAGTCATAAATTTGCATCCAGGCTTTGACAGGTTTATTTCACATTCCTTGCAACCTTTCCTGGAAAAATTTGCCCTTACTTGCAGCAACCATTCAATCCGATAAAAATCCTATCCTATGAAAAAAATAAACATCATTATCCTTTTAGTAGCGGTGTCATTTAGTGCCGTACCTCAGACAGTGCAGGACCTGTTCAGATCGGATGTGCAAATAACCTGGCTGGGCATCGATTATTCGCATGTGAAACTCATCGGAAATTTCTCTGAGTTCTTCGAAATCGGTGAACGAAGCTCAGTGCAGATCATAACCGATTATTTTCCGGCCTGGAACAGGATCATCCTCGACGAACGTGATAAATACGATATCCGCGGCATGCTCCGGAAGACAGATATCTATTATGACATTGACATGATCATGGACCTCAACACCCGGGCAAATCCCGACAGCATGGAATCATACAACAACCGGAGGTTCACCGCCGATGATATACAAACCTATGTAGATCAATACAATCTTCAGGGTAAGGAGGGAATTGGCGTGGTTTTCATTGCCGAGTGCCTGAACAAGGGTTACCAGGAAGCCTGGTTTCATTTTGTAGCCATCAATATGGGCACCGGTGAAGTCCTCTTTCAGAACAGGCTGCGGGGAACCCCAAGCGGCTTCGGGCTCAGGAATTACTGGGCCAATTCGGTATACCGGATCATCAACGATATAAAATTTTATTATTACAACAACTGGAGGGCCAATCTAAAACCATCCGGACAGGTATAAAACAAGATCGGCTCAGGTACTTCCTGAGCCGTAACTTTAAAAGCTATCGCACTCCCTGTAAGCCTTTATCAACCTTACTTCTCCTTCTTTTCCCGGCAGGCTTTTGCCATGTTCCATGCACAAAGTACCCTGGTATCCCCTTTCGTGGATATGTTTAAAAACATTCAGGTAGTTGATTTCCCCCGTAGTTGGTTCCTTGCGCCCGGGATTATCCCCGATGTGGAATGCTCCGATCTCTTTCCAGGCGGCATCTATATTGGGAATGATATTCCCCTCGGTGATCTGCTGGTGGTACATGTCATCGATGATCTTGCAGACAGGCCGGTTAACGGCCCTGCAGATCTGGTAGGCCTGGGGTATACCGGTCAGGAATAGTCCGGGATGATCATGCAGGACATTCAGCGGTTCGAGTACCATGATCAGGCCGGCAGGCTCCAGGACATCACAGCAGTAACGCAGGTTATCAACCACATTGGCAGTCTGGAAATCACGGTGAAGACGTTCATCGTACCTGCCGGGAACCACCAGGGCCCACTTGGCTCCTGTTCTTTTGGCAAGCTCAACACCCTTCTTCATCCGGTTCACGAGCATTTCACGTACTTCGGGAGAGTTCAGTACGAAGGATGTCACCGAAAAATCGGCATACAGCACAAAGGGGCCGAGGTCCATGCCGAGTTTCTCCATTTGGCTGGCAATCCTGGTTTGTTCTTCCATGGGCCTGTCAATCAACCCATTGTCGAACATGGCCCGGAACCCCATGTCATAACAAAAAGAAATGTTATCCACAGGTTCTTTGCCGGCATGCTCCTCGAACATGTCCATATAAGGAGCGTACTTCAGCTTAAAAGGAGCTTCAGCGGCTGTGAGCCTTTCACTGTTTCCGGCAGCAGCAGCCGCGGTCCAGGCAGCAGAGGAGGCCACCAGGGCCGCTCCTGCTGCTGCGGATTGCTTAATGAATTTTCTTCTGTCTTGTTTCATTGTCCTCACGATTCTGAACCCGGTACATAGGCTTCTCCGGCGACTGGCACTGTTTTGGTTACATCTACCGGTCCGAAACTATACACTTTGGGTCCGAGTTTCAAATCAGCATTCATCATTTCATCCATGGTCACATCTTTACCGGTATAGGCTGAAATTCGTCCCATGATGGCAACCAGTGTGGACATGGCTGTATTTTCAGCCTCATTGAGCGGCTTGCCGGTTCGGATGGCGGTTACGAGGTCAATATGCTCCTGTACGTAAGGACTGATCTTGACCTCTTTCATTGGCTGACCGTCCTCGCCGACCGGATATTCATATTTCCAAAGCTCTGCGCCGGATGGATCGAGGATGAGGTTTCTGCAATTTGATGCACCCCTGGTTCCCTGTATCCATTCCGAAACATCGACGGTGGTGCCGTTGATCTGGCGGCACATGCTGTGCAGGTGTACACCGTTTTCAAACACGAAATCAACGCTGAAATTATCGTACTGGTCTCCCGTAACCCGTCTCAGTCTCGATCCGAATCCCCTGGCTTTTACCGGGAACATACCGGTGAACCAGTGTATTACATCGAGGTTGTGCACGTGCTGTTCAACTATATGGTCACCCGACAGCCAGGACCAGTTGACCCAGTCGCGGATCATGTATTCCATCTCCGACCAGGTGGCATTGGGATCGCGATGCCAAAGCTTTTCCTGGTTCCAGTAACAATTGGCAGATACGATATCACCGATCATTCCTTCGGCAATGTTTTTATAAGTGGCAACATAATCGCGCTGATGGCGTCGCTGGGTGCCGGTTACAACGGATAATCCAATACCCTGGGCCTTGCGGGCGCTGGTAATGACCGAACGTGCCCCTACAGGATCAACACAAACGGGTTTTTCCATGAACACATGCTTGCGTGCGTCTACGGCAGCTGCAAGATGTTCCGGCCTGAAATGTGGCGGTGTGGCCAGGATGACCATATCCACACCCGATTCGATCACTTTCTGAAAAGCGTCAAAACCGACAAAACACTTCTCATCGGGAACCTCCACGCCTTTCTCTTTCTTGAGCTGTTCCCGGCAGGAGTCTATCCTGTCCTGCAGTACGTCACCCAGGGCAACAATTTTGAGGTTGGGCCCTGCATTCAGGAAATCAGTGGCGGCACCTGTACCCCTGCCTCCGCATCCAATCAAACCTGCTTTTATTTCCTGTCCGTCAGGAGCCTGATCCAGGAAAGTCATAACTTCCACAGTTTTCTTTTTTCCTTTTTCGGAGGAACACCCGGTTACCAGGGCAGGAAAAGTTAATCCTGTAATGCCTGCTGCGGCAGTGGTACCGAGGAAGGTCCGTCTTGAGATTCCAGTCTTCATGTGTTGATGTTTTTTGGTTTTATGTAAATGCAAATGCGTTAATTGAATCAGTTTCACTGCGTCAGTGCTTGCCGGTGCTCCCATCATAGTCGCAAACCACCCGGAAGCCCACGTAGAAACAATCGGAATACCACCAGATGCTTTTGGGTATTTGCGGATCGGTGCGCAGCCAGGCTTCTGTATGGGTGAAGTCACGTGCCGCGCTTCGCACCTTTCCGGCGGCGTCCTTGTATGATCCGCCCCTGACAACCCATTCCGTTCCTGCTGAGGGACCTTTCGGGTTCACTACTAATTCTCCGGGATATCTGGAATATGTATCAGGCTGGTACCAGTCGCTGCAGAATTCAGCTACGTTACCCGACATGTTTCTGAGACCGAAAGAATTGGCAGAAACAAAATCAGGTTCCTGGGTCCTTGACCTGCTGTTTTCGGCAAAAACGACAAAGGTATTGATAACCGCAGTATCATTGCCGGATATTTTTGCGCGAAGACCTGATCGTTCAAATCTGGCGGGGTTTCCTGCAAAAAAATAGGGTGTGCTTGTGCCACTGCGGCAGGCATATTCCCATTCTGCCTCTGTTGGCAGCCGGTAATGTTTTCCTGTCACCTGCGAAAGCCATTTGCAATAAGTTTCAGCGGCATGATGGCTGATGGAAATCACGGGTCGCAAACCTTTTCCCCAGCCCTGGTCGGGTTGCCCGTAAGGCGGTGTTGCCCCTGTTATGGCATCAGTCATGCCGGCCGAAGCCCTGACGCCTTCTGTGTCGGTTGAGCGGCCTTCTCCGGAGGTCTGGGAATAAAAAGCCTGGTATTCATTCCAGGTAACCTCTGCTTCGGCCATGAAGAATGAATCTAACTGCACCTTTCTTACCGGTCCCTCGTCAGCCCTGCGCAAGGGCTCATCCTCCGGCGATCCCATGCTAAAGATGCCGCCGGGAAGGGCAACCATCCTGAAAGTTACTGTTGAACCGGGGATCTGCTCCTGATAATTCTCAAACCGGCCTACCTGTGCAGGTGTCAGGTATTGCTCCCGGTTATCCTGCGCAACTGTTCCGAAACCTGTGTTTCCGCCGTGTACATAACCTTCGATATAATGACCTGCATTCAGGTGGCAGTTGATGCAATGCAGATCGGCCACCTTGCCTTTATTGGCGGTGTAGTAAATATGGGCGTCAGCACCTTCCTTGGTAAGTTCCGGAGGGAACAGGTTCTGGTGGCATTTTATGCATGAAGATTCGAAAACGTGTTTCCTCGCATTCTCAAGCTGGCCTTTTTTATCCCAATCGAACGACGCGGAGTCCCTGGTCCATTTGCTCCATACATCGCGGACGCCGGTTCTCACTTTTTCCGGCAGGTAACCCTCACCGTGCGGTGGCAGGTGACAATCGACACAGTTTGTATAAGTGCCTGAATTGGTAACGTAATGTACAGATTGTTTCCACGAAGCTGTCGCCTGCGGGTGAATGGAATGACACGATGCACAATACTCGTTGGAGGAAGTACGCTGAACCATGACAGACCCGGATCCCAGGATCACAAAACCGGCAACCACACCGGGGAAGAACCAGATCCATCCTTTTTTCATATCTCCGAAAGTTAGCAGGTTGAAGATATGAAAAAAAGGAAAAGCAGCAGTTCAGAAACCTATAATTTTACACCTTCGGCAATAACGTTGCGGTCGACTTTCCTGATCAGGCCCTGCAAAACACTGCCCGGACCAACTTCATAAAAGGCTGTTGCCCCGTCGGCAAGCATGTTTTTAACCGACTGGGTCCACCTGACCGGAGCAGTCAGCTGGATTTTCAGGTTTTCCCGGATCAATGCAGGATCGGAGGATGGTTTTGCCGTAACATTCTGGTATACGGGGCACAAAGGTATGCTGAAACTGGCGCTGTCAATTGCCCTTCCAAGCTCAATCCTTGCCGGTTCCATCAGTGGGGAGTGAAAAGCGCCTCCAACTGACAGTTTAAGCGCCCGCTTTGCACCGGCTGCACTGAGCTTTTCTATGGCGATATCAATACCTTCGACCGAGCCGGAGATCACGATCTGGCCCGGACTGTTATAATTGGCAGGTACAACCACAGCATCGATTTCCCGGCAGGTTTTTTCAACCACCTCATCATCCAGTCCGAGTATCGCTGCCATGGTGGATGGCTGCAATTCACAGGCCTTCTGCATCGCATTGGCTCGATGCGATACCAGTACAAGGCCATTCTCAAAGGAAAGTGCACCTGCTGCCACCAATGCAGAGAACTCACCCAGGGAGTGTCCTGCTGTCATGTCGGGTTGGAAGCTGCTGCCCATCACTTTGGCAAGAATGACAGAATGGAGGAATATGGCGGGCTGGGTCACCTTGGTTTGCCGCAGGTCTTCATCCGTTCCTGAGAACATCAGGTCGGTAATGCGAAACCCAAGGATCCGGTTGGCAGTTTCGAAAAGCTCTTTGGCCTGGGGATAGTTCTCATAAAGATCCTTTCCCATGCCCACAAATTGGGCGCCCTGACCGGGGAATACGTATGCTTTCATGATACACTCATTTTGATTAGGGGGACAAAATTAGTCACTTATGGCGTAAATGCAAATCGCTGTCCTGCGACATCTTATTTTTTAATCGTTTTATCCTCCTCGATTCTTTTCAGCAGGTTCGGTATCATCGATTCGCTGAATCCTGCAACAATAGCCAACATACAAACAATATAATCATTGTTTTCCGCATTCAGGCCGGGCAATATCAATTCCGATTTGACAAGCACATAAATGATCAATCCGGAGAGCATGGAGATCAGGATCCTGGTAGCTCCGTAAAACCATTGAAACCAGCCAAACTCGGCAGAGTCAACCTGGATCTTTTTAATATCTTTTGCAACCGACAGGAATCCGCCGATTGAAGCATAGGTCATGATGAAAAACTGGGGGATTATCTCCGGAATAAACCTGTACCTTTTCAGAAAATAGCTGAAAACCAATGCAATTATCACAATACTCAGACAACTCAGCAAATAGTAGAATCTCCCAAGATTGATCTTGTACAATTCGATTCGGGTAATGAGCTTGTTGCTGATCTTTTTGGCTTCCTCAATATTTCCCTCAATGGCTTCGGTATAGGCCAGTCCAATCTGATCGATATATTTTTGCTTCTGTCTTCTTGTGACCAGGTATTCGGTTACTATGGATATTTGCTGACTGATCTCGGAACATCGTTTCCTTATTTCAGGGTTGTCGGTGGCAACGGTCACTTCGCCGCTGTCATTTCCTTCAAAGATCAGGTAATCCGGCTTGGCGGCGTACAAGGTTGTAATGGTCTCTCCTTTATAAATATCACCTTCGTTATAGTCAGCCAAAGACTTTTGTTTTTCTGCCATGATAATTTTTTGGGTGTTAAGGTCTAAATATATGACAATTAAGGGGTAAAGTCAAGCAAGTTGCTTCATAAAAATACAGGCAGGTTTACGGCAGAACATTGTGCTGCGAAATACTTCATTTTCCGGATTTTACGCAACATATCTGTATTATTTTGTATATTTACCTCTGGTGCTTGTGTACTGGTTCTTTGGCCAGATTGTGATGGGATTACCGTTAATGATTCTTTCAATGGAAGACCTGCCTTCAATGAGTGATCAGTTTCTTGGTAAGATCAATCAGTTAATAGAGGAAAATTTTGACAACGAGCATTATTCAGTCGAAGACCTGGCTAAACAGGCAGGTCTGAGCCGCTCGATGCTGCACAGGAAACTGATCAAGTTTACCGGTAAATCTGCAAGCGATCTTATCATGGAAAAGAGGTTGATGCGGGCCAGGGAAATGCTGGAAAAGGATGTGGCCACGGCTTCTGAAATTGCTTACAAGGTTGGATTCAGCAGTCCAAGTTATTTCAATAAGGTTTTTAAAAACTACTTTCATGTATCACCCGGTGATGTAAGAAAGGGTAATGCGATAATTCATCAATATCCAACATTGGATCAATTAAAGGAAGCTCCGGTTGGTGCATGGGAAAAAATCAGGCGCATTGGTTTGATCATTTTGGCAGCATTATTAGCCATGGCCTTAACAGGTGCAGGTATTTATTATTTGCTCAGAAAAAACACACCGATAGAAAAGTCAATCGCCATTCTGCCCTTCGACAATTTAAGCCCTGATGCTGAAAACCAATATTTCGCGGATGGTATTGTGGAAGACCTGCTGAACCGCATTTCACAAATCGAGGGATTAAAGGTGATCTCACGTACATCATCTGAGATGTTCCGGGATAAAGGAAGCAAAACCATACCGGAAATAGCAGAATTACTGGGAGTTAGCTATATCCTGGAAGGCACTGTTCAACGGGAGAGCGATAACATCCGTATCAACATCCAGCTGATCGATGCAAAAAGAGATGATCATGTCTTATCAAAACGCTATGACAGGAATTTGAGTGAAGTCTTCAAAATCCAGGGTGAAATTGCCGGTCAGATCGCTTCGGAATTATCCCTTGTATTAACTGACCGGCAGACAATTGCGCTGAATCAGAATCAGACTACTAGCCTGAAAGCATTTGAATACAAACAGTTAGGCAGGCATCATCTGAACCAAAGAACTCAGGAAGGTCTTTTTGCAAGTGTGAAATATTTCAGGCTTGCAATTAAAGAAGACCCGGATTATGCACTTGCTTATGCCGAATTGGCTGACACTTATTTTATTCTGCCCTGGTATGGATATATTGATAGGCGAACAGGAAGAGACAGTGCAATTAGTCTGGCCCGGAAAGCCCTGGAATTGGACAAAAATCTGGGTGAAGCACACACTATCTTGGGCGCTGTTTTTCATGAATTTGACCTGGATTATGATGCTGCAAAAGAGGAGTTCCATAAAGCAATCGCAACCAAGCCTAACCATTCCCCGGCTTATCAGTATTATTCAGAGTTTCTGTGCACAATGGGAAAGCTTCAGGAAGCCAGGGAAGTTATGAACAAGGCAATCCAACTTGATCCTTATTCTTATGTTATCCGTTATGCCAGCGCATTATTGTTTTATAAACAGGAAGATTATCAAAAGGCACTCGCAGAAAACCAGATATGTCAAGAGCTTAACAATGTTCATCCCTGGGCTGTCCTTACCGAATTCAGGATATATATGAAATTGAAAGATAAAAATGCTGCCTTGACAAGTTTTAAGAGATTGGTAAAAATCACCGACAATTGGCATCCGGAAAAAGTGGACAGTGTATACAGCATCGGCGGTATGAACAGTCTCCTTCGTTGGCGGTTGAAGGAAGGATCATTTTCGCGCAAAAACCTCAAAGCAATTTATTATGCCATGCTGGGCGATTATGAAACAGCCCTTGATATCCTCGAATCAGATTTGAATGAGGGGTTGCTGGAGCCTTTTGTTTTGACAGAACCTGAATTTAAAAATATCCGCTCTGATCCCAGGCTAATTGCTATCCGAAAAAAATTGGGATTGCCTCCCCTTTAATCCTGGAATGCAACCAAAATACCAAAATGCAACATTTGTAATCCCTAAATTATAAAAGTTTGCAACCATCCTGCTATGCACCAGGGGGTTTGTTTGTTGTTTCTTTATTCCAGATTTTACCGTTTTCTGAAGGCCTTCTCTACTAGCTATTAACTCTTCGACTACGCTCAGGGTGACTGGAAAACGCTCTGGGTAGCCGTTAGACACACAGGTTGACCGTCGGGCTTAACCTTGCTGCGTCAGGCTCAGCGAAGTCGAAACCAATCGGGCTAACCATATGCAATAACTATTTAATAACCAAACACCCTAAATCTTTTAAACAATGAAAACATGTAAAAGCCTTTTGTTCGTTCTGGCATGCATTTGCCTGCTGGTGTCCTGCGAAAAGACGGAGTATCTCCATGAAGATTTGTCTGCTGGAGAACTGAAATGCGGTGACGAGGACAATTATCACCATGCTCCTGACCAGGACCGTTATGTTGTCATGAGAAGCACGGGTATGAAGGTACATTACCGGGTCATCGGGAGAGGTCCGGTCACGATTGTTTTTATACCCGGATGGACCAATCCGCTGGAGATTTACACCAAACAGTTTGATTATTTCAGGGACAAGGCACGGTGTATTTATATAGACGTTCCGGGACAGGGGCAGAGTGATGCACCTGGGGATATTCAATACACGATGGGACTGATGGCCGATGCCATTTATGATGTAGTCAGGAAAGAAGATGTCCGCAAATTTGTAGCGGTGGGATTCAGCATGGGACCTGTCCCGTTGGGACAATTTCATCTGAAACATCCGGGCATGATCACCAAACTTGTTAACCTGGATGGCAGCTTTTATCCCTGGCCGGCAGATCCTGCCGAAAAAGAAGCCTATGGTGCATGGCTCGATGAATTCTGTACCGGAATGGAAAGCTGGGGAGAAACAGAAAAAGCAGGTTTTGCCTCACAACTGGTAACAGAGTCCTCTCCACAGGATCTTTTAGATCTTATAGACTATTTCCTGGTTTTTCCAAGCCCGCTGATGGCGAATATCTTTCGAAATATAATGGCTGAAGAGGTAAATCAGCCCATCGGCTGGACATTCCCCATACTGAGCATTTACAGCGTTCCGCCGGCCAACATGGAGTACGAGCAATTGTATTTCCCCAACGCTGATATACGCGTGCTGGAAGGCGGACACGTGGTGCAGTGGGAACAGGCAGACATTGTGAATGAGTGGATCCGTGATTTTGCTCTTGCCAGACACGGGAGAAAGTACTGAAATCTTCCGAATCATGAAAAGGGCCACCATATTGTTTGTAATGCTGCTGACAGCAGCCTTTACAATTACCGCCCAGCCCCCGCAGGCATTCAAATACAAGGCAATAGCACGCGACAAGTACGGCAGGCTGCTGGTGAACCAGCAGGTAGCCATGCGCATCAGCATATTGCAGGGAAGTGAAACCGGAATAGCGGTGTATGTTGAGACACACACCCCTTACAGCAACACTTTTGGTATAATCGACCTGGACATTGGCAGGGGTACGCCGGAACTGGGCACAATGGCTGCCATTGACTGGGGTGCCTCGGACTATTTCATCAAAATTGAAATGGATCCGAAATGCAAGCCCAAAAAGGAATACACTGTAATCGGCACCAGCCAGTTGCTGTCGGTTCCCTATGCCCTGTATGCCGGACACGTTCAAAACAGCGAGGACAACGATGCCGATCCCCTCAAT
>DIAS01000111.1:37377-39374 GCA_002415855.1 Bacteroidales bacterium UBA5072
GGACAACGATGCCGATCCCCTCAATGAATTGATCACCAGCTCTTACCTGAGTGGCACCACGCTGACGCTTCAGGAAGGCCTTAACACAATACTAATTGATCTTTCGGGTCTGCTGGAAGGAATTGAAGATGATGATGCCGATCCGGAAAATGAGATCCAGGATTTACAGCTGGTGGACAACAAACTGATTATCACAAAAAACGGAACAGCTGCTGAAATAGATTTGGGTGTTTTCCTTGACAACACGGACAACCAGCAGCTGACCTTAACAGGGCAGGAGCTTGCCATCCAGAATGGAAATACGGTCATTTTACCCGATAAAGTAAATGATGCCGATGCTGATCCCACCAATGAAATTCAGGTATTAAGCCTGGCAGGAAATATGCTGACATTGACAACCAACGGAACACCCATTCAGATTGATCTCGCTCCCTACCTGGACAATACCGACCACCAAACCCTTCTGCTCGATGATCATCAGTTAACCCTTACCAATGGCAACACCATCCGACTTCCCGATAACGTCAATGATGCCGACCACGACCCGTATAATGAATTGCAGTTTTTAAGCATGCGAAATGATACGGTCTACCTGAGCAAGGGTGGATATGTTGTCTTACCGGCTGCCAGCCAGGTGAATGGCTATTTCTGTTATGGAGACAAAGATCAGGATGGCTTCGGAGACCAATACAAAGCCCTGTGGGTGCCAGCCAATATTCCCGCACCCTTGGGTTATCTTACAAATTCAACGGATTGCAATGACAATAACCAGTTGATTAAACCGGGGAGGATTGAAAACTGTGACGGATTGGACAACGATTGTGACGGTATAATCGATGAGGATTGTGTTTCCCCCGGATGCAACGAATCTCTGGTGGCGTTCCTGAACTGTTTGGAAAGCAATGAATGCCAGCTGGGTGAGGCAGAATGTATGAATAGCAATTGCTTTATTGAATTGGTACAGGTACTGGCATGCATTAATGAGGCCTGTTTTTATGCGCTTATCGCAAATCCTGAGGTCCTGCCATTTGATGAATCATGGACAACTGAAGCAAAGGCCGACTATATAATCCAGCACTGTGAGAGCCCAGATGCTGATGGGGATGGTTATGCAACCTATGAAGGTGATTGCAATGATTCCGATTCCGGGATTCATCCGGGTGCCGCAGATATCTGCGGCGACGGAATTGACCAGAATTGTAACGGACAGGATGCTGTTTGCGGCGATCAGGACGGGGATGGATATACCACTCAAGCAGGCGACTGTGATGATATGAATCCCGGGATATATCCAGGCGCCAATGACGGCTGCGACGGAATTGACAATAACTGCAACGGCACCCTTGATGAAGATGGAATGCAACCCTATTTCCGCGATGCAGATGAAGATGGCTATGGAGATCCGGGGAATTTTGAAATGTTCTGCGATGATATTCAGCAGGGCTATGTAGATAATAATGATGATTGCAATGATAATGATCCCGCAATCCACCCTGGCGCAGCTGAAGTATGCGAAGATGGCATTGATCAGGATTGCAATGGCTCGGATTTGCCCTGCACCGCCCTTACAGATAATGACGGTGATGGCTACTCTGAAGTTCAGGGTGACTGCAACGATTCAGATCCCACCATACATCCCGGGGCTGCAGAAATATGCGATGACGGAATTGACCAGAACTGCGACGGCACAATTGATGATGGTTGCTGTCATGCGCTGCTGGTCCAGTTGTTCCGTTGTATGGATGAAAATGGCTGCATGCTCGGTGACCAGTCATGTATTGCAAATAATTGTAGTGATCGATTTAATGCACTGACTGAATGCATGGATAACGAATGCGTGCTGAATCTGTTTAATAATCCCGAGTTACTGCCCTTTGACGATTCCTGGAGCAATGACGCCAGGGCAGATTATGTGCTTTCTGTTTGTGGTTCCACCGACATCGATGGGGATGGTTATTCCCCGGCAGAGGGAGATTGTAATGATATGGATCCTTTAA
>DIAS01000054.1 GCA_002415855.1 Bacteroidales bacterium UBA5072
CCGCAGAACAGGTAGGCATGGGCGATCTGCCTGGTTCTGATAGCGCTTTTAAGGGTACTGGTAACGGCAGGCTGCCCGACAACCGTATCGAAATTGACAGGCCTGTATTTTCTTGCTGATACAATGAAGTTGCTCATGCGGGGATTCATTCCCTGCAAAGATATCCATTTAAAATTTTTGGAAATGGAATGTTGATAAATAAAGTGACCAGTAACGAGCAACAAGCGACTATTGAACAAGCCGTATGTTTCCGTAATGAGAATTCACGGACACTTCTGCCTTGGCATTCTGAGCATTTCCTACAATCCCGTCCACCTTTAATTCATTGTTCTCGTTAAAACGGCTGACTCGGGCGTTATCTTCAGGATACTGAATGGAGCAATACTTTGAGTATCCTTTCAGTTTATAGGAAGCAGCAGGATCAATACCAAGCCTGTAAGTGCCATAACTGTTGGTTACCTTGATACCTTCAAAGCTGACTGCTATCCGGTCGACGATGACGTCTGTGTACTTGGTGTCAACCTGAAGTTTCCCTGTTAAGCTACTGATGGTGAAATGTCCGTAGGCGGCCGTAGTGATGAAATTATTCAGCTTGCCAATTTCGTAGGTGTCATATTTTGATTCACTGACGATGGAGCTGCCATTGGTGACATATACTTTAGAATACTTGCTTAATATAGCCAGAGCCTTGCTTTCTGTGATACTGATCTTGGAGTATTTGATATCCAGTTCAATCCAGCGTGTTTCCTGGATGGAACCGTTGGAATAAGATAAATAAACTTTGGTCAGCGGTTCCTTTGAATCATGCAGGATTTTATTGGCTGTCAGCTTACCGTATTTAACGTCGATGGTGGAAGTAGAAGTAAGTTCATCGATAAAAACATTTCCGTATTTGTTGGAAAGGCTCAGGGGAACGGTTTTTGGCATGGATATCTTGTAGTTAATCTCCAAACCGCCGTTATCCGAGCTGAATCCTCTGAAATACCTGCCAAAGTCTTCGGGTATGTTTGTATTGGCAATGATGGCATCACCTTCCTGGGATATGTCGATCTTTATCATGTTGATCAGCTCCTCGGCTCTCTGCTGATCCCTGATATTCACTTTGATGACTACGTCAATCGACAGGCCGGCGTCCTCCCGGTTGACGATGTCGACGTTGCCGTATTTGTTGAATACCTCCAGCCTCGTGCTGCTATTTACTGCAAAGTCCTTTTTGATTTCTTTGGAGTGATTGCCATCCTGTGCCCACAAACTCATGGCAGCGGTGAGGACCAACAGCAGAGTAGTTGCTTTCTGTGTGATAATCAATGTTTTCATAGCTGTAAGTTTAAAGGATTGAATTGGTGGACTGCTGGGTCCGGGTAATAATCATATCCATCATTTCCATTTTTACCTGGTAAAAATTGATGATGGCATGAACGATTCTCTCGTCATCAGGATTCTGCTTGAGATCCTGTTTCATGGCCTGAACCTGTGTGTCCATCTCAGATAATTCTTCAAGTACCTGCTTCTTTTCGTCCTTGTCATTGTTGAATCTGAGATTTTGAATTTTATGGTATGATATGTTGAGCTGGGTCGTATAAAATTTCTCTGCTTCGTCTAATTCGGAGCCGATCGTTCCTGAATAAATGGCATCCTTGCTTTGTTTTAAGAGGTTAAATTCCCGGATTGCTGCGTAGGATATGACCAATCCAAGGATTACAAGTGCAGCTATCCTCAGAATCACCATCCGCGGTTGTGAAATTCTTCTCCTTTCCAACCGGCCAAGCTTATCCTCAAACCTTTCAAAATGCCCGTTCAAGGGCTCTTCTGAATTGAAGCGATCGAGATTGCTCCTGATGTATTCATCCAAAGGTTTCATCCTGGTCCTCTTTTAAATATTCAATCAGCCTCTTCTTAGCCCGGGCAAGTTGTGATCGGGAGGTCGATTCACTGATCTTCAGTATCAAACCGATTTCCTCATGATCATAACCCTCAAATAGTGCAAGTGACAGGACAACCCGGAATCCTTCCGGAAGCTTTCTCACTGCTTCCTTGATTTTTGTCACTTTGCTTGCATCCTCCTCTGCTGTATCCAGATCATATAAATCCGATTCATCCGGGACAGCGATTTTTTCATTCAGTTCTTCAAATTTAATCTTCCTGGCCCTCAACACATCAATTGTCTTGTTAACAACAATCTTCTTGAGCCAGGCTCCAAAGCTCATTTCTCCCCGGTAGGTGCCGATCTTCAGGAATGCTGCAAGAAAAGATTCCTGCAATACATCTTCAGCCTCCACCCTGTCATCCAACATTCTGAAACAGGTGTTAAACATTGCCTTATAATATAGCCTGTACAACTCATTCTGAGCCAACCTGTCTCCTCTGATGCATCGTTTAACCAGTTCCTGATGAATGTTGTGACCCTTTTGCTCAATCATTAGCTCATGTATATAGACGTATGTTGTTCAACGGCGCTGCAAATTTCACAGAAAAATAATAAAATTCCTTGAATTTGCGAGAAACCTCAGTGTTTTGCAGGAATTATCCGCTGATAAAGCTGGAAATTTTGGACGGCTTTGAAGGAGGGCATATCATTAAATCCGTGATCCACAAAAAATGCAATACCACACCCCAGCTGAAGGGCATCTTTTGAAAGCATATTCTGTCGGTGATCTTTTGAATTCAACCACCCTGCAACCAGTGACTCACCCAGGGAAAGATAAGTATGCGGTTTTAAGAGCTCACCATTGGGCAGGTTACTGAATTTACCCTTACCGCGAAGATAAACCGTTTCATTCGATTTATACCGCAGTCCAAACCCTTCGATAATATTCTCCGCAAGGTAGGGATTGGTGATTTTGCATAAAAATGCACGATCATTGGGCGTTTTCTTTTGACTGTGGTTCGGATTGAAATGACTGAAAAATCCTTCACGGATCATATCCGTGGCATGCATCATAGCAGTATTCTCAAGCTCAGGTGCGTATTCCAGTGCATCTAAATGATTCCTGATCCGTAATTCATTGGTTAAACAGAAAATAACTGCGTTTATCCGTTCATAATCAATTGCATTAAAATCAATGACCTCCTCAAATAAAGCATTGCGTCTGAAATTGGTATAATCTGTATCAGCATTGTAATATCCTTTACCCCTGTCCTGTGCAATTGCAGGAACAAGGAATGTTGATAGCAATAACAATCCCAGGATCACAGTTCGGTTCATAAGCTTTGTATTCTCTGCCGGTGTTTACGAACTCTTAGGATCATGTTGTTATAAAATGATAAATTCAACGGATGGAAGTTATAAATATTGGTAATTTTGGTTGATTTTTTTAAAAAAGGATACCAAAATTAGGAAATATTCTGAATTTAAGAGATTTATTCCATTTGCCCCAGCGATGCTGTTTCAACCTCAAAATTTGCTCTCATGAAAAACCTTGAGAATAAGATTTTGTATGTAGAGGACAATCCTGCCGACAGGATCTTGCTTGAAGGAGAGGCTCAGAAAGCCGGCTATCCTTTCAGGATAGTTATGGCCTCATCTCTTCGGGAGGCTATAGAACTTCTCAGGGAGAATGTTTTTCAGGCAGTCGTTTGCGATTGCTGTGAGGGTGACGGGTATGCGACTGACCTGATGCCGCTGCTCGGCAGCTGCCCCATAATCATTATTGCTTGCGAAGGCAGTGAGGATACGGCTGTTAAGGCGTTAAAAGCCGGAGCCTATGATTATTTGATCAAGGATGCAGGGTTTCATTACCTTAAATTACTTCCCATCACGATTGTCAAGTCAATTGAACAAAGGAAACAGCGTGATGAACTGGAAAACTACCGGAACAGGCTTGAGAGTCTCGTTCATGAAAGAACTACAGAACTCACTGACATGTACCAGCAGTTGCAGGAAAGCATCTCCAATTTCAGGAATATTTTCAACAACACCAGTGATGGATTTATCATTACCGATTATGAGTTTAATTTTCTGGAGGCCAACAATACCCTGCTGAATCGTTTTGGCATTACAAGGGAGTTCCTGACCACACAAGCTTTAATCAACTTTCTTTCGCCTGCCTACCATGCCATTATCCTGGATCGGCTTCAGCTGGTAAAACAGGGGCTGCCTACAGGGGATCTGGAAATTGAAGTGGTTGCACCGCTGACGGGCAGGATCATTCCTTACGAGGTCAACAATGTTCCCATAATGTTCAACCAGAAAAACGCAATTCTCACAGTAATGCGTGATATTACCGAACGAAAATCCATTGCGAGGAAGCTTTTTGAAACCATCATACAAACTGAGGAGGAAGAACGTTCCAGGATTGCCAGGGACCTGCATGATGAGATCGGTCCACTGATGTCTGCGCTGAAAATTTACACCACCTCCTTTCTTGAAAGTGACAGCTTTGAGAAGAAAGACAAACTTGCAAGCCAGATGGGAGTCATTATCCGGGATGTTATTGAATCGATCAAGAACATTTCCAATGATATGAGCCCCCATGTTCTGGTCAATTTCGGTCTTCATGCCGCCCTGCAGAACATTGTGAGTCTATTTTCGAGAAACCTTACCATTCATCAGGAATCACATATTGAACATTTGAGATTTTACGGCACCATTGAATCCGTCATGTACCGGATAATCAAAGAACTCATTAACAATACGATCAAACATGCTCATGCTAAGAATATTTACATTTCGCTTAATTATTCCCATCCTTCACTCATGTGCGAATACCGTGATGACGGTCGTGGTTTTGATCTGCAGCAACAGTTGAATTCCCAGGTAAAGGGCATGGGATTCAGCAACATCATTTCCAGGATCAAGTCACTGGGAGGTGATTTCAACATTTCCACAAGTCCCGGAAACGGTTTTAAAATAAATCTCCAAATAAAGGCTACAACGGTTCAGCATGCCAGCGACAAGTAAATATAAGGTCATCATTGCCGACGATCACACCTTATTCCGGCAGGGTTTGAAACTGATTCTCGAGGATCTGGAGAATATTGAGGTTGTTGCTGACGTGGCGGACGGGCAGCAACTCATTGATGTTACCAGGGTGATCAATCCTGACCTGATCATCATGGATATCAACATGCCAAATATTAACGGAATCGAAGCCAGCAGAATCCTGTTGCAGGAAAACCATGAATTGAAGATCCTTGTGGTTTCCATGTACGGAGACGAACAGTATTATAACAGGGTGATTGAAAACGGCGTAAAGGGTTTCCTCCTGAAGAATGCCGATAATTCTGAACTAAGAACAGCCATCAGGTTGATACTTAGCGGAAAGACCTACTTCTCGCAGGAATTGTTGCTCAGGTTGATCAAGAACCGTCAGCATGATTCCCTGATATCACTAACGTTGCGTGAGAAGGAAATAATGCAGCTTATCTGTGAAGGGCTCAGCTCATCAGAGATCGCGGAGAAGCTTTTTTTAAGTGAACGGACGGTAGAAAATCACAGGGCCAATCTTCTGGATAAAACGGGGTGCAGGAATACACTATCGCTGGTGATTTTTGCTTTCAGGAATAATCTGGTAGATTTACCTTAGATTCCTTTTGTGAAGTAACCTGCTTAAAAAACAGCCTGTAAAATTGCCCTAAAGAAATAGAAGGCAAGAACAAGCGAAACAGCAAGTTTCATCATTGTGCCCGCCAGAAATCCTATAAACGAGCCGATAGCCGCACGCAGGGCCTGATCGGGATTTTTTCCAGCGTACCTCTCTCCCAGCCAGGCTCCGATGAAGGGTCCGCCCAGAATGCCAAACAACCCGAATGGACCCAGCACAATTCCCAGCATTGGCAACAGCAATACGCCAACAATCAATCCAATAGTGCTACCGCGAACACCTGCCCTTGTTCCGCCGAATTGTTTCGTTCCCCATATGGGTACCACATAATCGAGCACGGCGACAAATACCACAATGATTGCCCAAACGACAAGCATATTCAGCCTGAACTGTGCAAAACGCGACCAATGGACCAGTAATAAACCCAGGTAACTGATTGGCGGACCAGGAAGGCCGGGGAGGATGCTGCCTACAATGCCAACCAGCATGCACAGCCCCCCGAGTATGGCAAGTAGATAATCCATATTCGGTATTGACTATTCCGGGTTGCTGACCGGAAGTTCCTCCTGCTGTACACGTTTTTCCTTATGCGGGGCATGCGGATGCCAGCCGACGGTATACAGCAACACGAAAAAGCCGACAATATAGGCTACCGTAACGTGCCATCCCTTTCTCATATACCGGATCGTGTTTTTGGTTTCAGGATACATATTAGACAAGGCAACTCCAGCTGAAGAACCAAACCAGATCATGGATCCGCCAAATCCGACGGTATAAGCCAATACACCCCAGTCGTAACCACCCTGTTCCAGGCATAATTTGGTGAGGGGAATATTATCGAAAACAGCTGATACAAATCCAAGCGCAAAAGCGGTCCAATGCGAAGCAGGGGGTAATTCTTCAACCGGCATGAGCGAAGCACAGGTCACAAGGGCCATCAGAAAAACCGTACCCATCCAGGCATTCTTCATTTCATGCCAGGGTGTTTTTCTGAAAAATCCACCAAGGATAATGCCGATCCAAACACCGGCGGCCGGGAAATCCAATGTCCAGTTTGTTATGATGGCGCAGGCCAGTATAAGAAAGACTATCCCGATCCTTCCCCAGTCAACGTGAATGTTTTCTTTAGCGGCCGCGGTGATGGGCTGATGCCTGTCCTGCTGTATTGCCCCGATGACGCCAAAGATAGCCAGTGCAGTGAATGAAGCAACAAAAGCGTGCAGTACATCGACAGGATTTACCCCGTCGATCCACATCAGTGTGGTCGTGGTATCGCCAACAACACTTCCCGCACCACCTGCATTGCTCGCGGCAATGATGGCAGCCAGATACCCGATATGGACCCTGCCTTTAAAAACGACCATGGCAATTGTTCCACCAATCATGGCTGCGGCAATGTTGTCAAGAAAAGATGATAGTACAGTTATGAAGAAAAGCAAAACAAAGCCTCCTTTCCAGCCTCCGGGAAGGTAGTTGGGTAAAACATCCGGCAACTTTGATTCCTTGAAGATCTCAGCGAGGATAGCGAAACCAAACAGCAAACCTAACAGGTTCAGGAGGATCCGCCATTCGCCTTCTCTGGTTGCGGTTCCCATGATGTGTTCAGAGAGTGAAAAATCGCTGAAAACATATTTGAAGACAAGAATGGCTGTCAAACCAATCAGGGCGACATACATGGTCTTGTGATGAAACACAGCCACACCGACGAGCGTAACGGCAAACAGGATGAACTCGATCCTGATACCGCTAAAGGATGGCATGGTTCCATCCGAAGCCATTATGGCAGGTCCGAAAAGAAGAAAAAGCAGTATCATGACCGGGATCCTGAATCTACTGAAAAGTCTAGCTGTTACCATGTTATTATTCCTCTTGTTAAATTAAACAATAACAAATATAATAACTTGAAACCAAATAAAAAGTTTGTTGAAGATTTATCAGGAAATTTACTATGAACCGAGTGTCGCCACCATAACGGCCTTGATGGTGTGCACCCTGTTCTCGGCCTGATCAAAAACGATGGATGCGGGAGATTCGAAAACTTCATCGGTGACCTCCATGGATTCCAGGCCAAACCTCCTGAAAATGTCTTCGCCGACTTTTGTTTCACGATTATGAAAAGCAGGTAGGCAGTGCAAAAACTTCACCTTTTCGTTTCCTGTCAGGTCAATAACCTTTCGGTTGACCTGATAGGGTTGCAGGAGTTTTATCCTTTCTTCCCACACTGAGGCAGGTTCTCCCATGGATACCCAAACGTCGGTGTAAAGAAAATCAGCGTCTCTTACGGCTGTTTCAATTCTGTCCGTTATGGCTATTTTTGCTCCGGTTGATTCGGCTATCTCCCGGCAAGTTTTTACCAGTTCATCGGCCGGCTGGCAAGGGACAGGTGCTGCTGCCCTGAAATCGATTCCCATCTTGGCAGAACCTACCATCAGGGAGTTGCCCATGTTGTTGCGCGCATCGCCCAGGTAGCAGAACTTGATCTTGTTGAGCGGCCTGTCGGAATGTTCAATCATCGTCATCAGGTCAGCCAACACCTGTGTAGGATGAAATTCATCTGTAAGACCATTCCATACCGGCACTCCGGAGTACTTTGCAAGATCCTCCACGATTTGTTGCCCGTAACCGCGGTATTCGATGCCGTCGAACATCCTGCCAAGCACCCTGGCAGTATCTTTGACCGACTCCTTATGGCCTATCTGAGAACTCACAGGATCAAGGTAGGTTACATGAGCACCCTGATCATGAGCAGCTACCTCAAATGCACAACGGGTACGGGTTGAGGACTTCTCAAAAATCAAAGCAATGTTTTTTCCGGTTAGGCATGGCTTCTCCGTTCCGGTGTATTTGGCCTTCTTCAAATCAAAGGAAAGATCAAGCAGGAAACTGATCTCGGCAGGCGTAAAATCGAGCAGTTTTAAAAAGTTCCGGTTGCGTAAATTGAATGGCATAGTATCTTCAGATTAAATGGATAAAAAAAAACAGCTGATCAATTACCGAGGAATTGATTGCCGGCTTACGCAAAAATAGTCAAACCTCAGAAGAGTTGTGCATGATTTTTATCATAGATTGTATTTTTATGCTGAATATATTTATATTAATACATAATTATTTGTTGCACTACCTCTTGTCATCGTGATCAGGGGACTTATCTTTGCATTTCGGTCTGCTGATCAAAACAGTTTCGCAAATTCCAACCGTAGCAATGGTTTTACGTACAAAATAAAAGATCAATCCTATACTGTTACATGAGATATCTACATGGAAGTCTTATCATCACTGTATTCTTGCTGGCATCGTCATGCAACAATACGGAAAAAGGAAAGCGGATCACCTCCGGCAGGATTGATTACAGGATCACCTACCTGAATGATGATATGGATGAAAAAACCCGTGAACTCTTACCCAGGCAGATGAAGCTAATCTTTAACGAAAAGCAGGCTGCCAACAACATAGAGGGATTTCTCGGTTTTTATAAGTTAAATGCCTTTACTGATTTCCACAGCCGGAAGTGTTCCACCCTTTTAAAGGTCTTTGACAAGCACTATCTGTATAAAGGCAAAAGAGATGAACAAATGTGCTGTTTCGACAGCATGGAGGACATGGTTGTCACAGAAACCGCTGAAACCAAAATCATTGCAGGCTTTACCTGCAAGAAGGCAATTGTTCATTTGCCTTCAACAGGCTATTCATTTACGATCTATTTTACCGAGGAAATCGGACTGAAGCGCCCCAATTCCACCAATCCCTACAGGAATGTCAAAGGGGTACTTATGGAATTCGAGTTGAATCTGCTATACCTGAAAATGCGATTTGTTGCGGAAAAATTCCATCCGGATATATATGATGATCCGCAGGGAAAGCTTCCGGAGAAAATGGTTGCTGTCAGCCGTGATCAGATGACGCAGATCCTGAATAAACTCATGGAATAATTATTGGTATCTGACAATATCTGGTTTGTGCGGGAAGAAATCGTTGAACCGCATCCTGGTCAGGGTTCCCACAGATATATATTCCGCCTGTCCGTTGACCGGCATTCCCGGATAAAAGGCAAAACTGATTTCAAATGTGTTGAAAGCCAGCTGTTCGTTCCTGATCCTTGCTCCCAACCTGACAGCAGAGAAAAATTTTGAATCTGATGCCGATAAATTGTATTGTGAAATAAGACCCAGGTCAACTGATCCGAAAAAGGCAAAACGAAATCCCAGAAAACGATACGGGCTGAACACGACCGATTCGAGATTCAGGGACAGTTTGTCGTTCCCACGCATGGACTCGCTCGTGAGCCCCTCAATGCCGCCCCTGTTCTCCAGGCTGGTAAATTCACCTTCAAACCTTCTGACTCCGTTCAGGTAGTTAAGGTTTATGAAGTTCCGGTACTGAAAACGATTCCAATTGTACAGCCTGGTGAAGTATTGTGCCTGTATCTGAAATGTTCCCTGTTCCGTTCGTCCTTCATCAAGGAAGGTCCCATACCTCATCTGACCATAACCATATCCAAAACCATTGAAATACCTGCCCATAGCTGCACCTGCCGATATATAGGGTCTTGTTGTGTACTGGCCTTTCTCCACCCCGGCCGTCAAATCAAAATGATAACCATAGGGCACATCCTCAGTTCTTCCAAAAGTGTAAATCAGGTTGTCTTTGATAAATCCCCGTCGTGAGTATCCGGTTGAAAACAACAGCAGTGTTTTATCCTGGTACGGATAAAGATAGTTTTCAAGTGTCTCAGGTCCTTCGTGGTTTATATAATAGTTGACCCTTCCGGTCAAATATATTCCTGAACTTGTGATGCTGGAATGGTTGCTGAGCCTGAACATCCGTCCTCCCCACAGATCGATATCGGTGTATTTGAGGTTATTGTAAATTATAGTGGTATCCAACAGGGTAATCTCTTTATAAACGCTGCTATTTTCAAAAAGTGCACCACCGGCATATTTGAAATCCGCCGTTCTGAAATCCCTTGAAAAATCCACAAGAAATGAATTCATATTCCACCGGTCCACATATTCCAGCCGGGCTGTAGTGAAGCTTCCTGCAAGGCTGGAAAGACTGAATAACAAACCATAACCGACAAGAGGCTGATGGTCTCCATCCCAGAATACCGTCACTGCCGATTGAAGTCCGTACCCGAACATGTTTTGATTCCAGATGCTGGCAGATCCGGCGTTGGATCGACTTATATCGGCTTCAAAACCAACAGGAAAGAGATCCTGTGTCAGCAAAACCAGATCAATGGAATCGGGACTGCCCGGAATTGCCCGCACCAGAAAACGGGCATCATTGATAAAAGGCAATTCTCTTAAAATTCTCTCATTTTCTGAAATCAGGAAAACGTCGAGGGGCTCACCCTGATGAAGCAACAAGTGTCTTGACAGGATCCGGCTTCGGGTGTCGTTATGCATGTTGTTAAGTGTCTTCTCGAGCCCGGATAGCGGCTTATAAACGGTATCACGTACCGACTGTCTGAATATATCAGTATTCCTGAATTCAATGTTGCGAATAATTTTGCCATCCTTGGCGACAAGATCATAATTGGAATTCGGGGACCTGCGGACAACAAGCCTGGACGAATTATCCCGCATAAGAAAGTGGTACAACTCCTTCCGGAATCTGTTATTTTCCGGCGGTAACAATAAACTATCCAATGATTTAGCCTGGAGATAGCTCCATTTTCTCTGAAGCCTTACCGGTACTCCGGCCGTTGTATCCATATCCACAGCAGCCTTACTGGCGACCGCAGCACTATCAAGGGAAATATCCTGGGCTTTTACAGCCTGAACACTGGAAATAGCCAGAACAACAAACGTCAATCCTAACCTCCATATCATCCCCGATCCGCGGCTCAAAACAATAATGCCCATATCATGGCAGGTTACACTCAATTAAACCAGCAACTGGCCAGCAAAAATAGCATAATTTTCACTTCAATCTGCAATTCATATTTGAGGCCGCCATGAAACATTTAATCATATTTGATTACCTTTGTTACGATTAACAGGCTTAATCGACATACCAGCTGAATCATGCTTAAGAAGTTTCTTAATATCTTTAAATACTTCGTCTTTTTGGGTTTTGGGGTTCTTGTCTTCTGGTGGGTGTATAAGGATGAACCCATTGCAAAATACAAATCAGCCTTCAGTGACCTGACCTATTTCTGGATCATTCTCTCCGTCTTCTTCAATGTCTTGTCGCAAATCAGCAGGGCCATGCGCTGGAACATGCTGATCCGGCCCCTGGGATACAATCCGAAACTTTACAATTCCTATCTTTCGGTTTTAATCCTGTATTTCGTCAACCTTTTGTTGCCCCGTGCCGGGGAAGTGTTTCGGTGTACAATACTTAGCAAGTACGAGAAAATACCTTTCGCCAAACTGGCCGGCACTGTATTTGTTGAACGGATGGCCGATTTCATCACCCTGATGTTGCTCGCCGTTATCATTCTCCTGAGCCAGTTTGGCGTTTTTGTTGCCTTTTTCAATACCCATCCTGAAGTGAAGGCAAACCTGCTGCATATTTTTTCGCTCCGGAATATCATGCTGGGAGTTGGTTTTCTGCTATTCTGTCTGGCTGCTCTACTCATGTTTAACAATTATTATAAAAAAAGAAAATCAGACAGGGGAAATACCCTGATAAAAAGGATCCGGCTGATCAAACAAAACTTCGTGTCCGGAATCAAATCCATCGCACAGCTCGAGAACAAATGGCTTTTTATCGGTCACACACTTTTTATTTTTGTCATGTGGCTCTTCATGTTGTACGTGATATTCCTGGCATATGGCCCTACTTCACATTTGTCCCTGCAAACGGGTATGATTACTTTTCTCATGGGCGGATTGGCCATGCTTGCACCTGTTCAGGGAGGCATTGGACCCTGGCACTTCATGGTATATGAAACACTTTTTATTTATGGTATCGACAAAGCCGATGGAAAGGTTTTTGCACTGATCGCGCATGCTTCCACAAACCTGATCTACCTAATTCTTGGATTGGTTGCTTTGATGATCATTCCGATGATCAATCCATCAAAAAGCCCGTCCGTAAAGAATCCGGTAAATGTCGTTGCCGGCAGGCCATGATCCTGCTATTCTACAACAAAGGAAAACTCAGCACGCACGGGATTACCTGATCCATCCAGTCCTTCCACCAGACCATAATAAATACCCTTGATATCGGAAGTATAAAAAGATACCAGGGCAGATTGTTCCGTGTAAAGGCTTAATTTCGGGCTCCAGAAAAGCGTTTTCCGGTTATCACCGGATGTGGTGCTTTCTACTGAGTAATCAGGTGAATAAAACATCCTGTTGGAATTCAATATATCCATGCCCAATTGTACGGTAGGCTGCCTGTACTTGAACATTCCCTGAATCGTTGTTATCTCAATGACTCCCTGGAAATTCACGGGTGTATATTTGTGCACATCAACCAGGGAGGTGGAAATGTTTATATTGGTTATGTCTGAAGGAAGCAGATTCCTGAGGATATCCACTTTATTTCCTTTCAGAGCACCATTGATCACGATGATAGCTCCTTCCTGGGTCACAGGGACCAAACCGGGTTCATTTTCCGCTGTAAACACGATGGTATTGTTTACCAGACTGTAGGGTTTTATATCCTGCAAAATATCCAGAACACTTGAATAACCGGCATACTGAATGGGATCGTATTTTTTCCTGGTTTCGGAAACTGATTTCCTGAATTTACCGGGTCCATACCGGAGTGCATACACAAGGTCAGGCTCGCCATAAGAGGTCACGTCAAGTACTTTCTGGCTATCACTGTTTTCTCCCTCCATGATCATTCCTTTCCAGAGACTTTTGGCGTACTCCTGGTCGATGGTGGCCGCCAGGTTTACCTTGCCCATAGCATCATATGCATCTACATTCAGGTAATTGAAATCAATGATATCCGATCCGAAAAGCACCTGGAATTTTCCGTTCTCATCTGTTTGTGTTTCATAGAATTTGTAATTTGGGATGTGGGTGACCCTTACTTTCGCATGGGGAGAAAGATTGTCCTTTTTATCAATGACGCTGCCTGTAATTCCGTCCATTCTTATAAATGACCGGTTTTCTTTATCCTCTGCCAGAACATCATCCCATTTGATAAATCGGTACGCCGTGATCAGGAGATCCAGGTCTGTTATCTGGTCCAGGTTATTGACCTTCAATGAATCACAGGGTAAGAAACCAGCAACATCATACAGGTTTGCTACCAGAGGATTGAAGGAAAGGTGGCGGAGCGAAACCAGCATGGCCACATCCATCTTGTCACTTCTACCCTTAAATTCCAGGGAGAGGTTAACCCGTTGGCGACTGCGGTATACCTTGTGATCAGTTTTCACCACAAGCGTGTTTTCAGGATGCTGAATCTTGACCAGCCGTTCCGCTATCAAGGCTTTTTTCTGATCAAATACCGATACCTGCATGATTCCCCTTTTCAGGTTTTTTACAGGTATGCTTACGGTTGCAGTCCTTTTAAACTGAACTTCCCCATTCCATATAATGTTATGGTCCAAAGAAGCCACCCAGTATGATATGATCGTTGAATCCTGGTCGGAGGAATTTATCCGGAACCTCACCGAATCGCCATCCTGTTTGTCACAATGAATAATACATCCATTATCCGCCGCTGCGGGAAGCGGAATCTTGCGTGCAGTACCGGAGGGATAGGTGAATTGCAGATAACAGGTATCTTCTCCGGGCGTGTAAACGAATTTTCCAGTCCCTCTGGAATCCGTAGATACCGATTGCAGCTTAATTCCCTCAGCATCAACAATCTCACCGGAAATACCAATAGGTTGCCCCAGATCCATGGTCGCCCGAATGGCCAGGGTGCTTGATAATCCCTTGATCAGTCTGCCTCCTTCGGGGAAGAAGGATATTTCAGGCGGCGTGGTGATAGCAGGGATGATCAGAGAATAATCACCTGAAAGTTTTCGACTCCTGATATCAACTGTTAGCAGCAGGATTTCGGTCGATTCCGGAACAATACAGGTGATTTTAGAGTATCCTTTAACGTTGGTTTCCCCGGATCCTTTGACTTCACGCCGGTCAAAAGACCCGATTGTGTATTCGTAACTAATTTCAGGGACCGGATTGCCCATGGGATCGATTATCCTGATGCTGGCATTCATGGTATCATTCGGATCATAGGAAACTTTGTCGTATAATATCTCCACCTGAAACCGTTTATCAAAATACTTGCTCACCAGAATTTCTTTTCTGTATGCTTCCTGCGGACATTGATTCTTCATCCAACCTGTGTAAGCTACCAGCCAGTACCTTCCCGGTATGGATGTTCTGGGAATCAGCAAACGGCCTGAGCACTGGTTACCTGAAACCGGATACCTTCTGGAAATAATCTCCTCTCCCCTGCTATTCAGCAACTTAATGAATAAATCCTCACTGTTAAGTTCATTCTGGTTCCCACCGGATGATGAAACAAAGCCCCGGAACCACATATCCTCTCCGGGTTTGTAAACAAACCGGTCGGTGAGAATGTAGGTCCTTTCCAGGGGAAAACTGCTGTTGTATTTTTTTAACCTGGATTTCAGATACTCCAGGAAAAGATTATCCTTTGGACTGTGGAAACCTGACACGACAACAACCAGTGCAAGGAAAGATACCAGCACTGTCATGCTTGTTTTGGCTTTTGTCATAGCTGTGCTATATAATTCATATCTACTCTTGTTCAGGATCAGTAACAATGTTCTCATCCTCACGACTTTCCTTATCCAACTTCTTATCTGCTTCTTTTTCCTCCTCTATTTTAATGGCTGCAATTTCCTGTTCCGAGAACAGGTTATTCCGATGGCCTAATCTGATCAATGTTTTCTCAATTGGCTCTTCCGGGATTATAATGTTTTCATTCCCCCAGAATTCATTGTCTGTTTCACCGATCTGATCTTCCAGAACGTCCTTGGGTCGCGACACTTCGTCAGTTTTGAAACGGACAACATTGGTGGTATCTTTGCCCGTTACCACAAATTCCGACACGGAGGAAAACAAGGAATTGAATTTATCCTGTTGCTTGTTCCTTTTGCGCTTGACACGGATCTGAACCTCACTTCTTACATTGCTGAGATCCCATTTGTTATGAAATGGCCGGTAGAAAACCTGGTATGAGGCGTTGATGGGCTTAACCCCTATCCTTCTGGGTGTCTTTTTAACATAAATACCCGTAGCAAAACTCATTCCCTTATCACTTAAGTCGAAAACCGCGCCCACAATGGCAAAGGTCTCAACATCAATAAATACTTTACCCCTGTAACAGGGATACTTTACACCTTCACGCTGATCGAAAGAAATAACCCAGGTTGGTCTTTCAAAGTGCGTAATGGTCCTTTCCAACCGGTATTCGTACAGCGTAAAATATTCCGCATCCAGGAATGTGGGAAGGTTTTTTACAATATCAAGTTTAAGGGTATTATAAAGTCCACCCTGCACCACAAACTCAACGAATTCCTTTTCATCGGTATTGCTTCCTTTTCTACCCTTGAATATTTTAATCTGGTCGTCACGGACGGAGGTATATGGCTCTTTAAAAACATCAATCACCGCCTCAGAAAGCGAAATGTTCTTGTTGTCCTGCTGGGTGGTTTCTCTGAAAAATCCTGTAAATATGGCAGGTTTCCTGTCATAATTCGACGGTATTCTTTCAATAGCCTTGGTAAGGATGTAAATCGGGTCGAAGGGTTTTACGATTACTTCCTTGATCTGAAACCTTTCAGTAAACAGGCGCACTACCAGAAGTGCAGTATCCAGTGACTGGAGTGGAATAGTGGCAAGTTTATACCCGATGTAGGAAACGCCAATGGTGTCTGTCTGGTCATCAGGCCCTATTTTGATTACAAAACGGCCATTTGAATTTGAAACCGTGCCAGTGCTGCTGTTCATCAGGAATATATTGGAATAGGGTAAAGGCCGCCTGGTTTTTCCGTCTATCACAAGACCCTTTATCAATTGAAAGTTGGGAATCGGTGTACTTTTTCTATGCAGCGGGATCAGCAGGATCTTATTGGATCTTTCCAGGATTTGTAAGCTATCATATCTGAAAATGTCAGACAGATGGTTTCTTACCGTTTGTTTCCTCACCATGACGGAAGCCATACGATGAACCTGGATCTGAGAAGTGTAGGTAAAAGAGAAATTTCCTTTTCGGCCAATCTCTTTCAGGAACTGATCAATTTCACCGGTGGTGCGGGATAAATTAATTTCACGGTCCAGCAAACTCTCTTGGGCCAGAATTGTTGTTCCCGAACTGATAATGGCAAGGATCAAACAGACGGGAAAAAGCAAGTGGATTATTTCCCGCACCCTCATTGTCAGTTATTTATTACTTTCTGACAATGAGCGTTGTGCGGGTTGTATCGAATTGCAACCCCGCTACCAGTTCGAGTTCCCTGAGGATTTCATTTAAGGGCTGATTCTGAAACTCAGCTGTAATTTCCTCATTGATAGCGGTTTCAAATGACAGTTCCTTCCTGAAGTGGCGGGCAATATCGATAAGAGCAGAATCAATCGGAGTTTCTTCGAATATCAGGTGACCTGTTTTCCAGGAGAGGGTATTCACCGGGATTCCATCTTCTACTCCGATCTCATTTCTTTCAGGCAGGATATACCCGGAGTGATTTGCGGAAATGCTAATTTTATTATGGTTGTCATCCCTGGAGGATAACAATACTGTGCCTGAAATAACTGATACCTTCACGGTTCCATCTTCCTCTCGAACAGCAAACTTTGTCCCTGTGACCTCTACAACAGATTCATTAATAAACACCCTGAAAGGACGAGTAGCGTCCGGTAAAACGCTAAACAAAGCCTCTCCTTCCAGGATCACATCGCGTGATTTTCTGCCAAAATCATTCCGGTAGATTAATTTTGAATCAGCATTTAAGGTAACCAACGAACCATCAGGTAAGTGAAGATCCTTGAAATGATCTTCCGCGATCAGGGAGGTAAAACTGTTGTCTTTGTTGCCGTAGGAAGTAATAACTTTATAAAATCCGATGGAAAGCCCAAACGTCAGTACTACAAGGGCAGCAATCCGGATGAAATATCTCTGCCAGGATACCCTGTGATACCTTCCCGGTACTGAAAGGCCAATTCTTGAACGAACAAGGCCCCAATCCGATTCAGTATCGATCTGTGCAAAAATACCTGTATCCACGGCTTCTTCCCATATCTTCCGTATGATCTGGTATTCCTCAAAAATGTGTGGATTTTTGGCGATTTGATCTTCAAAAACCCGGTCATCGGCAGAAGCAGCTGTACTGGTGAGTTTTCTTACGAAATGTTTAATAAGCATGTTTTTAAAATCCATACTAAATCGTTTATAAGACATTTATATAGAAAAATTCACTTACTCTTTTTTATTGTTTTGTTATCAACAATTTATTAAATGGCTAATTATAAGATACTTAATATCGCTTATTCTTTTTTCACAATTTCCCCTGTGCCGGAATATAATCAGCAAGCTTTTTCCGTAGTATCTTGAGCGCTTTGCTGATTTGTGTTTCCACGGTCCTTTTGGACAGGTTTAATTGTCTGGCAATGTCTTCATTTTTAATACCTTCCAGCCTATTCATCTTGAAAATTCTCTGACACCTGGCAGGCAAATGTTCAATAACCTCATAAATTCGCTGTTGTAATTCAACAGTATTCATTTCACTTTCAAGGTTCTCCTCACCGTCCCGTTCGATGTCAATGTTTTTAAGATGTTTATCCTGAATACTTTTCTGATTTATATAATTAATGCAGCAATTATAAACTGACCGGTATAAATAGGATTTGACCGAAATGTCGATGGAAAGAGACAGCCGTTTTTCATAAAGCCTGACGAAGAAATCCTGAACAATCTCACGGGCTACATCCACATCCGAAACATACCTGCAGGCATAGGCCACCAGTGGTGCATAATAATGTTTGAACAGCCCTTCAAATTCAGTAATGCTGTCTGATCCTGCCGGATTATTGCCTGATTTTATTTTGTTATCCAATTTATTGTAAAAATCCCGGGGTGACAAAGCTACAAAAATCAGGTTAAATTATGACACAACAGCTGCAGAAGAATGATTGTTTGATAATCTCATGAATACTATATTTGTATTACCGAATAAAAAAAAAGCCATGCGTAACCTCATCCTGATTATGACGCTCCCGACCTTGTTAAGCCTTCCTGTGATGTCATGTAAAAAAGGACAAGATAAGAACCTGATACAAAATCCTTTGCCTGATACTTCCGGGCCGATCCTTTACGTGGGTACCTATACTGAAAAAGAATCGCACGTCGATGGCAAGGCCACCGGGATATACGTTTACCAGCTTGAAATGGCCACCGGCCGGTTGTACTATATCAGCACCTCACCGGAAACCACCAACCCTTCCTATATTGATGTGGACCCGGCGGGCAGGTGCCTTTATGCTGTAAATGAAACCGGAGCCAGCCAGGGGCAGCCTTCCGGTACGATTTCCGCATACCGCTTGGCCATGAAGGGCAAAGAACTGGAATTCATTGATACCGTTTCTTCCTGTGGCAATTATCCCTGTTATCTCCAGGTGGAAAGATCCGGTAAATATGTGATGACTGCAAATTATGGCAGCGGCACTGTCGCGCTTCTCCCGATCCGTCCGGATGGGAGTCTGGGTAATGCCCTATCAGTTGACCGGCATACTGGCAAGGGACCTTCACCGAACCAGGAGGCAGCGCATGCACACATGATCACGATGCCGGAAAGCAGCCCTTTCGTGTACTCCTGTGATCTGGGAACAGACCATATCTATATCTATAAACTGGATGCAATTGGTGACAGGCTTCTGGCCGCAGGGGATCCGTATGCAACCCGACCGGGTGCAGGTCCGCGTCATCTGGCCTGGCACCCCTTCAAAAGCCTGGCCTATGTCGTCAACGAACTCAACGGTACCATCGAATGTATGCGTGTGGACACGCTTACTGGCGGGTTAAGCAGGTTCCAGGTCATATCCACCCTGGCCGAAGGCGATTCTCTTGATGCAGCATGTGCCGATATTCATATTACGCCGTCAGGCAAATATCTCTATGCATCAAATCGCGGCCAGTTCAATAACATCGCCATGTACACCATCCATCCGCAAACGGGTGAACTTTCCCTGATCGGACACCAGCCGACCAAAGGAGAAATACCCCGGAACTTTATCATCGATCCCACCGGAACATATTTACTGGTAGCCAACCAGAACTCGAACAATGTGGTCACCTTCCGGATTGACCAGCGCACTGGAAAACTCATTGACATTGGTGTTGAAACAACCATTCCTACTCCGGTATGCCTGAAGTTCCTGCCATAAACGAAAGGGATTTCTATCCGGAATTTACCTTTAATGCCACAAAAAGCAGTGGTCCAGGCGGTCAGCATGTCAACAAGGTAAGTACACGGATTGAATTGCGGTTTGATGTGGAAGCTTCCCTTATCCTGACCGATGAGGAGAAGAAAATCATCCTGAATAGGCTGGTTGGTCGTATCAACAAGGATGGCATTCTCTCAATTGTCTCTCAAACTGAAAGGACTCAAACCGGCAACCGGCGAAAGGTCATCGAAAGGTTCTACAAAATAATAGGAATGGCCCTTGCCCCGGTAAAAAGCCGGAAGCCAACGCAACCAACAATCGCCTCCAGATTAAAGCGACTGGAGACCAAACATTTACGATCAGAAAGGAAGGTACGGAGAAGACCTGCTTTTGAAGAATAGTATGGTACGGGAAGGAAACCGCAGCGGTGCTGACAGGTTAACGGTAACTTTTTAAAGATCCGGTTTTACAATCCCAGAAACAGGATGGCTATCCCGCACAATACTATTGTTGCGCCTGCAATAACATGCTGGTACTTTTCAAGTAGTTTGAATTTTACCATTGAAGTACCTTTCACCATGAGGACCACCAGAATAATCATGGTAGAAATGGTGGTCAGGGCGAACAGCAGGGATATGAAGGCTACTGCACCAAAGTTTTGCTGGGCTGCCGGATACATCAGTATTGGTATGAGCGGCTCACAAGGCCCGAAAACAAAGATGGTAAAGAGGATCCAGAAAGTCATCTGCTTCCTGGCATTTACTTTATGATCATGATGATGTTCCCTGTTTCGCCATAACCTGTATATTCCCCAGAACATGTATGCCATACCGAAACCGAACATCAGCCAGGCGGCAATATAACCACGTGCGGTTTCCAGGTTTTCGATTCCCGAAATGGCAATGCCCGCTGCTATTCCAATCAGACCGATCACAATGGAACCCAGTACATGTCCAACTCCACAAAGGGCAACAATATTGACTGTTTTGACCATACTCCAGTTCTTTGTCCTTGACATGGCCACAAATGGCAAATAGTGATCGGGTCCTGCCAGTGTGTGCAAGGTTCCGATAGTCAGAGCTGTTCCGGCCAGGAATGATAGACTTTGTTCCATCCTTTACCAGTAAGATAAAAACGGTATTAATCTGTTATAATCCAACCACATGTAACGATATTACTAAAATTCATTTCGTGTTACTAAGATACAATATTCATTTAAAATACCAAATCATTCGTTTGCTTATCTTTGAACACTAAAACCTCAATTAAAATCCTTTTTCATGTTGGAACAGAAAACTGCCAGATACGAAAGAATCCAGAGGCAGCTCCGTGAGCTGATGGTAAAAAGCGAGCATGCGTTGTCACGCATGGCCACGATCAATGCATTATTGTATCACAAAATGGATGGTTTTTTTTGGGTGGGCTTTTATTTACTGCATGACGGCAAGTTATTGGTCGGGCCCTACCAGGGCCCGCTGGCCTGTCTCGAATTGCCGAGGGACAAAGGTGTTTGCTGGGCTGCAATAAACCGCAGGACGTCGGTAGTGGTACCTGATGTTGACAATTTTCCGGGGCACATTGCCTGTGATTCCCGGTCGAAGTCGGAGATTGTAATACCTGTAAGGGACAAAGGCAACAACATAATTGGAGTGCTTGATATTGACAGCAACCTGAAGAATAATTTTGATCAGGCAGATGCCGGGCAGCTCGAAAAGATCGTCGCAATGCTTTATGCCTGAAGCAATAAACCGTCAGATCTTGCTATACAGTTTCAGTAATTCGGCGATCTTGTCGATGGAATAGGGTTTTACCAGAGTCTGATTAAAGCCCTGCCTGGTGCAATCCTCAGCGAATATTCCGGGATTATGGGCGGTCAGGGCAATTATCGGGATATTGCTTTTCGGATAAACAAAGCTTTCGCGAATGTGCTTCATGGCTTCCAGACCACTCATCACAGGCATCTCAATATCCATGAACACCAGGTCAATGTCATTATACCTTTCGAGTGCTTCCAGGGCCTGTTTTCCGTTTTCGACTTCAATGAATTCGTGACCAAGGCTTTTAAGTATCTCAGACACCAAAAACCGGTTTGAATAATAATCATCAGCAACAATAATCTTCATCACACATCCTTTTATCACAAATCAATACTCACTTTTCCCTGTTCTTTTTTCACTTATCACTACCCAAGTTCGCTCAGCGTGCGGATAATCCTCATACTTTTAATCGCTACTTTTGATTCTTCGAGGCTGATAATCTTATCATTCTTAAATTCAGCGAGGGTTCTGATAAAACTCTCCTTTGTAGTTCCTGCGAGTTCAGCAAGTTCACGCCGGGTCAAGGGAAATTCAAATTCCTCACATTTAAATATCTCATCGGCGAAGTACAGTATCACATCCGCAATTCGTCCCGGCAATTGTTTATGCGATTGTCCGATAAGCCTTTCAAAAATAAACAGCCCGTCCGTGCTGAGTTTCCTGATCACAGCAACAGCAAGTTCAGGGTTTTTCTTTAAAGCCTCATCAAAAACCTGTCTGTCGATATAGCCAATCTCAGCAGGCAATATGGCAGATGCTGAATACTGATGATTAACATTTCCAAAGTCCGACATCAGACTGATGCAATCGCCCGGTGCGGCAATCTTGAGAATGAAATTCCGTTTGTTTCGTCCCTCCTTGTATATTTTAACCAGTCCAGACATGACATACATGATATGGGATGTTGGCGTAAACTGCCGGAAAATCACATCGCGTTTCTGATATAACACGATCTGTGTATTATCCCTGATCTCCTTCACGTCACCGGGTAAGAGACAGTTCTTCTGGATGATCCGTTGATTTGAAGTGTTTGGTGACGGCATATTTTCGAGGAAAGGACTGGTACCTAAAAGTAGTAAAAAAATGTCTGCAGAAGGCATCGGCACTCAAAAAATATTGAAATCCACACCCACAAGGCATTTTATCAGTTTTTATGCAACAGCTCCAGCATGTTGTCTACCGTACTGATTTCAATAAAGGAAGCACTCTGCGTCCATTCAAAATTTCCACCCAGAACCACCACCTTGTCAGATTTTTGAAGCAGATTTCGGTTCAACAGGCTGTTTAAAGCGTGCACAATGAAATTATGGGTGGTCCCTTCGGGAATATAATCGGCATAAACTCCGAAAGACAAGGCCAGTTCACGAACGATTCGTTTGTCATAGCATTGGGCAAAAACAACTTTCCGGCCACGGTAACAGGCAATATTCCGGATGGTTCTTCCCGTTGATGTATCCGCGATGATCGCTTTGCAATCAAGTTCCAGTGATGCCTCTACAGCTGATTTTGATAAATAGGCTGATGTACGTGTGCTCATTACCAGCATTGGTGTAACATGCATATCACTCCTGCTTTTTTCAACTTCAAGGGCAATACGGGCCATCGTACTGACGGCTTCAACCGGATAATTCCCATCGGCTGTCTCCCCGCTCAGCATAAGAGCATCCACTTTGGAGTAAATGGCATTGGCAATATCCGAGACCTCCGCGCGAGTTGGCCTCGGGTTCTCGATCATGGAATGGAGCATCTGTGTCGCCACAATTACAGGTTTTCTTGCATCGATGCACTTGTTGATGATCATTTTCTGTATGCCGGGTATTTTTTCATAGGGAATCTCAATGGCCAGATCACCCCGTGCAACCATAATGCCGTATACAAGGGGCAGTATCTCATCCAGGTTATCAACGCCTTCCTGGTTTTCAATCTTCGCTATGATCTTAATCCGTGATTTCTGCTCATCCAGAATATGCTGAATGGCCCTGACGTCTTCTTTGCTGCGTACAAAGGAGTGTGCAATAAAATCGATGTCATGCTCGATGGCCAGTTTGATATAGTCCATGTCTTTGGCATTTAAGGCCGGCAGACTGAACCTGACTTCAGGTACGTTAACGCTCTTCTTTCCTTTGACAATACCATCGTTGGTGGCCCTGCAGATCAAAGCGTCTCCGGATTTCTCAATAACTTCAAATTCAATTTCACCGTCATCAATCAGTATTTTTTTACCAGGATCCAGCTCTTCAACAAAATTACTGTACGTCACATAAATGCACTCAGGTGTAGTACTTTTGGAAGGATCCCCCATGATCCGGATGCTGTCACCCTTTTTAACGGCTACTTTGTAGTCAGAGGGTGTCGTCCTTATTTCAGGACCTTTTGTATCCAGAATAAGAGGAATTTTGTCCGAAACCTCCCTGACATTTTGAATGACCTTGAGCGTGTCCCCGGCAGACTGATGAGCAGTATTTAAACGGACCAGATTCATGCCGTTTTCATACAACTGCCTGATAAAATCAACCTCGCAATGTAAATCGGAAATGGTAGCGACTATCTTAGTTTTCTTTAACATAAACTGTATTATAAAAATCGTGCAAAAATATCAATTAACTCCAAATAAACTATATTCACCTTAAAATTACAGTAAACAATTGGATTGGTCACCCTATAAATCAAGCTATAAAGCATTCCTTAAGATTGAGAAATCTCTTTCTCAGCATTCAATTACTGCTTATCTGGATGATCTGGATAAATTCATGGCTTTTCTGCAGATCAGGGGCCTGGACATTAAACCTGAGGAGGTTACCTATTCTCTGCTAAAAGAATTCCTGGTTTGGGTGAGCGAACTGGGCATGAGTCCCCGTACCCAGGCCAGGGTGGTCTCCGGTATTAAATCATTTTTCAAGTACCTTCTTGTGGATGAAAGGATCGATGCAAGTCCGGCAGAGCTTCTTGAATCACCAAGACCCGGCAGATCGCTTCCGGTTGTTCTAAGTGTTGCAGAAATAGATAAAATAATCGCAGCAATTGATCTTAGCAAGGCTGAGGGTCACAGGAACAAAGCCATTGTAGAAACTTTGTACAGTTGCGGATTACGGGTCTCAGAACTGGTAGACCTCAGAATAACCAACCTGTTCTTTAGCCAGGGCTTCATCAAGGTTACGGGAAAAGGAAGCAAAGAAAGGCTTGTTCCCATAAGCAACAGGGCCATCCGTGAAATTGATAACTACTTCCTGCAATTCAGGAACAGGATAACACCACGAAAAGGTTCTGAAAATGTTGTGTTCTTAAGTCGCAGAGGCAGCAAGCTTAGTCGTGTAATGATTTTCACGGTCATCAAATTGCTTGCACAAAAAGCCGGGATACGAAAGCAGATCAGTCCCCACACTTTCCGACACTCCTTTGCAACCCATCTTGTAGAAGGAGGCGCCGATCTGAGGGCTGTTCAGGAAATGCTTGGACATGAGTCCATTCTGACCACAGAAATATATACACACCTGAACCGCGAATATTTAAGGGACGTGATAATCAGGTACCACCCCAGGTCTGCGAATCCGAAGAAATAAGAAAATCCGGCTTGCTTCGCTGACGCAAGCCGGATCCCTGCAGATAAATTCAGGCAATAACTTTATCAGATCAATTCAAATACTACAGGAATAACCATATTGCAACGCCTCGGATAACCATTCTGCATCGCAGGTTTAAACCTGACACTTCTGATAACCCTGCAGACCTCCTGTGCACAATTACCACCAATATCATTGAGAATTAATACATTGGATACACTTCCATCTTTCTCGACCGTGCACAGAACCTTGACAACGCCTTCAATGTCTTTTTCAATAGCGCACTGCGGATATTTTATCAGACCTTTAAGTGTGGCATCCAAGTCAACTCCATTTTCAGGTGCCGGATAGGCTTCAACATTTTTAAACTTCATTTTGTCTTTATCGTGAAGTTTTGCTTCTTTTTCGGGCCTTGAATCAGGAGTAACAAGAAAGTCAGAAGTGACAAAGTCAACGGGTTCCATTGCCAATTCCTCGAAAGATCCAACTGATTTTATTTCAGTGGCGGGAGTTGATCTGGCATATTGTTTTATATTTTTCTGAGCCAGACTTAAAGTTTGCGTAACAACTAACAACAACATTACGGCTACTACTAACCTGAACACATGTGTTTTCATATTAATAAGTTTTAGTGCGTACTGGATAATTATGAAACACAAATGGCATGCCAAACAGTCTATTTAACTGTTCCTTAGTTATTTAAGAAGTAATATCGCCGCATGTTCTGACGAAATTTGTCGGATAGCGTACACGGATCGTTCGAAATCGTACATTTCCTCCCGGAATTAAAAAACCAGGTCAGGGAACTGCCCTGCCTGGTTAATAAGCACTATATTTATAGCGCTATATATCAGTCGATTATATCAAATTTCACCGGAACCGTAACTGAATACCGGGCCGGATAGCCATTCTGGATCAGGGGTTGCATCCGTGTTTTGCCAAGAGCTTTTACAACCTCATTGATCAGATCTGCATCGTTTCCTTTAAGGGCTTTGATATTGGTCAACGAACCGTCCTTTTCAACGGTGAATGATACCAGTACATAACCTTCAACATCCCTTTCTACTGCTGATTCAGGGTATGTGACATTTTCCTTCAGGTAAGTTGGCATATCCACGCCTCTGAAAGGCTCAGCCAAAAGTACCAGGTCCTCCATTTTTGCGCTAGATTCATCGATAAAAACTGAATCATTAGCTTCAGTAAATGCTGACTTCCCTTTGGAAGCATTAGGATCACCTCTGTTTGCATTAGAAGAAGCAAAGGAAGGGGCAGTTCCGAACACCATCGCGATTAGCGCAACAGCAAGATTTGAAATAAAACTAGATTTTTTCATGACATATTGGTTTATATTATTATTTTGAGATATTAATATCTTTTATTCATTAATCATGCCAAACATTGTATATGACTAATATAATGTTACTTAGCAGATCGAGGCCTAAAATTAGTATACCGTAAATCGTCCGTATACGGTCAATTCGTGTACGATTTCGTACGGTTTCTGTCAAACCCCGGGTGCGTGATACATTTTTGCAGTCATTCTGCATTTCCAGTCAATTTTTTATTAAGTTTGTGCTTTTTAAAATTTTACTTGTTAATTTTTAACATATTGAAAACTAAATAAATAATACGATGTCGAACATTAAACGCGTTTACACATTCGGAGCTAAGAAAGCCGAAGGAAAAGCAGATATGAAGAATTTGCTTGGCGGCAAAGGAGCTAATCTTGCTGAAATGTGTCTGTTGGGCTTGCCTGTTCCTGCCGGATTTACCATTACAACCGAAGTATGTACTGAATACTATGAAAACAACTGCCAGCTTCCTGCAGAATTAATGCCCGCAGTATGGGAGGCCATGAAAAAGACAGAGGATGCCATGGGTATGAAATACGGTGACCCGGAGAATGCCCTGCTTGTATCTTGTCGTTCAGGTGCACGTAAATCGATGCCCGGGATGATGGACACTGTTTTGAACATTGGGCTTTGTTCTGCTACTATACCCGGTTTTATTAAGAAAACCAACAATCCGCGATTTGTATATGATTCCTATCGTCGTCTGATCATGATGTATGCCGACGTAGTGATGGAAAAAGCAGAAGGACTTGAGACAACTGAAGGAAAAGGTATCCGGAAACAGCTCGATGATATGTTGGACGAGTACAAACACAAGAAAGGCTTTAAGTCAGATACTGATCTTAGTGCTGATGATCTCAAGCTGCTTGCAGATGAGTTCAAAAAACGCGTAAAAGCTTCATTGGGTCAGGATTTCCCGGATGATGCCAGGGCACAGCTCGAAGGTGGTATAAAAGCCGTCTTCAAAAGCTGGAATGGTAAGAAAGCAGTTTCCTATCGTCGTATTGAAGGTATTCCCGACGAATGGGGCACTGCTGTAAACGTCCAGGCCATGGTATTCGGTAACATGGGTGATTCTTCTGCCACCGGCGTGGCTTTTACCAGGAATCCTGCCACCGGTGAAAATATATTCTATGGCGAATGGCTCCTCCATGCACAGGGCGAAGATGTCGTAGCAGGTATCCGCACACCCA
>DIAS01000170.1 GCA_002415855.1 Bacteroidales bacterium UBA5072
CCCCTACGGGGCTAAGGGGAATCTGATGATGATCCTACAAACAGGTCGCCCCTACGGGGCTTCAGCATATTGCTGCAATACACCCCATTTTTTCAGCAGCCATTCCGACATCAAGGCATCGTATTCGTTGTATCGTGCAATACCTTGCAGAACAGCCTTCCTTTTGTTGTAAAGGTTCTGCACAACAGCTATTACGGCTGCGCTGCCATCTCCGACAGCGTCAATGCTGTTGAGGGCAAAATTCCTGTCGGTCATGCCAAACGATAAGGTGTCCTGCAGGATCCGGGAATATATCCGGATGGCCGCGTCTTTTTCCCCCAAACCATATAAGGTTTCAGCTGCAAGGGTGGCCACGGCCGAGGATTTATCACTGCCTGCTTTTTTAAGCTCCGGGATAGCAGATCTGGCGTTTTCTTTCATGATCAGCAGGCCGGTAACTCCCCAGTAGCGGATACCTGAATTTCTGTTACCAAGATAACCGATGTAGTCCGGGATATTTTCACTGCTGCCCAGGGTAGCAAGATTAGCCGCGTTTATCAAATCATCAAGCGGACAGGTATCCGCATGCATGTAATCATACATAGATTTACTGCCTGAATACCTACCGTAATCCGATTCAGGTATGAGCCCTGCATCCTTGATATCCTTCATCCATCCGGTCAAAGCGCTTTGCATCCTTGCAATGGTTTTGCCATAGGCGGGATCGGATGCCAGGTTATGTATTTCCCAGGGATCATTGTCCATGTCATAAAGTTCCTCAACGGGTTTGGTATTCCAGAATACGCTTTGCACAGCATTGCATTTACCTTCTTTGCATGCTGTTTCCCATGACCTGGCAGAAGGAGCATTGAACAAATAGTCGAGGTGTTGCCCGTAAATTCGGAATGGCATGTAATTTCGGATATACCTGTATTTCTTGTCCCTGATGGCACGGGACATGTCATATCGCTCGTCCATTCGCCCACGCGTCATGAACACATATTCAGGATCGCTGGTCTTTTGTTTTCCCAGAAAGGCATGTCCCTGCATATACTCCGGGACTTGAATACCGATTATGCTGAGCAGGGTGGGCGCCAGGTCAAGCAGGCTTACCAGACGCCCGACCTTTTCACCTTTGCCAGCAACCGGATAAAGTGCTTTGTACTGAACAGGAATGCTTACAATCAGAGGCACATGTGTACCTGATTCGTAAACATACCGCTTGCTGCGCGCCAGTACCCCACCATTGTCACCATAATAAAACACAATCGTATTTTCCGCTTCCCCACTTTCTTCTAGTTCCTTCAACAGCTCTCCTACCCGGGTATCCATATCTTCCACCACATCATAATATTGGGCCCAGTCGTGTCGCATTTCTTCGGTATCGGGGTGATAAGGTGGCAATATTACTTTAGCGGGATCATGGCGCAGCTGAGCAGTGGGTATTGAATGGTGGATACTGCTCTCATGGCTTGTCATGATGTTAAAAACTGCAAAGAAAGGTCTCCCTGCCGGCCTGTTCTTGTAATGTGCCCTGGTGCTGCTTTCATCCCAGATTTTAGCTGGATCGATACCAGAAGTATTGTAGTCGGTTTTGGAATTGTTGGTGCAGTAGTACCCAGCCTCATGCAGGTACTCAACATAGGTGTGCACTGTCTCGGACTTTCTGTAATTGCTTCTCATCTGCTCATTGCCATTCGAAGCCGCGTAAGCCCCGGTGATGATAGCATTCCGGGCCGGTGAACATACCGGGCTGTTGCAGTAAGCATGGGTATATAGAAAGCCTTTACTGGCCAGCCGGTCCAGGTTTGGCGTGGTGGCAAAGGAATCCCCGTAGCAACCCAGGTAAGGGCAGTTGTCTTCACTGACAATCCACAGGATATTGGGCTTTTCTTTTGGATTTTGACCGGCGCTTGTTTGAAATGCCGGGAGGACCAGGATCAGCGTCAGCAATCCCTGGGATCGTAAAAGGTCTGAAAATATTGTACCCATGATGGTTATTTATAGTTGCTTAAATTTATCATTTTAAGTAAAACAATGGCCAAAAAACATATTGAAAACCTCTTGTTTTTTTCATAGGTTTGAATAAATGAATTATATCCGCGACGATCAGGTCATAAAACCAATCTAAACATAATACGATGAAAAAATTATTTGCTCTGTTGCTGTTTTCACAGGCTTTATGCCTGTTGGCCACCAGCCAGATAATGGTTACAGGCCTGCTTACGGAAAACCTTTCCAATCCGGTAGGACTGGACGCCATCCAGCCCAGGTTTTCTTGGCAGCTGGTATCGGATAAACGGAACGTGATCCAAACCGCTTACGAAATTAAAGTTCTGGCGGGCAGGACTGTTGTTTGGAGCACCGGAAGGGTTTTGTCCTCACAATCGGTTCATGTGCCCTATTCCGGTTCTCCACTGCAATCGGGCGAACGTTACACCTGGCAGGTAAGGGCGTGGGAGAATGGAGGCAAGGGTTCAGCATGGAGTCAGCCTGCTGCATTTCAAATGGGCTTTCTGAAGATATCGGACTGGAAGGCCAAATGGATTGAACCGGTTGACGCAGAGGATCTCGCTTTGAGGCCGAGCCCGCTGTTGCGAAAGCAATTTACTGTCAACAAAAGAATTGTTGCTGCAACAGCTTACATTACAGCTCACGGCATGTACGAAGCCCGGCTCAACGGACAACGCATTGGCGATGCCTACCTTACACCCGGATGGACTGCTTATAATAAACGCCTTCAGTACCAGGTATATGATGTCACTGCTTTGTTGAAGACGGGTTCCAATGCCCTGGGTGTATTACTGGGCAATGGATGGTACAGGGGGATTATTGGTTATACCAATAATATCAATGTGTATGGCAAGGATGTGGCGCTGCTTTGCCAGGTAAATATTAAGTACAGTGATGGTACAACAGAAAGCATCATTTCCGATGAGACCTGGAAGTCATCCATCGGGGCCATCCTGTATTCGGAGATCTATAACGGAGAAACCATTGATGCCCGCCATGAGAAAGAAGGTTGGACCTTGCCTGGTTATGACGACAGCCAATGGAGCGGAGTCAAGACCGCACAACATGCACTGGATAACCTGGTGGCCACCTGGAATGAACCTGTCAGGAAGCATGAAACCTTTGCCCCCGTTAGAATCTTCAAAACTCCTGCCGGCGAACAGGTGATCGATTTCGGCCAGAACCTCGTCGGGTGGGTGCAAATGAAGGTTAGCGGCAGGGAAGGTGACAAAGTAACATTATCCCATGCCGAAGTGCTGGATAAAAAAGGTAACTTTTATACTGAAAACCTTCGTCAGGCGAAAGCCCAGAATACCTATATCCTGAAAGGCAGCACAGAAGAGTTCTTTGAACCGCATTTCACCTGGCAGGGATTCCGGTATATTAAAATAGAGGGTTATCCAGGGGAGATCAAACCGGAAAACTTTACAGCCGTGGCCTTGTATTCGGATATGAGGCCTACAGGAACATTTGCTACTTCAAATAGTCTGGTAAACCAACTGCAGCATAATATCCAGTGGGGACAAAGGGGGAATTTCCTGGATATTCCCACCGACTGCCCGCAAAGGGATGAACGGTTGGGATGGACCGGTGATGCCCAGGTTTTCTCCCGCACGGCAGCCTTTAATATGAATGTCAACAGTTTCTTTGCTAAATGGTTACGCGATGTGGAAGCGGATCAGGTTGAGGGTAAAGTGCCCTTCGTAGTGCCTAATGTACTCGGTAAGGGTGCTGTTAACAGCACGGGATGGGCCGATGTTGCTACCATCGTTCCCTGGAACATGTACCTGGTATATGGCGACAAGCGATTGCTGGAACAACAGTATAACTCCATGAAAGCCTATGTGGAAAGCATCCGGAAAATTGCAAAGGATGATTTGTGGAATTCTGGCTTTCATTTTGGCGACTGGCTTTTCTACCACCCCGATGATGACAACGACGGCAGGGCCGCCGTAACCGATAAATACCTGATTGCCCAGTGCTTCTATGCACATTCAACCCAGTTGCTGGTTAAGGTGGCGGAGGTTCTTGGTAAAAATGATGATGCAGCTTTTTACGGCATCTTGCTGCAGAAGATCAGGGACGCTTTCATCAGGGAATACATGACGCCGAATGGACGCCTCGTTTCCGGAACGCAAACGGCCTATGTGCTCGCACTGAACTTCGATATGTTGCCTGAATCACTTCGTAAACAGGCTGCAGAAAGGCTGACCGAGAATGTGAAAAGTTATGGCATGCATCTGACCACGGGATTTCTTGGAACGCCATATCTCTGTCATGTCCTTACCCGTTTTGGATACAATGATATTGCCTGCCAGCTTCTGCTTCAAAAAACATATCCTTCGTGGCTTTACCCGGTAACCATGGGTGCCACCACCATCTGGGAACGCTGGGACGGACAGAAACCGGACAGTACTTTTCAAACGCCCGATATGAACTCATTTAACCATTACGCCTATGGGGCAATCGGGGACTGGATGTACAGGGAGATGGCCGGACTGGATACCTATGAA
>DIAS01000046.1 GCA_002415855.1 Bacteroidales bacterium UBA5072
TACCAGGATGAAAACCTGACGTCCTAACCACTAGACGAATGGACCGTTTAAAGAACTTTTAAAATGCGGATGCAAAGAAACAACCTTTTTTTCTATCCGCAAAATATTTTGTTAAAAATATATATGATAACAAAGCCTTGATTTTACCTATCAGCCTGCTTATTATGATGTGGACAGAAGCTCTTCGGAAAGCAGATTCATATTACACCCGTCAAAATCCCCTGAGCTCATGAAAAGGTAAACAGGAGTAGAAACATTCATGCTTTTAATTTTAGCAAACATCTCTGATGAATCATCATACACCTGTAGGTTTTTCCCCGAGAAAGCCTCCTTTACGGAATACTTTGAAAGTGGAATAAGCTTCTTTAATTCAAACTGGAGAGGATTGAAATAGACAAAGGCGTATGTTGCTTCTTCAAGGGTTCCTTTATAAAATTGAAGGAAATCCCTGTTAAGACTTGAATATGTATGGAGCTCAAAGCATGCTATGATATCCCTGTCCGGATATCTTGACGCTACTGCTTCGACAGTAGCTCTGACTTTTGAAGGTGAATGAGCGAAATCATAAAAGAAGATCCCTTTTTCATTCTCTTTAAGTTTCTGGAGTCTCCCGGCAGTACCTTCAAAACTCTGGATTGTCTTATAAAAATCATCTTCAGATATACCTGCAGCCAGACACGCCTCTTTTGCAGCAGAGAGATTTTGCATATTATGTTCGCCGAAAATTTTCACAGGAATTGTTCTGCTGCATGTAGCAGCGTAGAAACCGGTTTTGTTCCGGAAATGACCATGAATTCGGTATGGTATCTTTTTGATATTACCGGTGGCAGCCACTGCAATTTTCTTCACTTCAGGATCATCAGCATAATAAATAAGTGAGCCCCCTTCTTCAATCTTATCCACAAAAATCCTGAATTGTTCAACATAGTTCTCAAAAGTGGGAAAAACATTCATGTGATCCCATGCTATGCCATTAAGTACAGCTATATCAGGCATATACAGATGGAATTTTGGTCGCCGGTCAATTGGCGATGTAAGGTATTCATCACCTTCAAGGACTGCAATTCCTGAATCGTCCGACAAACTCACCATCGTTTCATAACCGGTGATCGAGGAGCCTACCATGAAGTCGAACTTCAGACCAAGAGTCCTAAACACGTGCATGATCATAGCAGTGGTTGTTGTTTTACCATGACTGCCGGCAACCACAATCCGCTTTTTATTTTTTGTCTGTTCGTAGAGGAATTCAGGGAATGACATGATTTTTATTCCCGATTCTGTTGCCTTCAGAAGCTCAGGATTATCAGACCTGGCATGCATACCGAGAATTACTGTATCAATATCAGTGGTGATCTTTTCGGGATACCAGCCATATTTTTCCGGAAGCAGGCCACAAGAATCGAGCCGCGACCGGGATGGTTCAAAAATCTCATCATCAGATCCCGATACTGTATAGCCTTTCTTTTGCAGAGCAATTGCCAGATTATGCATTACTGCCCCACCGATAGCAATAAAATGAATTTTCATCCTAAACGTCGCAGATCTGGATGCACTTTTTGAGTGATGCAAGCTTATCTTTCTGAGCCGGTACAAACTCCTGTCCTACATATCCCTTATAGCCAGCTTTTACAACAGCCTGCATAATGGCCGGGTAATAAAGCTCCTGTGTTTCATCAAGCTCGTGACGTCCGGGTACTCCTCCTGTGTGTATATGACCTATATGACTGATATACTTTTTTATGTTTTCAATAATATTGCCTTCCATGATCTGCATATGGTAAATATCATAAAGAAGCTTAAATCGTTCTGATCCCACCATTTCTGCCAGAGCTGCTCCCCATGATGTCTTATCGCACTGGTAATCCTTATGTCCGTAACTGTTGAGTAATTCCATGATTATTGTAATGCCATGCTTTTCAGCCGATGGCATTAATTTACGCAGTCCTGTTGCGCAGTTGATCATTCCCTCATTATCATTCATGCCTTCACGGTTTCCGGAAAAGCAGATCAGGTTTGGAACTCCCGCTGCGGCTGCCTTGGGTATCATTGCCTCGAAATCAGCAATTAGCTTTTCATGATTTTCCCTGCGGTTGAATCCCTTTGGAATTCCCCAGTCAGTGGCATAACCTACTGCACATTTTAATCCGGCTTTTGAAACGACCGGCCAGTCTTTCTCATTAAGCAATTCGATCGATTCGATACCCATCTCCTTGCATGCTTTTGCAAAATCCTCAAGAGGAATGTCGCCATAGCACCACTGGCTTACAGAATGATGTATATTGCCTTTAAGAGAGGATGGAGAGTTTCCTGTTCCTGTAAATGCTTCAAATGGTTTACCGGCTGTTATCACAGCTGCTCCTGCTATACTTCCGATCATATTTCTTCGAGTCATGATTTTATAGTTTAATATGGGTCTAAATTAGGTATTTTTTTTTATTTAGAACTTATTCCCCGGGGAGTGTCTGAAAAGTCGAAATCCGGTAACCGCAAAGGTCGCCAAGTTTTTGCACAAAGATCTCAAAGAACCGTAATACAAGAATCTGACTTTGCGTGCTTTGCTATAACTTTGTGCTCTTTGTGGTTAAAAAGGAGTTAATAGACATCCTGGGAGGAATGGATTTTCTGCTATTTTTTACCTGGCCAGCTTGACAGTCCAATACCAGTTATTATTTCGTTCTCCATTGCTCCTTCAGGAAGAAGCAAAACTACCAGATCTTCCTTTGAATCGGCAGGGACTGTAATCTCAATTCCAACCAGCGATATACCTGGATTTGGTGCGTCAAAACTGTGCCGTGGGACAGCACCGGATGCTTTTATTACCGCACCTGAAGGAGATTCAACCCTGATAGTAAGTTTCCTGCCGTTTCTTGTAAGCTCGGCCACATCATTTCCTATGAGAGTCACATTTGCAGATGTAAGCATGTTCCAGCGTACTATTGCTTCTTTATTCAGAGTCTCTATCTCATCGCGGATCAAAACATATTTTTTATCGATTAATGCAATTCCCCTTTTGACTTTTTTCAGGTCATCCTTATACAGATAGGTTAAATCCGTTACTGCGTTCATCATTGCAGGGTTGTCGGAATACTGAGAAATGACACTGTACCCGTTGACTTTCTGCAGGCTGTCATTTATTGTCAAAGTATTATGAACAAAGTTGTTGTACCGGTAAACTTCCCATCGCTGCGAATTCTGTTTCATATTCCACAGATCCACTCCCGCAGTCTCAAGTGAATTGTAATCCTGCATCCCGAGATCCGCAGCCCATCGTTCACCGTCAGCCTCCATAATAAAAGATCCTGCATCCATGTGCCCGTGATTTACAGAAGGTGATCCGGCTTTCAGGCCCACATATATAGCATTTTTATCGGTCCAGGAACTTCTCATTAATGCAACAGGGTTTTTGCCCTGTCCGACCCACATCAGTTTTTGGGGGGGAGTTATTTTATCCATTGTGATACCGGCACCCCAGATCATTACTGCCGGTAGTAACCTGTCAGTCGGAAGATTTCTGTTTTCGAGATGATACCGCTCAGACCACAGCAGTGACGGATCTTTCAACCTGTCTGCAAACCAGAACATTGCAGGGTTAAGTCCGCCACCTGTACCTGCATCTGAATAGTTAAAGCTGTTTCCGGTTGGTCCTGTCATATTTTCAAGATAGGATGCTGTTTTAAGAAATCCCGGATTTATTTTAATTCCGTTTTCGGTTCCGAATGCCTTCTCCATTGCGCTCAGGAACATTATATTAAAGCTCGTTCCATAGCCCCAGTAGCTGTATCCTTCAGGATATGTCCCCCCCGGCTCATAATCACTCATCGGAAGTTTAATTGATGCTTTGGCGCGCTGAATAATACCTCTGGCAAGGGCCGCTTCATCTTCATATATTGCTAGTGCCCCGTATGTCATTCCCGCATTACATACCTGGTTCCAGTTATTGTAGGATTTTACCCAGCTTGAATTTTCAGTTAAAAGTGAAGGTTTTAGTCCCTTCTCAATGATGGCCGTTTTAATAGTGTTACGATCACCTTCTGATATTCCATCATACAGCCAGTCATAGCCTATTGAGACTGCCATTGTCATTTCAGCCACATCGAGAAAATGAGATGGATTCCAGTCGCTGGAAGCTGAAACAGCAAGCATTTCTTTTACTGCCCTGTCAAGGTATTTTCTTTCTGAAGTCATCCGCCAGGCATAAGAGAGATTGAATATCCGCCGGAGAGCTTCCCTCGATTTATCGAGAAGTCTGCGGCCGATCAGGACTCTCTCGACAGGAGGCTGACCGATGATTTTATTACATTCGTTTATCAGGAATCCGTCGAGCTTTTCCCAGACTTCATCAGCTGCAATATTTTGTCTTATTGCAGCCTCTTCTCCTTTGAGGAGAAGTATCCGTGGATGTTCCGTAGCCTGAAGAATCAGTGTATCTTTATCAGACTGACCTGATGCTGCTACGCAAGTCATTAACAGGACTATAATATTTCCAAGCCTTTTCTTCATATGCAATGGATTTGGATAACAGCTTAAAGTAAAGCAAAAATCGGTTTGATACTGTTCATCCTTATAAAATTCTATCTTTGTATAACAGTCAGTGATTCGGGTGTTAATTATGAAGGGTTCGCGAAAACATGATTATAAAAGCGGTCATTCTGTTGAGCTCCTGCACAGCGGCGAACCATTTTTTTCAGCCAATATTCATGCAATTGACAAGGCAACGGATTATATCCATTTCCAGTCGTATATTCTGGATGAAGATGAAACGGGCCTGCGTGTTGTTGATGCCCTTGTGAGAGCCTCAGAAAGGGGTGTTCGCGTATATCTTCTACTTGATGCTTTTGGTACTAAATACCTGTCAGGGGATTTTATAAAGAAAATTGAAGATGCCGGAATCTTTTTCAGGTTCTTTTCTCCGGCTTTTATAACAAAAGGATTTCAGCTTAGCCTCCGACTGCACCATAAGGTACTGCTGGTCGATGGTAAACTGGCTATTCTTGGAGGCATGAACTTTGCAGACAGGTACCACGGGACATCCCGTAAAAAAGAATGGCTCGATTTTGCGGTGATGGTGAAAGGCCCTGAGTGCATCCACATTAACAGCATTTTAAGGAAATTATGGAATAAAACATTCATTTCAAGGGAAGAGAGATCAAATGAAATAATTCACACCGCAACAACTTATGAGCAAAATATAAGGCTAAGGGTTACCGAGAATAACTGGTATCGGAACAAAATCGAGATATTAAGAAGTTACAGATCAGCATTTAAACATTCCCAGGATCACATGATTATTTTTGCCAGCTATTTCCTGCCCGGCCGACTCGAAAGGAAGCTTTTAAGAATCGCAAGTGCCAGAAATGTTGATATCAAAATTGTTCTCGCAGCAGAATCAGATGCACCTATTTTTAAGAGGGCAACCCGTTTTCTCTATGATTATATACTCCGGAATAATATTAAAATTTATGAATACCTGCCGTCAAATCTGCACGCCAAAGTGGCAACAGTCGATGGTAAATGGTGTACTCTGGGTAGCTACAACCTGAATCATATAAGTGATTATGGAAGTGTTGAAATGAATGTTGATATTCTTGATCAGGGCTTTACAGAGGAATTTGAAAAAACATTACTTAAAATAATAAATAATGACTGCAGACAGGTCACTGTTGAAGAGTATCTTAAAAGGAAAACCTGGCTTTCCCAGTTTTTGGGCTGGATTTCCTACCAGATGATCCGACTAGTCATGAGGCTTATGGCTCAGATGACGGCAAAAAGAGGGAAAACTTAAATCCACTCCCAAATCCCCCGGGACAGAATTATGAATTTGAATTAAAGCCCCCAGTGAGGTGGGGGTTTTCAGAACTGATGAAAGCTCATCGACACAAATTCGAGTACAGTTGGTAATGCGGTCCTCCAGTATGTCCATGTATGGCCCCCATCCCGGATCCTGAATTCATGTGGTATCTCTTTCTTACGCATTGCTATGTGAGCCAAAGAATTGCCTTCATACAGGAAATCATCATCACCACAGTCGATATACCACCTTACAGCTTTCTTCTGGTCATCCTTGATATTTTCAATCAGGCTCAGGACGCTGTACTTTTTAAAATAGGTTTCCTTATCAGCATCGGATATGCCTTCAACTCCCTGCCATAGCTTATAATTTTTAAGTTCCTCAACGGTCTTTGGCCCTGTTGCAGCGCTTAACGGACAAGCTGATGAAAACATCTCAGGATGATGGAGTGCATAAATAAATGTTCCTTCCCCGCCCATAGACAGACCTGCGATAGCCCGGTAGTGCTTTTCCCCCTTTATATGATAGGTTTTCTCAATATAAGGGATGAACTCTTCAAAGAAGAAATCCTCATATCTCCATTCCCCTTTTACATCGTTGACATATCCTCTTTTCCCGGTATTGGCATCGGGCATCACAACGATCATAGGTGTTGCCGCTCCTGAATTTATGGCTTTATCTGCTATGTTAAGGATCTCGCCGAACTGGACCCAGCCAGTCTGATCATCTCCGGCACCATGCAGCAGGTAAAGAACAGGATAGCTGCGTTGAGAGGACTCGTAATCGGGTGGTAAATAAACTGCGTATTTTCTATCCATTTTCAATATTTTGCTGGGCATCGAAAGGTTGTCCATTACTTTGCCGGTCTGGGCAGAAATAATAGAAGTAACAGCAAAAACCATAAGTGTAAATGATATTTTTTTCATAAATTAAAGTATAAAATTGAACCTGATTTTTTAGTGAACGGAAAGATATCATAAAATTCTGAGAACTCTATCCTGATTTTTTTCTGTATTTCTCTTAGACTTGCCCCTAAATCCCCTGAAGGGGACTTGAATTTAACCCTCCTTCAGGAGGGAAGGGGGGTTAAACAAATAGAG
>DIAS01000059.1:0-4823 GCA_002415855.1 Bacteroidales bacterium UBA5072
TGCCCTCTGCTTGGTTTTATTTCTGATCGCATCGGACGCAGAAAGCCTGTTATTTTTGGAGGAGCAGTAGTGTTGCTCATATGCCTGATATATATATTGTTTGCCAATTCGAACATTCTTCCTCCATTTATTCCCGGAATAGTAGCCGGCATAGCTTCCGGAGCAGCAATGCTGACTTATACAGTGATCAAGGAAACTAATCCTTCTCACCTGAGCGGTACTGCAACAGGAGTAATTAATTTTATCAACTTTACATTCAGCGCTCTGTTAAGCCCTGTATTCGCCTGGATCCTCGGGAGGGTCTCAACGGAAGGTTCACAAATGGAGCATATTCATTACCAGGTTGCATTTCTTCCCCTTCTCTTTGGCGTCGCTTTAGCTGTCATACTAACTTTTAAGCTTAAGGAGACTGGAACTGCTGTCAGAAGAACATAGAAGAATGAAAATGAATAAAACGGCAAATTCGGAACCCAAAACACAACGTATTGCATCGATAGACTGGATGAGGGGATTTGTAATGGTTATTATGCTTATCGACCATGCCTCAATGGCCTTCGATGGAACCCATGTCAGGGTCGCCATGGATTCAGCCCGTTTCCCCGAAGCAGGCACTGTAATTCTTCCAGCTTTTGCATTCTTTACACGTTGGATAGCACATATATGTGCTCCAACTTTTGTGCTGCTTGCCGGAACTGCACTCGCTTTGAGTGCAGAACGGCGTACTGCAAAAGGTATGAGCGCCTGGGAGATTGACAAGGGAATACTTACCCGCGGTGCGATAATAGCTATGATTGATCCTACTCTCATTTCTCTCGGCTCCGGCCACTGGAACATTGGTGTGCTGACAGCGATCGGGCTTTCAATGATGTGCATGGCACTGCTTCGTCGTCTGCCAACAGCTGCACTTCTTGTTCTATCACTAGGCTGGATGGCATTCGGTGAATTCATTACAGGTTTGGTCTGGAATCCTCCTGGAAATTCCACCCCGATCGCTGCTTTTTTCGTTGCCAATTATGCCGGTACCAACCTGCTTATCCACTACCCCTTTATTCCATGGCTTGCTGTAATGATTCTGGGTTGGGTATTTGGAAGACATATTGTCCAGTTTAATGCGCACAAAACCTCCACCACTCCAATGAAGGTTCTTGTTATTTCCGGGATCATAGCAACGGTGGTGTTTATGATAGTACGTGCCAACGGAGGATATGGTGATATGTTCCTTCATAGATCTGACGGTACATGGCAGCAATGGCTGCACGTCAGCAAGTACCCGCCATCGCTGACTTACTATGCCCTGGAACTGGGATTGCTTGCTTTTATTCTTGCACTTATGATGAAGATCGAACCACTTATAGGTGTCCGCCAAAACGGACCATTACTGGTGTTCGGGCAGACCGCTATGTTTTTTTACCTGGTGCATAGGCTGGTACTTGAAATACCAGCCACATATTTAGGTTTGCGGGGAATTGGTGACATTTCCACGACCTATATTGTGTGGGCAATTATGCTTGTACCGCTTTACTGGACCTGCATCTGGTATCGTGATGTAAAAAAGGCTCATCCCGATTCATTCCTGAAATACTTTTAACTTTTCATATAGTAAAAAACTAAAGATGGGAAAAAATAAATCGTCTGATTCAGGCATTGAAAATGCTGTCACAGCATGGGATGGATTCAATAAAGGTATGTGGCAAAAGGAGATAAATATCCGAGATTTTATTCAGCAAAACTATAAACCATATACAGGCGATGAGTCTTTCCTTGCAAAGGCAACTGAAAGGACGAAGAGGATCTGGAACAAACTTAATGAACTCTTCAAGGAAGAAAGAAAAAAAGGAGTGTTAGATATTTCACAGATCCCCAGTTCAATCAACTCTCACCTGCCGGGGTATATCGACAGGGAAAATGAGATCATTGTCGGACTCCAGACTGAAGCACCGTTAAAGAGGGCGATAATGCCTAACGGAGGATTCCGTATGGTGCTGAGTGCACTTAAAACATATGGATACGAACCGGATCCACATATTGTTGAGACTTTTACAAAATACCGGAAAACTCATAATGAGGGAGTATTTGATGCCTATACTTCCGACATAAGGAAATGCCGGAGTTCACATATTCTGACAGGATTGCCAGACGCTTACGGACGTGGAAGGATCATCGGAGATTACAGGCGTGTGGCATTATACGGAGTAAACAGGTTGATAGAATTTAAGGAAAAGGAAAGATCTGATCTTGATCAGGAATTATCGACCGATGCAATTATCCGCGACAGGGAGGAGCTTAGCGAACAGATAAAAGCCCTGAAAGAATTGAATCAGATGGCTCAGGGCTATGGATTTGATATATCAGGGCCTGCAAAGACCGCCAAAGAAGCAGTTCAGTGGCTTTATTTCGGTTATCTGGGAGCTGTAAAGGATCAGAATGGTGCGGCAATGTCCCTGGGGAGAACTTCAACTTTTCTCGATATTTATTTTGAAAGGGATTTGGATGCCGGTATTATCACCGAAGAACAGGCACAGGAGATAATTGATGACTTTATTATAAAACTCCGGATTGTAAGGTTTCTGAGAAGCCCCGAATATGACAGTCTTTTTGCCGGCGATCCGACATGGGTCACCGAATCAATCGGAGGTATGGGCGACGACGGAAGACCGATGGTGACCAAAACCAGCTACAGATTCCTTCAGACACTTTATAATCTTGGTCCTGCTCCCGAACCAAATCTGACAATCTGGTATTCTCCCCGCCTGCCTGAATATTTCAGGAATTTCGTTTCAAAAGTAGCTATTGATACAAGTTCTATCCAGTTTGAGAGCGATGAAATGATGAGGAGAGCCTGGGGTGATGACGGCGCCATTGCATGCTGCGTTTCACCTATGCTTGTAGGCAAGCAGATGCAGTTTTTCGGTGCCAGGGCAAACCTTGCCAAATGCCTGCTCTACTCAATTAATGGCGGCAGGGATGAAATGACCGGTCAGCAGGTCGGCCCCGTATTGCCCCCGGTAAAGGGAGAATACCTCGACTTTGATGATGTTTTAGATAAGTATGAGAAAATGATGGACTGGCTGGCAGGAGTTTATGTCAATGCCATGAATGTCATTCATTATATGCATGACAAATATGCTTATGAACGTCTCGAAATGGCTTTGCATGATTATGCCCCGCTCAGGACCATGGCCTTTGGTATGGCAGGAATGTCGGTAGTTGCCGACAGCCTCTCTGCCATAAAATATGCAAAAGTCAAAGTTATCCGTGATGATTCCGGGCTGGTAACCGATTATCAGACAGAGAGCGATTTTCCCCAGTTTGGCAATAATGATAACCGTGTCGATCACCTGGCTTCCTTGCTTGTCAGTACTTTCATGAATAAGCTCCGAAAATATCCAACCTACAGGAATGCCCTTCATACACAGTCGATACTTACAATTACATCAAATGTAGTGTACGGTAAAAACACTGGTAACACACCCGACGGAAGACGCAAAGGAGAACCGTTTGCTCCTGGTGCAAATCCAATGAGCGGAAGGGATACACATGGCATCCATGCTTCTGCAGCTTCTGTTGCTAAAATCCCTTACCGTGATGCAGCTGACGGAATTTCACTTACTACAACACTGGTCCCTGAAGGCCTTGGAAGAGTGATCGAAGACAGGATAAATAATTTAAGGAGCATGCTTGATGCATTCTTCAGTGTAACCGGATATCATATGAATGTGAATGTCCTGAACAGGGAAACTCTTCTTGATGCAATGGATCATCCCACGAAATATCCGAACCTGACCATTCGTGTCTCGGGATATGCAGTAAATTTTGTACGCCTTACGCGCGAACAGCAAATGGATGTAATAAACAGAACTTTTCACGGGGAATAAGCGATATGGACAATAATCAGCCCGAAAAAAATGTTCAGCTTGTAGCTGAGAGCCCGTATATACTTAGAAAGGATATCAGTAAGGATACTCCTGAAATTGATATCAGGACCGCTTTAGCAACAGGAAACACAGGATTTCTTCATTCTTTCACAACGGGGTCGGCAGTTGACGGCCCGGGGATACGGATTGTCGCCTGGACAAGCGGCTGCCAGTTCAAATGCCTCTATTGTCATAATCCCGATACCTGGAAAATAAAGAACGGAATACAGGTTACCATTGAAAAAGCAACAGCCACACTCGAAAAATACAGTGAGGGACTTAAAATAATGGCAGGCGGTTTGACCATCAGCGGCGGCGAACCACTTTTGCAGGACAGGTTTACCGTTAACCTTTTTGGAGCAGCAAAGAAAATGGGTATCCATACTGCACTCGATACAAACGGAAGCCTTGGAAGCCGTCTGAGCAATGATGATCTGGAGAAGATTGATATAGTATTGCTGGATATAAAAGCATGGTATCCGGAAAATCATCGCCGACTGACTGGATATGAAATTGCTCCTGTTATTGAATTTGCAAAGAGACTCGCAGAAATAAAAAAACGGGTATGGATCCGTTTTGTAATGGTGCCAGGATATACTGACAATCCTGATGAGATTAAAATGATCGCCAAATTTGCTTCCGGCCTGATCAATGTTGAAAGGGTTGATGTATTGCCTTTCCATCAGTTGGGGAGATACAAATGGAAGGAGCTAAATCTTCCTTATGCTCTGGAGGATGTTAAACCTCCTGCCCCTGAACAAGTTGACCATATTATTTCCATTTTCAGGGCTGAAGGGCTTAAGGCTGTATAGGATATAACGACCTTTTGGTGATTCGTTCTGACCAGTGATTTTTAAAATACGAAGTCCAGAATTCTTTTTACAAATCCTGCCAGTAAAATAGCAAACA
>DIAS01000059.1:5084-5389 GCA_002415855.1 Bacteroidales bacterium UBA5072
GATTTCGAGAATGCAAATGACCATTGCTTTTTTCCATCCATATTCCTTCCACAGGACGGATATCGTGGCAACACACGGGATATAAAACATACTGACAACAGCAAGTGTAATCATCTGGGGTGGAGTCAGTACATCAGAAAAGTTGGTCGTTCCCAGATATGCAGCCAGCATAACGAGGATTAATTCTTTTCGTAAAATCCCGAAAATAAGCAGAATACCGGTGATGGAGGGAAGTCCCAGCCATGATACAGTGACCGGGCTCAAAACAGAAGAAACAGCCGGCATCCATCCTGCTAAATTTATTG
>DIAS01000059.1:5631-6049 GCA_002415855.1 Bacteroidales bacterium UBA5072
TCCATCCTGCTAAATTTATTGCCTGTATTACCACGCCGGAAATCACTACCAGAGGGGCCGCAATAAAGATAAATTCCTTAAGGGCATCCCAGGTCTGGAAAAGTATGGTTTTTAACCGGGGGGTCTGATAATCAGGCATTGGCATAATCAATTCTACAGGTTCTCCAAGTAACAATCTGGAAGAAATTTTACCCACAATGAACACGAAGGTCAAAGCAAAGACATATAGACCCAGGGCCCATAATAACCCGACATATTTGCCAACGAGCCCGAAGACAATTACAGATACAGCTGAGCAGGGAACAAGAGTAACCAGTACGGCAGTGATGAACCTTTCTCGCTTTGATTCCATAATCCGGCAGGAGAGACACCCCGGAACATTGCACCCAAATCCTATAATGAACGATATACACCCTTT
>DIAS01000135.1:0-2041 GCA_002415855.1 Bacteroidales bacterium UBA5072
CTGATCCAAACGATTTTGCAGTTATCTCATAGACACCATATAGGCTCTTTTCAGGATGACTTCTGCTGTTTTTTTCGAAATCTTCAATATCCACAGTTATATCATGTCCTGAAGAATTTGTAAGAGTATATTTTTCAACTGCAAGTGGCTTGTCAGTCGACGGGAAGAGCTCTCTTTTTAATAAAATGTTTGTATTCAGGGTACTTTCATATGTCAGCATTCCTCGAATTACAAACCGGTTAACCTGTTCATTTACCGGTCGGTTGTTGATTTTTATTACAGGTTCAATATCTGAACCGAAAGTGTAAATAATGCTTGCATGTGTATCATTAGGAATAGTACGGAGCATGGGGAAAACGAGTTGCCTGGATAGCAGCGGGTTTCCAGTTCCATCGACTCCATAGGCAGCAATAACTGAGATAAAGCGCCCGCTCATCTCTATATTATCAGTGTGTATATCACCTCTTTGAACAGTCCAGGATATAGAGCCATCAGATTCTAAATTCCACCGGTTTTGACCCTGAAGTTTACAAAATGAAAATGCAAAAACTAAGGCAATTAGAACTTTGATGTTCATGTATCGATTGTTTTAGAAAATGTTAAATATGAGGCACTCCTTCCAGGCATTGACCCTGTGGTATGTATAAGGAACATAAATCATCAGGTCGTATGCTTCTCATTTTAATTAGGCTGTAACTCTGTCTTATTCAATATCTGGCTGCAAAACTTTGTGCCAGGTCATTTATCTCATTATCATCCATGTAATAACCGCAATTAATTATGGTACGGTAACTGAAAGTTACTGATTTGCCGGCGGGTATTGAAAAATTCACTATCTCTTTCCCATTTGTAAAATCACTTCCTCCAAGGGGGTTTGCGGAAAACAATCCATAACCTCTTGCATGCCAGTATGTAGGATACGAAGGATTCCCTGGATGATCACAAATTACCACCGAAATCTTTTCATCGGCTATTGTTCCGTACAGGTCCATCCATTTTGCCCTGGTTCCCCAGACTGCCTCACCTGAAACTCCTTCACTGCTCCTGTAATTGCCTGTTACTCCTATGTTCGACAAGGCCTTTTCAGTTCCGGGATTGCCTTGTGAATCAAGCAAAGGAACATCTTCTTTTGAAGGCAGTTCTAACTGCCGGGCGACCCGGATTGCAAACATACCCTCCTTTGTATCTTTCATTAAAACAGGCTGCCTGCCAGCTGTTAATGTGGTTATTCTGTCGATGCAATAACTGGTGCCGTTTACAACGAAGTAAAATGAAGTATTTTCTTTCAGAAGTTCTTTTCCTGCAGGATCCTGCCAGCTTGCTTTTATTGCAAGCAAACCTTCTCCTTCACCATTCTTTGCCTGTTCTATACCGAGATGTTTGATAACGCCTCCGTTCTCACTTTTTTTACCGGCAGAGCCATTACCCCAGAAATCGAATCCATTTACGTTTCCGTAATTAAACCACATGCCAACCTGGTGAAGGTGATCATTTCGTTCCCCTTCTCTTGGTCTTAAAGGAAATCCACGTGTAATTTCAGTGCCTGTAAGAGTCCTGACAGGATAGAGCACAGGTTTATAAACATTATCGGGCCAGCAATAAGATGTAACTGTCTTGTCTCCAATCAGTACATCAACTTTCTGATCTGATTCTCTTATTTTGAACTCAACCTTTGGTTTAATTTTGGTTTTAATATCCTGTCCGCCAATATTTATAAAAGGCTGGTTAAGCACCAGTGCATAAAGGAAGGTCAGCAACACGTTTATTCTCATGATCTGAACCATTAATAATTTTACAAATCCATTTTACTTACCGCTTCCCGTGAGGCTTCATTAATTACACTCTCAATAAGAATTGTCTCTCCGTTAAGCTTTTTGCTTTCTGCGGCTGCGGCCATAAAGGCAAAAATCTCAATAGTTTCGGCGGGTGTGACAGGCGGTACACCTGTCTGAAAAAACTTAATAATTTCAATAAGCAAAGGATTATACCCGCTGTATTTACCGAAAGTAACAATACCTTTCTCTCCGAAAACAGTGCCACC
>DIAS01000135.1:2449-4160 GCA_002415855.1 Bacteroidales bacterium UBA5072
CCGTGAACTCCGTACCAGAACAAGTCGGGATGTGTTTTTTCAATTGTAGCAGGACTGTAAGTATCAGCGCCTAACACTTTTCCGATCACACCTTTCTTAATTTCATCTGCTCCGGAAATGTATCGCAGTGATGATGACGAGAAAACAGGTATGTTATAATGCGAGGCAGCATCAAAGATTGCTATTGCATCTGACAGTGAAGCGGCGATGGGTTTATCAATAAACAATGTCTTTCCTGCTTTCATCACTTTTAAAGCCTGTTCAAGATGGAGGCGACCATCATTTGTCTCCAGCATTATCACATCAGTTTTCTTCAGAAGATCTTCTATTGAACTTACGATCTCGACGCCAAGTTTTTTGACATCTTCTGTATATCCCGGAATCCTGTCGGCACTCGACTTTATATTATTGCTTCCTTTGGGATAAGCTGCAACTATTTTATAACCACCAAATTCCGGCCCTGCTGACGGATCATTAAGAGCACTGGTAAATGCAATGCTATGTGAGGTGTCAAGACCGATTATTCCGACTCTCTTTTTACCTGGATCCTGGTATTTTGTAAAACCTGATGATTTACCTGCAATACCAATTCCCAGGCTTCCGGCTGCTGCTGTTTTAATAAAACTGCGGCGCTTGATTTTGTTTATTGTCGACATTATAAAATAATTATTCCCTTTTCACCCCCTTCCCCCCAAGGGGGGTTCTAAGACCGTGTAATCTTTTCAGCCCCCCTCCGGGGGGGTTGGGGGGTAAAAATCCTTTATACAGTTTCAGGAACAATATATGGTTTCCTGTATTTTCTTGTCAGCATTGCATCTGCTTCCTTATCCTTTACAAATTTCTCCTTATTCCCATCAAATGTCAGTTCCCTGCCAAGCCTGTAGGATATATTCGCCAGCAGGGGAAGGGCCGATGAATAGTGTCCTTCCCTTATCTGGCAACTAAGAGTTTCATCTTTCCCTGAGCGAATTGCATCAAGAAAATTAGCAAAATGCTCTGTTCCGCCCGGGGCTGCAAGGAATGTAGGATCTGCAGTTTTGGCCTCGCCGCTTGCAGAACCTGCAAATGGCTGCTTCTCCCTCTTGCGGAATGCTTTCCAGGTATCGCCATCCAGCTCGAGATACCCCTCAGTGCCATAAAAAGTATTTCCTATGCGGATCCCGAGGCTTGACTCATCATTTGTATATCGACCCCTTGTCTCAAATTCCAGGATCTTTCCATCCTTATATTTAAATAAAGATGTTTGTGTATTGGGGGTCTCCTGTGCACATTCAGCAGGGTTAATGCCAAATATGCCACCTATTGAATAAACTGTAACCGGGTGTTCGTTTTTATTAAGGCCCCAGCGTGCAATATCAAATTGATGAGGTCCCTGATTACCGGTGTCACCATTACCTGTATCCCAGAACCAGTGCCAGTTATAGTGGACCCGCTTTTCATTATAAGGACGGTAAGGAGCAGGCCCCAGCCACATATCATAATGCAATGAGGCAGGAGGTGTTCCGTCGGGAGCAATACCAAATGAATCGCGCGGCTTGTAGCACAATCCTTTTGCCATAAATACATCGCCTATGCCCCCGCTGTGGAGGAATTTTATCGCATCTATGACATTGGCTATTGAACGGTTCTGACATCCGGTCTGAACACGGACATTGTATCTGGAGGCAGCTTCGACCATCCTTCGTCCTTCGGACAAATTATGACATGCAGG
>DIAS01000113.1 GCA_002415855.1 Bacteroidales bacterium UBA5072
TATCTCATTTATTTGAAGGAAGGGCAGAATATTGCCGACAGGGTATTTGAGCGGATGGAAATCTATGACTTTCAACGGTACCAGAACGTAATTCTTACATTCCTGACACAGGAAGAACTGGAAACTTTCAGGGAGTTTAAGAGTGTACGCCAGATTGTTGGGAACGATACCTTTGATGAGTATTACAGGGATTATTTTCCAAACGATTCCAATTACCGCTGGACGATCAATAATTTTGGACCGTTGTATATACCCAAAAAGGGTGCGACAATCAAGATTGATACCCGGAACCTTTGCCTGTATGAACGTATAATCTCTTATTATGAGAAAAATGACCTGCAGGTGAAGGATGGCCAGATTTATATTAATGGCAAACCCACCGATGCATATACCTTTAAAATGGATTATTACTGGATGATGGGAGATAACCGGCACAGTAGTCTTGATTCACGTTTCTGGGGCTTTGTTCCCGAAGACCATATTGTCGGTAAACCCAAATTTATCTGGCTGTCGATTGACAAAAACAAGAAATTCCTGTCACGGATCCGTTGGGAGAGAATGTTTAAAGGCGTTTAGGCAGGTGTGACAGGTGAACTATTTCAGGCCGAGCGGGCATCATCCTGAAGACAAAAAACCTGGCTGTAAATTGCAGCCAGGTTTTTTGTCTTCACTACCAGTCACCAGTCACCAGTCACTAGTCTAATATTATTCTCCAACGATCTCAAAAGGAATCTCCACATAAACTTCCTTGTGCAGCCTGATTCGTGCATGAAAGGTACCAACCTCTTTGATCAGGTCTTCTTTGAAAGTTATATTCTTGCGGTCGATGTTAAATCCCTTTTCCGTTAATGCTTCAGCAATCTGGATGGCATTCACGGAGCCGAAAATTTTGCCTTTGGTGCTGGTTTTAGCACCAATGGACAAGGTCACACCTTTCAGGGTCTCGGCAAGTTGCTGTGCCTCCTGTTTGATCTTTTCTTCCTTGTGCGCTCTTTGTCTCAGAATTTCATTGTGTGCTTTTAAGGTTGACCCGGTGGCTGTGACTGCCAGTCCCTGGGGTATGAGATAATTCAATGCATATCCGTTTTTGACACTTACAATGTCGTCTTTGTATCCGAGGTTCGGAACATCATGCTTCAATATAATTTCCATGCTCAATCGGTTTTACTATTTCAACAAATCAGTTACATAAGGCAGCAAGGCCAGATGACGGGCCCTTTTAACAGCATTGGCCACTTTACGTTGATATTTCAGAGAAGTACCGGTAACCCTGCGCGGCAGAATCTTACCCTGTTCATTCAGGAACTTCTTCAGGAATTCAGGGTCCTTATAATCTACATACTTGATCTTATTCTTCTTGAAACGGCAATATTTCTTCTTCTTTACCTCTACAGCCGGTGGAGTCAGGTAGCGTATCTCCGATTGACTTGTTTGTGTTACAGTTGCCATGGCTTATTCCTCCGTTACTTTAGCTGCTGATTCTTTCTTGTTTCTTCTTTTCTCGGCATATTCGATGGAGTACTTGTCCAACCTGGTGGTAAGAAAACGGATTACTCTTTCATCGCGTTTGTACTCTACTTCAAGGGTCTTGACCAGTTCACCCGGCGCCTTAAACTCTATCATGTAGAAAAAACCAGTTGATTTCTTCTGGATGGGGTAGGCCAGCTTACGCAATCCCCAATTCTCCTCGTTGATGATCTCACCGCCTTTGCCGGTGATTACACCACTGAATTTTTCAACCGCTTCCTTCATCTGGGCCTCAGACAAAACGGGAGTTACAATGAAAACGGTTTCGTATTGGTTTAACATATACAATTAATATTTAAGATTTTTAAATAGGTCGCAAAGGTAGGAAAAAATTATTAATATACAACTCCGTCCAAACATAACTGTCCTGCCAATGTTTGCACGACTGCATGACTTCACGACTAGTTCAGGATTTCCCCCAGCTCCGGTATCACGATATTGCCAAATCCTTTCTCCTTCAGTTTGTCCCTGAAAAACTCCTGCGAATCAATATCGCCATGTACAAGGATCAATTGTTTTACCTGTTCCTTTTCCTGACATTCCAGGAATGCGATCATCTCATTGTAATCGGCATGTCCGCTATAAGAATCAATACGCTCAATATCAGCCCTTACCGGATAAAGGGTCCCGAATATGGAAACCTCCTTGTCGCCTCTTAAAATTCTTGCCCCCAGGGTTGTTGGTGAGCAATATCCTACTGCCAGCACAGTATTTTTAGGATCGGATATGCTGTTGGCCAGGTGGTGTTTTACCCTGCCGGCTTCCATCATGCCTGAGGCAGAAATGATAATACAAGGTTCCTGTATATCGTTCAGCTTTTTGGAATCATCCACATCCTGAATGAAGTACAGATCGTTGAATCCGAAAGGATCCGGATCACTTTCCATGATCTCCAGCATTCTGTCATTGAAACACTCCCGGTGAAGCCTGAATATGTTGGTAGCGTTCACCGATAACGGACTATCCACATAAACCTTCAGTCTTGGGAGTTTACCGCTGTTGTAAAAATTGTTGAGCGAGTAAATTACCTCCTGGGTTCTGCCGACGCTGAAGGATGGAATGATCAGTTTGCCCTTCTTTTCAACACAGGTTCTTGTAATGACATCCAGCAGCTTTTCCTCTGCCATGGTTGTGCTCTCATGCAGTCTGTTCCCGTAAGTCGATTCACAAATTACTACATCGGCCTGTGGGAATGGCTGGGGAGAGCGCAGAATTCGGTTCACCGGCCGGCCAATGTCACCTGTAAACGCGATACGCGTGGTTTTTTCTCCTTCCTTGATCCGCAGATTTACAACGCAACTCCCCAGCAAATGCCCCGTGTTGGTGAAGGTAACTTTTACTCCTTTGGTTACCCGGTGTACTTTGTTGTAAGATACACCAACAAAATACTGCATCGATGCTTCTGCATCTGCCTTGGTATAAATGGGCTCCAAGGGCGGCAGATTCTTTTTCGCTCTTTTCTTGTTGTTTGTCTCCGTATCATGTTCCTGTATCTTACCGCAATCGGCAAGCATAATGGCGCATAAATCTCGTGTCGCATGCGTGGTAATGATCGTCCCCTCAAATCCCAGTTTGGCAATATAGGGGATGAGGCCGGAATGATCAATATGGGCATGGCTGAGAATCAGGTAATCAATATCACGGGGACTGAAACCTAGATTTCGGTTCATCCCGTCGGTTTCTGCCCCTTTTCCCTGGTACATTCCACAATCCAAAAGGATCTTCTTACCATTATCCAATGTTATCAGATGCTTACTGCCCGTGACTTCCCGGGCAGCTCCTAAAATTTGTATTTTCATGATGCTGCTGTATTTCCTTCATACAAACATAATCATTTTATGCCTTAAACCTTCCAAAAAAAACTTAGCGTAAAAAATACGCTAAGTTTGGAAATGAAAATCTTTATTCCTAATTTGGTAGTATAAATTGAAAAGGATGGCAAACCTGAATCCTCATGTATCGGTTGACTGTGTAATATTTGGTTTTCAAGCCGGTAAACTGAAGGTTCTGCTGATTGAACGGGAGAAGGTACTCTGGGGTCGCCTGGGAGGACATAAATTAAAGCTTCCGGGAAGTCTGATTTCTGAGTCGGAAGATCTGGATATTTCAGCCATCAGGACATTGAGGGAGCTCACAGGTCTCGACAACATCTACATGAAGCAATTTGGTGTTTTTAGCAACCCTGCACGGTTATCTCCGCCGGAAGATCTGGAATGGTTGCAGAAAACCAGTGGATTGATGGTTGACAGGGTGGTCACTATAGCTTATTACTCACTTATTAAAATTGGAGAAAGCAACATCACTGAAAAAACTATCTGGCACCCGGTGGATGAACTTCCTGAATTGATCTTTGACCATAATCGCATTATTATCAAGGCACTGGAAGCACTTCGACGTGAGATCCGGACAGAACCCCTCTGCTTTGAACTTTTGCCTAAGAAATTCACTATCAGACAGATGCAGGATCTTTATGAGGCCATTCTGGGCGAGAAACTTGACAACCGCAATTTCAGAAAAAAGATCAGGCCCATGGAATTCCTGATCCCGCTGACTGAAAAAGAAATGGAAGTTAACCATAAACCCGCCAGACTTTTCCGGTTTGATAAAAAGCTCTATGAAAAGCACCGCAAAGTGGTAAGCGGATTTGACCTGTAAGCGTGAAAAACCAAGAATGAAAAACTGAGACTGATACAAGTTAATAACGCGACTTTAAAAGACTATCTATTAATAACTAACAGCTATTAACCACCAACCATGTATTTACTAGGTTACGATATCGGAAGCTCATCTGTTAAAGCAAGTCTGGTGAGCATTGAGACTGGTTTCTGCACGGCAGCTGCATTTTATCCGAAACAGGAAATGTCTATCATCGCAGTTCATCCGGGATGGGCAGAGCAGGATCCTGAAATATGGTGGGAGAATCTTAAATTGGCTACTCGTGAGGTGCTTGCCTCTTCGGGAGTAACCGGAGATGCTGTTAAAGCCATTGGCATTTCCTATCAGATGCATGGACTTGTCTGCGTTGGAAAGGATAATCAGGTCCTCCGGCCATCCATTATCTGGTGCGACAGCCGGGCAGTCGGTATCGGTGCAAGGGCTTTCAGCGAAACAGGAGAACAGGTATGCCTGGATCACCTTTTAAACTCCCCCGGCAATTTCACTGCTTCAAAACTCATGTGGGTAAAAGAAAATGAACCTGAAATATTCAGCAGGATATACAGGATCATGCTCCCAGGTGATTATATAGCATTCAGGCTGACAGGGGAAGTTTGCAGCACCATCTCGGGATTATCTGAAGGAATGTTTTGGGACTTTAAAGAAAACAACCTTGCAGCATTTCTGCTGCAGCATTTTGGGTTTTCTGCTGAATTGCTGCCTGAAATAAAGCCTGCTTTTGCCGAACAGGGCAGGGTGAATAGCTTTGCAGCAAAAGAACTGGGACTGAAAGAGGGTACTCCGGTGTCCTACAGGGCGGGCGATCAGCCTAACAATGCCTTTTCACTCAATGTCCTTGAACCTGGCGAGATTGCAGCAACCGCAGGCACTTCAGGAGTAGTCTATGGCGTTTCTGATGTTATTCGGTACGACCCTCAATCACGGGTTAACACTTTTGCACATGTGAATTATACACAGGAAATGACACGGCTTGGCGTGTTGCTTTGCATCAACGGCACAGGTATCCTGAATTCCTGGCTCAAGCGCAATGCCGGTTTTACGGGTTTGACATACCATGATATGAATATTGCCGCCGCAGGTGTACCGGTTGGGTCTGATGGTCTGGTAATCATTCCATTTGGGAACGGAGCAGAAAGAATACTTGGAAATACGAACCCCGGAGCGTGCTTCGCAGGGATCGATTTCAACCGGCATAACAACAGTTATCTGATTCGTGCGGCACAGGAAGGCATTGTATTTTCATTTCATTACGGCATGGAAATCATGAAGGAGACCGGTATACGGCCTACCGTCATCCGGGCCGGCAGGGCCAATATGTTCCTTAGCCCCGTATTCAGGGAAACACTTGCCGGCATTACAGGGGTCACTATTGAATTGTACAACACAGACGGATCTCAGGGAGCAGCCCTGGGTGCCGGTGTTGGTGCCGGGTACTACAACACGTTCAAAGAGGCATTCAGGGGATTGAAGAAACTGGAAACCGTTGAGCCCGATCTCTCCAGGGCAGACGCTTATCATGAAGCCTATTACAGGTGGCTGGAGGTCCTGAATATGTTAGTGAGCAGTGAACAGTGA
>DIAS01000193.1 GCA_002415855.1 Bacteroidales bacterium UBA5072
GATGGATAACCTGGCCCGTGAGCTCAGGGACGACCAGCGAATCTCATCAGTCAAGATCAAAATGGGATTCATTTTCCTTTCATCCGGCTTGTTCAAGGAAGCCATTGACACCCTGTTGACCGTTCAGCCTGAAAATCTGGATAAGGAACAGCGGATCGAGTATTATTCGATCCTGGGACGCACCTATCACGATCTGGCGGACTATGATGGTTCGCCCGTCTTTACAAAGATATATAACCGGACCGGTAACAGTTACCTGAGAAAGGCCATCGAACTTATTCCGGAATATTCCTTCCAGTACTACATGATCCACGGAGCGGAACAACTCAAGGCAGAACAGTATGAAAGTGCCCGCGAAACCTTTCATCTGCTCTACAATTACAAACCGATGACCGAGCATCAGCGGGCCATTACCGTGTCAACGCTGGGATATATTTATACCTGCCTGGGCAGAAAAGACAAAGCCAGCTTTCTGCTGGCAGTAGCTGCCATTTCTGATATAAAATCCTCAATAAAGGAAACCGTTGCCCTGCGGAACCTGGCACAATTGCTTTATGAAAAAGGTGAAAACGAACGGGCATACCGGTATATAAAGATTGCTCTGGAGGATGCTGATTTTTATAATGCCCGGCAGCGCATAAAGGAAGTGGGTAAGATTCTCCCCATTATCGAAGGTGCTCAGCTTAAGAGAATAGAAAGGCAGAAGGAACAGCTGATCCTTTACCTGTTGATGATTTCTTTTCTCGGGGTTATTGCCATTGTCTTGCTGATCATTAGTGCCGTGCAGTTTTACAGGCTAAAGCACGTGAAGGAATTACTCCAGGCTGCCAATGTTGCGCTAACCGGGACCAACAAGAAACTATCAGAAGCCAACCGGATCAAGGAGAAATACATTGGCTATTATTTTAATGTCAATGCCACCTATCTCGATCGGATAGAAAAGATCCAAAAGAGTCTGAGCCGTAAGATTACCCTGCGGCAATATGATGAGCTGCAGAACTTTCTTAAGAAAGATCTTGACCCCAGGACAGAACTGGATGATCTGAACCGAAACTTCGATAAAATCGTTCTCAGCCTTTTCCCAAACTTCGTACAGAAGTTCAATGAACTGTTCCACAAGGAGGATCAGTTTATTCTGAAAGAAGGAGAGCTGCTGAATAAGGAATTGCGAATCTTTGCCCTGATCCGGATGGGAATAACCGACAATGAAAAGATCGCCAAGATCCTGAACCTGTCGGTTAACACTATTTATACCTACAAAACGAAGATCAAGAACCGTTCCATCATTTCCAACAATGAATTTGAAGAACACCTGATGCGTATTGACGCCCTGGATTAAGTCCGTAATCATCTCGAATCCATCTATATTTTTTTTGATTTCCCAATTTATATCTTTCTCATTATGTGATAGTAATGATTTATATAGATAGAAATGGTCTATATAAATTCGATACATTTTAGATCCTGTTGGGGCGCTTCCTAAATTAGATTTTCGAAAACTACGGGCCCCTTGACAAAATCAATTCCTTAACTAAAATTTACTATTACCATGAGAAAGACCAAACTGGCTTTTATCACCCTGCTTTCGTTTCTGTCCCTATGGTACGGGTGTACGAAAACGGAGGATGGTGTTTACACGCCGCCGATCACCGTTTATGAGAAGATACCCGGCACCTGGAAAATGCTGTCAATGAAACTAATTGATGAAACAGCCAAATCTGCCGGAATTAAACCCGATGAGATTGTCTTGACAGACCAGCTTAATTTCGCAAGTTTTGAGATTACACTGGATGAGAATGCACAGAACCAGCCGACCACCTTCACCGTGACAGGTGAATGTCCTGAATTGCTCCCGTCCCAGGGCTATTGGGACCTGGATTCGCAGTTTCCGCCAACCGATGGCACTCCGGTCAAAATTAACCTGTACTCCGACGCGGCTAAAACGCAGAAGACAAATCAGCTAAGCATTACAGCAATGCCGGGTGCAACGGCTGAAATGGAACTCAGACTGACGCACACCTCAAATCAGGTGGCCTATGCAACATACCTGTATAAACTTTTCCTGGCAGAAGAGGAGTAACTTAAAAATGAACAATCCTATGAAAAAAGCTATTTATACCCTGTTAATGGCGCTGGTATTCCCCTTTGCTGCCAATTCTCAGACCCAGGAAGCCGGCGATATATACAAAATCTGGACATATCCGGTTGTATACAACTTTGATGAAGCAGTCTCCTGGTACTTCGATCTGTCCGGGACCACCTTTGCCGAAACCGAAGATGTCTATATCTGGATATGGTCGCCTTCGGAACCTGATGCCGGTAACTGGAACAACTCCTCGGATTTTGCCAAACTCACGCATGTCGAAGGCATGGTTTGGCGATTCGATCTGACTCCAACACTTTATTTCAGCAAAACCCCCGATGAAATAAAGGCCAGCCCGGGTTTCTGGCTGCGTCTGAAGGACAAAACCGGTACCAAACAGTCCGGTGTATCCAACGTCCCCATCACCGATTTCTCATCATTTCCATCCTCCGGAAACCCATTTCAGGTATATCCGGCAAAATTCTACCTCGATCAGCCCATGAGTATTCTGTTTAATTCAAACCTGGTTGAATGTTTTGCCGATGCCGATTCGGTGCACATGCATGCAGGGCTGAACAACTGGGATGTTAAACAGGAGTACCAGGCATGGATTCCGGAAGTTGTACAAAAAGTTCAGCTGGTTGATATGGGTAATGGCATATACCGCAAAGACCTGATCCCGGAGGAGTATTTCAATACACCCGAAGGATATGTGATGAACACGTTTAACTTTCTTTTTGTAAAGAATAACTGGGCATGCACCACACCTGACTACATTTTGTATGCACCCGATGTTCCCATTCCGCCAGATCCGGTACTTTCATTTTTCCCGCTGAAAGTGAGCGTGAATGACATTCTGGTAATTACCCGCCAGTTTAACACGGTAGGCCAGAAACTGAAATATTCCATTACCGGCGGTGACAAAACCATAACGGGTGACTTTGCAGGAAACATGGATTCGCAAAGTGCTTTCATTGATCTGATAGGAAGTTTCGGCGCAATGAATATTACCACTTTATCGGTCACCATAACGGACCAGAAAGAGACTGTAATCTTCGAAGGTGATATTCCCCTGGTACAGCTGGATTAATGCTGAATTTCAATCAATTGAACCAACAATTACATACTATTATGAAATTGAAAACGCAAATCTCAAAATACACAATCCTGTCGCTGATGTTTATATTGACGTTGGCGCTGGAACAGGCATTCTCTCAAACTTCAATAACCGTGAAGGGGAATGTCTCAGACAACCAGAATGAACCCCTCATCGGTGTGACCATCATGCTGGCGAAAGACAAAACCGGCACCATTTCTGATGCTGAGGGCAATTTTACACTGAAATGCAACGAAGGTGACAGCCTGAAAATATCCTATGTGGGATATTTGACACAATCCGTGGCTGCAAGTCCTTCCATGATGATCGTTATGCAACCCGACATTATTGAACTGGCTACTGTAACCGTTGTTGCCGTAGGCTACGGAACCATGCGCAAAGCAGACCTCACCGGAGCTATTTCTTCGGTCACTTCCGAAGATTTTAAGCCCGGCATGGTAAACTCAAGTGAACAACTCCTGCAGGGAAAAGTAGCGGGACTTACCGTTGTCCAGGGAGGCGGAAATCCGGCAAGCGGTTCATCCATACGCCTACGTGGCGGAACATCGCTTTCGGCTAGCAATGGACCACTGATTGTGGTTGACGGTATTCCGGGCGTTGATATCAACACGGTGCAACCTGGTGAAATTGTATCCATGGACGTTCTGAAGGATGCCTCTGCATCGGCTATTTACGGTTCCCGTGGAGCAAATGGTGTTGTAATAGTCACCACGAACAGGGATAACAAGGGAAAAACACTGGAGTACAGTACTTATTATGCTGTAGGAAAGGTAGCTAATCACCTCGATCTGTTGTCGGCTGATCAATGGCGGCAGTATGTCCGTGACAATAACATCACATCTGCCGTGGATTATGGCAGCAACACGGACTGGCAGAAAGAGCTGGAACAGACAGCCAATTCGCAATACCACACGGTCAATTTTTCATCGGCAGGGGACAAGAGCGGTATGCGGGCGTCTTTCAATTACCTCGATTCAGAGGGTGTCATAAAAAAAAGCTACTTAAAACGTATGGGCGGAAGTGTTACCGGCTACCAGTTCGGAATGAATGACCGGCTCAAAGTAGAGCTCAGTCTGCATGCCAACTCAGATAAATGGTCGGACATTGACTACAGCATCTTTGACCGTGCCTACAACCTCAATCCCACAATTCCGGTCATGCAAAACGGTAAATACACGCAAATCGGCGGTACCAACAACAACAATCCCGTAGAATTGCTTGAGAACCGTACTGATGATAAAACGCGGAAACGCATACTTGGCTATGGTAAAGCCGAACTGGCAATTCTCAAGGACCTGAAAGGTACTGCCAACGTATCATACGAGTATAATTCCACCAACGGGAGTTACTACCTTCCCTCCTATTCTTTCAATGGCATTACCGATAAGGGATATGGCAACCGCAATGCATCGAATTATTACACCGTACAGTTGGAGACCTACCTCACCTATGACAAAAGCCTGATGAATAATCTTAAAATTAATGTATTGGGCGGCTATTCCTATCTGGATAATGTATACGACGGATTCGGATCAGAGCGCAGAGGGTTTGATACCGACCTGTTCTTGTATAACAACCTGGGTGCGGGACAGGATTATCGATTGGGTGATGTTTACTCGTACAAAGGAGAGGCAAAGCTGATCTCTTTCTTCGGACGGGTAAACCTGAATATGAAAGAAAGGTATCTGCTTACGGCAACATTGCGGCGTGACGGATCTTCGCGTTTCGGCGAGAACAACAAATGGGGAACCTTTCCTTCCGTTTCTCTGGGATGGAGAATCACCGAGGAGTCCTTCATGGAAGCTACCAGCGGCTGGCTTAATAATCTTAAGCTCCGAGTGGGCTATGGTGTTACCGGAAACCAGGATGGTATTGGCGAATACAAATCACTCTTCCTGCTTGGTTCGGGTGGCGCATCCTATTACGATGCCGAAAGCGGAACATGGAAGCAATCCTATGGTCCCGTCCAGAATCCCAATCCCGACCTGAAATGGGAATCAACAGCACAAACAAACCTCGGTATTGATTTCGGCTTATTTGACCGTGTTAATGGTACCCTTGAAATTTATCAGAAAAAGACCAGTGATCTGCTGTATACCTATGATGTACCGCAGCCGCCTTACCTCTACGGAACCATGCTGGCCAATGTGGGTAACCTGATAAACAAGGGTGTTGAACTAACCTTGAACGGTGCGATCATACGAAATAAGGATTTCTCATGGAATGCCACCCTGACGATGGCCCGCAACAAACAGATCGTAGATAAATTATCCAACGAAATATACCAGACGGATGAGGTCCTCACAGGTTCACTCCATGGCTTAACAGGCATGTCGAATACATTCTCACAGATCCTGAAAGAAGGTTATGCTGTGGGGACATTCTGGGGACCTAAATGTGACGGGCTCGATGAAGAAGGGAATTATATACTTGCCAATGATGGTGAATCCGTTGACCTGGGCAATGCACAACCCAAATTAAGTCTTGGTTTTTCAATGGATTTCAACTACAAGGTCACCTATCTGAATATCAATACATACGGACTTTTCGGACAGAAAGTGCTGAATGCTACAGCCATGAATATCAGCTATCCGGGCAGATTACCAGGATATAACGTACTGGACTCCTTCCTGGATTCGGGTATCAAAGATGAACCTGTCTATTCGAGTTACTGGATCGAAGATGGCTCATTCCTGCGTATTCAGAGCATAACATTGGGCCATGACTTCCGCTTCAGGGATTTCGGTATAAAATCACTCAACCTTTACATAACCGGTGAAAACCTGTTCGTATTTACGAAGTACAATGGAATTGATCCTGAAGTAAGTATCGAGGGGCTCTCTAATCCTGGCATCGATATGCTGAATTACTATCCTCAGCCGCGGACCATCATGTTTGGATTAAAGGTAGGGCTGTAGAATCCGGCAAACTGTAATAATGAATTAATAAAAAAGTGACCATGAAAATAAAATCCATAATAGTTACAGGCCTCATGCTGATTACAGCAGCCTGCACCGATCTTGATGAAGTCCTGTACGACAAGGTGGAAGCCGACAATTACGGCAAGACGCCGGCCGAAATTGCCACCATCGTCGGTAGCGCCTATGCCTCCCTCAGAGGTTTCAGTGATGCCAGTTCAGGCGGAACACATTGCTATCCGGCATCAGAATACGTATTCTTTTTAACTGCAATCAGTTCCGATGAATGTGTTATTCCTACACGTGTAGGCGGTGACTGGTATGACGGCGGTCAGTACCTTGAGCTTCAGCATCATACCTGGAATACAAATAACAAGGTGATCTGGAGTGCGTGGAAGTATTGTTATTCAGGAATATCATCGGTAAATGCCGTGATGTACCAGGTGGAGCAGTCTGAACTTGCCGACGCCGACAAAGTGAATATCTATGCTGAACTTAGGGCTTTACGGGCCTACTATTACTATCAGCTGCTCGATCTTTTCGGGAATGTACCCATTATTACCAGTTTCGAGGATACTGAACTTCCGGCCAATTCAAGTCGAGCAGAAGTCTACGAATTTGTGGAATCGGAACTGGCCGAGGTGATACCTTTGTTGCCGGAAACCGGTTATGGCCGCATGACGCAAAATGCAGCCAACACGCTCCTGGCAAGGCTCTATCTGAATTCGGAAGTGTTTATCGGCGAAGCACGTTGGCAGGATTGTATCGAAGCCTGCGATAAAGTTACAGGTCATCTTGAGCAGGATTACTTTGCCAATTTTAAAACCGATAACCACCAGTCACAGGAGATCATCTTTGCCATACCTTACGACCACAAAGCAGGAACAGTTGGAAATTACATGGCTTCGATGACTTTTCACTATGAGCAGAAATATGCATTCTCTGCTACGGCCAACTATCCATGGTGCGGAAACGGTATGGCCGCAGAACCCGGCCTTTACAAAGAATTTGATGAAAATGACATACGCCGCAATGCACTGCTGATAGGTGATCAGATAAACAAGGCAACCGGTTCCATAATCATTATGCCTGCTTCGGGGGAACCCCTCACATACACCGATACAATCACCAACATCAATGAGGCTCCCCAAAACGAAGGTGCCCGATTGTTCAAGTATGAGGCAAAGGATGGTGAAACCTGGGAACGTGACCATGACCTGGTGATCATGCGGTATGCCGAGATCCTGATGATGAAGGCTGAATGTTATGTCAGGCTTGGAACACCGGCATCTGCAAAACCGCTCGTTGAAGAGGTCCGTGCCCGCGCAGGATTGACAACACCCGACGAAATAGATCTTGAACTCATCAACCAGGAACTGAAAAAGGAATTCATCTTCGAAAGTCATCGCCGCACCGATAATATCCGTTTTGGTGATTATTTTAATCCATGGTGGGAAAAAGAGGTTACCCCGGCTTACAGGGGGATCTTCCCGATACCTGATTATGAAATGCAGAAGAATGAAAATCTTGTCCAAAATGATGGCTACTAATTCCTGATCCCGTTGATTAAAATGAGGCTGCCGGGAGCCTGTAAAGCTCCTGACAGCCCCATATTTCATGACTTGTAAAATTTTGCCGTGGTATTACCGGTCTAAATACTTTTCTATGATCCGAGCATTGTTTCTATTGCTGACGATATTTCCCCTATTGGCTTCCTGCAAAAAGGATGATCCTGCATCAGGCGAATTCAGGGTGACGGTCTACGATCCGTTGCCGGTGGAAAAATCAAACAACATGCAACTTTTCGCACATTACATGCCCTGGTTTGAGGACAGGACAACCTCCGATAATGGCCAGTGGGGATGGCATTGGACCATGAATACCCAAAATCCCGATATTGTGGATGTCAACGGCAAACGTCAGATTGCATCTCACTTTTACCCGGTCATTGGCCCGTATGCCTCCAGTAATGCAGCGCTCATTGAATACCACCTGTTGTTAATGAAATACAGCGGTATCGATGGTGTGTTGATAGACTGGTATGGCAGCTCCGATGTTATTGATTACGGCACAAACAGAAGGAATACGGAGGCCCTGGTGGACATGCTGGATAAGGTAGGCCTGAAGTTTGCCATTGTATACGAAGACGCCACCATTCCGAAAGTTATGCAGGAAACCGGTTCAACCGATGCAATAAGTCTTGCCCGCGAAGATATGTACTACATTCAGCAGAACTACTTCAGCTTGAGCTCCTATATAAAAATTGACGGCAAACCTTTGTTACTTGTTTTCGGGCCTAATTATTTTTCCGATGCTTCCGACTGGGAATCTATAATAAATGTGTTTGGCACAAAACCATGCTTTATGCCGTTATGGGGTCACAGTGGCTCCACCGGTTCAACATCTTCTGGTGAATACATCTGGGTGGACCTGGTGAATATCGACAACAAATACTCCACCCGTGATGACTTTCCTGATTTTATGGGAGGAGCATGGCCCGGATTTCACGATTTTTATGAAGAGGGCGGCGCGGGAAACACATTATTTACCATTGATTACCAAGACGGGGTTACCTGGGCGGATCTTCTTGACAAGGCATCAGTCAATGCCATGGATTACCTCCAGCTGATCACCTGGAATGATTTTGGCGAAGGGACAATGATCGAACCAACAGAAGAATATGGTTACTTGTTTCTCAGGGAACTGCAGGAATTCACAGGGATCTCCTATCAGATCGATGATCTTGAGGACATAACAAAACAATATTCACTGCGCAAAAGTACAGGAACCGATGACCGGGCTGAAAAGGCCCTGGACCAGGCCTTCTATTATTGGGTCTCACTTCAGAATGAAAAAGCCAGACACCTGATCGACAGCCTGGAAAATTCCAATTAGATAAATCTCAAATCCTTCTTCATGAAAAATATCTTTCTCCTAAAGAACCTTATCATCCTGGTGATTTATTGCCCTTTGCTGACTGCCATTTCGTGCAGCGATCCGGAGGAATCTGTCCGGATCACTTCGCCCAACGGTAAACTAGCAATACAGTTGAAAGAAAGCAAGGGGAATCTCTATTATTGTGCTGAAAAAGAAGGTAATCCAATACTTGTTGATTCCCGCCTCGGCTTTACCCTATCGGGAGGAGAAGCAATCATGAACAACCTGGAAATTGTGCGGTCAGACTCTGCCGATCTGGATGAAACATGGGAACAACCCTGGGGCGAATCACGGCTGGTACGAAATAATTATCGGGAATTGAAAGTCTTTTTACAGGAAAAGTCGGGATTAAAGCGAAGTCTGTACATTGTCTTCCGTGTATTCGACGATGGCTTTGGATTTCGTTATGAATTTCCGGTACAGCCAAATCTGAAAAAATTTCAAATCGCTCGGGAAAACACGGAATTTCGTTTTGCAGCGCCACTAAAGGCATGGTGGATACCTGCCTACAAAGAGGTGTATTATGAAAGTCTTGCCCGTTATAGCCGCATTGCAGAAATGGATACAGTTTGCACACCGCTCACCCTTGAGACCGGGGATGGCAGATTTCTGGCCATACACGAGGCAAACCTGACCAATTATGCAAAAATGAATCTTTATCCCACCGATTCGCTGACCCTTTCCACAGATCTTACCCCCTGGAGCAACGGCGTTAAAGTGTATGCAGAAACACCGTGTGTGACACCCTGGCGAACCATGATCATTGCTGAGAATATCAATGAACTGGTCACTTCAAATATCATGCTTAATCTCAATGAGCCTTCCAGGATTGCCGATCTTTCATGGATCAGGCCGGGTAAATACATCGGTATCTGGTGGTCTATTCACCTGGGGAAATACACATGGTGTTCAGGTGAAAGACACGGCGCCACCACTGCCAATACCAAGGCATACATCGATTTTGCAGCTGCCAGTGGCTTTAGCGGGGTACTTGCGGAAGGCTGGAACGTTGGCTGGGATGGTGATTGGACTAAGAATGGAGAAACCCTTGATTTCACAAAGGCTTACCCTGATTTCGACATCCAGCTTATAACTGATTATGCCGCATCCAAAGGAGTTGAGCTCATCGGCCACCACGAAACTGCAGGAATGGCAACGCATTACGAAAACCAACTTGATTCGGCATATACATACTACCAGAAATATAATGTTCATGTGGTTAAAACTGGTTATGTCAATCCGCGGCTCAACAACAAAGAGTTTCACGACGGCCAGTACGCAGTGAATCATTACCGCAAGGTCGTGGAAACAGCTGCAAAATACCACATCATGATTGATAACCACGAACCCGTTATGCCAACGGGCATTCAGCGGACATGGCCCAATCTGATGACCCAGGAAGCTGTCCGCGGACAGGAATATGATGCCTGGTCACCCGATGGCGGTAATCCGCCCGATCACACCACCATTGTACCTTTTCTGCGCTGTCTGGCCGGTCCGACAGACTTTACACCGGGAACATTTAATTTTGAGAATCCCTCAATGCCCAATACCCGCGTGCGTACAACCCTTGCCAAACAGCTGGCGTTATATGTGGTTATTTACAGTCCATTGCAAATGGCATCCGATGCACCTGAAAACTACAAAGGAGTCAAAGCATTTGATTTTATAAAATCGGTACCTGTTTCCTGGGAAAAGACACTGGTGCCGGATGCCAGAATTGGTGATTATGCAATCTTTGCCCGGAAAAACAGGAATTCGGAAAACTGGTTCATGGGATGCATCACAGACGAAAACGCCCGTGAGCTGAATATCAACCTGTCATTCCTGGATAAAGGCGCCACCTACATTGCCAGGATTTATTCCGATGGGGAGGACGCCGATTGGAACAGCAATCCTAATTCCATGATATATCAGGAAACGGAAGTGAATTCATCCAAAATCATACCGGTGACTCTGGCCCCGGGCGGTGGCTGTGCAATTGAACTGGTAAAAAAGAAATAAGCATTTCCTCTTCATGTTTAATCCGGCCCGCCCGATCCCATTTTTCTGGGGATTTGGCGGGCTTTTCCATGCTCAGGTGGACGGTTAAAAAAAAACTATACGATATTGAATATATTATACATATTTCGTATATTTGATTCATATCAGGTATTTTTCTACAGGATGGTAATCAAACATAAAAAATACGAAGACATTCTGAATACGGCACGAAATCTGTTCTGGAAACACGGTTTTAAGCGGGTTTCCATCGAAGAAATATGCCGGAAGGCAGATGTCAGCAAAATGACCTTCTATCGCTTTTTCCCCAACAAGATTGAACTGGCCCGTTGTGTATTTGACACGGAAGCCAGGAAAGGCGTTGTTGAATTCAAAAAGATCATGCAGGAAAAAACTACGCCGGCTGAGAAAATGAATAAGATCATGCTTTTGAAGTTTAACGGTACAATGGACATCAGCCAGGAATTTTTGGCTGATTTTTACAGCAATCCCGAACTGGGACTTAAGGACCACATCGAAAATACAACAGGAAACCTTTGGATGGAGATCATGGAGGATTTTAAAAGGGCACAGGAAAGCGGTTACTTCCGGAGAGATTTTAAACCCGAGCTGATCTGGTATCTGGCGCAGAAAATGATGGAAATGATAAATGACGAAAACCTGTTGATATTGTTCGGTAATCCGCATGAAATGATCATGGAACTTGCCAGTTTTTTTGTTTATGGTATATCGCCCCATGAATGAAGGATGAGCGGCAAGTATTTCATATTGGTGATTGCTTTATGTGCGGTACCTGTCCGGCCCATGATTGCCCAGGATTCCCTGCAGTTCAAGGGGCAGTTGTCCGGCTGGCTCAACCTCAATCCGGATATCAGTTTTCCGGTATATGCCGGTTTGCGATATATTCCAACACTCAATTACCAGATCAGGCAGAAAAACGAACAAGTGATTGATTTTGAAGCTTCCGCGAACCTTTACGGTTCCGCGGGTTTTTATCCTTTCGACACGGGAAGTGCCGAAGGCAAGATCAAACCATACCGGGTATGGGCAAGGTATTCCACCAGCCAGTTTGAGGTGCGGCTGGGCCTTCAGAAGATAAATTTCGGTTCAGCCGCCATGCTCAGACCACTGATGTGGTTCGACCGGATCGATCCCCGTGATCCCCTGCAGCTGACAGACGGCATATGGGGCTTGCTGGGACGGTATTACTTCTTGAACAATGCCAACATCTGGCTGTGGTTTCTATATGGGAATGAGGGTCCTAAAACCTGGGAAACCGGAAAGACAAGCAGCGGCATCCCCGAAATCGGCGGAAGATTTCAGGCACCCGTTCCCAGGGGTGAGGTAGCCCTCTCCTATCACTTTCGCGAAGCCGATACCCGGGAACTGGGAGATGATATCCCGGCCTACGAGCAAGTGGCTGAAAACAGGGTTGGTATTGACGGTAAATGGGATCTGGGTATAGGTTTGTGGATTGAAGGGGCATGGATCGGTAAGAATAGGAATACTGGCATTTTTACACATGAGGAGATCATCAATTTCGGTTCAGATTACACCTTTGGACTTGGAAATGGCCTGAATGTGATCATTGAGCAACTTTTCTTTTCATATGATGAAACTGCCTTCGAGTTTTCCAATGCCTATTCCTTTACAGGAAGCTCCCTGTCGTATCCGCTGGGCATAGCCGACAATGTCAGCGCAATTGTTTATTACGACTGGATGAACAATAACCTGTATAACTTTGTAAATTGGAAAAGACAGTTGAACAGGTTCTCATTTTACCTGATGGCATACTGGAATCCGGAAACGTACCTGCTTCCTCAACAGGCGGAATCAGGCGAACTCTTTGCAGGAAAGGGAGTACAAATTATGTTGGTATATAATCATTAACAGAACGGATATGGAACATCCTCCTATTATTCAGATTGAACACCTGACAAAGTCATTTCCCATGGGGAAGGCGAGTTTTACTGCTTTGACCGGTATAAGTTTAAATTTCGGGAAAGGTGAATTTGCCGGATTCATCGGTCCCAGCGGTTCAGGCAAGACCACCTTGCTGAACATTATTGGGTCGCTTGACGTACCTACTTCCGGTGAAGTACTGGTACTGGGCAACTCGATCGGGGGTCTTACCGCCAGGCAAGCCGCACGCCTTAGAAAGGAGAACCTGGGTTTCATTTTTCAGAGTTATAATTTACTGGCTGTACATACGGTCTTCGAAAACGTAGAATTTCCCTTGCTCCTATTGAATTATGCCGCATCAGAACGCAGGAGAATGGTCATGGATGCCCTAGAATGGGTAGGCCTGACCGATAAAATAAAATCGAAACCGCCCCAGTTGTCGGGAGGAGAATGCCAGCGGGTTGCTATTGCCCGTGCTATGGTTAAAAAGCCATCACTGGTGCTGGCCGATGAGCCCACGGCCAACCTCGATGCAGCTAATTCGCACAACATCCTGCAGACGATGGTTAAGCTGAACAGGGAATTGAATACCACCTTCCTGTTTGCTACACACGATGATAAAGTGATCGGTTACCTGCGGCGTAAAGTATATCTGCTGGACGGCAAAATAGATAAAGATGAAGTCTTTCCGAACTAAATTCCGGAAATCATGAGAACAGCGATTAAACTGGCTTACCGGAACCTCATTGGTGCCGGTCTCAGAACCTGGCTCAACGTGATCGTACTGTCGTTTTCATTCGTCGTGATCATCTGGATGAAAGGCATACTTGTCGGTTGGGATCATCAGGCCAAAAACGATATGATCCGCTGGGAAATTGGCGGCGGACAATACTGGCATAAGGCTTATGATCCTTTCGATCAGTTCACACTGGCCGAAGCACACGCAGCTTTGCCGGCAGCATTTCAAACTGAAATTGAAAATGGCAATTTGGTGCCGGTCCTTATCGCTCAGGGTACTATTTATCCCGAAGGCCGCATGCAATCCATACTGATAAAGGGAATCGATCCCGGGCAGAATCTTCTTGCGCTGCCCACACAAAAGCTGGATACAACTCCTGACGCAATACCCGCCATCATCGGAGAGAACATGGCCCGGACCAACAAACTCAAGATTGGCGACCGGACCACGCTCCGGTGGAGAGATGCCCATGGCACTTTTGATGCGTCGGAGATCTGCATAACCGCTATTTTCAGCACCAACGTACCAACAGTAGATGTTGCCCAGGTATGGATCCCCCTGGAGAACATGCGATCGATGCTGCTGATGCCGGGTGAGGCAACCCTGCTCACAATCAGGAATCCCGAAACAATTCGTTCCGGGCCCGGAGACTGGAAACTGATGACGGTTAATGACCTGGTAGCTGACCTGGAGGCCATGATCAAAACAAAATCGGTCGGGCAATCCATATTTTATACCATCCTGCTATTACTTGCCCTGCTGGCTGTGTTTGATACCCAGGTACTGTCTATTTTCAGGCGGCAGAAGGAGATCGGCACATATGTGGCCTTAGGATACACGCAGCGTGAGGTTGTCTGGCTCTTTACCATCGAAGGTGCCATGCATGCCGTCCTGGCCGCTGTTCTGGCTGCTGCATATGGGCTGCCATTCCTGATATGGCAGGCCAGAACAGGCTGGAAACTACCCATTGAAACGGGTGATTACGGATTTGCGATTGCGCAGACACTATACCCGGTTTATAGTGCAGGATTGGTAATATCAACAACGCTGATCGTGATGCTGGCAACGGCTGTTGTGAGCTACTGGCCGTCAAGAAGAATCGCAAAAATGAATCCAACTGAAGCCTTAAGGGGGAAATTGCAATGATAGGGTTTTTATTCAAAGGACTCATTCGTGACAAAAGCAGGAGCCGCCTGCCCATTATCGTGGTTGCCATCGGCGTAATGCTATCGGTTTTCATGCATGCCTATATAACCGGATTGATGGTCGACATGATTGAACTGACCGCCAGATTTTCTTCGGGACATTTGAAAATAATGACCCGGGCCTATGCCGATAATGCCGATCAGATCCCCAATGATCTGGCCATTCTGGATGCAGACGGGCTGATGCAACGGCTGAAAAAGGACTTTCCCGAGATAGACTGGGCAGCCAGGATAAGATTCGGTGGTCTTGTGGATGTTCCTGATTCCGCCGGGGAAACCAGGGCACAGGGACCAGCTATGGGATTGGGGCTTGATCTTCTTTCAAAAGATACCCATGAAACCGACCGGCTTAACCTGAGAAAATCATTGGTCAGAGGCAGATTGCCCGGTTCAAGGGGTGAAGCTTTGCTGAGCGAGAACTTTTCACGAAAACTGAAAGTAAATCCGGGTGATCAGGTTACACTCATCGGATCGACCATGAACGGAGGTATGGCTATTTATAATTTCACGGTTTCGGGGACCGTACGTTTCGGCACCACGGCACTTGACAGGGGAACCCTGATTGCGGATATTGGAGATGTTCAGCATGCACTGGACATGCCAGCCGCAGCAGGGGAAATAGACGGCTATTTTACAGAGGGCTTTTATGACGATGATGAGGCAACAGCGTATCTGGGAAGGTTTAATGACAGGTATTCCGCTGGTGGTGACGAATTCAGTCCGGTTATGCTTCGCTTGAGCGACCAGGAAGGCATGAAAATGTACATCTTTCTTGCGGAACGTATGGGTGGTATTGTCACCTTGGTCTTCATGATAGCCATGTCACTGGTGCTCTGGAATGCAGGATTACTGGGAGGTTTGCGACGCTATGGCGAAATTGGCGTCAGACTTGCTATCGGGGAAGAGAAGGGTCACATTTACCGGACCATGATCTATGAATCGGTGATGATCGGAATGGCCGGTACCGTTGTTGGTACAATCATCGGGCTCTCCTTCGCCTGGTTGCTTCAAACCTATGGCCTGGATATCGGAGCATTTACAAAAGGTTCATCCGCCGCGGTGATGATGCCCGACGTTATCCGTGCAAGGATCACCCTTGCGGATTATTACATCGGCTTTATTCCGGGCGTGATCTCAACCGTTATTGGTACAGCGTTATCAGGAATCGGGATCTACAGAAGAAATACCGCACAATTGTTTAAAGAACTGGAAACGTAATATTATCAGGAAGCAGTCATGTTGAGCGGATTCGAAACATGATTCAGAAATCCTCCATGGCTCCGCTCAGGATAACAGGCAGTCACCGGAGAACTAAACATGAGTATTATGGACCTTAAAGAATGAAGATTATCAAGATGAAAAAGATTTTAGTATTCGCCATGGCAATATTTGCGATGGCCAGCAGTTCCTTCGGTCAGGATGCTGACAACATGCTCACGAAAGTCGACAGGAACATGTCTTCAAAAAACCGGGTATTCGAATCCACCATGATCATCCACGGGAAACGGAACACCAGAACTGTCACTTCCAAAACCTATTCGGAAGGCAACCGGAAGTCTTTTACCGAGTATCTTTCTCCTGCAAGCGACAAAGGCACAAAAATGCTTAAACTCGAAGGACAATTGTGGATTTACTCACCCTCTGCCGACCGTACAGTTCAGATCTCGGGGCACCTTCTGAGACAATCCGTTATGGGGTCTGATCTTTCCTATGAGGACATGATGGATGACCGGAAGCTCACGGAGGTGTATTCCGCAAAGATGCTGGGAGAAGAAAAGATGGACGATCGTACAACCAGGCTTCTTGAGTTAACGGCTAAGGTGACTGATGTGGCATATTACAAACAAAAAATGTGGATTGACGCCGAACGATTTATTCCGCTCAGGCAGGAGCTCTATGGGAAAAGCGGCCAGTTGCTTAAACGCATGGAGCTGAGCGATGTTAAGAACATCCAGGGACGCTGGTTCCCGATGTCCATCATCTACAAAGACATGCTGAAAGATGGCAGCGGTACCGAATTTAAAATGACAAATGTAAAATTCGATCAGGATATTCCCGAATATCTTTTTACGAAGGCGGCTTTAAAACAATAATTATCCTTTGTAATACAATCCTGAGGTGTATCTTTATACTGCAGAACATTTTACTTTAACATACACAACAATTCTTATGAAGAAAGCAAGATTATTACTGATCCTATCAGCCGCCTTCTTCGCTGTTTTTAACAGCATGGCGCAAAAGGGAACGGTTGATTGTTCGCAGGTGATCAACAGTGAGATCCTGAAAAAAGAAATGCATTATTCGGTTTACCTGCCGGATGGTTACACCACCTCTAACCGTAACTATCCCGTTTTGTACCTGTTGCACGGCATGATGGGAGATCATACGGGATGGGTGAATGTTGGCGAGGTGAATCGCATTGCCAGCAAAGCCATGGCGGATGGTACAGCACCGGAGATGATCATCATCATGCCCGATGGTCTGATCGATGCTTTTTACATCAACAATTACGACAAGTCAGTCCGTTGGGAGGATTTCTTTTACCAGGAGTTTATCCCCCAGATCGAAAAGAAATACCGCATCCAGGCAACCCGCAATGGCCGTGCTATTGCAGGACTTTCAATGGGAGGATACGGTTCCCTGTACCATGCCATTAAACACAACGATATGTTTAAGGTTTGCTATGCCATGAGCGCAGCGGTGATCGAAGTTGAACCCCTGAAAGAGGGTGAAACGCCCAGTGAGTTCAGCAGGAACTTTAACCTGAAACTCTGGGGCCCAAACAATGCCGAAGGATTGCCGGAGAATTACAGGGTACACTCGGTCCAGGAGATTGTAAAAGCCATGGAGCCCTACAAGGAACCCGTCGGTTCCATGTTCGGCGCACCTCCGGGATTGCCCAAAATCATGATTGATTGCGGTGACGATGATTTCCTGATCAGACAAAATACCAACCTGGTACATCTCATGAAGGAAAAGAACATACCCTTTGAATTCAGGGTACGTGATGGCGGCCATACCTGGGAATACTGGAGGACAGCCCTCGAACTGGCCATGAAATTCGTCGGTGATTCTTTCAGAAATTAAATCCTTACCACCCCGACGGGGTGGGGGTACCCCGTCGGGGTGGTTAATTTAAAGAATCTGCCGGTTGTATTAAACAATTTTCTCTTTTGGAGGTTAATAACTTAAACAAAATATTTTAAAAGCTAATCAAGTATGAAGAAAAACATGGGTAATGTCGATAAAGCAATCAGGTTACTGGTTGCATTGGTTGTTGTTGTTCTGGCCTTTGCCAAGGTAATTACAGGAACCTTGGCTGTTGTTTTGTTGATTCTGGCAGCGATATTCTTGCTCACCAGCCTTATCGGACTATGCCCTTTGTATCTGCCGTTTGGGATAAACACCGGTAAAAAGAGCAAGGAATAGTACGTACAAAGTAAGAGCATGGCGTAGTTTTCAACTACGCCCTATTCTAATTCAATTAACTGCCTTATGGAATATTATTTTTCAACTATATTAAATACGGGTTTTAGCGAGGCTGTTGATAAAGTAACCGAGGCCTTGAAAACAGAAGGTTTTGGAATTGTATCCGTGATTGACATGCAGGCCAAACTGAAGGAGAAACTGGGTGTTGATTACAGAAAATATACAATCTTAGGAGCCTGTAATCCTGCATTTGCATACAAGGCCTTGCAGGCAGAGGAAAAGATCGGCACCATGTTGCCCTGTAATATTGTTGTGATTGACCGGGAAAACGGCACTACCGAAGTGGCTGCCGTTCATCCCATGGCATCGATGATGGCTGTTGAAAATGAGGCTTTGGGGCCCCTCGCCGGGGAGGTAACGCAAAAAATCAAAAAAGTTATTGATCAGCTATAATCCTGTTGTGAACCGGGGCTTTTATGCTGCCATACTCTTTTTCAGTGTTCTCACCCTGATCCAGTAGTCTGAAACGTTCAATGTGAAAGAACATTTTGGTGTATTGAAAAGTATTGCATTTCGGGCACCACATGTTAAAATCCTTGTACACCTCCTCTAACCGCACATATACGTTGCCGCATTTACAGGTGAATACTTCTGCCAGTGTATAGATGAGCCCTTCACATATGCAGCGGACCGGTATATGATACAGGTTGTTATCATTGATGCACAGTACTTTGTCTCCTGCTTTCATAGCAATTAGATAAAATATTGGTTATCTTGGATGCAGATAATTGAGAACACGCAAAATTATTGAATGCCAGGTGTTTCTAATCCTGTTTCAACCCAATAAATCTTTCATCCTTTTAATCTGTTCACGGTCATAGTTCCTGGTACTGTCATCCAGTTCACTGTAATCTTTAAGGCTTTCATGCTCCCTGAGCAGGACATTTCTTTCCTTGCCGGGATTCCAACCGTATAAATACTTGTTTGCCGACCATCGGCGGTGTTCCATCTCCGCAAGGTTTTCAACCCATGTATTATCGTTCAGAAAACCATAATTTATATTCGACTTTTCCGGACAATCGTAATATGCAGGATCTGAAAGCTGCCCGGTTGACCTTAGTTTAACATTGAGGTGATCCACAACTGACCGGTTGTCATCATGTATCTCTTCGTCGAGCAGGTACCAGGGGACCAAAGTCGGTTTAGGTTCAGGAATATTACGGCCATTTGCCAGGGCTTTCTCTGCCGTGTCAATGTAGTCTGAAACAGCCTGCTTCAGCCAGTGGTGATGGACCATTACAGCACGTTTGTCAAGTGATTCACCAGCCATATTGTCAATATTGCAGACCTTTTCAAGAATATTAAAGGAAAAGATGTTGGTTATGTTAGTCTCCTTCCACAAAATCACATTCTTATAGAAGGGTCTTACGATGGCAACTTTTTCTCCGAACAATTCCCTCGCTTTGGTGCAATAGGAAACCTGGTAACGATCTTCCCTGCTGCAGATGTAAACAATATCCGGCTGTACAAGCCCGTGATCCAAAAGGAACCTGCTTGTCAGATACAGTGGGTTTTGTTGGATGGGTTGAAAATCCACAACCTGATCTACCTGCCTGAACCTCGAACCAAGCTTGCTCTCAATTTGCTCTGTATGGGGGTATACCAGTGTAATACTGGTCTTTTTTCTGTTTATGAAGTGACAGTTCTGCACACACAGTTTGAACAGCTCTTCTCCTATTTCACTCCAGCCCAGGATGAGCACCTTCATGGCTGGATCATCAACTTTTGTGATACTCCTGAACCTGTCAGGCGGATATTGCAGAAAGATAAACCTGGCTGCCAGTTGACTGACATTGAACAGCTTTACAACTCCGAACGCTCCCACGACAGGTTCTTCAGAAGGATTGTAGGCGATAAGTGCCTGCCTGGCTTCAGCCAGTTCATTTTTCAATCTGTCAGCTTCGTTATCCTGGCCTTCCTTTGCTTGAATCTTAATGGCCGTCTCATAAAAGGCTGCCAACCTTTTCTTCAACAGGCAATCGTTTGGATCAATCCTGCGTTTCCACTCCTCCAATACGGACATTTTGAGGTTTCGACTGAGGATATTGGCAACCAGAATGATATTACCTTCTCCATGCTCCTTGACCTTAACATGATCCAGCGCATAATTGATGATGGTCAGGTTGTCGAAATCGTCACCGGTTGATGCCAGCAGAAACCTCGCACGATGAATACCTGTACTTTTAAGCACAATGGTGTCAAGTGCGTTGGCCTCCACGATCCTGGCGCCGTCTTTCTTCAGTTTTTGCAGGTCTTCATTTCCGGTATTTTTTTCTACAATGACAAGCCGGCCTTTATCAGGAAGGTTCTTTGCGAAAGCCCTGCCAACATCGCCCAATCCGCACAGAATTGTATGACCTTTCATAAGTTTCATCCGCGACATGAAATACCTGTACCGTAAAACCGAAAGAATGGCAAGTGCAATAGTGATAAAAAGGGTGGCGATGGCCAGGAAACGGGCTATATTAAAAACGACTGTAATTCCGGAAGGCTGACTGCCGTTTTCGTAAAAACGGTCACCTGATTCCATTGAAAAAAGCTGGAAGGTATAATACAGTTTTCGCCAGAAGGGGTAATCCGGAAATACCGCGTGAAAACTTAACAACCCCAATACAATGGTAATAATAGTCAGTATGATAGGAAGGATAAACTGACGGCTGGTTTGGGAAGATTCGGATTTCATGGCAAACTATCTTATCAAAATTAGTAAAAGAAAGTAAGAAATGTCGATAAACATCAAAACTGAGTATTGCTTATCTTTTAGCAATACCGAAATGCATTTTCTACCATGTAAAAACTATGCAATCATTTTATTACAATGGTTCGATTAAAGATCCGGATCAATATTCTTTATATGACTGTCAATTTCTTGTGATCCCTAACCCAGCCGTTGAAGCAGCCGAATATAATTTATTTGTACAACCTTGAAATGCTGATGAGCTTGTCCATCATTACGAATAAATCTTAATAATAATTCAAGTGCCCTGTAATTGAGAGGCTCAGACTCTTCATCACGATTTAAATTCTGAATTATTCTCGCCAGGTTATAAAGTCCTATTGCAACATCCGGGTGATCTGGCCCAAATGTTCTTTCTCTGATGGCCAATGATCGCTTCATGAGTGGCTCGGCTTCAACCATTCTTTTTTCTGCCAAGAGCAACAAGGCAAGATTGTTTAGATTAACCGCCACATATGGGTGGTCTTTGCCACAGTTGTGCTCATCAATTTCAAGAGCCCTCTACAACATGGGTTCTGCCTCCTTTCACTGCATAGAATCTTATAAATTTATTCCATAAAACCCAGATATCCAATGCTTCAAATCACCGTTACCAATCCCCTGCTGTGCCCAGTGATACATTCCCCGCCATCGGGGGTAACAAGAAAGGTATTTTCAATTCCCACCATTCCCACATTTTCGATTCCCTTTTTAGGTTCGAGGGCCAAAACCATGTTTTCTTCAAGCGGGTTGTCAAAGCCCCTGGCAATCACCGGCACCTCATCAATAACCAGACCGATGCCATGACCAAGAAACCTGACCTGCCGTTTGTCAAATCCCATGAAGTTCTTAAGGAAAGTCGGGGATAAGCTATTCATAATATCCTCATAAAGTGCTGAAGGTATGGCCCCAGGCTTTAACTTTTCTGCCAGCCGTGATTGAATATCCAGGCAGGCATTGTGTTCTCTCATGATTTCGTTACCAGGCTCCTTCCCGAATACATAGTTCAACGTTTTATCGGTATGGTATCCTTCCACACCAAACCCAATATCAATAAACACAAGATCGCCTTTGGTCAGTTTTCTCTCCCGGCTGCCTATAAACGGGACAGCCGGTCCCATGCCGTAATTGCCACCGGGACCGTTAAAGCTGGTCGGATAAAGGCTGCTTTCACCAAAAGCAATATGACCAATGGCAATTTCGGTATCAAACATGCCAAACCGGGCCACCCCATGGTGCCCATCCCTGAGCATTTGGGCATACAACTCCCCTACCAGGTCCACTTCGCTCATTCCTTCTTTCAGCATCAAAGGCACCCGTTCTTCCAGGACAATACGGTGCAGTTCACCGGACTTTCTCATTAAATTAAGCTCGTAAGTGCTCTTGACCGACCTGGTATAAGCAATTTGGGCATCAAGTGAAAGGGCTTCCCGGAAAGGAAAGTGCTTTTGAAAACGTTGCAGGAAAGCAAGCGGAACAAACTCGGTTTCGATGTGTACTGCTGAAGGTACGGTACCCAGCACGGCAGCTGCATCACGGAAGCCATCCATGGGCCTGATGAGCGGGAAGAGTGATTCGTTTACTGCGCGCTCGTAGCTTCTGCGGACCCACAGCACAGCCTCCCCGCTGCGAGGGATCAGCAGCATACCATCCTGCATGGTTCCTGTAAGGTAATACAGGTTGATCTTGCTGAAGATGACCGCTAATTTCCAGGATGGATGATGTACATCCATGATGGCCCTGAAGCGTTTTAGCCGTGCTTCAAGTTCATTTGAAGGGACTTTATCGGGCATAATAAACTTTCTTTTATCACAAATGTAAAGAAAGTCCGGGTTTTCTCAGAAGGGTACCTCATCCGTATAATCAGCACCAGCCACGTCATTGTTGCTGAAACCATCGCCTATGATGTTCTTGTTCATTTTTGACCCGCGTGTAACGGCAACAGGTTGTGCTTCAACCTCGGCCAGTGGTGCAAGGAAAGTTTCCTCCAGTTCCGTGAACTTGGCAAACTCATCTTTAAACTTCAGAAAAATATCGCCGATAGGTCCGTTACGATGCTTGGCCAGGATGATCTCGGCCAGTCCACGCAATGAATTTCCGTTTTCATCCTCCATAAGTCCGTATTTCTCAGGACGGTGAATGAAAATGACCATGTCGGCATCCTGTTCAATGGCGCCTGATTCACGAAGGTCTGACAACTGAGGCCGTTTTGTACCCGAACGGATCTCGACGGAACGGTTTAACTGTGATAAAGCGATGACAGGTATGTCGAGCTCCTTGGCGATTCCTTTTAAAGCCCTGGATATTGTACTGACCTCCTGTTCACGGTTCCCCTTTGTATCAGGAGTACCGGACATAAGCTGAAGGTAGTCAATGATCAGGATTTCCATGTTGTATTGTCTTTTCAGGCGTCTTGCCTTTGCCCTTAATTCAAAGATGGAGATGGCAGGTGTATCGTCAATAAAAATCGGGGCATCCACCAGTTTTTTAATTTTGTAATCGAGCTGTTCCCACTCAAAATCAGCCAGTTTACCGTTGCGGATCCGGTTGGAAGGCAATTCGGTCTCTGCAACGATAAGCCTGTTCACCAATTGCAGCGACGCCATTTCCAGCGAGAAGATAGCAACTGAACGGTTATGATCAACCGCCATGTTGCGGGCCATGGAAAGGACAAAGGCCGTTTTACCCATGGAAGGCCTGGCAGCAATAATAACCAGATCGGAATTCTGCCAGCCGTTCGTCATCCGATCGAGCTTGGTAAATCCCGAGGGTATGCCAATGAGGCTGTCAGCACGTTTGCTGGCTTCTTCCATCTGCTCAATGGCAGCCTTAATGAGAACATTTACCTTTTGAGATTCCTTCTTGATATTGCCCTGGGCAATATTGAACAACTCGGCTTCGGAGAAATCAAGCAGGTCGTCCACATCGGTACTTTCATCAAAAGCCCTGCTTTGTATTTCAGAGGAAACCCTGATCAGCTCACGCTGAATATGTTTCTGGGCAACTATTCGGGCATGAAACTCAATATGAGCTGCTGATGCCACGCGGGAGGTAAGTTGTGTTATATAAACCGGACCACCAACTTCCTCCAGCTGCTTCTTTTTCCTGAGTTCCTCGGTGACCGTGAGCAAATCAATGGCTTTGTTGGCAGAGGTCAGGTCGATGATGGCCTGGTAAATCTTCTGGTGTTCATCCCTGTAAAAGCTTTCCGGTCTCAGAATATCAATAATCTGAAGAATGGCATCTTTTTCAAGCATCACAGCACCCAAAACTGCCTCTTCCAGATCAGGTGCCTGAGGTGGTAGTTTTCCCAGATCGATTCCGACAGGTATGATGGACGAAGTTGCCGGTTGATTTCTCTTTTGCGCCATGGTCAAGACTTTTAATCAGGTTGGTCAATGCTTTATCAAGCCCCTAAAATTAGATATTGGGGAACCGAATCTGCAACTTACCCCGGCTTTGTTTATAAACACATTACAAACCAGGAGCGGGATTTTTGTTGATAAAATATCAGGAATAAAGTATGTCCGAAATGCTGTTTATTCCTTATATTTTACAGGTAGCACAAACTTTAATAAACGGCCATATGCTTTGTTTTCCCAATGCCAAGATTAACATCGGGTTGAATGTAATCTGCCGGCGGTCTGATGGTTATCATGATATAGAAACCGTCTTTTATCCCATCGGACTTTCCGACATTCTGGAAATCATTCCTCTGGCCGGTGTACCACCGGGAACCTATAAGTTTACGGCAACCGGTATACCCGTTGATGCTCCTTCCGAAAGCAACCTGTGTGTGAAGGCTTATCAGCTGCTCTGTCGTAATTTTCAGCTGCCTGCGACTGACATTCATCTTCACAAGATAATCCCTCTTGGCGCAGGACTTGGTGGCGGCTCTTCAGATGCAGCCTTTATGCTGAAGTACCTCAGCCAGCTGTTCGGTCTTGGTCTGGATGAAGGACAGCTCTGCGACTATGCTTCTGAGCTGGGCAGTGATTGTGCCTTCTTCATAAAGAACAGGCCGCTTTTCGGATACGGAAGAGGAAACCGGTTCAGAGACATTGCCCATTTCCCCGGGTCGTTGGTGTTGGTCCTGGTAAATCCCGGTATTCATGTGAGCACGGCTGAAGCCTATGCCGGTGTAAAACCCGGTAAACCGGACCAGCCACTGGAAGATCTGATCAGATTGCCTTTTCAACAATGGCGTGTAAACATTGTCAATGATTTTGAGCGTCATGTCATCAGCAGGCATCCGCGGATCGGTGAGATCAAGGAATTATTATACCGGCAGGGGGCTATATATGCATCCATGTCGGGCAGCGGATCTTCGGTATATGGTCTGTTTAATGAAACAACTCCGGAACTGGAGGATCAGTTCCCGGGTTGTTTTTTCTGGTCGGGGCAGCTGGAATAACTATTCAAACTCAACCATTAAAGTACCCTTGGGCATACGATCCCCTACACTTACCAGAACGGATTTTATCTTTCCACTCATGGGGGCATGAATGGTATTCATCATTTTCATGGCTTCGAGTACCAGAATTTTGTCCTCCGCCTTTACAATATCACCGGGCTTGATGAGAACCTGCCGGATAGTACCCGGAATGAAGGATATGACCTGCTTCTTGTCAGGTTTGATCCAGTTTTGCCTGTTACTGAATTTCCGGTTGAAGGTGGTGTAATACACATCTCCCTGAATATTAAGCTCTTTTAATCCCTGTAGTACATCGTGAGCATCTGTTGGCTTATTTTCTTTCATGGGATTCCTTATTAAAATGGTGGTATTCCGTGTTTCTTACGGGGCAGGCTGACTGCTTTTTCTCCGGAGACCTCGATGGCATGCAGCAAGATATTCCTTGTTTCCTCCGGTGCAATGACAGAGTCGATGTAACCCCTGGAAGCTGCTACATAAGGATTGGCAAATTTTTCCTTGTATTCCTTGACCTTTTGCTGGCGCATCTCTTCCGGATTTTCGGCTTCTGTAATCTCTTTGCGGAAAATGATATTGGCGGCTCCTTCAGGTCCCATCACTGCAACTTCAGCCGTAGGCCAGGCAAAGACAAAGTCAGCCCTGAGATGACGCGATCCCATGGCGATGTAACCTCCCCCGTATGCTTTTCTGAGGATCACCGTGAGTTTGGGTACAGAGGCTTCGCTATAGGCATACAGAATTTTTGCACCATGACGGATCACTCCGGCATGTTCCTGATCTACTCCAGGAAGATACCCTGGCAGGTCAACGAGGGTAATGATCGGAATATTAAATGCATCGCAGTAACGGATAAAGCGTGCAGCTTTGTCTGATGAATCCACATCAAGCACACCCGCCAATACCAGCGGCTGGTTGCACACAAATCCGCAGGTTTCCCCGTTCATCCTGCCAAAGCCAATAACCAGGTTTGCAGCCCAGTTTTCCTGGATTTCAAAGAAATCGGATTCATCAGCGATGGCTCGGATCACATCGCGCACATCATAGGGCTGCGACGGATCATCAGGTACGATTTCCCCGATCTTATAGCCAGCCCTGGGCGGCTTGGCAGAGCATTTTGCAGCTTTACGGTCATTATTGGCCGGAATATAAGAAAGTAATTTTTTGATCTGGTCAAAACAATCAGGCTCGTTCTCTGCAAAGAAATGGGCATTCCCGGTGATTTCACTGTGCACCCTGGCTCCGCCCAGGTCTTCCATGGAGATCTCTTCTCCAAGAACAGTCTTGATTACCTCGGGACCCGTGATGAACATCTTGGAGATGTTTTCGACCACAAAGACAAAATCCGTCAGCGCAGGTGAATAAACCGCGCCGCCTGCACAAGGTCCGAGAATTACCGAGATCTGAGGAATAACGCCGGAAGCAAGAGTATTCCTGAAAAAAATCTCTCCGTAACCTGCAAGTGAATTTACACCCTCCTGGATGCGTGCACCTCCCGAATCATTGATCCCGATCAGGGGAACCTTCATTTTCAGGGAATGGTCCATGATCTTCGTGATTTTCCTGGAGTGCATCAATCCCAGCGAACCACCGGCTACTGTGAAGTCCTGGGCAAAAATACATACTGGCTGCCCTGAAATGGTGCCGGTGCCAATAATAACACCATCCCCGTGCAATACTTTCTTGGCCATATCAAAGTCCCTGGCTTCATGCTGCACAAACATGTCATATTCCTGGAATGAGTCCGTGTCAAGAAGAGCAAGAATCCGGTTCCGGGCTGTCATTTTACCCATGGCTTCCTGTTTTTCGATTGCCTTTTCACCACCGCCCATCCGAACCTCTTCGCGTCGTTTATGAAGCTCCTGAATTTGTTTCTTAAGTGCCATGTTGGTTATTTAATTAAGAAGGCAACAAATATAAGGTCAAAATAAACAAATGCAAAGAATCATGGACATAACATGAGGAAAATAACGGATCTATTTGGGGGCCAGTCGATAGATGAAGACAGAGATAATGGCAAAGAGCAGGTTGGGAATCCAAACTGCAATAAAGGGACTAAAGGCACCGCTAATGGCGAACTGCGAAGAGAACTGCATGAATACGATATAGGAAAAGCTGATCAGCAGGCCGATCCCCAATTGCATCCCTATGCCTCCCTTAACCTTTTTCGAGGACACGGATACGCCGATCAGGGTAAGGATAAACGCAGAAAACGGGAAGGAGAACCGCCTGTGCTTTTCGATCAGGTAAAGTTCGATATCAGGCCCCCCCTGTAACTTCTGCTCTTTGATGAACCTGTTCAGCTCTCCCAGGTTCATGGCTTCCACCGCATTGTCCCTCCGTCTGAATTCTTCAGGAGTGAGTGCAATTATGGTATCGGTTGAATTGCCCTGGGTCAGGGTTTGCGTATCCTTATGAAAGTTGCGGATGTAATAGTTACGGAGATGCCATTTGGCTTTTGTGGAATCCCAGCTGATTTCATCGGCGAAAAGTTTTGATTGCAGTTCGCCATTCTTGAATTTCTCCATGGAAAAACGCCTGCCGCTGTTATTCATGGTATTGAAATTCTCCAGGTATACATATAAACCCGGTTCAATTTGCTTATGAATGTTTCTCTGACGAACCACTTTGGGAGAGTTGTGGTAATAGAGTTCTTCGAACGCCAGTTTTCGTGCGTTGGCATGGGGAATAACGTAGTTATTCAAGGTAAAGGCAAAGACCGTCAGCGCAAAGGCAGAAACGAAATAGGGAACCAGTAGCCGGTTAAAGCTCACACCGCTGCTTAGAATGGCTATGATCTCCGTATTGTATGCCATCCGTGATGTAAAATATATTACGGTTATAAAAGTAAACAGCGGGCTGAAGAGAACTGCAAAATAGGGTATAAAATTGAGATAATAGTCAAATATGATTTTGTGGAACGGGGCATTGTTCTCAAGAAAATCATCGATTTTTTCAGACAGGTCAAAAATAACAGCAATAGCAACGATCAGGCCGATGGTAAAGAAGAATGTACCGAGGAACTTCCGGATAATATACCAGTCGAGTGTATTTAATTTCGGCCTTTTCATAATCTTTGCGACAGCTTTTTGACCATACTATTTTTCCAGGTTCCGAATTCCCCTTCCCTGATTTTTTTCCGGGCTTCCTCCATCAACCAAAGATAAAAACATAAATTATGCAGGGATGCAATTTGTGCCCCAAGAATTTCCTTGGAAATTATCAGGTGGCGCAGGTATGCTTTTGAATACTGCAGGTCAACAAAACAGGTGCTTTCAGCGTCAAGAATACTGAAATCATCTTTCCATTTGTTATTGCGCATATTCATGATCCCGTTTCTTGTGAAGAGCATTCCGTTTCTGCCGTTCCTTGTGGGCATCACACAGTCGAACATATCGATTCCCAAGGCAATGGCTTCGAGCAGATTGACAGGTGTCCCCACACCCATCAGGTATCTCGGCCTGTCTGCCGGCAGAATTCCTGTTACCGCATTCACCATTTCATACATAACATCTTCCGGTTCGCCTACCGATAAACCGCCTATTGCATAGCCATCCGCCGGGTAGGAACAAATAACCTCAGCGGATGCTTTGCGCAGGTCTTCGTAAACACTGCCCTGAACGATTGGAAAAAATGATTGCTCATGGCCGTACAGTGGTTCACTCTGCCTGAAAAAACCAAAGCCCCTTTCAAGCCACTGGTGAGTAAGTTCAATCGACTTCTTGGCGCTTTTATGGTCGCATGGGAAAGGAGTACATTCATCCAGGGCCATCATGATATCCGCACCGATATTCCGCTGAACCTCAACAATCTTTTCCGGGGTAAAAAGGTGTTTTGAACCGTCGATGTGGGAACTGAAAAGCGCACCTTCGTTCGTGAGTTTCCTCATCCCGGCCAGGGAAAAAACCTGGTAACCACCACTATCAGTCAGGATAGGCCGCTGCCAGTTCATAAAATTATGCAGTCCGCCCGCCTGCCTGATAATATCTGTTCCCGGCCTCAAATACAAGTGGTAGGTATTTCCCAGGATGATTTGCGCTTTTAAATCATCGTGAAGTTCACGCTGGTGAACCGCCTTGACCGTTCCTGCCGTTCCAACAGGCATAAAAACAGGTGTTTCTATCTCACCATGCGATGTGATCATTCTGGCTGTGCGCGCTCCGGTGGTGGAATCATTATGCAGCACTTCAAATTTCATGGGAACCCTTGTTTGGCGGCAAATATATAATTTATTACGGTTAATGTTATTTACTTGGCCCGCCAGAATTTGGTTTACAGCAAAAACTTTAATAAAATTGCCACAACGGAATAAATAAAATCAATGACAGTCTTCTCCAGTTTTCTCGCTGAAAAACAATGGTTTATTGTTATGCTTGTTTTTTCACTTGCCTTTGTTATTCAGCTGATCTACTACCTTGGCATTTATATCCGTTTTGCTTTTTATAAGAAAGTTCCCGGTGTCACTGCCCGTGAACCTGTTTCCGTGGTGATCTGTGCCCGCAACGAAGCCGACAATCTCGACAATTACCTGCCGGTCATTCTGACGCAGGATTATCCGGAATATGAAGTTATAGTTGTAAATGACTGTTCAACAGATGATACTGACCTGGTCCTTAAGAAGTATTCGGAACAGTATCCGCGGCTCAGGACCAGTCAGATCAAGGAGGATAAGAAGTTTTCACATGGGAAGAAGCTTGCTGTCACTATTGGCATAAAGGCTGCCAGATATGACAGGCTGCTTTTTACGGATGGCGATTGCAGGCCTGACAGTGATCAATGGATAAGCCGGATGTCATCGGGATTCTCAGATCAGACTGCTGTGGTCCTCGGATACGGAGGCTATTTTGCGCAGGCCGGGCTTCTCAATAAATACATCCGGTATGATACGCTGGTTATTGCATTGCAGTACTTCAGCTATGCACTTTGCAGAATTCCTTACATGGGCGTTGGCAGGAATCTTGCTTATAAACGTACCTTGTTTTACAGCGGAAAAGGTTTTGCAAATCATTTTCACCTGGCATCAGGTGATGACGATCTTTTTGTCAATGAACATGCTACCAAGACCAATACTGCCATTGAGTTTTCACATGAAAGCCATACCCGTACCTCACCCAAGGAATCTTTTGACAAGTGGTATTTCCAAAAGAAAAGACATTTCAGCACCAACAAGCTTTACAAACCGGTTCATAAAGTGTTGCTCACCCTGGAACCTGTCAGCAGGTTGCTTTTTTATGCCGGCCTGATCTCCCTGTTGGTCATACCTGCTTTCAGGACCCTGGCCTTGTCATTGTTTGTCTTTCGTTTGCTGGTGCAGCTCCTCGTCCTGAAAAAAACCATGATTAAATTAAATGAGAAGAATTTATTATTAATTTCGTTATTATTTGACCTTTTCTCACTGTTCATTAATTTTGGGCTGCTTTTAACAAGCCGTCTCAGACCCTCAAACTACCAATGGAAGTAAACGCAAATTTATCCGAAAAAGCACAGCGTGATTATATGCTTGTTCAGCGCGCAACTGAAGGAGATCAGCGGGCATATGCCGAGCTCATGGGCCGATATCGTGATGCAATCTATTATATGCTGCTGAAAATGGTGAACAATGCCAGTGATGCGGAAGACCTTACCATTGAAGCTTTCGGGAAAGCATTTAAGAATATAACACAATACGCCCCCAATTACGCCTTTAGTACCTGGCTTTTCAAAATTGCTACCAACAACTGCATCGACTTCATCAGAAAGAAAAAAACCAGTCATGTTTCTCTCGATCACAGCAATGAAGAGCACGAGAAAGCCACCAAGGACATTCAGGCACCCGTTCTTGATCCGGAGGAAACACTGATTAATGAACAGAAAATTAAGCTGATGCGGTCTCTTGTTTCAAAGTTGAAACCCCGCTACAGAAAGCTCATTGAACTGCGGTATTTCAACGAGCTATCGTATGAGGAGATCGCAGAAGAATTGGAACTGCCTATTGGTACGGTAAAAGCGCAGCTTTTCAGGGCCCGTGAACTTCTTTACAATATTCTTAAGAATACCAACGGTAAGATGTAAGTCCCTGCTGGTTTACCGCGGTTTTCACATGCAGACAATCACAAAATATTTCGCACACCTGACAATCCGACAAGCCCGACAATTTAATCAGCTTGGCCCGCTTTATCATTTCTGGAATGAGCGGATCAATGTCATTTCCAGAAAGGATATAATAAATCTTTATCTTCATCACGTTTTGCATTCCTTGTCCATTGCAAGGATTGTGCAGTTCGAACCCGGTACTGCAATCATCGATGCCGGCACCGGAGGGGGATTCCCCGGAATTCCACTCGCCATACTTTTTCCTGAAGTCAGGTTTACCCTGGTTGATTCTGTTGCCAAGAAGATCCGTGTTGTGGAAACAATTACAGGGGAGATAGGACTTGACAATTGCAGCATCAGGAATGTGCGCCTTGAAGAGCTTTCAGATAAAGCAGATTTTGTGGTCTGCAGGGCAGTGGCTGAAATTCCGAAACTTTACTGCTGGGTGAAGAAAAACATTATTCCAGGTGGAAGTCATGGTCTGAAGAATGGTCTGCTGGCCCTGAAAGGAGGAGACCTGGATACAGAATTGAAATCCATGGGAAACAATGTTCAGATCTTCAACCTGAAAGATTTTTTCCAGGAAGATTTCTTTGAAACAAAGAAACTTGTTCATGTGCCCGGGTAAAGCCATGACCCTTGCTATCAATTCTCGATAATTTTCCCCATCTTGGGTATGATGTGGATGAGAAATTGTTGATTTCTGTACTCCTGATTGCCATTATACTCACGGATTCCTTCAATACCGCTCCCGGAAATCTGGATCTCGCAATTGTGCGGATCAAAAGTTATACCATTATCTTTCCAAAGTTTGTACAAAGCTAACGCCCGCTTATAACTCAGCTCATAGTTCAAGGGATAATTGTCCCTCGAGGCCATGCCTTCCACAACAATCAGGTATTTGATGTCAAATTTCTTGTATTCCTCGTTTTTATTCAGATCACTGATCAGCTTAACCACCGAATAGCCAACATTCATCAGATACGTGCGGTAAATTGGATTAATCTCAGCACTCCCCCTGGCAAACTGGATCTGGCTATTCAGTTTGAATCGCTTATACTGCGGCTGGTATTCAAAATATTTCTCGGGCAATTGCTGAACCGCATGCTGAAGCTCCTGAATTTTATCCAGCTGTTTCTTTGTTGCATCAGCAACCGACTTTAAATGGCCAATGGCAATTACAAAAAGCACCATCATGACGAAAAACATGCTTGTCATGAGATCGGAGTAACTAACCCAGAAAATATTATCCTTCTTCATTACACGGTATTAATGCCCCTACTACCTTATCATGTGGCTGCGACTATTCCTTTGTTTTATTAAACAACCTTCTCCAAAACCCGCCAAGACCGGGCGACCCGGCTCTATTATCTGAATTTCCGGATGCAGATCCTCTCCTTTCTGATTTACCCCGCTCAGGATGTAAAAGACCCGATCGGATGCTCCTCCTCTTCAGGTGGTCATCAATTGTGGAAAGCCGGGAAAGGATAGCCTTGTGATTCAAACTGCTCTGAAGTGAATGCAGGGACTGGTTCAGTTCAATTACACTTTCGATAAGCCTATCCGACTTATCAGTTGAGTTATTCTGAAAATCAGCAAACTTTAAGGTAAATTCCTCCTTAAGTGAAGGAAGTAATTCCAGATTGTCAAGTTGTTTGAACTGAGGTATTACCTGCGCATAGGTAGCCAGAAGCGTATTTACATGCCGGTCTGTTACTTCAGTCAGCTTTGTGCCGATCTCATAAAAAATATCCTTGAGGGCCGATTCTGCGTTGTCGGCTGTACTGTTCAACACTGAGATCCTTTTGTTGACCTCTTCATCCAGTTTTTCAATCGCCTCCCTGAAGTGAGAATCAGCAATTTCAACGGCCTTCCTGGCTGAATCGCCCGATTCATGAATTTGATCAATATGTGCTGTAAGCGACTCTGAATGCAATCGCAAAAAGTTCAGAACATCCTGTGAGCTGTGCAATGTCGCCTTTATTTCTCCGGCAATGGATTCCAGATTCTCTGCCTTGCTGGAGAAATTGACCAGATTGTCAGAGATCTCATTCATCAGGCTGAGGAACTTTGTAAGATGCTTCAAAGCATCCATGCTCATGTCCAAACGATCGAAAAGCTCAAGATTTGCCTTGGTAACCTTTGTCATGTTCAGATTCTCGACTTTGGAAATGACATTGAGCTGTGCCTGGAGGTTCAAAGCAGTCTGATTTGCCGCAACCCTGATGTTGTCAGAGGTTCTTGTAGCCTCCCTTGCAAAAGTATCCAGGCTTGTTTTGAGTCCTGCAAGCCCTGTATCCTCGGCCCGTATCAATTCGGGCAACAACTTGGCCTGTAAATAAGAAAGCTGATCGTTCTTGTCCCTTAATATAACTCTCCTGGTTCTTTTATAAGCAAAGGAAGACAACACCGTCGTGCAGGTTAATCCCATCAGGCTGGCAAGCATGGCAATTTTAACCCCGTTGATCAAAGCATCAATTCCTTCGGTAAAACCATTACCACTTAGATTTGGCATCGCCCACAATCCAAAAATGATACCGATCATGGTTGCGGCCAGTCCGAGGTATAGCGGGGTGGGAATTGACTGGGAGATCTCCTCATCCTTAACATCAACCTCTCTGTCAATAATATCCTTGATGATGCTGAAATTGACAGGTGCTCCGAAATTATTGGTCAAATACAGATTTAGTGTGTCCCTGATCCTGGTAATCACCACATTGTCTCCCAAGGTCTGTAAAAGTGAAAGCTTGATTATGCCTTCACCGGCCTTTTTGTATATGGGATCATCACTCTTCCCTTCGAAGGTGATTTCAGACAAAACATCGGCGGAAGTCCCGATCTTGACCCTTTCAATATAACCACTTACCACCTCCAGTCGCTCTTCAAATATGTTTTGAAACAATCTGATGTTTTTATACAGTATAAATGAATATATCAGTTGAAAGACAATGACGGACAGAACAATGATAAATTCAAGATAAAAGAAAAATTCATGCGATCCATAGGTATTATTGGCTGTTAGGCTGGTCAGTACCGAATCATTTGCCATTTGAGCGGTTATCATATTAGTCTGATTTTTACTTTATTGCCTGCGTCAATCTTCCAATTTTCACCATTCAGGATCACAACCCCCGGATTTCTCATGATAATTCTACGGGCCTGGGTCCGTTCGGTAATGTTCTCAATTTCACAAACCGGGTTGATATAATAATCAATATTATCCAGTGCCCTCAGATCGTAATCACCTGACATAAAGTGAAGTTGTCCCCTGTTTCGGTTCTTATCGATTTCAATTTTGTAGAAACAGTCCACTTCTTTGCTTCTTTTCCCATTTGAAACTTTGAAACTTCCGTCATGCTCCGGAATTGTATAATAGATCTCATTGAGTGTACTGAGGCTCTCCTGGTTAACTTTCCATTCTCTTACCTTACTGGGCTGATCTTCTTCCGCTGTTTCAACTTCCGCTGTTTTTAACAATGATCCCTTATCAGAGGCGTAATTTTTATCCTTAAGCTTGTCAAGTTCCGTTTTCAGCCTATCAATGTCCTTGTTTGCAGCATTTATTTCGGTCCGTTTTTCCATCTCCCATTTCCTCTGAACCGCGACAATCCCAATGTATTTGAACAGGTATTTCTTTCTCCAGTCTTTCTCCAACTCATTGTCATATTTACTCCTGTCATAAAACAGAATACTGTATATCCTCTCCCTGGAATAAATGTAAATGGAAAAAGCCCCGATCAAAATCCCTGAAACCAGGCTGATCAGTATAGTAATGACGCCGGAAGAAGTATCCTCATCCTCTTCTTTGTTTGCCTCGTGGCGCTGGACAACTTCAGGGACCTTCACGACAGGGACCGGTTTGGGATGAAAGCTTTTGAGTGCTTCACCATAATTGGCGAGGATCATCTGTTTCCTTTCATTCCAGTATTTGTATGTGTTGAATTCCTCATTGACCGAAAAGAACTGCTCATCCAGAGGGACCTGATTATGGTATTTATCCTGCAAAGGCCTGAGTATCTTTGTCTCACTTGTTTTCCAATTGTTGTCAATCAGGTACTGATTCAATAATTGAAACTGAAAAATAAGGTCATCCTTGCTTCGGGAATCAATCCCCGATATGTGCGTTGCCTTATAAAGTTTATATCCTGCCAATTCTTTTTTATTCTTCAAAGAATCAAACTGGACAAAATAATCCTGCATATAGGCATAAATCATCTCAATTATCCCTCTTTGTGCCCAATATTCGTAGGCATCTGCGGAATCTTTGAGTGTTGGTTGCCCCGACAGGATAGCTGGCACAAAGATCAAAAGCAACAATGCTTTGATGCATTTTAATCGGTTTCTCATTGATTTACGGAATTTGCGAGTTCAAAGGCAAGTCTGTTCAGAATGCCGATCAAGGGATAGAAGAACAGCGTTTCTTCGATATGCTTTTCAGGGGACTTATAGAACGCGTTGAGTCCTTGCTCCAGGTAGTCTTTAATATTTAAAGACCGCATCGCTTTAAACTTCATATAAGCTGAATTGTCGATGCCAAAATCTCCCTCCAGGTTAATGTGATTGACATACCTGTCTATCAGGTCGAAAAAGTGGATGATGGATGCTTCAATTAGCTCTTTGTTGGCAGCTGTATCCAAATCCTTGTAGAACGGAGTATCCGGTATATCAGTTTTCATGTTCAAGGACTTGCTCCAAACAGAAGTATCATTACCACCAATCCAGAATACCATGGGGCAATTGGTTATGTCCGCATTAATACCTGCCTTTAAAACGCCTTTGCAGGTGATCTCTTTTGGACTGTCCGACAGGGCAATTTTCAGCTGTCCGGGCTCTGTCCCGGTAATCTGTTTAAGAATGTATCTGAAGAAATTTGAGATATTCGGAAATTCCTTGCCAGAATCCAGGATCTTGATTGTTTTTGAAGCTGTGCCGCTCAACAGGATGTTTTTGGGGGATTCAGCAATCCCTTGCTTCTTTAAAAGATTTGCTGAATAATAAACAATAGCGCCGTAAAACACCAGTATGGGCAATTTCATACTCCTGTCCTGCCGTAAAAGATCAGAATAATTGAATTTCAAATCCTTTTCATTTTCCAGAGAAAACAGGAAGCTGCTGAAATCAGCTGAATCCTTCCTCTTTTCGACTATATCGCTAAGTATCTCACGTTTATTGGGATTGTTGCCAATGGCATCCTCAACGGGAGCCCTGTACAATCTGACAAACCCGTTATTATCCGTGGTGTTGGAAAAAGCGCCGTACGGAAATCCGTCACCAAAGATGGCATTACCTGCAAACTTGACAGAGGAGATGAATTCAGGCAAACTGCTGGCATTCTTAAAGACGGCAATATCAGAGGACCCTCCTCCGATATCCACTGAAAGGCTGAGCCCTGGATAAATATTGCGATAATGAAGATAAGGTGCAATACTTTCCGGAATTGCATTGATGTTGTCTGTACTGTCAGTTTTGAATATCTTTCGGTATGCTTTCTGCCATACTTCAAAAAAGATACCCTGTTCAAAGGAATCCATGCTGACTGGATAGAACCAGGTAATTCGGGTGTGCTGGGGATCTCCATTTAACAGAAGTGTTTTGTATAAAACCATGTACAAAAGACATTCAATGTAGTTCTCGACCAGAATCTTATCCTGTGGCTTGGTGTAGTTGCTCCATTTCAGCTTGGTGTGCAGGTGCAGGTAAGTTGAATAAAATACCTTTTCAAAAAGAAAGAAGTTATTCGTGTGGGTGAAAACCTCAACCGGCTCATTGAAATTAAGGTTCTGGTTATAGGTCAGGGCAGTTCGGAAGGGAAATTTGTAATTAGTTGCATTGTTAAACTGAAACGGGAATAATTCCCGTTCGAAATTGTTATCGTCGGCAACTTCTTTAGGCTCACCTTCTTTCCGGTCGATCAGCGACTGCCACATGGGAATGTCCGGGGTAACGTCAATTGCCTTCTCGGTATTGACACCAAATTTGTACTCAATATGGGTATTGGTCGTGCCAAAATCTACAGCAAATGAAACGGACTGATTGGCATCGCTGACTTTCATCCGGGGCACGATAAACCCTGAATTGGAATTATTGCCAACCCGGATATATTCAAACGCCTTGGTTTTGTAATAAACACTTCTGATGGTGTTCTGTTCTCCCTTTTTCCGGACTACTTCAGCATTGATATTTAATTTACTGCCCTGCGCATAACTTTCGATAAACAATTCCTGGCTCCGGTCAAATCGTTTATCCTGAAGCGCTAGCGTATAATCAAGATCAATGCTGGAGGTGCATAAAAAGGGCAGGATCGCCAGGTGAATTTCCATTTTAACAATGTCTTCCTTGTGGTAAAGTTTCTTGAAGGAGATTTTTCCGTTTCTGACCGGTATTTCAAGCCGTGCTTCGATCCCTCCCGATGACAGGGTATCCAGTTTCAAATAGGTGGAGACATTTTCTGCCCTGAAATACTGAAAGAATGTTGGTGTCAGCGGGAGGAGGTGTTTCCTGGATCCGCATGTCATAAATTTGGTACTGTCAATCGTATAGGGCAGTTCAATAATCCTGTCCTCAAAGAAGTTGCCCGCTGACAGCCAAAAGTACCTATCGCCCTGAACAGGTAAAACGGACTCGTTTTGGCTTTGGGTATTGCGGTAAGGCACCTGCGAATTAGTTTGCCATTGAATACCCTGGATTGTATAAGTCCAGGGGGTTGAGAATCTTTCATTAGGCAGAATCAAGGGTCTCATACCCATCAAGGGTAACTCAGGCCGGATGGCAAAATCACTTTCCTGACCAATGACATTCCCGTCCATTTCCTGGATACCAAGAGGAATATTAAGTACTTCACAGGGATCATTGTCATTATCCAATACCGGACACCGGGGAAAATTGACGATATCATTGCGGCTGATATTTGCAATTTTTGTTGTCATGGCATTGCTGAGATGTTTCTTAACGCCTTCCAGATAAGAATACACTTCAGGAAAGAGGTTCGCAAAATTGTTCTGTCTTGAAAGTGTATAAAAATACTCAATGAATGACTTATCCCTTTGGGCCAGCGAAGCATATTGCTCTCCGAACAACCTGTGGTTTCCGCAGTTGATTTCCAGAGCCTCGGTTGCGATATGAACATCCGGTGCTGCAAAAAACAAGGTTGCCGGTGAAGTGCCACCAATTACCACATTGGCACTGTTAAGCAGGAAGTACAAACGGTTTACCCGGTCAAAATTATATACGGAGCAGTCCTGATTCCAGAACACTTCCAGGGTTCGGGAGAACATGGAATGCCGGTCATTATCACCCTGAATCATCTGGCTGAAACGTTCTCTCGGATTCCAGGAGACAATTCTGATGACTTGCTTGTGCTTGGGATAGAGAAAAAACAATTGAGCCACATCGAGTGCCTCTGATACCAGTTTATGCTGTGCAGTCATACCCTCGATTCCATTATCAGCTACCCACCTGAATGCGGATTTAACCAGGTCAATCCGGGCAAAAGGACTGGGGATGGAGGTTGCAACATCATTGCCCTCAGTTTTGATGGTTCTTAATTGTTCTCTGGTAATCGGCAGGCTGACAAACCAGCCTGTACCATCCTGTCCTTCATGAAGTCTGTATACTTTTGCCATGATTTAGCGAATTATTAAGTTTTTCCTGGACAATACCCTATCTGTGGATTTACCGAACATCTTGATCAGCATGGTATGCTTTTTCTCAGATGAACGTATGGCTACATTATCAGTTAGCAGACAATTTTGTACATCAATTGCCTTGAAGGATTTATCTCCTTTGGGAACTTGTCCCCGGACAAGCTCAAGCGCATTATCAGCAGTGATCTCTTCTTCAAACGGATTGAATGAGGGCCTGTTGTCCTTCATCTCTTTCAGCCATTCATCAAAGTAATCGTTGAATGGTTGTATCTGGGTCTTAAATTCAATACTTCCAAAGTACTGGTTATCCAACAGAGATTGCTTGTTGGAAGTGGTCATTTTAACATTGCTTTTGGTCCAGCGGGAGCAATTCAAGGCCCTGGAAAGTCCCTTTGCAAGGTACTCAGTATATAGCTTGAATTTGGTGATGGGTGCTGAAAGCCGTTTGGCATTTTCAATATTCAGGTCAACAAAAGAAATATTTTCAGTATTCTTCTCGATACCAAATTCTTTGACCTGTGTGTCCGGCTGAAGCACATTGATGTTACTACAGAAGTCCAGGATAGCCAGCACACCTGCCATCTCAAGGAAATGTGCATTGTTCCTCTGTCCCTGACCTCCGACTGCGTATTCCTGATGATTCGTATTTCCACGGTTACCTATGAAGTACAATGTATTGATTTGCCTTTGTGAGATGATCGTCCTGTTATAATAATCCATGGCAATCTTGGCCTTTTCTTCAAAAGACTCAGCGTTGATCTCCTCCTGCCTTGACAGGGAGAAGTATGGCAGGTAGGTTATCCCTCCGATAGGAGCAACACTTATCCAAACATGCCGGGGTATATTGGCATTCCCCCTTAAATTCTTCAGCAACAAGGGAAAACCGGCTGCACCGGTACCCCCGAAAATTGAATTGATGATAAAAATAGCATCATCATTCCCAAAGGTCTGACCGAATCTCGTAAAATCATCAGAATGGGTAAACTGATCCAGTACAATCGAACCCATATTGGGATTGCCCTTGAAGCCAATGTCCAATAATGATCTCAGATTCTGTTCGGAATATAGCAGGCGGACAAAGTTCTTATCGTCTTTTTCAGCAATATCATCACTCATGCCGTCAAATCCGATATACTGGTTGAAAGTATTCATATCTGTATCCCGCAATTGAAACTGGAAGTATTCAGGGTTTACCACAGCCCTGTTTACTGTCAGTTCATTGATGGTTTTGATCTCCTGGGCAAAGAAATCATCCGGATGGTCAACCTGGTTCCGGATTTCCTGGTAGAGGCGTAGAATGTCCTTGGTACGGTTCAGATCGCCATTCCCTGTATCGGGATCGATAATGATGGGGATTACCGTATCAAAATCATTTTCAAGCCGGACACCGGATGCAAAAAGCATGGTCATGGCCTTTAAGACCCTTGATCCGGTACCGCCAATACCGAAAACATATAACTTTCTGGGCATAATCCTATGTATTAAAAGGGTAAATGAATCTGTATCTTGCTGAACTGTTTCAGGATCAAGCTGTAGATAAAGCCAAGAACCAGCGTGAACAGCATATTGACGAATGCATAACGCCAGGGCAATGATGCGGCATAATCCATATATCCTGTACTTGAATCGGCCAGGGCATCATTCAAAGCCTGGTTGCCGGAAGCAAAGATTTCACTGTTGGCAATGCCATAGGAAACACTGAAAACTACAACCACTGAGACGCCTAACCAGATCAGCCAATGCCAGATCTTTCCGTACGGATACCTCCATAAAAAGTAAAACAAAAGCCAAAGTAACAAAGGAATCAAGGCAAAAGACAGCCCGAGTTTGATGTAACCACCCCCATCATACAAATTTGTGTAAATCAGGTCATAATCAGGGCTGTATATACCAAACCACGTTTCATAGATTGTTGCAAAAGCGTCTTTCATGGTAATTTTAATTAGAGATTACTATTTTAAAATTCGTGAGATTCTTTTGATTGTTTTTGAAGGTGTAAGCACCGCTGATGGCATCCGTCAAATGCTTAAAGCCAAAAGTTCTTGAATTGTCAATTTGATCTTCTGTACCAGTATGTGCTGCCTCTATCCAGCCAGGAATCTCATTTTTCAACACGACTTCCAGTTCTCCGAATGGATTTTTCTCAGTGTATACGGTGATGATATGCGTAGGATTCTTAAAAGATGTTACGACATACTTCTGGCTATCTTTGATTTGCTCAATGCTTATTACGCTGTAATTCAGATTGCAGGAATAATTCTCAACTGAAGTCAGGTAACTTTCGGAAAAGGGGAGTGAACTATAATCAACGGCAAAGCAGAACTGAAAACCCCTTCCGTTTCGATCAGGCTTTGCGTCAGTAATCTTGTTCTTTAGCTTGCGGTCGGGTTTGAACGTGCCTTTTCTGTTGAAGGAAGGAATGATCTGGTAAGGTACGTTGTTCTCCTTGATCACAAGGAAGCGGGCATAATTCTCGAACCCATTCAGACTACTGATGTAATCCTCGGGAAAGTATTTGTTGAGCAGTTCTGTTTTTCCAAATATCCAGATATAAAATGGCCTGGGTTGGTTAAGATAAACCTTCCCGCCATGGGAACTATAGAAATAGTTGCCGTTAAAATCCGAGGTAAGTTTGATCATGATGGTTTGCAGATCCCCTTTGACCAATCGGGTGATGAACTTGCTTCGCGTTTCCTTGCCTTCAGTTGCCAATGCATTTAAAGGTGAACCGGGGAGGCCGATATCATATATGGCATCTGAGATAAGAAGGGTTACAGTATCATTCCGGGCATTTTCCAGGGCAATCTGAAGCATTGCGTTCAGGTTGCTTTTGGTAATATCGCCGCAATGAAAACCCTGGCTGTTCAGTTTGGATTTAAATACAACGGGATTGTTTCCCAATTTATTTATTTTTAACTCATTACCACCATTTATCAAAAAGAATTCCCTTTTTGTATTGTGCGCAACAAATTCGGGCTTCTCAGACAATTCCGATACCACATCCACATAAGCAGTAATGCCATTTACATAGCCGAACATGCTTTCCGAGTTTTCCAGGTAGAATACTGCCTTGGCAATTTTGCTTTCCCGCATAACCGGGCTTGTTTTCGGAGTATCAGTATGTTTTCTTCTGGCTTGATTGTTTCTTTCATGCTTTCCTGGCGGCGAACAAGCATAAAAAAGCATACCGAAGACTGTCAGGATCAAAAAACCGATTGCAATTCCTTTGTTCATGCTGATGAGATTATGTTCATAAAACTCTAGTATTGTTGCCAGTGTGCTCAGGACTTCTCAACCATCCATACGCAGGCATTAGAAAATAAGTTTTGTATGAGGTTATCCGTGTGTGGAAATAAAAAATCCATGAGGATTTGACAGGTGGATCAGGATTCATGGGGTGGTTGGTTAATAAATGATTGTCAGTAACGTTTGCGGGCAGGGTTCTTTTTGGGTTTCACATGATAAATTTTACGGTATTACCTCGAAATATAATTAAATGAATTGATATTAACAAACACACGAACCAATGTTTGTATCATGGATTGATCCTTGAAGTCGGCCTGTAAACAATCAATCACCTCTCCTGTTAATATTCTATTGAAATTAATCTTTCGAAAATCTATTATGATCAGCCTGTAATTTGTATTTTTACTAAATCAGAAACGTATGACACAATTAAAAGAAGGTGCCAAAGCACCGTTGTTTAAAGGAAAGGACCAGGATGGCAAATGGGTAGGCCTGGAGGATTTTAAAGGTAAAAAGGTTGTATTATATTTCTATCCCAAGGATGACACACCCGGCTGTACCGCCGAAGCATGCAACCTCAGGGATAATTATGATTACCTTTTAGAGAAAGGTTTTGCCATTATTGGCATTAGTCCTGACGATGAAAAATCACATGCCAAATTCAGGGCTAAGTTTGAACTGCCATTCAGTCTCATTGCCGATCCTGAGGCGAAGATTTTAAATGCCTACGGCGTTTGGGGTGAGAAGAACATGTATGGTAAGAAGTATATGGGAGTGCTGCGTACTACCTTTGTGGTAGATGAATCAGGCAATATCCTGAAGATCATCAGCAAAGTTAACACGGGGGATCATACCCGCCAGATTTTGGAAGAGCTGGGAATCAATTAAAAGACAATATAATGGCAAAGGAACAAACCATCGACGACATCAGAAAAGAGAAGCTCAAATCGCTTGAAACTACATTGGGCAAAATCGAAAAGGACTTTGGCAAGGGGGCCATCATGAAACTGGGCGACCATGCGGTGGTTTCGGTTGGGGCAATCCCCTCCGGATCAATAGCCCTGGACATAGCCCTTGGCGTTGGTGGTTATCCGCGCGGTCGGGTGGTTGAAATATTTGGTCCTGAATCATCGGGTAAAACCACACTGGCCATTCATGCCATTGCACAGGCTCAAAAGGCAGGTGGGATAGCTGCTTTCATTGATGCAGAGCATGCATTCGACAGCTCATATGCGCAAAAGCTTGGAGTGGATATTGAGAATCTATTGATTTCCCAGCCTGATAACGGGGAGCAGGCACTTGAAATTACAGATCACCTCATCCGGTCAGGAGCCATCGATATTATTGTGATTGACTCTGTTGCAGCCCTCACTCCCAAAGCCGAGATCGAGGGTGAAATGGGTGACTCCAAGATGGGGCTTCAGGCCAGGCTTATGTCACAGGCACTTCGTAAACTTACAGCAACCATCAGCAAGACCAATACCTGCTGTGTATTCATCAACCAGTTGCGTGAAAAAATCGGGATTATGTTCGGCAATCCCGAGACAACAACCGGAGGAAACGCACTGAAGTTCTATGCTTCCGTGCGGATTGACATCAGGAAAATTAACCAGATCAAGGAAGGAGAGGAAGTATTTGGCAACCGCACCAAGGTCAGAATAGTGAAAAACAAGCTGGCCCCTCCTTTCCGCAAGGCTGAATTTGATATTCTTTATGGAGAAGGGATATCCAGGATAGGAGAAATTATCGACATGGCCACGGAACTTGAAATCATCAGGAAGAGCGGATCATGGTTCAGCTATGGCGAAACCCGCCTTGGACAGGGCCGTGACGCAGTAAAACAGTTGCTCACAGATAATCCTGAATTATCGGAAGAGATCGAAAAGAAGATCATTGAAAAGTTGAAATGACAACTCCTGTCATCCTATGCACCGGTGAAGGATCTTCATCAGCAAAGATGCTTCAATAACGTTCGGCTTGACTGGGTACCTCGGCTGAACTTATGCAAAAACAACTTTCGACCTGACACAAACCTGACCTGTCCCGGCGAGAGAACCTTCAACTGCAATGGTCAGGGGCTGTTTTTCAATTGTTTCCTTTCTCAGGGCAACAACATCACCTGCTTTTACTTCATGCTTGTATTCTATGGCAAAGAAGGCGGGTGTTCTTTCTTCCAGCAGATTCTGGTCGAAGAGGTCGAATATCCATTCCACATAACGGGCATTATTCACATGCCGGTTCTGGTCGAGATCACTGTACCGGACCCTGTGAATCTCTATTTCTTCAACGGATACCTCATGAAAAGGATCAGAAGGGATTTCCATGCTGTACTTCCCAGCATTTGACTGAATCACATCACCTGCCAGAGGAATGATCGTTGGTCTGCGGGTTTTCAGGTCAAGCAGGATCCACCTGGAGGTTGCTGAAATGCAGGTTTCTCCATCCACAGAGATCCGATAATCACGGCGGTAAAAAATACGTTCTGTTCCCAATGGCCAGGTTTCTGTGAGAAACTCCTGCCCCCACCCGGGCATTTTGATTATATTGACATACAGCCGTGAAAGTACCCAAACCAGTCCGGACTGGTGCACAAACTTGTACCCGACATCCAGATGGGTAGCATGCTTTCCGGCAACCTCCTGAAGGTACCCGCACATGCTGCTTATACGCATCAGTTTATTCAAACCGATGTCAAATGAACGTACCTGGAAAGTCTCACCCCACACAGGGGAATACACTTTGGCCCGCATTATGATTTTTATTAAATACACAACCCCTCAGAGGTCCCTGACCGCCTGAAGGGTTGTCTGCACTTTTATATCTGTATTACGTTTAGGCCGGGCTGATAGCTTCTACCGGACAAACATCAGCACAAGCACCACAATCGATACATTTGTCAGGATCAATCTTGTAAATATCTCCTTCGGAAATTGCCTCGGAAGGACATTCGGGTAAGCAAGTGCCACAGGCAGTACATTCATTACTTATTACATAAGCCATAACCTGTAATTTTAATATTAGTCCGGCAAATTTAATGCTTTAATTGAAATGACAAAAAGAAAAATATCATGTGCTGTAAATGTAGTTACCGTAGTGAACTGCAAAACTGTTTTTAAGTATCATTCAGAAATGAAAGGGTTAGCCAGGTCAGATTGCTCATGGCTGTTTTGAGGGCGTTCTCATCGGCAATGAAATTCGGTGAATGCAACGGAGCATTGTAACGCCCCTCGGGATCTGTTGTCCCAAACCTGTAAAATACGGCAGGGAAGTGTTGGGAGAAAAAGGCAAAATCCTCAGAGGTCAGTCGCAGTTCCAGGTCAATGACCTTGTCGTTTCCGAGCAGCTGTCGTGAAAACTCGGCTGCCCTTGCCGAATACCCCGCGTGATTATTCAGAACAGGATAGCCGAAAAGAATGCTGACCTCGCAACTTCCTCCCATACCCTCAGCCGTACCTTTTGCCAATCTGACGATCCGGTCATGAGCCTCTTTGCGCCATGATTCATTCATGGTTTTAAACGTACCTTCCATTATGACCTCCGAAGGAAAACCATCGGCTGTGCCGGTAGTTTCAATTTTGCCAAATGTAAGTACTGAAGGCACGGCTGCATTGGTGCTGCTGCTGACAATATGTTGGAGCGCAAGTATGATGTGTGCCGCTATTGCCACCGGATCCACCGGTGTATGAGGCAAGGCAGCCTGGCCCGAGCTGCCTTTCACAGCAATCGATATTTCATCGGATGAGGCCATGTATGCACCGTGCCTGTACCCTACTATTCCTGTTTCCAGTCCCGGAATGGCATGCTGGCCTATGATCAGATCAGGCTTACATCCCTGGAAAGCATCCTCGCCCAGCATCAGGGCAGCTCCTCCGGGCAGTTTCTCATCACCCGGCTGAAACACCAGGAGCACGGTTCCCTCAAATCTGCTCTTTAATGTCCGGAGAATTCTTGCTGTGCCAAGCAATGCCGCCATATGCATATCATGCCCGCAGGCATGCATCCTGCCGGGATTTTCCGATCTGCTGGGAATATCGTTCATCTCGGTGACAGGCAGGGCATCCATTTCTGCCCTGAGAGCTATCATCCGTTTCGCCGGATTTTTACCTTCGATCCGGCCAACGATACCTGTTCTTACAAAACCGGCCTGAAAGGGGATATCCAGAATTTTTAACTGTTCCTGTATATAGGCTGATGTGCTGAATTCCTCAAAGGAAAGCTCCGGAAAGCGGTGAAGGTGATTCCGGATGCCCATAATATCCAGATAATAAGTTTCAGCGAGCCGTAAAACCCTTTTTCTGAGGTTCATGGTAAATTGAATGATGTTATTTGCTGAAAATCATCCTGAAACCAACCAGGATAATCAATATGCCAAAACCAGTTTTAAGTATTCTTTCGGGAACATGCACGGCCAGAATGGATCCAAGGTAACCACCGATAAAAAAGGCCAGCATAACAACCAGGGCCATTTTAAAATTGACATAGCCCTGTTTGTAATAATTCCAGAAGGCCAGAAAGCCGACCGGGAACAGCAGTATCGCAAGACTTGTTCCCTGCGCCTGATGCTGTGTCATCCCAAAAAAGAATACCAGTGCAGGGACAATAATGATTGCCCCTCCCACGCCAAGCATGCCTGAGATTATTCCGGCCGAAATCCCTATCAATGCCAGTGTAATGATATCATTTGTATTCATGGTACTAAAAATCCAGGCTCATTGAAAAATAGAAAACATGAGGTGTAATCTGTCTGTTTTCGATACCCCAGGCCCAGTCGAAACGCATAAAATATCCCAGCAGCATGGTGTGAATTCCAAAACCATATCCGGCTACAATCGGGTCGCGGTTTGAATCAATGGTAATGGTTATGGGCCCCTGGTGTATAATATCAGCATCATAGGCATTTTTGCTTGACCAGGGAGTCGGGCCTGACCAGGCTGAACCGATATCAAAGAAACTTACCAGCTGGAAATTTTCGAAAAAGCTTTTGCTCAGCGGATAATTTGCGATGTATTTAAATATGGGGAAACGGATCTCACTGTTGATCACAGCAAAACTGTTACCATTCCTGATATTCTGCGAAAACCCCCTCATGTTGGTACCAACAGCCTGGTAGGCGTAATTTTGTGTTTCGTCGATAGGTATCTCTGTAAAGGGTATAAAGGTCGGTGTTCGTTCAGGGGTGACGTTGATCCAGTTATCCACGCCTCCGAGGTAATACACAATGCGGCTTGATCCCTGCGAAGAACTCCAGGCAAAGCGGTTGGCCAGTATGAGCGAACGGTGGATCCTTGTGTAATGCCTGATATCAGCGCCAAAAACCACCAATTCATAAAGATTCTTGTAAATCTGTTCCTGTACCTCGGCAAAAAGTTTATAACGGGTCCCTGTGTAAAGATTCATACCAAGCGACCGGGTATTGTCATAATTATATTCGAGTTTTACACCGAGCCAGTTCCGGTATTCATTGGGTACATTCAGATAGTTGGCATTACTTGATAAATATACGGTCCTGTCGTTCCTGAAAGAGAAAGTCGTGGCAAAGGACTTTGTTTGTGTCAGCGGGTACTTGAGGATCAGCGATAGCAGATGCATGTGCGTCTTGATTTCCCCTTCATAGTACCCATCCTCATCAAACACGTTGCTTCTGAATGCCTGTCTGTGGAAGACAACTTGCTTGTCGAGTCTGCGTTTCAGATTCTCAAAGCTGAGGAGGTATTCATTGGCATCAAAATCGGGTGACAACCTTACCCCACCGGTAAGTTTAATATCTTCGAACAGATCATTGGCACCTACTTTCAGGAGAATATTGAATCCGGGATTAAAATAGAAAGCACCCCCGGTAAATTTCTGATAGGAAGCATTCAGAAAATTAAAATCCACCTGGGTCACCATGCTGTTCTGATAGAATACGGGCTGGTACAGCCGAATCTTGGGACGCCGCTTCTCCACAGTATCAATGGCCACTTCCAGTTTCTTGGGATTCAGTTTCTCATTGTAGCTGTTGATCTTTTCGATTTCAAAAACATATTTGTTGATATCAACCGTGTTGGGTCCGAGTGAGACTGTATCACCTCCAGCAATGATAGTATTGTCTGCCACTTCGTGCATCGGAATGACTTCCTTATCGATGTTCTTTATACTGTCTCTGGCAGCCAATATTTTTTGCCGTATTTTCTGGGAAGAGGAAGGCTTTATCGGATCGGTTATGACCGCCTGTTTATCGAGCGGATGATAATATATGTTGTATCTCCCATTGAAAAACATGATTTCCGCTACGTTTTCCCCGGCCGGGTTGTAATCCTGTTCAAGGATATTGCGGGCATATTGCGTAAGGGGAGCAGTCTCCGCATAATACCGGTAATGTATAGCGGTGTCAACCTGACTGATCGTACTGTCGAATTTTGAGATGTAGCGGTTAATCGTTCCCTGGTTATCGTTCAGCTCAATGAAATTGTTTCTGCTGACTTCGTTGGGATCCGTCTTGCGTGTAAACTTATAGTCATTCAGCCGCATCAGTACGTCTGAGTTTCCTTTGTAATCATAAATAAAAAGATCCGTGGTGAGTCCCCTGCTGGTTTTTCCGGTTTCTGCGCTCAAAGTATCGGATATCCGGTTTGAACTGAATATTATCTTGCCATCGTTCTCAATAAACCGCGGAAAGTTGTCATCTGCCAGGTCATTGGTAATTTGCCGGCTGGTTGAGGATGCAATGTCATATACATATATATCTGTTTTTCCAAACCTGGTTCCTGCAAAAACAAACATGGAACCTTCTGCAGAAAATGAGAAATCCAGTACCTTGTCGAAATAGAGAAAATTACGTACCGTCAGTTTCTTCTCGGCCAGGTTGTAATAATAGAGTTTCAGGCCACCCTTTTCTTCGGTAATAAAACTGATATACCGGGCTGACGGATGCCAGGCTATAATGGGAAAACTGTGGTCAGTGATTTGTTCAAGTCTGTATTCACGTTTGAAGATTTTTTTCTTCTTGCCTGTCTTGGTATCCAGGAGCCAGATCTTGTAAAGGCCCATATCATTGGTGACGTAGGTCAGGTAATTGCCGGTGGGGCTGATCTTAACCTTCTCATAAACGACAGCTTTCTTGGTTTTCTTAAGCATTTTACCTGAATCCGGGGTTTTGGGTCTGGTATCATCACCGGCGAAAAGGTCCAGGTAATAGCCCGTCCATTCATAGGTAAGTTCCTTAAGCGACAGACCCAGTACATTGGAAAATCCCACTTTAATCGACTTGCTGATACTTGCCAGGTAAATGATGCTGGGGATAACGGATTCCCCGTAGGTATCGGCAACATACTTCCAGAATGAATGACCGGCATAAATGGCATCTTCTCCGGTAAGCCTGTTAAACATTTCATATTTTCCGCTGATAATTCCATCCTTGACTTTGTTCTCAGTTTCAATATCCCAATGCTTTGACAGGTAGGCGACCAGTCCTTCGCTGTACCATTTCGGAATATTGATCAGAGTTGAATTGGCAACGTTATCGATAAGCGCCGCACCGTTCAGCATTTCATTGATGATAACGCGGGTAACAGCTGCTGTGATCTGCACATCATATTTGTCAAAGTCGCCCTCGAAATACAAAAAGGCTTTGTTTTGGTTAATGGTTGTTGTACCGCCAATATTGTATTCATCTTTTCCTGTAACAAGGCCGATATTGCTTTGCCGGAAATCCGTAAGCCGGTTATAGGCAATAAATTGTATCCTTTTCTCCAGCGTATAATCGAAGAAAGCTTCAATCTTGGGAATGATCTGCTCGGCAAAATCAGCTGTATAATCCGCCAGATACTTGCCGTCCTCGTTGAAAAACACATCATATTTATCATACCTGTAGAAAGACCAGACAAATTCGTTGTACTGCACGCGGTTTTTGCCAAAGCTCATCTGGTGCCCGTTATAAAACTGCGGGAACGCGGTCAGCGAAAGGACAATAAAAAGGAGGATCAGTAATTGCTTTCTTAAAACCTCTTTCATGTTTCCAAATAAATGGAATATTTCACAACAAACGATAAAATTAGTTTATTCCGGTAAAAATAAAAACACCCTCCAAGGGTCTTTGACCTCCCGAAGGGTGCTATTAAAGCGCATCATCCTGTAATGGAATTATTTATGCCCGGCTGGCACTACCCAAAACGTTGATGATTTTATGCTTGTAAAGTTCCTTCAGCTTATCACGGGCAGGTCCCAGGTAATTGCGGGGATCAAATTCGCCCGGCTTTTCGGCAAAAATCTTGCGGATAGCGGCAGTCATGGCCAAACGACCATCGCTGTCAATATTGATCTTGCAAACCGCTGATTTTGCTGCTTTTCGCAACTGGTCCTCAGAAATACCCGCGGTATTTTCCATTTTACCCCCATATTGGTTGATCTCAGCCACAATATCCTGCGGAACCGAGGAAGCGCCATGAAGCACAATAGGGAAACCAGGTATGCGTTTCTCGACTTCTTCAAGAATGTCAAAACGCAGGGGGGGAGGAAGCTCACCCGGTTTTACCTTGAATTTGAAAGCACCATGTGACGTCCCGATTGAGATGGCCAGAGAATCAACGCCGGTCTTCTTAACAAAGTCCTCAACTTCCTCAGGCCTTGTATAGGAAGAATGCTCAGCAGACACTTCATCTTCAATGCCGGCAAGAACGCCCAGTTCGCCTTCCACGGTAACATCGAACTGGTGCGCAAATTCAACCACCTGTTTCGTTAACCGCACATTCTCCTCGTAAGGGAAATGTGATCCATCGATCATCACGGAGGAGAAACCGCTTTCAATACATGATTTGCAAGTTTCAAAGGAGTCGCCGTGATCGAGGTGCAACACAATGGGGATTGCATGACCGAGTTCTTTGGCATATTCAACTGCACCTTTAGCGAGGTACTGGAGTAAAGTCTGGTTGGCATATTTACGGGCACCTTTGGAGACCTGCAGAATCACCGGTGATTTTGTCTCCACGCAGGCACTGATGATGGCCTGCATTTGTTCGAGATTGTTAAAATTGAAGGCCGGAATAGCATATCCGCCTTTCACGGCATTTTTGAAAAGTTCTCTCGAATTTACAAGTCCTAGTTCTTTATAGTGTAACATATGATGTTGTTTTAATTGTGGTGCGCAAGATAGTTCATTTAGCCCTAGTCGCCAAAATATTTGGGGAAAATTTGGGGAATTGCGGGGCAAATCTCTACTTTTATAACAATGGTAGATCCGGTAAGTTCATAAGCCCGATGACCTTAAACTAAACCACTCGTCCATCATGCACTCCGCCCATCCTGGCCGGTTTCAGAAACGCCTGAAATTATTCGATGCAACAGCAATCGTTACCGGATCAATGATAGGATCCGGTATTTTTATTGTAAGTGCTGATGTTGCCAGAAATGTCGGAGCTCCCGGGTGGATTCTCACGGTATGGATTATCACCGGCATACTGACAATTGCCGGAGCACTTGGGTATGGCGAACTGGCATCGCTAATGCCGCACGCGGGGGGTCAGTATGTTTTTCTGAAGGAAGCCTATAATCCGCTTGTGGGGTTTCTATATGGTTGGTCAGCTTTTCTGGTGATCCAGGGCGGGACCATTGCCGCTGTGGCAATGGGATTTGCTAAATTTACGGGTGTTATCATACCCTGGGTTTCAGAAAAGAACCTGTGGTTTGAATGGTATTTTGTCAAATTTTCAACCGTGCATGTGGTGGCCATCGGGTCGATACTGATACTCACATTTTTAAATACCCGTGGCATCCAATCCGGTAAGATCATCCAGAACCTTTTCACATCTTCCAAGGTTGGCATATTGTTGCTGCTTATTGTTGCCGGCCTTTTCATATCAGGCCATGATCATTTGCCCGGTCTGAACAAGGAGTTGTTCTGGACCGGGGCCAGGGTGACCGGTGACACGGTCACAGCCATTTCAGGTTTCAGTCTGGTAATAGCGATAACTGCAGCCATGGTCGGGACACTCTTTTCCTCCGATGCCTGGTATGACATCACCTTTGCATCGGATGAAGTAGTGAATCCCGAAAGGAACCTGCCTTTAAGCCTTGTTTACGGCACCGTTATCGTGACATTTCTATATCTCCTTGTAAACATGGTATATGTGATTACGCTGCCGGTGCAGGGATCCCCGACAGGACTCTCCGCAGCCGAAAGGGGTATCCAGTTTGCCACCGAAGACCGGGTAGCGACAGCAGCCATGGAAGGAATCCTGGGAGAAAGGGCTGCGTGGGCAATGGCCATCCTGGTAATGATTTCAACCTTTGGATGCAATAACGGCATCATCCTGGCCAGTGCCAGGATATACTATGCTATGGCTGTTGACGGACTTTTTTTCAATGGCACCGGTGTGCTCAATTCAAAAGGAGTGCCCGCGCGGGCGTTGATCGTTCAGGGAATATGGACATCCCTGCTTTGTTTGTCGGGAACCTACAGCAACCTGCTCGACTATGTTGTATTTACTGTTTTATTGTTCTTTATACTCACCATTTCATCCGTTTTTATTTTCCGGAAACGGTACCCTGGCAGGAAGCGTGCATTTAGGGTGCCTTTCTATCCCGTATTGCCGGCATTGTATATTACTGCAGTTGCTTTCATCATGATCATCCTGCTCATTTACAAGCCCCTGTATACCTGGCCGGGACTAATCATTGTTCTGATCGGTGTGCCGGTATATTACCTATGGCGCAGCAGGCAAATGCGTGCATAGTGGCAGTAAAATACCTGCTCCCCTAAGGATTAATGCTTACCACCCTTATATTCTGCCATTTTCCGCTCCGGTATCTCATAATCAGCACAGCACAAAATATCAGGAACATGATCACCAGGCCCAGCCAGGCATCAACCGCAGTCCTGTTCCATACCTTAAGCATGAAATAGATTACAGGAAGAAATGACCAGTGTGCAGCAACCGAGATCAGCATGGTAAAGTGTGTGTCGCCGGCTCCGCGCAAGGCTCCTACCACCGCGACCATCACTGCCTCAGCAAGTACATAGAGTGACGCGATCCTGATCATGCTTGTTGCAACTGGCAAGGCCTCTGCAAAGACTGCATTTTCGATGCGCGGATGGAATACCCTGACCAGATATTCCGGTATAAAAAGAAAAAGGAGCAAAATCACCATGGAATAGAAAATCCCGGTACTGATTCCGGACATGGCAGCCCGGCGGGCAGTTTCAGGTTCGCCGGCACCCATGTAACGGCCGACCAGGCTCGTTACTGCAATTTCTATTCCCAGCAGGGGAATGAAGGAGACAAGATCCCAGTTGAACATGATGGTGCTGGCAGTGGCTGAAACCGGACCATGTGAATGAAAGATAAGGATCATTGAAGTAAAAGCAAGAAAATTGAGGAACAATTCAAGACCAGCCGGATATCCGTAATGAAGAAGTTTTCGCATGGCCTCCCGGTTAAACCGGAATGATTCCCAAACATAAAATTCTGCCTGGTTTTTCTTCGTAAAATAGGCCCTTACAAGCACCAGCAAACCGCAAATTCCTCCGATAATAGTCGCGAATGCCGCTCCTTCAATGCCCATTGCGGGAAATCCAAGCTTTCCGTAGATCATGAGGTAATCCAGGATGACATTGACGACCATGGCTGTCAATGAGGCCACCATGACTACTTTTGTTTTCCCGATGCCTGAGAAATAACAGCTCAGCACATTCCGAAGTATACCGGCAATTACCCCGTAAATGACAATATTGTAATAAGCTTTTTGATAACCGATCTGACCTTCCGGGACCTGCATGAAATCAAAGAAAGCGAGACCCAGTGGTTTAAAGATCAGGATCAGCGGGTAGGCCACAAAAGCAATCAGCATGGCCTGGAAAGCAGCCACGGTTGTCATTTTCTTCTGCTTTGCTCCCAGATACTGTGCTACCAGGGCAGTAGTGTAACCGGTAAGTCCTATGAAGAAAAACATCATCATTTGCATAGCCACGCCGCCGCCCATGGCAGCATTCATTTGCTCCGGGCCGAGACGTGACAGGAACAGGCGGTCAGTAAATGTCATAATTCCGTCACAGGATGTAGACACGATCATGGGTAAGGCAATGGCAAGCAGTTCTGCTACACCACCCTTCCCCGTTCCGGGTGAAAAGGGCATTTTATTCAGGGTTATCGCAGTTTTGTGGTGTTTTCCGTAAAGGTTTTAGATCATAACCACTTTTTCTGATCAGGGCAAGCACCTGGTTGTAAGTATCGGTGGGCATGAAAGAATCACGCGACAGGATCCAGAGGTATTTCCGGCCGGGGTGACCAACAATGGCCCAGGAGTAATCTTCAGCAAGGCCGATGATATAATAATCCCCACGGAATGGCCAGAAAAACTGCACTTTAAGCCTTGTATTGTTTGTTCCTTCAACAACAAAGGCCTTTCCCCGGGCAACAGATATGCTGGACCTGCCCTTTTTGAATTTCACACACCGGTTCATGACACTGATATATTTCTTTCCAGGAACCAGCTCATAATCTGCTGTTGTACAGCGACAATCCTTTTGAAAGCTTGCCGGGTAGGAAGCAATATCATACCAACGGCCAACATATTTTTCCAGGTCAACCTTTTCAACGGTCTGAAGAGGCTGACAGCAAACATCAGCAATCAAAACAACTGAAAAATAACAAAACAGGGCTATGGTTTTCATCTTGCTGGTCCCGTATAGTTATCCGAAAGGCAGATGTAACAGTCAAATGTATAAAAAATTCAGGAAAGATATTTGCACATATCTTTTAACTTTAATAACCATTCCCAGTTTTGTTGTATCTTTGCACCCCTATTTTAGCGAAGATGAAAGATATCCGGAATGTTGCAATAATCGCCCATGTTGATCACGGTAAGACGACCCTGGTAGATAAGATCCTTTTCCAGACCAAACTGTTTAAGGATCATGAAACCCCGGGAGAGCTCATCATGGACAGCAACGAACTTGAACGGGAGAGAGGGATAACCATTCTGGCCAAAAATGTATCCGTCATCTTTGCCGGTATCAAAATCAACATTATCGACACACCCGGGCATTCCGATTTTGGGGGAGAGGTAGAACGGGTTCTGAACATGGCTGACGGTGTACTTTTGCTGGTGGATGCCTTTGAAGGCACTATGCCGCAAACAAGATTTGTATTGCAGAAAGCGCTTAATCTCGGACTGAAACCAATCGTGGTGATCAATAAGGTAGACAAGCCCAATTGCCGGCCGGAGGATGTTCAGGAACAGGTATTTGAACTGATGTATAACCTGGATGCTACAGAAGAGCAATTGAATTTTCCAACCTTGTATGGTTCAGCAAAACAGGGCTGGATGTCGGATGACTGGAAGAAACCCACCCAGGACATTACGCCTCTGCTCGAGGCAATAGTCAGTCATATTCCGCCACCCAGAAAGCTGCTGGGCACTCCCCAGATGCTGATCTCCAATCTTGACTATTCGAACTACCTTGGAAGAATAGCTATCGGCAGGTTACACCGGGGAGAACTGCTTGAAGGAATGAATGTATCACTGGTTAAACGGGATGGCAGTATAACGCGCACCAGGATCAAGGAATTGTCCGTTTATGAAGGCCTTACCTATAAGAAAACAACCAAGGTTTCCTGCGGGGATATATGTGCCCTGGTAGGCATTGAGGGATTCAATATTGGGGATACCATTGCGGAGGCTGAAGATCCGGAAGCCCTCGAATCGATAAATGTGGATGAGCCGACCATGAGCATGCAATTTACCATTAATGATTCTCCGTTTTATGGCAAGGATGGCAAATATGTCACATCGAGGCACCTGAAAGAGCGTCTTGAAAAAGAGCTTGAAAAGAACCTGGCCCTGAGGATTGAGGCTACAGATTCTGCTGATTCCTTCGTGGTATTTGGAAGGGGTGTCCTGCATCTGTCCATACTGATTGAAACAATGAGGCGTGAGGGTTATGAGCTGCAGGTAGGGCAGCCCAAGGTAATCATCAAGGACATTGCCGGTGAGCCCTGTGAGCCGGTAGAAATACTTTACATAGACCTCCCCGAGGAATATTCGGGGAAGGCCATTGAAATGGTGTCTGCACGGAGAGGACAGTTGCTGATGATGGAGCGTCGGGGCGACCGGGTGCATCTTGAATTTGAAATCCCTTCGAGAGGCATTATCGGATTGAGAAGCAACTTACTGACTGCCACCGCCGGAGAAGCTGTCATGTCACACCGGTTCAAGGATTTTGAACCCCTGAAAGGCACTATTGAAAGAAGGATCAACGGCTCGTTAATTGCGATGGAAACTGGCACAGCCTATGCCTATGCCATAGACAAGCTGAGGGACCGGGGGCAGTTCTTCGTGGATTCTCAGGAGGAGGTATACGCCGGTGAGGTCGTAGGTGAACATTGCCGTGCGGGTGACCTGGTGGTCAATGTGACACGGTCAAAAAAGCTTACCAACATGCGGGCATCCGGAAGCGATGAAAAAGTGAAGCTTACCCCTCCTGTCCGCTTCAGCCTCGAAGAAGCACTGGAATATATTCAGGAAGATGAATACGTAGAGATAACACCTAATTCCATGAGACTCCGTAAAATCCTTCTCAGCGAACACGATCGCAAGCGGGCCAGCAAAATCTGAAAACCACTCCGCTCTGCTTACTGAAACAGTATTCCTCATGAAGAGGCTGTCTCATAAGCAGTATAATTATCCTATTTCGACCCCGCTCAATGTGACAATCAATTGATAATCAAATGTCAGCCTGAGCGAGGTCGTAGTCGCTTATGGCATTTGAGACACCCTCTTTTATTTTATCGGTAAGCCGAACACATCATTTTTCCGGCCGGTAATTTTTATGCCTGTCTCCTGACGGCAATTACCAATCACCTTTGAATATAAAGAATATATTTTTAAGCACTACCCCCTATTTATTATATTTTATATCACTATTTCATGTATTTTTTCGTTATATACCTTTATATTTTGTAGCCTTTAATCAATATAATATATATTTTTTAATTTTATACCCCAAATATTTATATATTTGTCCCGGAATAATACTAGTAATAATTAAATGATATGAATTATGAAAGGACTGTTTAAACGAAGTGCAATTATCACGGGCCTGTTGCTCTTTTTTGCAGCCGGCTCGGTATTAGCATCTGACGGCACGCAGATAGACACCGGTGTTACTGCATGGATGCTCACCTCAACAGCTTTGGTGCTGTTAATGGTACCCGGACTTGCCATGTTTTATGGCGGGTTGGTCAGGACCAAAAACGTACTGGGAACCATGATGCACAGCTTTGTTGCCATGGGGATCATGGCGGTTCTGTGGGTTCTGGTAGGATATTCCATGAGTTTCGGCTCAAATGTTCTGGGAGGATGGTTTGGCTGGAACAAGGATTACTTTTTATTAAAAGGCATTGATGAAACCATTACGCCAGCGGGAGTGCCTGAATATGTATTTTCCATGTTCCAGGGAAAATTTGCCATCATCACACCGGCGCTCATCGCCGGGGCTTTTGCAGAACGCATCTCCTTTAAGGGCTATGTTGTTTTTATTGCCTTATGGGGATTACTTGTATATAATCCTTTGTGTCACTGGGTCTGGGCGAGCGATGGCTTCCTGTTCAACATGGGCGCCATGGGTGCCATTGATTTTGCCGGAGGAACGGTTGTTCATATTGCATCTGGTGTGAGCGGACTTGTTGCAGCGCTCTACGTTGGTTCAAGGCGCGGGCATCCGAAAACAGCCGTGGCACCAAGCAACCTTGTCATGACAATGATTGGTGCCGGCTTGCTTTGGGTTGGCTGGTTTGGTTTCAATGCAGGGAGCAGCATCAGCAGTGGACTGCTGACGGCACAGGCATTGACGGCAACCCAGGTTGCTGCAGCAGCCGGAGCCATGACATGGATCATCGTTGAGTCCATTCACCAGGGCAAGGCTTCCGCTTTAGGATTTGCCAGCGGCATATTGGCTGGTCTGGTAGCTGTAACCCCGGCAGCAGGTGTTGTTCAACCTGCCGGTGCCATGGTACTCGGCCTTCTGGCAGCCATCATTTGTTACCTGGCCATTCTGATGAAAAACAAACTGGGATATGATGACAGCCTGGATGCCTTTGGCATTCACGGCGTAGGAGGTATTGTCGGTTCTATGTTACTTGTCTTCTTCATCCGTAAAAGCTGGATGGCCAGTGCCGCCACAGCGGCAGGAGGCTCCTGGACCACTTGGCAGCAGTTCGGTGTGCAGGCAGCCGCGGTGTCAATTGCAATCGCTTATGCAGCCATCCTGACATTCATCCTTATCTTTATTGTTAATAAGTTCGTTGGTTTCAGGGCATCCACCGAAAGTGAAATGCAGGGACTTGACCATTCTTATCATGGTGAACAGGGATATGGCATGCTGAATCCACGCTAATATGAATTGTAATACAAGGAAACCATTAAAAGAATTGTAGCATGAAACTGATAACAGCAATTATCCGTGAAAATAAACTCGATCAGGTCAGAGAGGCACTGATCGATGCTGAGATAACAAGAATTACCGTGAGCCGGGTTTCAGGTCATGGCCAGCAGTACAACGAGGAAATCTACCGGGGAGCCAGGGTGATCCCCAACCTCATCCCCAAAGTCAGGCTTGAAATTGCAGTCAATGATGATTTTGTGAATACTACGGTTGATACGATCATTAAATCTGCCCGTACAAATTCCAAGGGTGAAGTGGGTGATGGTAAAATATTCATTACCCCGCTGGAAGAATGCATCAGGATCCGTACCGGAGAAAGAGGCGGGAAAGCGATCTGATGAAAGGATACGTCACGCCGGGCACAGAGCGGCCTGAATAGCCGGTCCGGTATCAGGGGAATATCCTGATTACGCGGGCCGGCTATTTCACTGCGCTCAAAATGACATGGGTAACTGGAATATGCTCAGCTCAAATTCAGGAATTATCGCCAGGATGTGATCGAAAAGATCTGACTGAAGTTCCTCATAAGCCAAGGCATCAGTTCCTTTACAGAAAGCAATGATCTCAATGGGAATTCCGCATTCTGTTGGTTGCAGCTGCCTTACTACCATTGTCATTTTTTGATTCAGACCGGAGTGATTCTTTAAAACACCTACCAGGTACTTCCTGAAAAGGGTAAGATTGGTGAATTCTCCTTCATGAAGCATCATGCTTCCTTCGCCTCTCCTGCTCTTTTTTGCTTCCTGGTGAACGACGTATTCTTTTACCGAAGGAATAACGGACAGCCTTTCGAGGAGTCCCGGATCACAGAATTTCACACTTCTCATGTTAATGTTCAGGTACTTTTTAAACCTGCGGGCTCCTTCATCCTCTGTACCACGCCAGTTTACAAATGAATCAGAGACCATGGAATAGGTCGGTATCGTGGTGATGGTTTTATCGAAGTTCCTGACTTTGACCGTATTCAGGGTTATCTCCACCACATTGCCATCTGCACCGAATTTGGTCATTGTGATCCAGTCGCCCAGCCTGAGCATATCATTAGCCGAAAGTTGAATTCCTGCGACCAGGCCAAGTATGGTATCCTTGAATACCAGCATCAGCACGGCCGCCACCGCACCAAGCCCGGCCAGCAAAGCTGTCGGTGAGGTCCCGGTAAGTAAGGAGATGATCAGAATTAAGGCTATGGAAAAGAAAATAATCTGTGCTACCTGAATATACCCCTTGATGGACCTTCCCTGTGCAACCGGAAGTGTCTGATAGATCTCGTTCAGACCCTTCAGAAACGCATTAAGGGCCATAAGCGTCACAAGGATCATGTAAATGCCCAGCGCCTTCTGCGACAGATCCATCGCAACCGGGTAATCCGAAAGTACATAACCTACACTGTACCATAAAACAATGGCAGGCGCAAGGTGTGAAAAACGGTTAAACACCTTCTTTTCCAGCAGGATATCATCCCAAATGGTTTTTGTCCGGGCAACCAGGCGTGTAATGACAATAATGATCACCCTGCGTGTAATGACATCGGATAGAAGTGCCAGCAGCAGTATGAAGAAGATCCCAAAAACAATATTGAAATGATGGGCATGCGAAGCTTCCAGTCCCCATTGCTGTAAAAGCTCCCGAATATCGAAAAGAAATCTCAGCTTTGTATCCGCGACAAGATTCATGGTGTTAAATTTTGCCGCAAATATAGTATTTCCATCAGAAAAGGCAGAAAAAAGCTTACTGCAAAGCGCAGTTAGTTACCTCCTTGAGAACAAAGGTTATCGATCAATTGCTAGATCCCCTGTGCTCTGTGTGATAACTATATGCGCTTTGCAATAGCAAACAGAATGGTTGTTAATCTTTTATTTTACGGGCCACAAAGTAAGATGCTACCAGTCCTGCCCCTGCAAACATGAAGATCATTGCAAGGTAGGAAACCGGTTCCTCCAAACGGGTAGTTACCGTAAGGATATTTCCAACCAATACACCCAGGCCGCCACCGATAAAAAGCATACCCAGTTTAATGGAAAACTTTTTCAGGATATTCACCGGCTCCACCTTGAAAATAGCCGGGTCGGCATTTTTTTCAATGAGTGCCAATCGTTCCCGGTTACGGGTTGTGAAGTAGAAATAAGCCACGCCAAATATGGCTCCGAAAAAAGTTATAAAAAACATGATGGCAACAAATCCTTCTCCCATGACTTTTAGTTTTTATGATTATTAATATTATCTGAACCTATGACGCCTGATTTGCAGTTCCGGTTACAAAAAAACATTTGCAATTTTCTTTGCTTACCTTTGTAACCAACCGGATACAACAAGCGTCAAACCAATGCATGATGAATCAAGATGACAAAGCATTGATCAGTCGGATCCTGGATGGAGATGTCCGGTGTTATGCTGTATTGGTTGACAGGCACAAGGACCTGGCCTTTACCCTGGCTTACCGGATTTTATGCAACCGGGAAGATGCCGAGGAAACCGTTCAGGATTCTTTTGTAAAAGCTTACCATCATCTGTCCGGTTTCAGGCACGATTCAAAGTTTTCCTCCTGGCTGTTCCGGATCGTATACAACGCTGCCGTTTCCAGGAAACGGTTGAAAAAACACAGCACACTGTCACTGAATGATCTGCCTGCATCGGGAGATGCCCTTTTTGCCGAGCAGGAGGTGGAGATCCCGGAAGAAAAAGGATATATACTTGAAAATGCCATGAAGCAATTACCCGATGATGAAAGAGTGCTGATCACCTTGTTTTACCTGCATGAATCCACCGTCGAAGAAATACATGGCATCACCGGGTTGTCAAAACCTAATGTTAAGGTAAAACTGTTCAGGGCCAGGAAGAAACTGCGCGAGGTCATGGAACTGATGGCAGAAAGAATTTATGTTTGACCAACAAACCAAGGACTATGGAAGATCAGCATGAAAAAGATGATGCTTTAAAAGAGCTCATCGTCAAAGAAGGTTTAATGACTGTCTCTCCCGGTTTTACCAACCGGGTTATGGCACTGGTGGAGGCAAATCCTGTGAAGGCCCGTAATGGTTATAAACCATTGTTAAGCCGGAAAGCCTGGTTGTTAATTTTTGCCATGATGTTATTGCTGTCAGCCTGCTCGTGGTGGATACTGTCACAGGATAACACCACAACAACGGTTTATACAGATACGATCAAACCGGTGATTGATTTCATGAACAGCATTCAGCTGAACTTCCATTTCAATTACAATGTATTGCCTATTGCATCCATTGCCTTTGCCTGCATGGGCCTGCTGCTGTCACTTGACATCTTCCTGTCGCATAAATTCAGGAGAGCGTCGGCTTAAAAAAAAAAGCGGGGTAAACAACCCCGCCTTTCTGATCATGTCTTCTTACTACTCAAAATCAATCATCAGCAGTTACCGGCAAAATCTCCAGCAATTCAACCTCAAAGACAAGGGTGGAGTACGGTTTAATAACCGATCCCTGAGGAGCCTGGGCACCATATGCCAGATTTTCCGGAATATAGACCATCCATTTGGAACCGACGGACATCAGCTGCATTGCTTCGACCCAACCGGGAATAACCTGTCCCACGTTGAATTCAGCCGGTTCATTGCGTTTGTAGGAGCTGTCAAATACAGTTCCATCGATGAGCTTACCGGCATAATGAACTTTGATCCTGTCGTTCAGGGTCGGCTTGGGGCCTTTCCCTTCCCTGATCACTTTGTACTGAAGACCGCTGGGAAGCGTAACTACACTGTCCTTTTTTGAATTTGCCTCAAGAAATGCCTTGTTTTCTGCAATATAATCTTTATACTGGATCAGCAGTTGTTTCTGCTGTAATTCCCTGAAGTATGTACTGAGGTAAGTCTGAATTACAAACTGTGAAACCGGCATGGTATCCCCTTCAATAGCAGCACTCATACCCTTCATAAATGATTTGTAGTCGATAATGCTGTCAAATTTTGCTTGTTTCAACCCGCTGCCATAAGTCAGGCCCAGGTAATAACTGACCGAGTCCTCCTGTGTTTTAAGTTTCACCATGGAATATTTTTTCTCAGGAGTGCATGAAAAAACTATGAATATACCTATTAGTGAAAGGATTACCAGTTTTCCGATTTTTTTCATTGTCTATATATTTTAAATTTAAAGCTGCGAATATAGGGTATTTCTACAAAACTGTGAGTAAATTGTTAAAAATCTTTTCCCTGATCCGCGAGACAATTTGTACTTTCATCAAATGAATTTTAACAATCCTTTCATGAAAAACCTAGTTGGTCGGGTATTGCCATTGCTCTTTGTATTGATGGGTTGCAACGGTTTATTGGCGCAGGATAGTCTGAAGATCGGGATGAAGAATAACGCCTACCAGTATTTAATTGAAAAAGACTATGTAAAGGCGTTACCCCTTTACCGGGAATTATTAAAATCCTTTCCCAAGGAACCGGACTACCAGTATGGTGTTGGTGTATGCCTTGTTAATCTCAACCAGGAACTGGATGAAGCCATAAATCTCCTCCGGTTGGTGGTGCTGGCTGACAACCAACCCATGGCATTGTATTACCTCGGACGGGCCTTGCACCTGAATTACTCCTTTGATGAAGCGATCAAAGTTTATTCCAGGTTTCTTGTTGCCGGTAAGGGACCTGACATTAAATCGCTTGATGTTGAGCGTCAGATTGAAATGGCCAGAAACGGCTTGGAATTCACACATTCGGGGCATTCCGTGAATGTACTGAATTCTCGGACCATTCAGGTTGAACAATTGCAGCTGGCCGCTGAGATAAATGGATCGGGAAAATTAATGAAAAAACCGGCGGAGTTTTGCAGCAAATCTGATTTGAAAGCTGACTACAGGCCCTGGATGTTTCTGCCAGCTTATACCGAGATCAATGAGTATATTTATGTTCCAGGTATGGAAAAATACACGGAAAATCAAAAACAGCTGTTCCGTATAAAGAACATCAACCATTCAACCTGGGGCGTTCCGGAGTCCCTGGGCTCCACAATCAATACCGCCTATGATGAGGAATTCCCTTATTTCGATAGCAGATCCTCGATTTTGTATTTCAGCTCAAAAGGACATTCAAGCATGGGCGGTTATGATATTTTCAGAACAGTTTATGACTGGAATACAAAAACCTGGTCAAAACCCGAAAACCTGGGATTTCCCATTAATTCGCCCGCCGATGATTATCTTTTTATTACAGATGAATTCAGCCACACAGCTTCATTTGCCTCATCACGGAGTACCGGGCCAAACCAGGTAAGCATATACCGGATAAAACTTGAGCACGATACAACAGGTATCCGATTCTTGAATGTGGATGAAATACGCAAAGCATCACAACTTCACATTGAGCCTGTTTTGCCGGCAATGCCGGCTGAACAGGCTGAAGAACTGCCCTTGCCCTCCAGGAAAGACTACAACAAAGTATTGGCAGAAGCCATGCAGTTACAGCTGACGGCAGACTCCCTGTCACGTATAACAAGGGACAAACGTATTCTTGCCAAGGATTCGCCGGATGATGCGATGAAAAAGCAGCTGGTTGCTGAAATCATTCAATCAGACAAAGAGGCTAAGTACTATCAGAGAGAGGCAGATCGCAAATTCCAGGAAGCCAGGGAGCTGAAATCTGAGGAGATGCCCGTGATCAATGAAGCGGATACCATGATCGTACTGACAAAGGAAATTAACGGAATAAAAGTTTACCAGTATAAGGATACACAGTCAGAGGCGGATAATAATGTTCCGGAGATTGCTGTCATTGCGGCCCCGCCGGCGCATGAAACTCCCGGCCCTCCCCTGGCGGCTGATGAATTTGTCCTGCTTGAGAAGTCTCCATACAGCGAATCAGCGCCCATTCCCCAGGGCCTGGAAACATACCCGGGATTGGTCTATCGGATTCAGTTGGGTGTCTTCAGCAAAGTGAAGCCGCAGGATGCATTCGGCGGGATCAGTCCGGTATACTATGAGCAGGCAAGCGGTACAAACGTTCTGAAATACTTTGCAGGGCTCTTTCACAGCTTAAATGCCGTGAACAGTGCGCTTGAACAGGTAAGATCCAGGGGTTTTCAGGATGCCTTTGTCGTAGCATTTCTCGACGGGAATCCGATTTCAACGGAGAAAGCAAGAGAGATCGAGTTTGAGTCATTTAAGTTGAAATAGTTTTTGTAATTTTGCAGGATATGAAAACGAACATCCTGAAGATTCTCCCTGTTGTCTGCTTATGAGACCAAAAGAACATACAAAAAATAAGCCGGATTTTGAAGAACTGGTTGATGAGGGCAAATCAGAAGGTCACTTTCTGATCCTCCACAATGATGATGTGCATAGCTTCGATTATGTGATCGATACCCTGATGGAGGTATGTGATATGGAAGCCACGCAGGCCGAACAGTGCACCTACCTGGTTCATTACAAGGGTAAATGTGATGTTAAAAAGGGTTCTTTCGTTTCTTTGAAACCATTTAAGGATGGGCTGGTTGAACGCGGTTTGAATGCCACAATTGATTAATTCACAAATTTTACTTACGGACCATGTCTTTACTTGCAATCATCATCATCATCCTTCTGGGAATCTTTTTACTTCTGGTTGAATTTCTCATTATTCCGGGTTTTACTGTTTTCGGCGTGGGTGGTTTTGTCTTCATTTTGCTGGGTATCGGGGCATCTTATTATTACCATGGTGTGCTTTCGGGCAATCTCACCCTGCTTGGTACTGTGGTGGCCTCGCTGGTTACCATTTACTTTGTTTTTAAACAGAAGACCTGGAAAAAAATAGGCCTGCAGGCCAATATCAACAGCAGGAATGAGCCATTTGAACCCGAAAAGATTCATCCCGGTGATTGGGGAAAGACCATCACCCGACTTGCACCTGTGGGGAAAGTCATGGTAAATGATATCATCTGCGAGGCTAAATCAATCAGCGGATTCATTGATGAAAATTCTGATATTGAAGTTGTAAAAGTATTGAACACGCAAATTATTGTCAAACTTAAAAAGTAACGTATTATGGGACCTGGAATCGGCATCTATCTGGTGGTTGCAGCTGCAGTCATCGTATTTATCTGGTTGTTCTTTTATTTTGTACCACTTGGATTATGGTTCAGTGCCGTTTTTGCAAGAGTATATGTTCCCATCTGGCAACTGGTGGGTATGCGCATCAGGAAAGTGCCTCCATCCATCATTCTCAACAATCTTGTCAGTGCTACAAAGGCAGGCCTGGTGCTCAATGCTGACGAACTTGAGGCTCATTACCTGGCCGGGGGCAACGTAAAGCAAGTAGTAAATGCGTTGATCTCAGCCGACAAAGCCAATATCCCGCTCGATTTCAAGGCGGGGACTGCCATTGATCTGGCCGGAAGAAATGTATTCGAAGCCGTCCAGATGTCGGTCAACCCGAAGGTAATTAATACTCCCCCGGTAACAGCCGTAGCCAAGGATGGCATACAGCTGATCTGTAAAGCCCGTGTCACCGTGAGGGCCAACATCCGTCAACTTGTTGGTGGTGCCGGAGAAGAAACTGTCCTGGCCCGCGTCGGAGAAGGGATCGTATCATCAATCGGTTCTGCCGTCTCTCACAAAGAAGTAATGGAGAATCCGGATAATATTTCTAAAGTAGTTCTGAACAAAGGCCTTGATGCCGGCACAGCCTTTGAAATACTCTCTATTGATATTGCTGATATTGATATTGGGAAAAATATTGGTGCTGTTTTGCAAATGGATCAGGCTAACGCTGATAAGAACATAGCACAGGCAAAAGCTGAAGAAAAAAGAGCCATGGCAGTGGCCGTTGAACAGGAAATGAAGGCAAAAGCACAGGAAGCCCGTGCCAAGGTAATTGAGGCAGAAGTGCAGATTCCCCTTGCCATGGCTGAGGCTTTCCGTTCAGGCAACCTGGGTATCATGGATTACTATAAGCTTAAGAACATCGATGCTGACACGCAGATGCGTGACTCAATTGCAAAATCTGAAGGGCAGCAGAAGAAGTAAGAAAGTTGTGGCTTCGGTTTCGCTCAGCCTGACGCACCTGTCACACTGAGCGGAGTCGAAGTGGACTTGTCACACTGAGCGGAGTCGAAGTGGACTTGTCACACTGAGCGGAGTCGAAGTGCTATAATATATCTTTCAGCGCTGCTATGGTTTCTATTTCCCAGGTGGGTTCCACAGCACAGGTTTTGTTGCCGGTATTATAGTATACCTGGTCAATGCCGGCATTATAGGCTCCGCGGATATCAGCCTCAGGATCATCACCGATCATCAGGCATTCATTTTTATGGGCATGGATTGATTTGACGGCGTACTCAAAGATTCTCCTGTCAGGCTTCTGATACCCCACCATTTCTGCCATGAACAGCTTGGTGAAATATGACTGCAGATTGCAGCTGCTGATCTTTTTTATCTGAACCTCAGCAAAGCCATTGGTAAGGATATACAGGCTATACCGGTCAGCAAGATAATGAAGGGTATCATGGACACCCGGAAATAAGTTATTCTTTAGTGGTGCTTCCCCGACATACAATTCTCCGACCTGTTGGGCCAAATTCGCATCATTGATACCCATTTCCCTGAATGTCATCACCATACGCTCAGCACGCATATGGTCTTTTTTCATTTTCCCTTTCCGGTATTCTATCCACAGGGATTCATTATGCTTTTCATAGGATTCGAGAAATTTTTCAAAATCAGGTATCCTTTCAAGCAGGCCCAGCTTATTGAAAATACCCCAGAAGGCTTCACGGGCATTTGCCTTGAAATCCCACAGGGTATTATCCAGATCAAAAAAAAGGTGTCGGTAAGTTTTCAAATTTTCTGCTGAATTGCTTTTATATTTGTACAGCTCTAGGAAATTCTTTTTAACGACTGCAAAAGTATAATTCTGCCTGCAAAATTATTTCTTAAATGGGAATTTATTCGCTAGGAAAAATAGCTGAAATCACAGGGGGCATTTTGGAGGGTGAATCCAATATCAGTATCCGGCAATTGCTTATCGACAGCAGATCAACTACCGTATCATCGTCCTCTCTTTTTATTGCCATCTCGGGTGAGCGGCATGACGGACACCGTTATGTGGCAGAGTTATACCACAGAGGTATCAGGGCGTTCATGATATCCCGTATGGTGGAGGCATACCGGTCCATGACCGGTGCAGGTTTTGTGATCGTGAAAGATACACTGGCTGCACTGCAGGAGCTTGCACATTTTCACCGGCAGCAATATGACTGCACTGTTGTGGCCATTGCCGGAAGTAATGGCAAGACCATTGTAAAAGAATGGCTTTATCATTGTCTTTCTGAGAAATATCAGATTACCCGAAGTCCCAAAAGCTATAATTCCCAGGTTGGTGTGCCACTTTCACTTTGGCTGATGGATGAGAATACCGGCATGGGTATTTTTGAGGCAGGAATTTCACGTCCTGGAGAAATGGTGCGCCTGGAGCGTATGATCGGTCCTGCTGTGGGAATTCTTACCAACATTGGCGAGGCTCACCAGGAGAACTTCACCAGCATTGAAGAAAAGATCAGTGAAAAACTCCTGTTGTTCAGCAATTGCCACACCCTGATCTATAGCTGTGACCAGGCTCCGGTGCAAAATGTGCTGCGTAAAATGCCACAGTTCTCCGGTGTCAGGCTGTTCGGATGGTCTGTTCATGGTGCAGGCGAAGTTCAGTACACCGATATTGTGAAACAATCCGGTAAGACCACCTTCAACGTTACATACAAGGACCAGGTTTTTCAAATCGCAATTCCTTTCACCGACAGTGCTTCCATTGAAAATGCACAGCATTGTCTGGCTTTTATGTTATGGCTCGGGGCCGATATGGAAACGATGGTGTCGGGGATGAATGATCTCCCGCCGGTTGCCATGCGTCTGGAGCAGAAAAGTGCCATCAATGGCTGTACACTGATCAACGACAGTTACAATTCAGATTTCAATTCCCTGTCAATTGCGCTGGAAGTGCTCAACCGCCAGTTACAACATGCCCGGAAGACCGTCATCCTGTCCGATATCCTGCAAAGCGGCAAAAAGCTTGATGAATTGTATGGAAAAGTTGATGCGCTTCTGCTTGAAAAAGGAATAACACGCCTTATTGGAATCGGGAATGCCATCAGCGAACACGCCGGTCTGTTCACCATGCCCGGCAAATTCTACAGGACAACCCGGGATTTCACGGACAGTTTTAATGCTGATGACTTCAGGGATGAGGCTATTCTGATCAAGGGATCCCGACAGTACGAATTTGAGAAAATCGCTGCGTTGCTCGAACAAAAAAAACATACTACCCGTGTTGAAATCAACCTGGAGGCCCTGGTACATAACCTGAATTATTTCAGGTCGTTGCTGCAGCCCGGTACAAAGACTATGGTCATGGTCAAAGCTTTGTCATATGGTTCCGGTCGGCATGAGATTGCCAGTATTCTTCAGTTTCAACGGGTTGACTATCTTGGCGTTGCCATTGCCGATGAAGGGGTCAGTCTTAGACAGGCCGGCATATCCCTGCCCATTATGGTGATGAACCCCGAACCCGAGTCATTTGATACCATGATCCATTACAGACTCGAACCTGAAATTTACAGCTTCAGGATCCTGGATCAGTTTAACAAAGCTGCCAGCCGCAACCAGGAAATTGACTATCCGGTTCATATCAAACTCGACACGGGCATGCACAGAATGGGATTTCTGTCCGGTGAAACAGCACTGCTCTGCCAGGAGCTTCACCGCCTGAAGCACATAAAAGTTTGTTCTGTGTTTTCACACCTGGCAGGAAGCGATGAAGAAATATTCGATGAGTTTACAACTTCACAGATCGCAGCATTTAAAACGTCGTCCGAGAGGATCATTGATGTATTGGGCTATCCTGTGATCAGGCATATTCTTAATACTTCAGGCATTGAAAGATTTCCGGAAGCGCAGTTCGACATGGTCCGTCTGGGCATAGGACTCTATGGGATCAGCAGTGTTGACTCCCGCAGACTCCGCAATGTCAGCACGCTTAAAAGCACCATTTTGCAGATCAAACCGGTGGTCCCCGGTGAAACAGTTGGTTATGGCCGTCGAGGCAAACCTGAAAGGCCTTCACAGATTGCCATTGTGCCCATCGGTTATGGCGACGGGTTGAACCGCCGGCTGGGCAACGGCAAGGGTAAATTCTTCATCAGGGGGAAAATGGCTCCCATCATGGGAAATATCTGTATGGACATGACCATGATTGATGTCACCGGTACCGGGGCAAAGGAAGGAGATGAGGTGGTCATCTTCGGGGAAAAGATCCCAATAACCAAAATGGCCGCACAACTTGATACGATTCCATATGAAATACTGACGAGCGTATCAGAACGCGTCAAAAGGGTTTATTTTCACGAATAAAGGCAAGTGATTGTGTTTATCTCTTCCTGACCTTTTCCTGCTCATCATACCATCCCAGGATCCTTTCAGCCAGAATTTTCCAGTCGAACTGACGGATGTACCTGCTGCCGTTAGCGGAGAGTTTCCTACGCAAATCAACTGACAGGATAAGCTTTTCAATTCCTTTGGATATGCTTCTTGCATTTCTTCCGACAAAGATCCCCGTTTCGCCGTCGACGATCATATCAAGAGTCCCTGAATGCGTTGTCACCACGGGAATGCCACATGCCATGGCCTCGGCCACCGTATTAGCCCAGCCGGCCTGCTTTTCAGCCGAAACAAAAATATCTGCCCTGTGGAAGAGTTCGACATTTTTCTCCACAGGATGATTCATAACAAATTCAAAAGGCACGCATGTGGTGAAGGCCTCATTTACAGCTGACATGGTTCTGTTTACGGGTGTATCAAAAAGGAGCAGTCTGATAAAGGGGTATTTCTTGTAAAGCCGTTCACAGGCCTTAACCACCAGACCAGATCCTTTCTGGTGCTCGGAAAGACGCCCGTAGAACAGTATTGTAAAGGGTTCCTCCTGTTTCCTGTCCCTGGTTTCCCGGGCATAAAACAGGTCATTGTTTATGCCTCCCATGGCAAGAAAGGGAGTTGTTCTGAACCAGCGTTTATCGTACCGGTAGATGTTGGTTGAACAGGCAAAGGTGTGTAATCGTTTGTCTTTTATCATGGTCCTTGCCTTATGACGGAGGCTGACATGGTAAAAGATCTTGTATTGTGCATCTGCGCCAGTAAGAATATCCTTGTTCTTCCGGTCAGTTATGAAAAGCATGTCGTTATAATCGTGCTTTAGATCGTCGAATGTGGCATATCTGAGATCATGCCTGGTCCATTCAGGCGGAGCACCGGAAGGTGTGTAGATTGTGAACCGATGTCCCTTGTTCTGAAACGCCCTGCCAAGTTCAATGAATCGTTTCACGCCCCCGTAAAGATAAGTATGAGGTAAGATGGCCCCGATATTCATAGTGTCGGTCTGTTTATTTCAATACCTAAGAAAAAAGCCGTTAATCAAGATCCCAAAGTTTTTTTGTACTTCCCGATGAGGCAAAAGAACCAGCAATAAGTTTAAGCCTGCTTTTCAGCAATGCCGTTCTGGGGATTCGTTGGGTTATCTTCACGCTGCTGAATGGAGCACCACGTTGAAGCATGTGCCGCATAAACGCTGAAGAGGTAATTCGCCATTTGGAAAGAAATTGCCTGGCACCCTTGTTCTTTTTTACCCTCCCGGTTGACCTGGCCTCGAAGTGGTATACCCTGCTTTTGTCCACGCCCTTAAAGTACCTGACGCCGGCCAGGTAAAGTTTAGCCGAGAAATCAGGGTCGGAGTAAAGGCCGGGGGAAAATTCAATGCTGTACCCGCCGACCAGATCCCATAGCTCCCTGTGAATGATTGCAGGTGGCCATGTCGCTCCTTTCCAGTCTCCGTGCGGCAGGTCTTTGTAATGCTGCAGCAGGTCATTTTCTCGGAAATTATTGACATCTTCTCCGAAATTGGCTGGTGATATGACACTCCTGCACCAGAACTTCCGCGGCTGTATAACGGTAGAGGACAAATAAAACCGGTTGTCCGGCAGGACTTCAATTTCATCTGACAGGGCGGAATCCCAGCCGGGACAGACATACATATCATCATTCAGAAAGACCAGGTAATCAGTCTGTACCAGGCTGCGCATAGCATTCATGGACCAGCATACGCCAACATTTTTTTTACTGTACGTGTAGGAAAACGGGTTTTCTTTCACCCAATCCAGGGTTCCGTCTGTTCCTTCATTCACGTGGATAATTATCTGGTGGCTGAAAGCCGAGTTCTGCCTGATGCTTTTTATACACAATTGCAGAAAAGGCAGGTTGTTCCAGGTAGGGATAAGGATGGAAAACCTGGCATTTTCAATGGTTTCTTTGTGCCGAAGATCGATCATGCATGCAGTGTTAATACCGGACCAATGTTGAGGCTGCAAATATAAGGCAATAAAGCGAATACACAAATGGATACTCGTCACCTGTTGTCAATTATCCGCGTATTCGCAGGAATTGTTATTTTTGATCATATTTTTCAGTGCATCATTAAATCACCGGGGAATGTTTGAAAGACTATTTGCCCTCAAAAAGTACGGCACCAACCTGCGTACAGAGGTTCTGGCCGGTATCACCACATTTATGACCATGGCTTATATTCTTGCCGTGAATCCTTTTATTCTTGGCGAAGCCGGTATGGACAGTGGTGCTGTTTTCACTGCAACTGCCCTTTCTTCGATCATAGCAATAGTTATCATGGCCTTCTACGCCAACTTACCCATCGCGCTTGCACCGGGTATGGGCCTGAACGCATTTTTTGCCTATACCGTGGTAATACAAATGGGCTATTCATGGGAAATGGCCCTTACTGCGGTTTTTATTGAAGGAATCATTTTTATTCTGCTCACTTTTTTCAAGGTTCGTGAAGCCATTGTCGACAGCATACCCATGAACCTGAAATATGCCATTTCCGTTGGCATTGGTCTTTTTATTGCACTCATCGGTTTCAGCAATGCCGGAATTATCACAAAGAATGATGCCACTATTGTATCACTCGGCGATATGACAAGTCCGGAAGTGCTCCTGGCACTTGCAGGCATTGTCATTACTGGTATATTATTGGTTTTCAGGGTACGAGGTGCTCTGGTGATCGGGATCATGTTCACGGCGCTGATCGGGATACCTTTTGGAATCACGCAATTACCGGAAAAAGGGTTCCTGAGTTTACCTCCCTCCCCCGGCCCGACATTCTTCAGGTTCGATTTCAGCAAAATCTTCACCACCGACATGCTGACAGTTATATTCACCTTTCTTTTTGTGGATATTTTTGATACTGTGGGGACCCTGGTCGGCGTGTGTTCCAAGGCCAATCTTCTGGATGATCACGGAAGGGTGCCAAACGCACGTCAGGCGCTTTTTGCAGACGCGGTTGGTACCACGGCCGGTGCCATACTGGGTACAAGTGCGGTGACTGCATATGTTGAGAGTGCAGCAGGTGTTTCAGAAGGAGGAAGAACAGGCCTCACTGCACTGACGGTAGGGGTCCTGTTCATCCTGGCTTTGTTCTTCTCCCCATTATTCCTGATGATCCCCAGTGCCGCGACAACCCCGGCCCTCGTCATGGTAGGACTTTTCATGATCAGTCCCATTCAGAAAATAAACCTGGAGGACTATTCCGAATCTTTACCGGTGTTTCTCACCATCATCATCATGCCCCTGGCATACAGTATTTCCGAAGGCATAGCCTTTGGCATGCTGAGCTATGTCCTGATCAAGGTTTTTACCGGTAAGTGGAAAGAAATATCCCTGGTCCTGTATGTTCTCGCAGTTTTATTTGTGATCAGGCATTTGCTTTAATTGCATTTTGTCAAAATCAAATATTGCGGATAATTTTATCTTTGCCTGTTCGTTAATTCATATTCACCACCATCATGAAAATCGACCAGATCATAACCCATATCAGGAACCTGATCCGCTATATTGAAGAAAGAATTGTACTGAGGAATATTGTACTCGCCTTTCTGATTTTGATTTTTGGAACAACGGTCATTATGCAGATACTGAAAATCTACACCCGTCATAACCACGATCTCACAGTTCCTGATTTTGCCGGGCTTACTTTGTCCGATGCCATGGAAGTGGCCGGGAAAAGGGATTTGCGGGTGGAAGTATTTGATTCGGTTTTTCTGGCTGATTTTGAAAAGGGCACCGTGGTGGAACAACATCCAAGGGCAGGATTTAAGGTAAAAAAGAACCGCAAGATATTTTTAACCATGAATGCCATCAATCCGGAAAAGGTGGCCATGCCCGACCTGGTTGATTTGACCATCAAACAGGCTACCGCCAAGCTGGAATCTTTCGGGCTGAAGGTAGGTCATATTTCCTACGAACCCAACATTGCCATCAATGTGGTCCTGGCCCAGCGTTTGAACGGACATGAGCTGACACCCGGGGATTCCGTGAACAAAGGTGCCCGGGTAGATCTGGTGCTGGGCAGGGGGGTGAGTGATGAACAGGCTGCAATCCCCAACCTGATAGGCTTAAGCCTGGAGTCAGCCAGGATGGTGGCATCCGACAGGTTCCTGAGCGTTGGGGCAGCCGTATATGACCAGACAATTGTAACCCCGGAAGATGAATCCAGGGCAGTCATATTCAGACAGAAACCGGAGTCAGGATCAGGTATTACACTGCCGACAGGATCTTACATTGACGTATGGATAACCCTGGACTCCACCAAAGTGCCGTTTTTCAAACCCTCCGGAGACTCCGTGTCTTATAACCGATGAACCGGATCAGCATCATATCTTTTATTCTCCTGCTTGCCTGCTCAAGGCTGGCTGCTCAAAGTCTGCAAGGAATCCAGGAAAACATTGTTGTCAAACAATTTCTGGCTAAACATCCCGTGAGGCTAAAATCAGCAACCGGTAATCCTTTGCTGAATCTTCCCTTCTTCGAGGATTTTTCGGGCGCCACAGTAGTTCCCGATCCTGGCAAATGGGCTGACCAGCATGCTTTTATCAATGATTCCTATGCATTTGAACCTCCTTCCATTGGTGTTGCCACACTGGATGCCATTGATGAGCACGGTGATGTTTATGCCCTGAATGATCTGCCCACCTCATCCGACACGCTTACATCCCGGGGTATTAATCTGTCGGCCTTCACATGGCCTGCTGATACGATCAGGATGAGCTTCTTCTACCAGTCTGGCGGCAAAGGAGAAGTTCCTGAATTGAAGGACTCCCTGTTGCTTGAATTCTACTCTCCTGCCAATGATCATTGGAAGAGGATCTGGTTTGCCTGTGAAGACACAGTCACTCCCTTTCAGCAGGTAATCCTGGAGGTTCCCGGATTATATTACCAGAACGGTTTTGTTTTCCGGTTCAGGAATTATACCAGCCTGTCGGCCCGGTCGGTTACCGGAGGCGAAGGTGCCGTAAGCAATGCTGATTGCTGGAATATTGATTACATCATGGTGAATAAGCTGCCTGTTTCCACACATGAATTCATTCATGATATCGCCCTGATAGAACCCCCGAGGTACCTGCTTGACTTTTACGAATCGGTGCCCTGGTTGCACCTTAATGACGCCCAGAGCATAACCCGCAATTACCTGCGATATGTTTTCCGTAACCTCCAGAAGAACGACATTGCAAATCTGGGCAGAAGTTATTATGCCAGGAACCTTGGCAATGGGTATACCGAATATGCTGAAGAATTTTATGACAATTTCGTTGCCGAAGAGATCATACGAAGAAATGACCCGTTCTTTTCTCCCTTTGCCCGGTATGATGAGTCGGAAGAAGGGAATGTAGAGGTTGGCGGTTTTCTCATTACGCCCGAATACCAGTACAAGCAAAATGATACGGCCAAGGTCATTCTTCATTTTAAAGATTATTATGCTTACGACGATGGTACACCTGAACGTGGATTTGGTATCTCCGGCCCATCCACAAGCGGGGCATTGCTGGCATATCGCTTCAGGATTTATAAGGCGGATACGCTGCGGGCAGTAGACATGTTCTTCAATAAAGCCCGCAACCACTATAATGAGACCCTGAATTTTCAGCTCTGTGTCTGGAAGGATGATAACGGTATTCCGGGTGAACTCCTGTATATCTCACCGGAAGAGTTTTCGCCGGCTATGGAAGAGGGACTTACGTTCAAACGGTATGCCATCAATCAGGACACCAATCTCCTGGTGACCGATACCGTAGTTTTTGTGGGCTGGAAACAGGCTACTGAGGATTGGCTTAACCTGGGTTACGATGTGAACCGGGACAATGTCAGCAGAACATTCGTAAACACCTCGGGGGAATGGTTCAATCCCGGAAACAGCCTGATTCCCGGATCGTTAATGATCAGGCCTGTTTTCGGCAGCAAGGCCGTTATCACCGGCGAGCCGGATATTCCTGAAACAAATTCAGCTGTCGTAATGTTTCCGAACCCCGTATCGGGTATGCTTTATATTAAAGCCACCGGGAGGAGGATAAACAAAGTACTGCTGTATGATGTTACAGGCAGAATGGTTCCTTTGCCTCATGGAAACGTTGAATTTATTGATCTGTCTGGCGTTCCATCGGGCATTTACCAGGTAGTGGCCGTGATGGAACAGGATGAGATCATCTCCCAGAAGATAGTTGTCTATCATTAATCCCGGAAAATAATGCAGGATGAATTAATTGAGCCGTCGGAACTATACGAGCACCACCGCATAGTCGCCGATAAAGGGCAGAGCCTGCTGCGTGTCGACAAATTCCTTTTTAACAGGCTGGAAAACGTTTCCCGGAATAAGATACAAATCGCTGTCAAAGCAGGAAATGTCCTGGTAAACAGCAACGAGGTAAAACCAAATTACAGGATTAAGCCGGGAGACCTGATCACCGTTGTGCTCCCCTACCCTCACCGGGAATATGAGATTCTGCCTGAAGACCTGCCCCTTGACATATTGTATGAGGATGAACACCTGATTGTACTCAATAAGGAAGCAGGCATGGTTGTGCACCCCGGACATGGCAATTATACCGGCACACTGGTAAATGCACTCTGCTGGCATCTGCAAGATTTACCTTTGTTTCAGGCAGGTGAGATCAGACCCGGATTGGTTCACCGCATTGACAAGGAGACTTCGGGCATATTGGTTGTAGCCAAAACTGAAATGGCCCTGAACCGGCTGGCCAGACAATTCTACGACCGTACAATCAGAAGAACCTATTATGCGGTCGTTTGGGGGACCTTCGATCCTCCCGAAGGGACCATAACGGGAAACATTGGCCGGAATATCAGGGACCGGCTAAAGATGCAGGTATTCAATGACGGAGAAACAGGAAAATCAGCCGTGACACATTACCGGATGTTGGAACCCCTCGGACATGTAAGTCTGATCGAGTGCCGGCTTGAGACCGGACGGACACATCAGATCAGGGTACACATGGAATACATCAAACACCCCATATTTAATGATGAAAAATATGGCGGAAATAAAATTCTCCGTGGTACGGAATTCTCAAAATACAGGCAGTTTGTTGAAAACTGCTTTAAATTGATCCCCCGTCATGCCCTCCATGCAAAATCTCTCGGATTCAGGCATCCTGAAACCGGTAAGGAAATGTTATTTGATTCGGAATTGCCAACCGATATGCAGCTGCTTATCGACAAATGGAGAAAATACGTTGCAGACCGGAACAGCATGTCCTGAACTTTAGGGCTTGGGCTTGGGATTCGGATCTGGGTCGGGATCTGGTTCAGGAGGCGGAGGATCCGGTACGCGACAGAAAATTGCCTTGAAAATCCAGGTTTGTTTTAACTTCTCCATAACGATAAGATTTAATGAATAATATTAAAAATAAAGTATTTTGCTAATAAAGTCAATAGTAACTATTTTTATTTATTAAGATCCAATTCACGGTTGCCATGCATTTCTGTTCCGGTTTCTTATCGCATATTGCTATCCTGATGCTGTTTATGAATGGATTTGTTTGCGCTGCAGCCGGACAAAAGGCAGGTGATATTTCAGCGCAGGAAAGGGCTCATGCTGTTGTTTCGGATTACATCAAAAACTGTGATTTTGACAAAGCATTAGAACTTGCTGCCTATTACAGGGAAAAGGCAGTGTCTGATCCGAAAGCAGTTGCTGCATGGCTGATCACAGAAAGTGCGGTTCTTTTAAAACAGGGTAATCATGAAGCCGTGAAGCGAAAGCTCGATGAAGCTGAAAAAATGATGACATCCATGAAAGATCCCGGACAGATGCTGCAATTTGACCGTGCCCTTCAGAAAGGAAGCTACCTGAACTTCATGGGTAAAAACAAGGAATCCCTGTTGTGGCTTAGGCGCGCAGAGACCCTCATCGGATGGGTCAGAACCAGGGATCCGAAGAGAGCTGCAAACCTTTGCAGCCAGATCGGGACGACCCTGTTCTGGATGGAAAATTATTCTGCCTCTGCTGAATACTATCAGCGTGCCATTGATTTGTCTGCCGGTTCCAATGACCCGGTGAATATGATCCTGCTGAAGGCCAGAATGGCCGATGTCTGCAGCCTGCTTCCTGGAGACAGCAGATATGAAGAACTGGTCAGGAGCTGCGTAAGATCCCTGGATACTGCTGAAAACCCGCTTCATCCCGGGTTGCTCGAAGCCTACTTGCTGTTAAGCGGATTCCGGTTGAATGATCTCGATAATTATGCCATCACCGTAAATATTTTGAGGAATGCAACCTTGATAGCAGAAAAGTATTATCCACCGGAACATTTTCTTACCGGCATGCTATATACCCTCAAGGCACAGGACGAATACCACCATAGCAATTATGAAAAGGCTCTGCAGTATAGCAGACATGCCTTGCAGATCATTTCAGGATTTTCATTGTTGAACCGGTACGTACTGTCAAACTATGGTACCATTTCCCAGGTTTACTTCTGGCTCGAACGTGATTATGAAAAGACAATTGCCTTCAGCAGGCAGGCTATTTCTGATCTGCAGGGAACAGGGCAGTCACCTGCCTTTTTCTATTATATGATGGGTGTATCCTGCAATATGTTGCATAATGAGGTCCAGGCAAGGGATTACCTGAACAAAGTAATTTCCCTGACCTCGGAAAACAGGAAATACGAGAACGATCACTACTGCTCTATCGCTTATTACGAATTAGGCAGGATGAACCTGATTGCTAACAATCATGCGTTGTGCCGTTATTACCTGCTAAAATCCTTGAGCTATGCGAACAAAAGATCTGCCGATAATGCAAGGATCATTTACATATACAAGGATCTGGGCAACTCCTATAACTATACCGGTGATCAGAGGCTGGCATTAAACTACATCCAGCAAGCGATCATTGCCGGCTGCAATACCTTCTGCGATACCTCGGTTTATGCAGACCCAAAGGTCGAAGACATTGTTTTGAACCAGCAGGTTACTGAATGCCTTACATTGAAAGCTTATACCTTTTACATGATTTATGAGAAGGATAAGCGACGTCTGGATCAACTGGTCAGTGCGCTGAAATGTCAGGAACTGGCTGTCAGGTTAATTGAAAGAAAGGTCATTGACATCGATGATGAGAAATCAGGACTGATCGTTGCCGATCTAAGGAAGTACTCCATGGATAATGCTGTCAGTTATGCTGTTTTATTGTATTTGCAGACCGGTGATGTGCAGTACGCTCACAAGGCCTGGATGTACGCGGAGAAAAGCAAGATGCAGGTATTATCATTAAACAGTATGAAAAATAATAACCTGCTTTTTTCCGGTCTGCCTGATTCACTGGTCGATAAACATGAACAATTGCGTCATGATGTCCTTCAGACAGAAAACATGCTTGCCTTTGCAGAAAAGGATCCGGGATGGCAGCACATTCAGCAGAAAGAACTCGAAAAGCTTACCAGTCTTTACAACCGTCTCGACGAACTGACCGCCCAGCTGGAAAGCAATTATCCTGCATACAGCCGGGTGAAGTACAATTTTACAGTTGCCGGGATAGAGCAGGTCCAGAGATTCCTTGAACAGGATCAGGTCATTCTGGAATACCAGTTGTTGAATACTGAGTTAATTACTTTTGTTATTTCGCCTGATGATTTCAGTATTCATTACCAGCTGATCGATAAGAAGTTACGCGATGATATTGCCAAGGTACGATCTGCAATAACATCAAATCCTTTCCGGACTGATCCAGCAGTAAGTTTTCGTGAGTTTACGGAATCCTCCTTTAATCTGTATACCAGATTAATTGAACCTGTCAGAGACAGGATCAGTAACAAACGTCTCATCATTATCCCCCATAACCTGCTGACATCTGTTCCTTTTGAGGTGCTGATCAGAAAGAAACCTGCGAATAACAGCAAATATGACTTCAAAACCCTGGATTATCTGATCAGGGAATTTCCAATAGACTATGCATATTCGGCCAATCTGCTGATAGACAATCGCCGCTTCAGAAAATCCGGTTTAGGAACTGGAGTGTTTTTACCCGATTACAATTCCTACAAAGGAAAAAAGGACAGGGAAAGATTTCCGGTACTGGAAGGCGCTGCCACAGAAGCTTCAGTAGTAAAGAAGCTGATGCGGGGTAAACTCTACAGGGGGAAATGGGCAACAGAGACAACATTTAAAGCCTGTGCTTCGCGACATAAAATACTTCATATTGCTTCGCATACCATCCTGGATGAGAAAGATCCAGGCTTGTCCTGCCTTGTCATGTCTGCTCCTGCTGACAGTGCAGACGACGGCTGCCTGTATTCCTTTGAAATCATGCAGATGGATTTGAATGCTCAGCTGGTTGTTTTAAGCGGATGCAATACAGGCTACGGAATGCTGAGGAACAGTGAGGGTTTGATCAGCATTGCCCGAAGCTTCTTTTATACAGGAGTTCGGACCGTTGCTTTTACGCTTTGGCAGGTTGCTGATCAGGCAGGGTCCGCACTGATAAGTGATTTCTACAAAGAGATACGTCACCGGAAATCGCTTGATCTCGCCATGAGAACTGCTAAACTACGCTATTTGGATAGGGCTGACCCTGTAATGGCACACCCGTTCTATTGGGCAGGCTATGTGTTGATCGGAAAAACAGATTCTCTTGCAATACGCAGAACCTTCTTGTGGATCATAATATTTGGTGTTCCCCTGGCAACCATTTTTATTATTTACTATTACCGGAAAATCAGGGATTGAAGTGCTTTAGAATCTGCTCTGAGCGCCTGGCATAGAATCCACCTCCGGCACGGATCTGGTTGAAAATCTCAGCGGCTGCCGTTCCATTGTTTAATTTGAGCAGTGAGAGGGCCAGGTACCAGTCTCTTTGCTCGTTGAAGGGACAACCTGAATCGGGAGGGATTGCTTTGAATGAACTTACTGCACTTTCATGGTCACCGATTCCCATCAGGGTAAGTCCACTGTAAAACAGCACGAGGCAATCTGCGGGTCTTTCCTCCCGGATCTCGTTGAACATCCGGAGGGCTGCCGTATAGTTGCCGGAATTATAATTCAGTATGGCTCTGTCGAGTGGCGATTGTCCGGTATAATCCGGAGAACGAAGGATCACATCTGCATCATAGGTTGTATAATACTTTTGATAGAGTTTCGCAGCAGAAAGATCGGTGAAGATGACCATCTTCAGAATAATCCCTGCAACTGCCACCAGAACAAAGAATGCAGCCAGGCGCAGCCAAGGATGATAAATAAATGGCCGGTGCTTCACCCGGATCAGAGCCTGCTTTGATGCTGTATCGAGTGAAATAAAATACTCCTCGCTGACTTTTCTGATCTGATCCTGAAGCAACGACAGCTCTTCGTCCCTGATGCTTTCATTGACTTCTTTGTGCAAGATGATCAGTTTGCTGAATTCATGATCCTGACTTGCACGAATATCAACAGCCAGCCTTTCCTGATCGGTTAACGTACCGTCAAGGTACTGCTCAATTATCCTGGTCGTTTTCATAACCCGTGATTTCATGTTTGTATTTATTCCTGATACTTTCAATTAACGCTAACTTGCATCGATAGCGGCGATTCCTGGTATGCTGTTCACTGGTGTAACCCATGATAACGGTAATCTCGGCGATTGAACGACCCTCCATGAACAATGTCAGTACCTTCCGGCAATCGGCAGAGAGCTTTTCAAAGTATAGCCTGTAAATCTTCAAGCGTTCGTTATGATCGCTGATCTGGGCAATATCTGTTTCCGTATCAATGAATTCTTCCATATCCACAGCCTTCTTAATTACTCTTTTCCGCTTGCCCAATTCTTTCAGCCACAGAAAGCGGGAAACAGAATAGAGGTAAGTCCCCAGGGAACAGGTCAATTTGAAATTTTCCTGGCGCACTTTCTGAAACAACACCATCAGAACGTCCTGAAACAGGTCTTTTGCATCCTCCTCGGTGCCGTTGTTCGTAAGGATAAAACGCCGGATGATCTGATAATAGGTTAAATAATACTCCCGGAGAACTTCTTCATTCCGGTTTAACAGTCCGTTGAGCAACTCAGCGTCTGAAAATTTAATTGACCCCATCCGATGTTTAATACTGTGAGAAGAATAAAAGTAACCCTGACATTGAAAATATTGTCAGATAGTAACAAGTATACAAAAAAATTTGCTTACAAATGAATTCCGGCTGAATATAAATTCAAGGCAACTATCTGTACGTATCAATGGGGGCGCATGTGCAAACGAGGTTCCTGTCGCCGTATGCATCATCAACCCGGCTAACGGTAGGCCAGAACTTGTTGCGCTCACACCACTCATTCGGAAAGGCGGCTTGTTTTCTTGAATAGGGATGATTCCAGCTATCGGCAGAAATGACCAGTTGTGTATGAGGAGCATTTTTCAGCAGGTTATCAGTCTTGTTCCCAGAGGCAGCAACATCCTCAATCTCTTTGCAAATGGAAATCAGGGCTGTTGTGAAGCGGTTGAGCTCAAACAGTGATTCACTTTCCGTCGGTTCTACCATCAAGGTTCCGTGAACGGGAAAAGAAAGTGTAGGTGCGTGAAATCCATAATCCATCAAACGCTTGGCGATGTCAGTTTCTGTTACTTCGGAGGATGCTTTGAAGCCCCGGCAGTCAAGTATCATTTCATGGCCAACAAATCCATTTTCACCGGTGTACAGCACTTTGAAGTAGTCTTTCAAACAGGCCGCCAGATAATTGGCATTCAGAATGGCTATTTTTGTAGCATAGGATAAGCCTTCCTTGCCCAGCATACTGCAGTATGCATGTGAAATAACCAGTATCCCTGCGCTGCCCCAGGGGGCTGATGCCACGGCTGTGATACCCTGAACACCGCCTGTCTCAACCACAGGATGTGCAGGTAAGAATTTCACCAGATGTCCGGCCACAACAATGGGACCTACACCCGGTCCCCCACCGCCGTGCGGTATGGCGAAAGTCTTGTGAAGATTAAGGTGACACACGTCAGCCCCAATCTCGGCCGGGTTGGTAAGTCCAACCTGTGCGTTCATGTTGGCACCATCCATATAAACCTGTCCACCATACTGGTGGATCAGTGCTGTCATTTCTTTGATGGCTGATTCGAACACCCCGTGAGTTGAGGGATAAGTGACCATGAAGGCGGCCAGCCTGTCTTTGTGCAGTTCGGCCTTGGCCTTCAGATCTGAGATTTCAATATTTCCTTTGTCATCACAATTGACGACTACTACCTTCATCCCGGCCATGGCAGCACTTGCGGGATTTGTGCCATGTGCCGATGCAGGGATCAGCACTACGTCTCTGTATTCCTCATTCCGGCTTTCCAGGTATTTTCTGATCACCAGTAATCCGGCATATTCTCCTGCTGCTCCCGAGTTTGGCTGGAATGATACCTCTTCCAGTCCGGTAATGATCTTCAGAAATACAGCCAGTTCATGAAAGATCTGGTGATAACCCTCAGCCTGGTCAATGGGTACAAAAGGATGAATATTCCCGAATCCCGGCCAGCTTAAAGGAAGCATCTCCACAGCGGCATTCAGCTTCATGGTACAGGAGCCCAGGGGAATCATCCCGTGTGTCAATGAAAAATCCTTTCTTTCCAGGTTCTTAATGTACCGCATCATTTCGGTTTCACAGCGATACCGGTTGAACAGGAGCTGCATCATGAAATTATCCTTGCGCAGCAAGTGCTCATGGATGCCGGTGGTACCTATATTCTCCTGAAAAATGGGTCCGGCATTCTGCTTAACCGCAATGGCAAAAACTTCCACAATCCGGTTCAGGTCTTCCATGGTGGTAGTCTCATCCAAACTGATACCTATGGTGTCATCGGGATGATAACGGAAATTGATTTCTCTTTCAACGGCAACCAATCGAAATGTTTCGGAAGAGACCGTTACGGGTAATTTTATCCGTAATGTATCAAAAAAATTCTCATTGAGCTCGCTGCAACCCAGTTCTGTCAGTTTATTGCGTAACGCGACCGTGTATTGATGAATGCGCTCAGCGATAATTCTTAAACCTTCGGGACCATGGTAAACCGCATACATGCCGGCCATACTGGCCAACAAGGCCTGTGCAGTGCAAATGTTGGAGGTAGCCCTTTCCCTCTTGATATGCTGTTCACGGGTTTGCAGCGCCAT
>DIAS01000023.1 GCA_002415855.1 Bacteroidales bacterium UBA5072
GAAATACCGGTATGGCAAAGACGGGGAAGCCCTGCAACGGGTAAGGCATGAACTGGAGATCATCGACAGACTTGGATTTTCATCCTATTTCCTGATCACCTGGGACATCATCCGGTATTCCATGAGCCGCAGTTTTTACCATGTGGGACGCGGGAGCGGAGCCAACAGCATTGTTGCCTACTGTCTGAAGATCACTGACGTAGACCCCATTGAGCTGAACCTGTATTTTGAACGATTCATCAACCCCAAGCGCTCTTCCCCGCCCGATTTTGACATTGACTTCTCCTGGAGAGACCGTGACGAAGTGCAGGACTACATATTCAAACGCTATGGCAACAAGCACACAGCCTTACTGGGTACCGTTACTACGTTCCGTGACCGGTCTATTTTCCGCGAGCTGGGAAAAGTTTACGGCCTGCCCAAGGAAGAAATCGACCGGTTGGTCGACAACCCCGCTGATCCTGGTCACAAGGACGAGGTCACCGAACAATTGTACCACATGGGCGACAGGCTGATGGACTTTCCCAACATACGCAGTATCCATGCCGGTGGCATACTCATCTCGGAAGAACCCATCACCAGTTACACGGCGCTCGATCTCCCGCCGAAAGGTTTTCCCACCACACAGTTCGACATGTATGTCGCGGAAGCCATAGGATTCGAAAAGCTGGATATTCTCAGCCAGCGTGGAATAGGTCATATCAATGAAAGCGTGGAAATCATCCGGCAGAACAGGGGAATCAAAGTTGATGTCCACCAGGTAAGGGAATTTAAAAAGGATAAGAAGGTGAATGAACGGCTATACCGGGGTGAGGCCATCGGCTGTTTCTATATTGAAAGTCCAGCCATGCGCGGTCTGCTTAAGAAACTGAAATGCGACAACTACCTTACACTGGTGGCAGCCAGTTCCATCATACGGCCTGGTGTTGCCAAATCCGGAATGATGAAGGAATACATCAAAAGATTTCATGATCCGGAAGGCTTCAGCTACCTGCATCCTGTCATGGAAGAACAGCTGAAGGAAACCTTCGGTGTCATGGTGTACCAGGAAGATGTGATCAAGATCTGCCACCATTTTGCCGGCCTCGACCTGGCCGATGCCGATATTTTGCGCAGGGCCATGGCGGGTAGATTCCGATCGAAAGGCGAGTTTGAGCGCATCCGGCAGCGTTTTTTCAGCAATTGCAGCGAAAGAGGCTATTCAGTTGAACTCACTGCCGAAGTATGGCGACAGGTGGCCTCATTTGCGGGATATGCCTTCTCAAAAGCCCATTCTGCATCCTATGCCGTGGAGAGCTACCAGAGTCTTTTTCTGAAAACCTATTATCCGCAGGAATTTATGGTGGCAGTGATCAATAATTTCGGTGGCTTTTACCGCACCTGGGTGTATTTTAACGAAGCACGACGTTCGGGGGCATCCATTTTGTTGCCCTGCGTCAATAAAAGCGTTTACAAGACCTGTATTTGCGGCAGCGATGTTTACATCGGATTGGTACACATTGCCAACCTTGAAGGAAAAGTAGCTGAATCCATCGTTGCTGAACGTGAACGCCATGGGGAATATCGCAACCTCGAAGATTTTATCAGCCGTGTTCCTGCAGGAATTGAACAACTGGTGATCCTGATCCGCCTCAATGCTTTCCGTTTTACCGGAAAGACTAAGAAACAGCTGCTGTGGGAAGCACACCTGATGCTCGGGAAAAGTACACAGGAGAGCCCTGATCCCATGCTCTTCAACGAAAAACCCAGGGAATTCATTCTTCCCCGGTTGGAACAGACCCGGCTGGAAGATGCCTATGATGAAATCGAACTCATCGGGTTTCCAGTTACCCTCACCAGTTTTGACCTGCTCGAAACAAAGTTCCGGGGCGATATTCACGCGACTGAACTGATCAGGCATGTGGGCCGGAAAGTCAGGATGCTCGGCAACCTGGTCACCATCAAATATGTGCATACCGTGAAAGGTGAATGGATGCACTTTGGTTGTTTTCTCGACATAAACGGCGAGTTTTTCGATACGGTCAACTTCCCCTCCTCACTAAAAAGCTACCCCTTCAGGGGATATGGCGTTTACCTGATACTGGGCACTGTAACGGAGGAATTCGGATTCCCGAGCATAACCGTTGAGAAAATGGCGAAGCTGCCGTTTCAGAAGGATCCCAGGTATTAGCGATGAGGGGGAAACAGGAAGATGGGAGAACGCAACACTTATGGGGATTTTGCGTACCATATGACAAACCGGAAAATCATGAAAAGCATTGTATCAATCGTTGCCGGCCTGATAAGCCTGGCCAGCCTTGCCCAGCAATATGAACTTCCCAATCCATCGCCCCGTGAACAACAAGTTCAGCATACCCTGTTCAGCGTCTCATACAACGAAGGCTATGAATTGCCCTCCTGGGCTGCCTGGCAGCTGACACCCGAACAGGCAAAGGCTACAGGCACGTTTAAGGAAAAATATTCCGAGGATCCTGAAATCACAACCGGGACCGCATCCAACAAGGATTACAAGGATGCAGGGTTTATCATCGGTCAGCTGGTTCCACCCGAAGACATGTTTACCACCCAGCAGGCCGTGGATGAAACCTTTCTCATGTCGAACACCGTACCGTTCAAACCTTCCTTTAACAAATATGTCTGGGAACCATTGGAAAAGCTTATCCGGGAATGGGCCAAAGAAGGCAGCACCCTGTATATCGTGGCAGGACCTGTTCTCCAGGATGCACCCTTTGGAACCTTCGGCCCCAATAAAGTAAGTATACCGACACGGTTTTATAAGGCCGTACTTGATGTGCACGGTGAACGGGCTATCGGTTTCATTATACGCAGCAATGTGGCAAGTGGAGCATCCAGATCATTTGCCATCACGGTGGACGACCTCGAAAAAACAACCGGTCTTGATCTCTTTCCCGAACTCCCGGATGACCTGGAAAAGAAGGTAGAAAGCAGCAATGATTTTACCAAATGGAATTTTAAGGCACTGGAGCAGTGACCAGGGACATACCCACCAGTCCCCTATCCCTCATCCCATATAACTCTACTACTGCCAGTGAAAATGTATTTCCGTTGAATCTTCACCCTTTGACAGGGCCTTGGTAATTTTATAGCTCGGTTCCCTGCAGTTGGCAAGTTCCAGGGCCTTTCTTATCCAGCCGGCAATTCGGTATTCGATAGATTCATCAATATCTTCGAAACGAATTATGCGCATGATGGCATCATTGGAGCCGATTATGGATGCTTCAATCTCACTGGGCTCATAAAAGGTTGTAAAGATCTTGGTTGCACGCTGTAACAGAAACTGGGGTGAAGCAATCATTAAAAAAACCTTATAAAATCCTTTCAGACTAACTTCTGCACTCCAACTGCCCAATTGGTCACCACCGGTTTTAATATCATTGTTATAGCAAATTTGCATGATCTTGCCAACCGGTATCAGATAACCTTCTTTGTAAGGATACCATGCGGTTGCATCCAGCATGGAGGTAAAGATCTTTTTGGATTCCGGAGTCAGCGCATTCAACCATTTTTCGTACGAACCGGGAAAGTTGGTTTTGACAAAATCCCGGGTAGTTCTGACAGCAGTGCCTTTGACTTGCATTATGTTATTTATTTAGTGCTTTCACCATGGTTGCAGCAATATGCGCCGGTGATTCAACAACATGAATTCCGCATTCAAGCATGATTTTCATCTTGGCTGCTGCCGTATCTGCCATTCCTCCGATTATTGCACCGGCATGCCCCATCCTTCTTCCCTTTGGGGCTGTTTGTCCTGCAATAAAACCCACAACAGGCTTGGTACTGTGTTCCTTAATCCACCGGGCAGCATCGACTTCCATACTGCCGCCGATCTCCCCTATCAGGATAATGCCCTCAGTTTCAGGGTCATCCATAAAAAGTCTGATCACATCCAATGCGGTGGTACCAATGATAGGATCACCTCCTATGCCAACGCAGGTTGATTGTCCCATACCAGCTTTGGTCACCTGGTCGACCGCTTCATAAGTAAGGGTACCCGACCGTGAAACGATACCGATATGACCTTTTTTGTGGATGAAGCCCGGCATGATACCCACCTTGGCCTCACCCGGTGTAATAATCCCGGGACAATTCGGGCCGATCAGGCGTGTATTGCAGCCTGCCAGATATTGCTTCACCTTAACCATATCAAGTGTGGGAATTCCTTCGGTAATGCAAACAACCAGCCTGATACCTGCGTCTGCCGCCTCCATGATGGCATCCGCGGCAAAAGCAGCCGGAACAAAAATAATGGAGGTATCCGCACCGGTACTTTTCACGGCTTCTTCCACCGTATGAAAGACAGGCCTGCCAAGATGGGATTGTCCACCTTTACCGGGTGTGATTCCGCCGACAACCTGTGTTCCATAATCGATCATCTGCTGTGCATGAAATGATCCTTCTCCACCCGTGAAGCCCTGCACAATCACTCGCGAATTCTTGTTTACCAGTATACTCATTACTATTTTTATCAATCTTGTTGTTTCAAAAATAGCATAAATAATTATGAATGATAAATTATGAATTATGAATTTGGGTGGTGAATAATGAATAATTTTGCACACGCCAATTCGGACATTGATTTATGTATTCCAAAGAAGATACTATTTGCGCCATATCAACCCCGAACGGACGGGGTGCAATTGCCGTACTTCGTTGCAGCGGTCCGGATTCCTTTAACATTGCTGAAAAGATCATCCGGCTGCCTGAAAGAAAAGGCAAGCTTTCAGGCCAGGCTGCCAATACCGTTCATTTTGCCAGCGTAGTGGAAGGAATTCAGGTAATTGACGAGGTGATGGTAACCCTGTTCAAGGGACCACACTCCTATTCCGGCGAAGATACAGTGGAGATCAGCTGCCACGGATCACCGTATATTCAGAAAAAGATCCTTGAATTGCTTGTGCAGGCCGGAGCACGTATGGCCACTGCCGGTGAGTTCACGCTCAGAGCCTTTCTCAATGGAAAACTCGATCTTACCCAGGTGGAGGCTGTTGCCGACCTGATCGCCTCGGGCTCAAAAGCCGCACACAGGATAGCCATGAGCCAGATGCGGGGTGGCTTTACCCAGGAAATCAGGAAACTCAGGGACAAACTACTGACTTTCACTTCACTGGTTGAACTGGAACTGGACTTTAGCGAAGAGGACGTGGAATTTGCCGACCGTGGTCAGCTTAAAACCCTGCTAAATGAGATTACAAATGTTCTCGACAGCCTGAGCAATTCCTTCGTGCTGGGGAATGTCATCAAACAGGGTATTCCGGTTGCCATTGTAGGCAGAACCAATGCCGGAAAGTCGACTTTGCTGAATCTTCTGCTGCGGGAAGAGAAAGCCATTGTTTCGGATATCGAAGGAACCACGCGCGATTCCATTGAGGATGTGATCAGTATCCGTGGTGTGCACTTCAGGCTCATTGATACGGCAGGGCTCAGACATACCGAGGATGCCATCGAAAAACTCGGCATCCGGCGTACCTGGGAAAAGATCGACCAGGCCTCCGTGGTGCTCCAGGTTCTTGATCCCAAAAGCCGACCCGATGAAATCATTCATCTTCGCGACAAAATTAAGGCTGACCAGGGTATAGCGGAAAAACAGCTGATCATCGTGCTGAATAAAATGGACCTGGTGCCTCCCGGAAAAATGGAGCCTCTGCTGGCAAAATTCAGATCGGTACTGTTGCCCGGTGAAACCCTGATCCCCATCTCCGCTGCCTCGGGCAATAATCTGCAGCTTTTGGAAGAATCCCTGATGACGATCCCGGGTGCTTACAGTACGCGGGAGAACGACGTCATCATTACCAACGTACGCCATTTTGAAGCACTGACCAGGGCTCTCGAGGCCCTGACACGGGCCACCAACGGATTGAACAACCGGCTCCCGGACGATTTGCTTTCACAGGATATCCGCGAAGCCCTCCACTACCTCGGGGAAATCACCGGTGAGATCACAAATGACGAGGTGCTGGGGAATATTTTTAAGAATTTTTGTATCGGGAAATAAATTCCCTGGAGACGCACGCCGTGCGTTTTCTGTTTTAAAGCCTGAATTACCTCAGTTAAATGTATGTTTTGGTTTTATGTATAGGTATTGTTATAATTGACTTACAGGCTCGAAAAATTTACGCTATAGTGTCATGCAACCATGATCACTGTTCTCAAGCCCAGAAAAGCCATTAATAAAGCTTATCTCAAGGTTAAACCAATCCGTTCGGAAATTGAAAATTCAAGACCCACCTCAAACAATTAATAGACCGCATCAATGATCATGAATCAGAAGAATTTCATAAAAATCTGGTTATTGACTTTTTAGAAAGGAAAATTCTCAACATAACACTTTATACTTCGAATCTGAAATCGATTATCTTGTTTACCAGTTTTACGACCTGACGCCGGAGGAGATTGCGATTGTGGAGAACGCGGTGAAATAGCCTGCCACGCTTCCCATAAGAACAGCGAACCCGGCAGGTTTTCGCTTTTTACAGGCTCCCGGTTTACATTTTCCAATTTCAAAAGCCTATGCCAGATAAAAGGCCCCCGATATCATTTTCCGATCAGGCAGTAAAACTTAAATCCCGTGGTTTAACTTATGGCAATAAACTGAAGCAGGATTTTGTTTATCGAATATAAGCTACTATAGATTAAGGGCTTATACCGTTACAAACCAATTGGCTAAAGATATAAATATCCCCTCCATTATCTTTCACGCATTATTATTGAACACTTTATTCAATACTTTTCGATTTCATTAATCAATTCAGCGTTAATGAATTTATCCGCAGGTTACCAGAACCAAAATACAGTAATTACTCTTTATTAGCCATTGCATTTGACTGCGGGTTTAACGCTAAAACCACTTTTAACCGGTATCTTAAAAAAGCAATAGGATTAACTCCTTCCCAACATAAAAGTAAGCTGGCTAATCAGGATGTCATTTTTTGCTTCCTTCATTAAACGTTCCAGATCATAAATTGGTCGCTAAAAAAGGAATTAGACGGGTTCCACTTTATAAACTGGGGCGATTTGACCTCTTTCATACTTTAATTTTGACCTGAGATTCACGGATGAATCTTTTATTAATAATTATTTAAAAATTCAAATTATGAGAACAAATGAATTGGAAGTTGCAGCAGACAACTTAAAAGACAATCAAAAAAAAGTAAGTACCTTAAGATTAGGATTACTATCCTTATGTACATTTATTATGCTGATTCTTTCTCCAAATGTTACGTTTGCTCATTGCGACCAAATGAATGGCCCATTGGTCTCTGACGCAAAAAAAGCAATTGAGCAAAACAATGTAAACATCGTGCTAAAATGGGTTCAGGCAGCACATGAAACAGAAATTAAGGAAGCTTTTAACCAGATGATGAAAGTCCGGGAATTAAGTCCGGATGCAAAAGCACTTTCAGAAAAGTATTTTTTTGAAACCCTGGTAAGGATTCACAGGGCCGGTGAAGGAGTTGCATTCACAGGAATTAAACCGGAAGATACACCTATTGATGAAAAAGTTATGGCCGCTGATAAATCAATTGAATTAGGTAATTTATCACCATTGGAAGGTTTGGTGGCAAAAAAAGACCTGCCCGAATTGACAGAACGTTTTAATAAAGTTATGTCATTAAAGAATTTTGATATTAATAATGTAGAAGCCGGTAGAGCATATATCGAAGCTTATGTGCTATTCTTCAAGTTTGCAGAAGGGGAAACAGAAGGCCATGCTGACTATGGACATGGAAGTGATGCTAACGTCGGTGTCACTAGTCATACACCACCTATTCCCTGGATTTTATCAGGGCTCTTTTTAATCACTACTGTGCTATTTGGCGCTTTATACTTTAATAAAGGAAAACAATAAAATAGTCAGGATTTAATGTCGCCTGTAATTAAAGCAAGTGCAGTACATAGTTTTGATTAGGTGGTAAAATTGTAAACTTTGTAATCAAATTAAATTTTATCAGTATGAAACCAACAGAAGATCTAATACACGAACACAAAGCAATTGAAATTATGCTGGGTGTGATGGGCAAAATAGCCGAAAATATAATGACAGATAAAGAATTTGATGTAAAAGAAATCGATAAAATAGTTGATTTCTTAAAAACCTTTGCTGATAAATGCCATCATGGCAAAGAAGAAAATGTATTATTTCCGGCTCTTGTAGCAGCAGGAATACCCAAAGAAAATGGTCCGGTGGGTGTAATGCTGCATGAGCATGTTTTAGGCAGGGGTTTTATTAAAGATATAAATGATGGAGCAGAAAGTTATAAATCGGGAAATATAGCTGCAAGCCAAGCAATAGCCAACGCAATGTTAAAGTATGTGACTTTGCTGCAAAACCATATACAGAAAGAAAACAATATACTTTTTCCAATGGCAGACAGGGCCCTAAGTCAGGCAAAACAGGATGAAATTTATGAAAAGTTTGAAAAAATAGAGGAAGAAGTTGTAGGGCATGGAGTACATGAACAATATCACGAACTTTTAAAACAATTTAAAGCCAAATATTTGTAAAATTGTATATCACTGCTGTCCGGTGAAAATACATGAATAGTCTTAAACACTTGAAATAATTCAACCTATTATGTGTTGAATGATCTGGGTTAACATGTGCTTTCAACACATAACATGTTCACCTTCAAATGTATATATTAAGGCCGGCGCTTATCCAGGTTCTGGTGTAATAATTCTATCGATAGCGCCTTTTAAAATAAGCATTCTTATGCATAACCATTCAACCAGTTTTTAACCAAATTATCAGCGCCGGCAACCGAGCCTCCGCGAATAGCTATGCCGGGGAGAACCTCTGCAGTTGGACAAAGCTTTTTAATATCTCGCTGGCTGTTTCCTATTCCGCTGCCTTCGTGCGTGCAAAAGGGAACAATTTTTTTACCTGTAAAATCATATGATTCAAGAAAAGTGAAAACTGCCATTGGGAAAGTACCCCACCAGTTTGGATATCCGAGATAAATCACGTCATAGTCAGCCATGTTTTTAACAAAATCCGTTAACTCCGGACGTGCATTTTTATGTAACTCATCCCTGGCAACATTTGTGGTTTCGGTGTAATCTGCAGGATAGGGCTTTATTGTATTGATTTCGAATAATTCACCACCCGTAATACCTTTGATTTTCTTTGCGATGACCTCGGTATTTCCAACTGGCAGGTTAACAATTCTTCCGCCAACATAATTGTTGCCTTTGCGAGAATAATAGGCTATAAGGCAATTTTTATTCATATCTGACAATGTTAAATCCTTTCTAATATCACTTTTGTGCTACTATACTTATGTCCAGGACTTTATTATATCAGCGGTCAATTAATTTTGCGCTGCCCCCTGAATACCGGTCGCCTACCGGTTTAATCTTTGCCGCTGCGGATTTAATTTCCAGTAGTTCTTCCTCGGTTAATTCAACTGAGCTTGATCCTAAGTTTTCGACTAAGCGCTCAATCTTTGTTGTGCCCGGTATTGGAACAATCCAAGGATGCTGTGCAAGCAACCAGGCAATTGCAATCTGCGCAGGTGTTGCACTTTTACGTTGTGCGACAGCTTTTAACAAATCGACAAAAACCAGATTGGCTTTCAGGTTCTGTGGGTTCAATCGAGGGACTGTACTGCGAAAATCTTTGCTGTCGAAAGTTGTGGCTTCATTCATTTTCCCCGTGAGGAATCCTTTCCCGAGTGGGCTGAAAGCGACAAAACCTATGCCAAGTTCCTGAAGAGCAGGAAGAATCTCATCTTCCGGTTCACGCCACCACAATGAATATTCGCTTTGAAGTGCAGTCAACGGACAAACCGCGTGAGCCCGGCGAATGGTTTTGACACCTGCTTCGGACAAACCGAAATGTCTTACTTTGCCTTCCTTAATCAGTTCTTTTACAGTGCCGGCAACATCTTCAATCGGAACATCCGGGTCAACGCGATGCTGGTAAAACAAGTCGATACAATCGATTTTTAAACGTTTTAAGGAGGCTTCGGCTACTTTACGTATTCTTTCAGGATGGCTGTCAAGGCCTTCTCCTCCAATATTAAATCCAAATTTAGTAGCAATTGCGATTTGTCCTTTGAAAGGTTCTAAAGCTTCTCCAACAAGTTCTTCATTGATAAAAGGTCCATATACTTCAGCCGTATCAAAGAAAGTAACCCCCAATTCCACTGCTTTACGAATCAGCTTAATTGACAGCTCTTTGTCGGCAATAACTCCGTAACCGAAATTCATGCCCATGCAACCTAAGCCGATTTCGGATACTTCCAGTCCACTGTTGCCAAGTATTCTTATTTTCATTGCTATATGATTTTTTAATTTAACCAGATAAAATAGTACGCTGCAAAATTGGGCTTAAAAAGCCAAAGGATCTTAACACAAATTACTTTTTTTTATACCAGGATTCCGGATAATGATTTTCCTGCGGGTATATAAATAATATGTACCTTACTGCGTAAAGTGCACGAATACAAGTTGCTGAATTAAACAAAAGTGCTCCGTTAAATAGTCCCCGCCTGTAAATCAGGCTATATGTTGTTCCTCTTCCCCATCCGGGAAATACAAAAATGAAGGAGAGACAAGTTAGATGCTGATGCTGATGCTGATTCCGATGGAAGATTCTGTAAATCAAGGGCATGAAAATCTGATCCTGCACGGGTGGGAACCGTGATTCAGCTTTGCAGGATAACTTTCTATTGACTCATATATTAACATCGCTCAAATCCAAATATAATGAGTTCTAAAATTTTACAATTTTCTTAACACAGCAAATTCTAGAGCTTGTAACTTTCAGTATAAAAGTGCCTTCGGCTATATCACTTATATCTATTGCTGTAATTCCTTTATCGATTATTTGCTTCAATAATATTCCGTCTATTGACAGAATTGAAACGATTGCATACTCATTTTCAATACCTTCAATATAAAGAATATCATTTGCTGGTACCGGATAAATTGTGAAATGTATTACATCTTGTTGGTTCAATCCAGTATTGCTAGTTGTGGTAAAATTCCAAACTGCTGACCAATTACTTGCAATCACATCATTGCTAGCTTTCACTTTCCAGTAATAAGTCTTTTCATTCTCTAAATTACTCAGTGGATAGGACGTTTCCTTAAGATCTGTGACATAAACATTTGTAATGTGGAAATCTGAATATTCTGATACAAGTAACTGATAGGAGATAGCGCCCTCAGATACATTCCAATTTAAAGGGGGATCCACTTGCACATTGATTGATCCATTTTCAGGCCAAATAAGTTCTGGTATGGGAGGTGGATAAATAATATTTCCCCCTCCTGTGGTTGTTTTTAGTATTGTACCATTATAACCAACAATCCAACCAGTTTTATCATTAAGAAAATGCATCGATTGTAAATCTTCTGTTGTCTCACAATTCTGTACACCCCATTGATTACCACCATTTTCTGTTTTTAAAATTGTTCCATCATTTCCAACAGCCCAGCCAGTATTATTATCTATAAAATACACATCGTATAAACTTATATCATAATCATATAATAGATTCCAACTATCACCACCGTCAATAGTATTAAAAATCAAACCAAATGATCCAACAGCATACCCCTTCTGTTCGTCAATAAAGAAAATAGAATTGATAGACCCATATCCAGGTAATTCATTTGGAAGTTTGTCTTTTTGAGAGGTCCATGTGTTTCCGCCATTTTGTGTAAACAATAAAGTAAAGCCTTCCCCACCTGCCCAGCCTGTTAATGAATCAACGAAAAATACTGAATGAAGATTCTTAGTTGTTCCACTTGACTGGGAAATCCAGGCATCAAAACCACTTTTACCATTTCTGTGACCAATAATACCATTATTGCCAACTAACCAACCTGTTGATGGATTAATAAAGAAAGCATCATTGATATACCAATTTGACTTTCGTTCGTTCCATGACCACAATGCACCTGAATTATTGGTTCCTAAAATATTATTAAAACCTTGTCCCAGTATATATCCATTTTGCGAATCCAGAAAACAAACTGAGGTCCAGGTCGTGTTTTTGCTATTATATTGTATGTAGTAATCAGGCCAGGTATCTCCACCATCCAATGTATTCAATATGGTACCCTTGGCACCAACAGCTAAACCCA
>DIAS01000160.1:0-3753 GCA_002415855.1 Bacteroidales bacterium UBA5072
CGGAGGGATTTCATTTCTTTTGCAAAGACTTCCCTCCGGGGATCACGAGCGAAGCGAGTAATCCCTGACCTCATGAATTTATTCGAAAGCTAACCGGCGCGAAGCGGCGGAGGGATTTCATTTCTTTTGCAAGGACCTCCCCTCCGGGGATCACGAGCGAAGCGAGTAATCCCTGACCTCATGAATTTATTCAAAAGCTAACCGGCGCGAAGCGGCGGAGGGATTTCATTTCTTTTACAGGGATCTCCTCTCCGGGGATCACGAGCGAAGCGAGTAATCCCTGACTTCATAAATTTATTCAAAAGCTAACCGGCGCGAAGCGGCGGAGGGATTTCATTTCTTTTGCAGGGATCACCCCTCCGGGATCACGCAGTAATCCTTTCGGCTCGGCGAAGTTTTTTTATCTTCGCCGCTTTTAATCTGCAGTTTGTAACTGCCATTCCAGGCCAGGGTTGTATATGCAACCCCCAGTTCGGCCGAGGTTCTACCTCAGCCGAATCTATGTCTCCAGGCTCTGCCTGTATCGTAATCACCCTCGACCCGGCCTGGTTTTCCTAACCTCCCCGCATTGCCCAGGCTTACTCTTTTGTCTGCCGCACAAAAGAGTAACAGAAAAACCCACCACGATCGAAAAAATCAGCCTGCCCTTTTCGCACAGGGCTTACGCTAACAAGGGCCGTGCAGCCTGATTTTCTGCGCCGATCGTGGACAACCTCCCCGCATGGGCAAGTTCTAAAGAGATTAATGGAATTATTTATTTCATTGGTGAAATACTCCCTAAATTCGGCTGAGGTTATGCCCCGGCTCGGCGAAGTTTTCTTAACATCGACGCTTTTAATATGCAGTTTGTAACTGCTATTCTCCTGCTTCGATAAAGGCCTTACCCGGTCGAACATAAGCTTTAAGGCTTTCCTTGTCTAATTGGTACATTTTCTGAAATATCCGATTTTTCTAGATGTTGTCAAGCATATCATACATTAATACACAATGTATTATGATATATTATTACCTTAGCAAACTAAAATAACAGTATGAGAAAACTTACATTTGACGCATTGCCCGGCGCAGTTGCCGAGATTTTAGAGCGATTGGACAGGGTTGAGCAATTATTGAATGGGAAAACGCCATCAAAGGCAAAGATTAAAAAATTGGAAACAAAGCCTACGGAAGAGTCAATGGATATCAAGGAGGCTGCAAAAATCCTCAGTATTTCTGTTGCATCTATGTATTCCTATGTCAAAAACAAAAGGATCCCTTTTGAAAAACAAGGTGGGAAACTGGCTTTTTCTCGCACTGCCCTTGAAGCCTGGCAGCAGGAGAAGAACAAGAGCAAAAAGAACGCAGATAGAAAGAACACCAGAAAAAAGGGTATAAGTAAGAAAGTCATTAGTAAAAAAAACGCTTATAAAAAGGATAATAATATTACCACCGGTGAATTGATCACCCCACAGGAAGCCGAAAAGATCTTTAATAAGCCATTGCCTTCGATTTATTACATCATTAGAACAAGAAAACTACAGGTAGTTGAAAAAAAGGGTAGGGCGCAATATTATTCGAAGGATGAACTTTCAAAAGCTTTAAAAGTGAAGAAGAAGGAATCTGATAAAAGACCTTCTTAGTGCTCAATTGAAGATGTCCTGAGTGAATGAGAAAACTTCTCTTTTATAGTTATATACCCGGAAATATTTGAATATTGCTGGCACTTTTCGAATAAAGCGACTACATGCTATTCGGGGAGAAATAATTGGTTTTGGCGTTGTATGTTTATTTATTTCTATATGACTATCGGTAATCATGAACAATGCATTACTGAAACAGTCATATTGCATTTTAGAGTCTACAATCACTATAAGAATTGTTTTCCTTGAATCTAATATTATCAATTTATCAGTTGATTGTTTTTGTCACTTTTTGTCGTCACAAAAAGTAACCAAAAAAGACTTAACGGCCGGAACTCGCTCCATCTCATCCGCGGGAAGCGAATTCGCCTTCGCTTAAACAGCCGGCCGTTGAAATGGAATTGTTTGGCGGTTAACCGCCGAGTAACGCTAACAATACAGTCATACATACGATTAATTCAGCAGTCGGGAAGTCTAAGTCGATTGGAGATATACTTTCATAAAAAGCATTGCCCAAAATAAATGTACAAACGAACCTGGAATAGTATGATCCGCCTCAGTAAAAAAGCGTAAAGAAAATCAATTCATGAAGCTAATAGCTGCTTGAAGTTAAGGCAGACTAAAAGAAAATATGTTTGAGTTCCGACTCCTGCGGGACGAGTTCATTTTCTTTATGCGGAATGAAGTGATTTTTAGTCTTTTTTACAGCAGCGGCGGCGTTTTCCTGCCTGCCGGCAGGCAGGTTGGTTACTTTTTTGCGCTGTAGCAAAAAAGTGACGAGGAGGTATAGGTTCGACTCAAGTCCCGCATTCGAAAGCCTAAGAGAAATGGATTTTGTTAGCCATTGCCGATAATCATATATTTCTAAATTTGTTCTATATCCGGATATTTTCGGAAATATCCGGATTATAACCCAAAGATCAGTAAGAATTACATTAGTCTTAAATGCAGTGACTTTTTGAAATTTGAAGTTACTTTCGGTGGCATTAAATATTTTCGGATTTGTCAGGAAATATTCGGATAATATCTTTATGTCATCATCAGCTAACCCAATCATGCGTTTCAAAGAAAACTTCACCATCAATACGAAACCTTCTCCCGCCATAACCAGCATGCCAACCCACTTGAAAGCCATGTGTTTCTACCTCAATTTCCTCAATGAGCTTGCGTTTCTTTTTACTAAGAATGTTACAACTGCCCGATTCCAAAAAAAGTGCAATAACAAACTCGATTCCATGAACAATACTGAACTCTTCTTGGATTTTAACAATGTCAATTACTGCCTCTCCATTATGGACTCTATCCATAACCAGTTCTAAGAGTTTTCGTTCATCATTCAAGTGTGGATACTTCTCAAGCCGATCAATCAGTTCTACATGGAAAGATTCAGGTGTCGTGGTTACCAGGAACTCAGAATTCTCATATACTTTAATAATCGGCAATAGCTTTACTTTAACAATTGATTTCTCAAAGTGTGGTATGTATTTACCTGAACGATTTGACATTTTATCCTTTATATTAGTTTTATTTCTTCTTGAATGTAGAAAAATCTTCGAACATTCATATAGACAATTGTATAATTTTAGTAACAATACCTGAACCGCTCCGTGGTATAAAAACAAAAACCTCCGACGACAGCGGCGGAGGGATTTCATTTCTTTTACAGGGACTCCCCATTCCGGATTACAGGAAAGTCAGCATATTTTTATATTTTATCTGAACAATTTTATGCTTTTCTTACTTTATCCTAGGAAAGAAATCTTTACGCTTACATCTAACTAAATGATAGGAGAATATTGATATGGCAAAATATGTAGATGGATTTATCCTTGTAATACCGGACAGCAAGGTAGCCGAGTACACGAAAATGGCAGAAGAAGGAAGAAATTCATGGATGAAGCATGGAGCGCTTTCTTACTTTGAATGCAAGGGTGATGATTTGGTTACCCGGGATTCCGGTGGCGGAAAACCACTTGAATTTACACAACTGGCAAATTGCAAACCTGGAGAAAATGTTTGGTTTTCTTTTATTGTATTTGAATCAAAAAAGCATCGGGACGAGGTAAACAAAAAGGTAATGGACGAGATGAACGAAAAATATAAAGATCTAACGGATTTTTCGATGCCATTCGAT
>DIAS01000160.1:4019-19100 GCA_002415855.1 Bacteroidales bacterium UBA5072
TTTACATACGGCGGATTTGAAGTTGCAGTTGAAGGGTAAATGCCAATCTTTAAATAATTCATCTCTCAACGCAAAAAACCTCGATAACAACTGGATGGCCCCCCTCAGGGATCATGAAATAATCCCCAGTTATTTTCCTTCCTTTAGCCCTGCAAACAGGGCATCGGACCGTGCCTGCAATTCTTCAAAGGTCAGGTCCTCGATATGGGTCATCACGGACCATTCGTGTCCGAACGGATCTACAAGGCTCCCGGAGCGATCGCCATGGAACTGGTCCTTGACTGTCATTTCGCCCTTCACCCTTGCCCCGGCTTTCAATGCGCGATCGAAGACTGCATCCACATTTTCAACATACAGACAAAGTGATACGGGAGAACCACCGAGAGACGAAGGACTCCGGTTGCCCCACTGCTCATTTTCATCCGCGAGCATGATCCTGGAATTTCCGATTTCGATTTCGGCATGCCCCACTGTGCCGTCGGGCATCCTGATACGCCCCAGTTCCTTTGCGCCGAACGCTTTTTTATAGAATTCAATGGCTTTGTCGGCATTTTTAACACTCAGATACGGGGTCACGGAGCTGTATCCTTCTGGTATCGGTTGAACTTTTGTTTTCATGGCTAGTGTTTTTTACAAAAGGATTCAAGGATAGGTTTAAAACAACAGCTGTGCGTATTGGTTTAAAAAAAGTCAACGAGGGTATGCTATAATTCACTGTATTTTAATTTCCGGCAACAGCTGTAAACAGAAATATAAAGTGCAGAGATTTTGGGAATGTGGATTGCTGTATTTTTGGGAAAAAGCAATGAAGTAAAACTTATTGTGTGGTGCATTCATTCAGACTGTTTGTCTCTTATAGTCTGTCGCGTAATTTCCCCCCACTTTTTAAGAACATCATCGGTCCATTTGCCATAGGATGACGCACGGGGGATCAACATGGAGCATGATTCGTTTTTGTCGGAAATAGACCAGGCGATCCAGCTGATTTTGCGATTTTCCATCCAGTTAATGTAATGATTCCATTCGGCTTCATCAATGGGTCCATCTCCGGAAGCTTCCATTCCGGCACATTCAGAAACAAAGATTGGTATACCTTTTTCAATGGCTGCATCTGTGCGGTCACGCAGCCATTTCTTATGCGTTCCGGCATAAAAATGCATAGTGTACATTATGTTGGACTGGCCGATAATCGGATCCATAGCCACGGTATCAATATCCTGATCCCAGTGCGGCGAACCTACCAGAATAATATTGTCTTTGTCAATTGCCCTTATTGCATCAACTACGGTAACTGAATATTCCTTCACCTCTTTCCAGGTATAATAATCGGGTTCATTCCAAATCTCATAAATAACATTCGGGTAATTGCCGTATTGCTGCGCCATCCTCTCAAAAAAAATTTTCGCTTCTTCCGTATGCTTTTTATGGCTATGAAAATCAATCAGTACATAAACTCCGCTTTTAATGGCTCCTTTTACTACATTATCAACACATTCCAATGCAAATTCGGGATTTTCAAGGTAATTATCCTCAATGGCCACGCCCATGGATGCCCTCACAACATTGCATTGCCAATCATCCACTATCCAGTCAACGGCTTTTTCATTATAAAACCGTGGCCATAGATTGTGCCATCCGAAACTCGCACCACGAAGCATCAGGGGACTGCCCTTTTCGTTGACCAGCTGCGTACCGGATACAGCCAATTTTCCATGTATTCCTACAACAGAATCTTTTGGAGCATGGGATGTGCATCCGACACCAACAACAAGTGCAACAATTAAAATAATGCAGATTGGTTTCATTTCTTTTCAGTTTTAGCATTCACCTGAACGTAAAGCTAATAAAGAAAGTGTCACAAACGCTGAAAACCAGTTTTGAGTTTTCTACTGACGTTATCATTTATTGCTTCAATTAAACATTCATTGGGAGAGCCTCAACCTAAAGCAACCTTTTGATAACGAATTGCATCTGAGAATATAATACACCCCGGAGTTGAATATTGATCACAACCATTAAACCTGTTGAAATGCGAAAAATAATTGTCAGCCTCTTTATTGTTGCTGTATTTTTTTCCGGATGCGAAGAACAGTCTCATCATACTGAACCTGCTGCATTTTCCTTATTGCGTGAGAATACATGTATACTTACCATTGACCGGGTTGCGAACGGCCCTGAGGTTAAGTTTCCGGGTGACAGCCTCAGCGAATGTGACTTCACCGCGACTGACGAAGATATTCATTACGAGGTAACCTTTTCAGAAAATGGCCGGATAATTACAATTGAAACCGCGGTAACAGATACTGTTAGCGGAAAAAGAGTAAACGATGGCGAAGCATACAAACGCTATGCGCTTGATGAGGGTTTATTTGCCGGCGGACGCTTTATAGTATGGATCAGTAACGGAATCTTGGAAGCGGAATATACTGTTTACGGCTCCGGTGTGCCAATAATCAGAAGTGAACGGGGAAAATTAACCGGTAAGGCGTGCCTGGTTAAATAATCACGCCAGGTTGAATGGAATGGCCCTGCGGTGAAACCCATTCTTCCAAATAGGGTCATTGATCAGCATCCGGTCTTACAGGTAATGAAACAGAACCATTAAACCCAAACCTAAAATAATCATGAAAGGCATTCTTTCCTATTTCATTATTTTACTGGCATTTACCCAATGTACTTCACCGCTTTCAGATGAACAAAGCCGACAATTAAGGGAATGTTATAAAACCAAAGACTATTTCAAACTCGACAACCTGATGTCAAGGATCGACTCTGTGGAACGCAATCCAGATCTGTTATTGTACAAAGCAACTTTGGCAAATGTCTTTAATCAACCGGAAGAATCGAACCGTTTAATTGGGAAAATTCTTAAAAAGTATGTGCATCATTTCAATGATAGCGTCCTTAAGGATCTGTATTATATGCAGGAAGCAAACGCATACCGGTTGCAGGATTATTACGGTGAATACATAGCCGACAGTATCCTTGTGGCGAAATTCAGTGCCGTGTGTGATTCTTCGGAAATTGAAACCCATAAGGATGATTTAACCCTTTTCCGGGTAATCCGGAATGTGCCGAAAATGGAATTCAAAATTCCTGCAGATGCAACGGCAACACTTAAAAGAGACATTGCCGGACTGTTGAATGTATCCGTTACACTGAAGAAAGACTCGGTTGACTGGGTTTTTGATACCGGCGCCGCTTTCTCAGTGATGATTGCATCGCAGGCTACCAGGTATGGAGTCAGGATACTGCCAGGTAAGGTCAGAACAGGGACATCTATCGGCTTAAAGGTGGAGGGACAGATGGGCCTGCTTGATATGAATGTGGGCAATATCGAAGTGAAAAATGCAGTTGTCCTTGTATTGCCTGATTCCGCATTGACATTTGCCAATGGAGCCTATGTCATTCGGGGTGTCCTTGGTTTTCCAGTAATTTATGCCTTGCAGGAAGTTACGATAAAAGAGGATAAAACCCTGCTGGTCTCGCAAACCCATGAAAAACAGGGCGACCGGAATCTTGCACTGGATGGGCAGTATATGTTGATCCGGGTAAAGGCCGGCAACGATACATTGCCTTTTCTGTATGACTCCGGAAACAACGTCACCAGTTTAAGCGCCCGTTTTTTCAACAAATATAAAAACGACATCGAAAGAAAATGCACAAAGCGAAAAGTTATAATCGGTGGAGCTGGCGGAATGCGAGAAACCGAGGCCTATATTCTGGACTCGTTGGCTTTGTCGGTTGGGAATTCAAATTATTCGCTTGATTCACTTGAAGTATATCCCAGCGACCTAATGGGTTACGACATCAAATACCTGTATGGAAATTTCGGACAGGATTACGTCAGCAAGTTTTCGGAGATGCGGATTGATTTTAATTCGATGAATATTAACTTTTTGCAGAAGAAAAGCAAATAAACGCTCCACCTGTGGTTAAAAACCGCCACAAAGTCACCAAGGCAAAAAGAATACTCTTAGTGTCTTTGAGCCTTCGGGGCATTTACTCTTATCATATTTACCACATTTGATGTTTTGGTTTTGACAACGCCTGTGTATATGAGCTGATGCCAAAGAGCTTTATATCTTGGCAGCAGAAGGCAGCCGAATGAGTTTACCTCTTAAACTCCCATTGCGGATTACCACAGTCTTTCCACCCGGCTTTTTATCGCATGACATGTTGTTTTTACCCAAAGTATAAACGATGGTAAAAATTTGTCATTACTATTTCCCTCTTGATCAAAAATATCACGAAATTTATCCAAAAATCGCCTGAAGTTTAGGATTTTATATTTGAGACAGGTATTTTAGCGGTCCCTTTGCATTCATTTCGGAGTGATTTGATAAAAGGGCAACACCACTATGAAAAGGAACTCTGCATTATTGTGTATTCTTTTATCTGTTGCATTTCAGGTTACCATTTCACTAAATTCCTGTGAAAAGGATGGTTCATCTGATGATCCTGATGATTCACTTTTTAAAGTTTCCAAGATCATCGGACCTTCCGGAGGTATATTGACGAGTACCAATAATGAAAGCAAACTTGCCGGTCTTAAGGTTAACATACCCGCCGGTGCCCTGGACAAGGACACCCTGATCACCGTCAAAATTGCGGAAACCGATCCTCCGATACCCGAGGAGGCTGTGAAAGTAAGCCAAACCTTTCATTTTGGAGCCGATAGTCTTTTCTTTTACTACCCCGTTCTGATCACCCTGCCTTATGATGAAACGGAAGCCACGGATGAAACCCGGTTGTTTGTATATACCTACAATGGCTCTTTCTGGGATGCCGTGTCCTTTCTCGGAAGAGACACCGCACGGAACCTGATCACCGTAATGACCAGGCACTTCTCTGATTTTGCAGTCTTTGAATCGCTTGAAAATGCAAGCACAGGAAGCATTGATACCTATTTCAGGCCCGGCACTGATGGTATGCAAACCAGCAATTACGCCTATCCCGGTAATTGTTTTGGCATTGCAGGCTATTCAAAATGGTATTTTGAGAACAAGAAGGCCAGCCTGGGTAACCTGAAAACCCGGAATTCTCCCGACCGTGATATTGAAATAGCCAGCTCAACGCAGCAGGTGCTAAGGCTTGAAAATGTCACCGGTTCATTCTATCTGGGATTGAACAATGATAAAAGTGCTGCCGAATGTCTGATCTCCTCGCTTGAAATTACCAGGAGGCCACAGTTACTCGGCCTAAGTGCAAATGGCACTGATACTCAACATGCCGTACTGGTTTATAAGTATGATCGTGACAACAAGTTATTTTACATCTACGACCCGGATTTTCCGTCATCCGATGGAATCACCATCCACTTCAACGGTGTGAACCTTGATAACTATGGCAATTACAAATACTATACATTCCTGACTTCGGCTTTGTATTCCGAAGATGCTTTAAATGCGGTATTTTACGCAGGAACCTGGAATGCCGTCTCTATTAATATTACAGAGGGAAACAATACAGGAGCGCTGATAACCCTTTACAACCTTAAAATCGAATCCGACTTTGACGGTTCTGTTTCATTTATAATCAGTAAGGACAGCGATGTCCAATATCATGGATTCATTACTGGTTCAAAGCTTGTCGCATCATCCTGCAACGATTTCTGGAGCTGGTGGATCGATAGTGACGAGGATCTTCAGAAAGATCCGGGAGAATCCGGGACCTGCAACACAGGAACTTCCAGAATTGAAATTGACTTTGCAAACGACAAAAGTGGTACCGGCACCCACCGGTCCGAGAGTTGTAGCCCCTTAGGCGATTATAATGCCGGTGATCTGACATCCAGCAGATAGAGTATTCCTTCCGGTTCTCTTACCTGAGTTATCATTCAACCCTGTATAACCTTAAGGAAATTTATACTAAATTTATCTGCCGTTTTACCTGTTATTTTATCGCCATGAGAAAATTTCTGAATATCTTATTTCTTGTTACTTCTTTAGGTCTTACACTTAATGCCCAGTCGCCTGAAAATTACCGGGTTGATGAGCTTGGTAAAGGATTCTGGAGAATTCAGGCAATCAATGGGACCCTGTCAACGGTATACCTGATCGAAGGCAGCAAAAAAGCATTGGTGGTCGATGCCTGCTCGGGCCAGGAAGGACTGAAAGAGATCGTACAAAGTTTAACTGGCGACAAACCTGTCATGCTGGCACTTACACATGGCCATTTTGACCACAGCGGCGGGATGAAGTACTTCCCCGAAGTATATGTGCATCAGGCCGATACTGATTTGCTCCCCAAAGGTTTAAACACGGTGACGCATTTCATTGATGAAGGTTATGTGTTTGATCTGGGTGACCGGAAACTGGAGGTTATTTCCATTCCCGGGCATACTCCCGGATCAGTGGCATTTTTCAACCGGGCTGAAAGATACATCCTTACCGGTGATGGCATCGGATCTTCGATGGTATGGGCGCATATATCGAATGATCCACTGACAGTGTACCTGGCTTCAGTAATAAGGCTGGAGGCTATGAAAGACGAAATTGATGAATTGTATGTGGGTCATCATGAGCAGGAAACCGTGAAACTCACTACACAATATATTACCGATATGCGTATTGTAACGGAGAAGGTCCTGGAGGGCTCCATTGAGACTAGCCGTTATGAAATGGGGCCACGGAGGAGCGGACAGCAAGCAACCTTTGGTTCCGCAAAACTCGTCTTCAATCCGGAAAAGCTGAGATAGTCCGGGTGTAAAGGCGATCACCTCCAGCCGTGCCGCCAGGTTGAAATCACAGATCAGTAACTAAAATAGCTTGTAATTATGATGAAGACAATCGGAAGTATCGGTGTCGCTGTTATTCTGGCAACGGGCTTTCTGGTTAATGCCCAGGACTGGCAACCTGCCGGCGACCGGATTAAAACATCATGGGCTGACAAGGTGAATCCGGCAAATCCATGGGCAGAATACCCCAGGCCGCAGTTGGTCCGTGATCAATGGCAATGCCTGAACGGTTTGTGGGATTATGCCATCCTGCCAAAAGGTCAGGGACCCGCAATGAAATACGATGGAAAAATCCTGGTCCCGTTTGCTGTCGAATCAAGCTTATCAGGCGTTCAGAAAGATGTAGGTGAGCAGAACGAATTGTGGTACCACCGCAGCTTTTCCATTCCTGCTGTCTGGAAAAACAAACGAATTTTGCTCAATTTCGGCGCTGTAGACTGGAAAGCAGATGTCTGGGTAAACCAGGTCAAGGTCGGCTCCCATACCGGCGGCTACACACCCTTTTCACTGGATATCACACCTTATCTGAACAAGAACAAGGAACAGGACCTGTTAGTGAGGGTGTGGGACCCGTCAGACGCAGGTTATCAGCCACATGGCAAGCAGGTGAAGAAACCTCAGGGGATCTGGTACACGTCAGTCACAGGCATATGGCAGACTGTATGGATGGAATCCGTGGAACAGGCCTACATCAGCCAGATTAAAACTGTTGCTGACATTGACGGAGGTTCAGTTTCAGTTGTGGCCACGGTAAAGGATGGTGTGCCAGGAGATCTTATCGAGGTCAGGGTACTGGAAAACGGAAAGGTTGCCGGCACGGGAAAAGCAGCCGTCGGCCAGGAAGTATTGATTGGTTTGCCCCGGGCAAAACTGTGGAGTCCTGAATCCCCCTTTCTGTATGATATGGAGGTAACCCTGATGCATAAACAGGAGGCAACTGACAAAGTGAGGAGCTATTTTGGCATGCGGAAGATTTCAACAAGGCGAGATGATAAAGGAGTTGTACGTTTGCAGCTCAACAACAACGATTATTTTCAGTTTGGTCCCCTCGACCAGGGGTGGTGGCCGGATGGCCTCTATACTGCACCGACTGATGAAGCCCTGGCCTATGACATTCAGAAAACCAAGGACTTTGGTTTCAACATGATCAGGAAACACGTAAAGGCGGAACCAGCCCGCTGGTATTATCATTGCGATCGTCTGGGCATCCTGGTATGGCAGGATATGCCAAGCGGAGACCATTCCCCGCAATGGCAGATGCGAAATTATTTCAATGGGAAGGAATTGGAGCGAAGTGCTGCATCTGAAGAAAACTATAGAAAAGAGTGGCGTGAGATCATGGATTTATGTTATTCAAATCCCTGCGTGGTAACCTGGGTACCTTTCAACGAAGCCTGGGGGCAATTCAAAACGCCCGAGATTGTGGAATGGACAAAGGATTATGATCCTTCGCGCCTGGTGAACCCGGCTAGCGGAGGCAATCATTACGATACCGGCGACATGCTCGATATCCACAACTATCCTGACCCTGTAATTGCCATGTTTGACGGCAAGCGTTCCTGTGTTCTGGGCGAATATGGCGGAATCGGCCTGGCCATTGATGGCCATCTCTGGGAACAGGGCCGTAACTGGGGGTATGTTCAGTATAAAACGTCGGATGAAGCCACTGACGCATACATCAGGATGGCAGAGAAACTGAAAACCCTTATACCAACCTGTTATTCGGCAGCTGTATATACCCAGACCACCGATGTGGAAATTGAGGTAAACGGCCTTATGACGTATGACCGTAAAATGATTAAACTAAATGAAGATCGCATCCGGAAAGTCAACCAGGAGGTGTGCAATTCGCTGAATAGTAAATAACAGCGCGTATGGCATAGCACTGACTGCCTGTTGACACGGATCAGTTGCGATGAAAATCAACTGCCATGAAACCTGAATGACAGTCTAACTTTGGTTCGATAGGCGACTACTTTGCCTTCCTCGATCTTCAGATCCTGCGAAACCACTTCAGCTACCCTTAAATCCTGAAGTGTTTTGGTTGCCTGATCAATGCACATCTTGGCGGCATCCTCCCAGGATACAGTGCTGGTGCCGATTAATTCAATGACTTTGTACACACTCATGGTCTTACCCTCCCATTTGTTATTAATTAAAAACTGAATCACTTTTGCCTTAGCAGGAGAAATAGTTTATACACGTTGGTAAATCGTACTATTAAATTTACAAAATAGTAAGAAAAATTCCAGCTGTTATTCTGTTTTTTTTCATTGAAACAGATTGATCCTCTGAAATCTGGAAATTATAAACTATATTATACGTTAAATAACTGTAAAAATAGTTGCAAAACTGTTTTTATAGTTATATATTTGTTGTGTTCTTTACAACTATTAATCCAAAGCATTATGAAAAAGCTTACCAGTGCTGAAGAAGAAGTGATGCAAATCCTGTGGGACCTTGGAAAGGGATTTGTAAAAGAGGTAATCGAAAATATGCCGGAGCCCAGGCCTCCTTATAACACAGTGTCTACCGTGATCAGGGTTTTGGAAAAAAAGGAGTTTATATCGCACAGACAATATGGGAATACCTATGAATATTTTCCGCTTATAGCGCGTGATGAATATGCCAAGGTCCATTTTAACGGTTTTCTTTCCGGTTATTTCAACAATTCATTTCCGAAGATGGCTGCTTTTTTTGCGCGTGAAAACAATCTCAGTATAAAAGAGCTTGAAGAAATCATGCGGATGACAGAAGAGGAACTAAAAAAATCAAATACACAGGACCATGAATAGTTTTCTGGAATATGCGGTAAAATCATGTATATCACTCACCGTGCTTTACCTTTTCTACTGGCTGGTACTTGAAAAGGGCGCCCACTTTGGGATGAACCGGTTTGTTCTTTTGTTTTCCGTCATCATTTCAATGGTGCTACCCGCAATTGCTCCCAACAACCTCAGTGCCCCGCAGGTTCTTGAGATACTCCCAAGCCTGGTTATTGATTTTGACACCCATTCTGATCCGCTTGCGATTGATTTTCAGTCTGCTGCACCGACTGCTGATTCTGCCGGCGCACCGTTGAACGTATGGAAGATCATCCTGATTGTATACCTGGTTGGTGCTTTTATTGTTTTTGCCCGGCTTGTTTACCAGGCTATATACCTGCATGCGGTTTCTCACTTGTCGAATAAAACCAGGCTCGATGGATATACCATTGTCTCAATGAGTTCGGAAATGGTTCCGTTTTCCTATTTCAACCGGATATTCATACCTGCATCCAAAATTGATACGGGTTCATTTGACAGCATTATTGCCCATGAAAAATCGCACCTGAGTCAATGGCATTATATCGATTTGTTTATTATTGAAGTAATAAGTATTCTTCAATGGTTTAACCCCATTGTATGGCTTTATGAAAAATCGATCAAAGAGGTTCATGAATATCTTGCTGATGATGCTGTTCTCAGTTCCGGCAGGAATCCGGGAAGATACCAGGCCCTCCTGGTCAACCAGGCCATGGGCGGTCCTGTTTTCATATTAACAAATCAATTTAATCAATCACTCATTAAAAAAAGAATCGTTATGATGAAGAAAATGAGAAACTCGCGTGCGGCTCAATGGAAAGTACTTCTCATAGTGCCATTGATTGCCGGTCTGTTGCTGGCATTTGCCAGTCCGCAGATGAACAGCCAATCCTTTTCAGGAGGAGGAAAAATCACTATTTCCGGAAACGTAACAGACAGATCGACGGGTAAGGTCCTGCCGGCAAGTGTAGTCCAGATCAAGGGAACAACAACCGGAACAGTAACAGATGCTGAAGGCAACTATCAGATTATTGTTACCAGCAGCAGCGATGAACTTGTAATTTCCCAGGTCGGATACCGGACACAGGTACTTCCGATCGGGACCAACTCGATTCTCAATGTGCAGTTGGAACCGGATATTCTGGCATTGGATTTTTCACAGGGCAACAAACTGATCATGAATGAAGGTGCCACCCAAAAGCCCGACGCTGCGGATAAAGGTGAGAATGCATTTGTAATCGTGGAAGAACTGCCCAGTTATCCAGGTGGTACCGATGCTTTGCAGAAGTTCCTGATGACTAATATGCGTTATCCTGAAGATGCGAGAACGAAAGGAATTCATGGAACAGTAGTCATGACCTACATCATCGATGTCAAAGGAATGGTCACCGGCGTTAAGATCATGCGTGGCGTTTCTCCGGATATTGACAAAGAAGCATTTCGTCTGACAAGCACCATCACGGGATGGAAACCTGCGTCTCAGAATGGTCATGCTATTCCGATGACGGTTACCATGCCTATTGAGTTCAGTCTCAATCGATAATAAGGGTTTTTACTGATTTGCGACCACTGCAGGGGTTGCAAATTCCCACGCAGGATATTCCCACGCTGAATTCCCCACGGTATCTTTTATTTAACAGTTATTACAAACCTGATCACTACCTGCGATTCAACAGGCACATTGTCTTTCAGCGCAGGCTTCCAGGGTGGGCTCTGGCTGATTACTCTTCTGTATTCAGCATTAATTACTGAGGGTGCAGTGCTTTTGATCCTGATATCACGAACGGAACCGTTGTCCTGTATGGAGAGTATGACCTGAATCCTGTGTTTCCCGGGAAATGGACGAAACTGTGAAGTGTCTGTCTTTTCATTCATCCACGATTTGAATGCCTTTAGGGTTCCTTCAGGCGGAACAGGTTTGATGAAATTATAAGGTTCCACGCCACCGCCTGTGGCAATTTCATCTGACTCAACGCTACTTACCGCACCGGTTACATCGCGCTTCTTTTGCACACCGTATCCTATTACAACCACTTCCTCGAGAGCCAGGATATCCTCCTGCATGACTACTGGTCCATGGGCAACATCACCGGTGCCAAGTTCGAGCGGCTGATATCCGACATAACTCAAGGCAAGCCTGGCCCCGGTATCGTTCAGCTGCAAGGAAAAATTCCCGTCAATATCGGTAAGTGTCCCATGTGAAGTCCCCTTCTCAATAACTGCTACGCCGGGCAAGGCTTCCCCGTCACTTCCCACTACTTTTCCTGTAATGTACATCGTGCCGGCTTGCTCTGACATCGCTTTTGAAGTTACCTGATCGGCTGCTGCCGGCTGCTTTACCGTCAGACTCTTCCTTGGTTCGGTTTCTGATTCGGGTTTTACTGCCTCTGCTGCTGCTTCAGCCTTTGCCTTAAATTCTGCCGCTGGCTCAGTCTCTGCGGTTACCCCCGGTTCTTCAATGTGTTCAGCCCCATGCTGAGATTCTAATTGCGGTTCCCTAGCCTCTTTGGATTTTTCATCAGGTTGTGAATCAGCAGCAATGCCTTTAACTGATCTTGGTGCTTCGGGTATAGCTGTTTCAGCCGGGGCAGCTTTTTTGTTGTCTCCCGTTTCCTGCGTAATAAGTTCCTGTGAGGGAGTTGTAAACACAAAATACAGGATTCCGGCAATGCCAATCAACAGCACGATGGCTGCGGCCATTCGAAACACAGGTGTCAGGCTGCGCTTTTTTGCACGATTTATCCGCGTATTCAACCTGCCTGTGAGCGCATCCATGTCGGATTCGAGTTCGCTTGCCTTCAGCTGGCTGAGTCCCTCAAAGGCATCATCATCAAATGAATCCTGCATCATCTTTTTTTCAAGCTCATGGCGCTGCAGGTTTGAAAGCAGTCCCTTTAAATAAGCGACTATTTGTTCGTATGTATGTTCAATTGCCGACATGCTTAAATTCTGCTTTTGATTCAAGGCAAATTTTCAAATTTCGCTTCCCGTTCTGGATGCAACTTTTTACTTTTACTTCATCATAATTCAATTCAGCAGCAATTTGCTTGTAACAATGCTGTTGATAATAGAACAATTCCACACAAAGACGCTGTTCCTCTTTGAGCTGTTCAATACAGTCCCTCAACTTTGCCTGCAGGTCTTCGCCGTTTTGTTCTTCAACAGGGTGCAAAACAGATGTCGATTCCATAAAAATCTCACCGGAAATACCTTCAAATCTGTTCCTGTAGGCATGATCTTTCCTGAGCTTCATGAGACAGTGATTTCGGGTCACGCCATATAGCCAGCTCCTGAAATTCCGAATATCAAACCTGGGAATTTCGTTCACCAGTACTTCAAAAATCTGCATCACTGCATCCTGGCTGTCTTCGCGGTTTTTCAGGTACTTCACGCATACGCCATAAATCAGGTACATGTATCTGTTGTACAGGACTCCCAGAACCTCCAGGTCCCGATTTGCACGGTACAGGTCAACCAGATCCGTGTCAGAATGCTGGTCGTATTGATGCGGAGCGGCGTGAAGCAAAAGTTATGATTTAATAAAAACTAAAATTATCAAAAACTTTTATGGAAATGCACGTCCAAAATCACCTTATTCACAAAAAGTGTTTCACCTTAAAATTCAATGTCATGAAAAAGATCGCAATGATCATCAGTTTAATACTGCTCGTAGTATCAGGTACACCGGCAGTGACAATCACAGGCAAGGTCATGGATTCCAACCAAAATCCCCTTCCGGGAGCCACCGTTCAGATTAAAGGAACCCCGATCGGAACGATATCAGATATCGAGGGTGCTTTTTCAATCACAACGGTTGAGGCAAATGTAATCCTCGTTGTCAGTTATATCGGCTATGTAACTGAGGAAATCAGGATCACGGGACCAGGCCCGCTTACCATCATCATGCACGAGGAGGTAACAACACTGGATGAGTGTGTAGTAGTGGGGTATGGTGTGCAAAAGAAATCGGAAATGACCGGTTCAGTTGCCGCTATTCATTTAAGCTCTCCTTCCAGGCATTACGAATCCAGGGCCTATTGTCCTCCTGCCCCCGAATTTAACACCGAAGGATATTCCACGATCCACGAGAACGGCTTTAAGAGTCCGCTCCGGGAACCTCTGTCTACTTTCTCCATCGATGTGGATGCTGCTTCCTACAGCAATGTCAGGCGCTTCATCAATGAAGGGCAGAAACCAGTGCCGGATGCCGTGCGTATCGAGGAGATGGTTAATTATTTCGACTATGATTATCCGCAACCGACAGACGGACACCCGTTTTCCATCATTTATGAGTTGGGCGACTGTCCCTGGAACCACGGGAATAAATTACTGCACATTGGCTTGCAGGGAGAAAAGATGACAACGGATGAGGTGCCTCCATCCAACCTGGTATTCCTGCTGGATGTATCCGGATCGATGGATCAGCCCAACAAGCTGCCCTTGCTGATCAAGGCGATGAAGATGCTGGCAGGCCAGTTAAGGGCACAGGACAGGGTTGCTATTGTGGTGTATGCAGGTAGTTCAGGACTTGTATTGCCGTCAACGCCGGGCAACCAGAAAGAAAAGATCAATTCTGCACTGGAACGCCTGCACGCAGGAGGATCAACAGCCGGGTCTGCCGGATTAAAACTGGCTTACCAGGTAGCAGAAGAAAACTTCATGCCGGGTGGAAACAACCGGATTGTTCTGGCCACCGACGGAGATTTCAACGTGGGACCCTCGAGCAATGCAGAAATGGAACGAATGATCGAAACATACAGGAACAAGGGCATATTCATATCCGTGACGGGGTTCGGGATGGGCAATTACAAAGATGATAAGATGGAGATTATTGCAGACAAAGGCAATGGTAATTATGCTTATATCGACAACCTCATGGAGGCTAAAAAAGTGTTCATCAACGAATTCAGCAGCACATTGTATACCATTGCCAAGGATGTGAAGATACAGATCGAGTTTAACCCGGCCTATGTGAAGGAATACAGGTTAGTGGGCTATGAAAACCGTTTATTGAATGAGGAAGATTTTGACAACGACAGGAAAGATGCAGGCGAGATGGGCGCAGGGCATACTGTGACCGCCCTTTATGAGATTGTACCGGCAAAAGGCAGTACTGACCAATCGCGCCGTCTGAAATACCAGCAATCGGATGTATTGGATGATGCCGCTGAGAGTAATGAATTGGCTACAATTAAATTTCGGTATAAGAGACCGGAAAGTGAAAAAAGCATCCTGCTCGTAAAAACCATACCCCATACCTCCCTGACACTTGAAGAAACTTCGGATGACTTCCGTTTCTCTGCTGCTGTGGCGGGTTTTGGTATGCTGCTGCGTGATTCGGAATTTAAGGGAACTATCAATTATAACCAGGTACTGACGCTTGCCCGGGCCGCAAAGGGCTGTGATACGGATGGATACCGGTCCGAGTTTATCCGGCTGGTGGAGTTAAGTTGCAGCGGCCTTACCTCGATGAACAGTGACGAATGACAGTTATAAATCAGAGGAAGGTAAATAGGTTGTGATGGTTGTGATGGTTGT
>DIAS01000156.1 GCA_002415855.1 Bacteroidales bacterium UBA5072
CCTTCAAAGAAATTCCCCGGGCAAATGGAATTAACCTTGATGCGCCAGGGAATCAGTTCAAGGGCAAAGGATTGGGTCAGTCCTATCCCTCCGAATTTTCCACCTGCATAGGCGAAATTCCGGTTGCTTCCTTTCAGTCCCGATTTCGAGTTGATCTGGATGATATCTGAGAAATAGCGATCGTTTTGATCTGCCTGCAATTTCATCACTTCCGAAGTGTGCTTGGTGCAAAGGAAGTATGCGCTGTAGTTCACCCGGGTCATCCGTTCAAAGGTTTCCATGGTCATTTCATCGAGACCCCCGGCACGGAGTATCCCGGCATTGCTGATTAGGATATCAATTCCACCGTAGTTTTTCACTGTTTCGTAAACCAGCCTTGTCACCGATCCGGGATCAGCCACGTCAGCATACAGGCTCATCGCTTCGTTTTCATGGGAAACCTGGTTTAATTGTGCTGCCAGTTCCGTCCCCTTTTCTTCATTCAGATCAGCGATCACCACATTAGCGCCTTCCATCATCATACCCCCCGCAATGCCACCTCCAAATCCCTGTGCCCCTCCTGTTACTATAGCCACTTTACCTCTTAGCCTCCCTGTTTTCATTCCTGAGCGGGCTACCTGTCGCCTGTAGTTTTCCACCTCCCAGTTGTCAATGAATTCAATATCGCGGTCTGCCATAAAGTGCGGCCCTCCGAAATTTTCGGTCATGTAGCTGATCTGCATCCAGTCCTCAAATACATCAAGCATGGTATTTACTGACTGAACGCTTTCGTCAAAGGCTATAATGCCGTAATCCTTCAGGCCAGCCATTTTTGGCCGGTAGCCATAGCGCGCTTCGTAGGTTTCCATCTTCTGTCTGCATTCCTCCAGGATTGCCAAAGGTTCATGCTGCTCAAGGTAAATGGCCCTGGCTTTGCAATACACTATCTGATCGGGTGTAAAGGGCAATGAAGCGCCTGTGAAGCTAACTGCACTGTCTGTGAAACGTCCGATAAGTGCGTTTTTTCTAATCCGGGCCACCTTCAGGTCATCTTTCGAAAGAATCATCCGCAGACCGGGAAGGATTTTAATGATGTCACCCGGGATTTCCTGCGGGGTTGTATCGGGGAACTTGCGGATTTTTCCTGATATGGCAGATTCAACCGAACTGTAAAGATCTTTGATCTCCTGAGTAGTATCGGCTGACACAAGAATACCATGGTTCTGCAGAAAAATCAGTCCGGGGTCCCGGTCGTGCTCTCTCCTCCAGAGATTCAGCAGGTCACGGATCTTTGAAAAAAGAATATATCCTGGATCTGTATAGGGAACATAGAGGGCTGTACCATGAAAGAGCTCCCGGATCGTTTCATCTGCCCGGTTAGAACAGGTAACCGCATTTACCAGGGTGGGATGGGTATGCACCACGTACGTATAATTGATCAGCTCATGCAGGGAAGTCTCTACGCTCGGCCTGACCGATATGCCGGGCTTGCATGCCCGCCTGAGGTCCTCCTTTACATCTGCTTCCCGCTTAAGGGGATCAGCACCGTAATCCTTTGTATACATGACTTTTAATGCTTGCCTGTCAAGAACTGCAAATCCATCCGTGTCGATGTTGGACAGCGAAGTACCACTGGCTTTTACCCAGATTTCACTGTCGTTTTTCCAGGAGGTATTGCCACCTCCGGCAATCACATATTCTTTTTTCTGACCGTAATACCGGGATATTTCTATCAGGCCGGCAAGATGCTTTTCCATGGTTACTTCAAATTAATGGTTTGCCTGTAATGATGAATAACAGCATTGCCCAAAAGGACAAATGACTTCCTGAGCGTGAGCTGCGGAAAACCCAGGTCATCAACAAAGCCTTTCTCTCCCTTGGCGCGACAATACTGGTGTGCAGCCACAACACAGGCCCCCTCGTAGGAGATCCTTTTCATTTCCGTGGAGAGAGGTTGTTTTCCACGGGTATCGCAGGTAAGCGGAATCATATCCGGTGTATTGTGTTCGGTACCCAGTAAAACAATGAATTCCCGCTCATGGAAGAACCTGACAAACCTTTCGAGGTGACCGGCATCGTTTCGTCCCGGAATCAGCTCAATGCAGCCGATCTTTTTCCCCGTCAGATCCTGCCGGAGGTTTTCCATATCCCTTTCATATTCGGTATAATCTCCGTTCTTATCATCGAGAAGTACCGGATAACAGGGTATTCCGCCTGCCCGGATAATGATTTCAGCAACATCTTCCAGGCTCATAAAAGTATTATCATTTTCCTCCACAAAGGCCTTTCCTCCTGCTTTCAGCAGGGTGCTCCTTATTTCATTTTCCAGTCCGGGATAATCAGAAAGCCTGGATTTGGGCCCTATGCCTTTGAATATTCTGGAAAACAAAGCCATGCGGTCATCATCCGCGGCATACCTTTCGAAGACAGCAATCCTGATGGCTTTGGCAAGATGTCTTTCTCTCACGAGCTCCTTGGCATAGTTTCTCCTTATGTTCTCATAATCAAGTAATATGCCTGCATTAACCTGCCGGAACCAGGTATTGGCCTTTTCAATCATTTCGCGCACCTGCACCTGGCTTTCCGCTATGATCGCTTTCAGTTGTCCTGTAGAATGGCTATCCAGACTAAACGGGTAAGCGAGTCCCTTCCCGCTGAAATAACATCGCCCGGGATTGTTGGGATCATTCACCCGGATGTTTTGCTTTTGTTCAGCTTTAAGCAGGCTGATAAATTCAATGTTGAACAGCGGGAAGACGCCTGTTTTTATTGCCTCCTGATAAAACGGTTCGTAACCGTCCGTGACAAAAAAATCGTTGATACCGAGTACGGCAATACTTTCCTCGACGGCCATGCGGAAGATCTGGGAAATATCAGTAAATGCGCTGAAAGAGTATGGTGTGTGAACGTGAGCATTCACCGACAGTGTTTCCATCGAAGGAAACTTTGTTAACAAAGATTGCTTATCCGGAAATGATGTTAACAGGTTAGTCATAGTTGATCGCTGATAGTTCATGGCTCACAGTTCACTTTTCATTAACTAAACCCCCTCCCTGCTTCTTCTCAACTGTTGCTCCAGGCTCCATTCCGATGTTGTTTCATGTCCGGGAAGCGGCAGGATGCGTTCGTGAATGGCATCCAGTATCCAGGAAGGCTGCGGGAAGAAATATTCTTCCATCTCATAGGCCGGCGTGATCCAGTTCCTTGATCCGACGACGATAGGAGGAGCATCGAGATCATCAAATGCAAGCTCTGCAATGTTCGAAGCCAGATCACGAAGATAAGAGCCACGCGCACAGGCATCACTTGCCAACAGGATTCGCCCCGTCTTTTTTACCGATTCCAGTACAAGGTCGTAATCAAAAGGCACCAGGCTGCGGGCATCAATGATCTCGGCCGACAAGCCATAGCTTGACTGCAAAGTCTCGGCTGCTTTCATGGCAACATACAGGGTTGAACCAATGGTGAGAATGGTAATATCCGAACCTGTGCGCTTGATGTCCGGCTTGCCAAAAGGGATTTCATAGTAATCCTCAGGCACTCCGCCTTCCTGAAACTGTTCTCCGATGTCATAAATGCGCTGGCTTTCAAAATATACCACCGGGTCTGTGCCTTGCAATGCACTGTTCATTAATCCTTTAGCATCATAAGGTGTAGTGGGAAATACAACCTTTATCCCGGGGACATGGGCAACCAGCGATGACCAGTCCTGTGAATGCTGGGCACCGTATTTTGAACCCACCGACACCCTGATGACCACGGGCATCTTGATGAGGTTCCCGCTCATGGCCTGCCACTTGGGAAGCTGATTAAAGAGCTCATCACCGCATCGTCCGATGAAATCGCAGTACATGATCTCGGCGATCACACGGCCACCTGCCATGCCGTAACCTATTGCCGTACCTACTATAGCTCCTTCGGCAATGGGAGAGTTAAACAGGCGGTGGTAAGGCAGTGCCTCGGTGAGCCCACGGTATACGGCAAAAGCCCCTCCCCAGTCGCGATTTTCTTCGCCATAGGCCACCAGCGTCGGATCTTTATAAAAACGGTCGATGATGGCTTCGAATATACCATCACGCAGCTGGTACTGCCGGGCCTTTGAAACAGGCTTTCCTTCCCTGTCCAGATAATATCTTTCCTTATTTTTCAAAGCCTTCACGCGGGGATTCTCCCCGAGCGGAATCAGGGTCTCCGGTTTCCGGTCATCAAATGCATCCACCGACCCGTTTGAGAACATCATCTCCCCGATGGCATCGGGATTTGACACAAGGTTGAGCCGGGGTGAAAGGGAATCGTCAATGGACAGTCTCAGAATTCCGGTGATCTCTTCGGCGATTTGCTCACGCATAGCATCGAGACCGGATTGCTTTGTGATATTGGCATGTACCAGGTCATTGCCATATTGTACAATGGAGTCGACCTGCTGCCAGGCATCAACCTCCTCCTTGCTCCGATAGGAAGATGCATCCGATGGAGAATGTCCGCTGAAACGGTAGGTAAGGGTATCCAGCAGCACGGGACCTTTCCTGTCGAGCAGGATTTTTCTCTTGCGTCTGAATGCATCAATCACCGCCAGTGGATTGTATCCGTCCACGCGCTCGGCGTGCATCATGTCAGCATTGACACCGGCACCCAGCCTTGCTACAATGCCGTATCCCATGGTCTCTCCGCAGGTCTGCCCCCCCATACCGTACTGGTTGTTCATACAGTTGAACAAAATGGGAAGCCCTCCCCGGTAGGCTTCCTCCCAGAGTTGCGTATACTGGTCCATCGTGGCGAATGAGATCCCTTCCCAAACAGGCCCGCAGGCCATGGAGGCGTCGCCGATATTGCAGACCACGATCCCCGGCTTGTTGTTGATCTTTTTGAACAGGGCCGCACCTACGGAAATGTCACCAGAACCGCCGACAATGGCGTTGTTGGGGAATACCCCGAACGGTGTGAAGAATGCATGCATGGATCCGCCCAGACCTTTGTTGAAACCGTTCTCACGTGCAAAAATCTCAGCCAGCGTGCCATATAACAGAAACCTCACGGCAAGGTCCTTCACTGTACCCTGGTGATTGGTTTCAACCACTGCAAGCACTTTACCGTCGAAATACGACTTCATGATGTGCGTCAGCTGGTTTTCAGACAACTGGTGAATGGCTGAAAGACCTTTGGCCAGAATTTCTCCGTGACTGCGGTGGGAGCCGAAGATCAGATCATCCACACCGAGGTTATAGGCCATACCTACGGCCGAGGCCTCCTGTCCCATCGACAGGTGTGCAGGTCCGGGATGATTATAGGCAACACCCCGGTACTCATTCTTGATCTTGATCTCATTGAGCATATTCTCGAATTCCCTGATGATGGCCATATCGCGGAAAATGCGGACAAAATCGGCTTCGGAGAAATTCTTCCTTTCCTCATCAATGCTCTTCGAATATTGGTTGAGCGGGATTGTTCCGAAGCTGAGTTTCCCTGGCTTGCGGATATCGGATGGACTGATGAACTGGCTTTTTGGCATGGTGTTGTGTTGTATGTTGTATGTTGTAGGTTGTATGTTGTAGGTTGAAGGTTGTATGTTGTAGGTTGTAGGT
>DIAS01000153.1 GCA_002415855.1 Bacteroidales bacterium UBA5072
AGAGGTAACTCAGATTATCTCCGTCTGGATCTGATGTACCGCTGGCATCCAGCGCGAATGCTTCACCCGATTTTACTGTGATTTGATCCGGATGTCCCAATGCAGGCACGGGTGGATGATTGGCTTCCTGGTAAGGCTTTGTGCACCAGTCCATCCTGGCTGCAAAATCATTCTGAAAATCGTCCCTCCAGCGGAACAGGGTGGCTTTATTGTCCTTAAAAATCAGGGTATCCCTCCTGACAGCCCGTCCAAATTCATTATATATATGAGGAATATACGTGTCTGCAGTGTTGGTCCAGATCGCCCGTGGCTCAGGCTCCACAGGCACACCGCCAGTAAATCCTTTGGTATCCAGAGCCGAAAAGTCAGGCTGATAAAACTCATAACGACCACCCCAGCCGCCCCAGTCAGGGTGTTCGGGGTTATTAAGTCCATTTGGTATCAATGAGAGATAGGATGGTGTATCTCCTTCCATGCCGTATGCAACATCAGGGTAGACAGCCCCGAGAGGACCATGGTTCTGCTGGACATTTTGTGAAATCCACTTGTTGCTTATCGTTTCATTGTTCAAGCCGGGAATCGCAGTGTTTATTGCAGTCCATGTAGAACTTCCATAGCCACCCGGACTGACAATATAAAACAGGTCTGGAAAATTTTTCCTCATCCAGATGCCGCTGTCGTCCTGATCGGAGATTGTATAAATGCGCAGTTTTTTTATCAGTTTTATGGCATCAGCTTCAGGTCTCGTCTGCCGGATTTTATACAGGGCCTGTGCGAGCGTGTTGGGACCACCCCAGATACATATCCAAAGAGGGCGGAGATCGCTTTCATCAAGGATTTTTATGATCCAATCAGATCCCTGGGAATCTTTTCCAGGTCCAACTCCTTCCATGCCATATACCGGTAAACCCTTCTTTACAAGATTTAACAGTGCATCAGCTTCAGGGAATCCTGGCTCGTGCTTTAAAAGGTTCTCCCGCACCTTGTCATAAGCACGGATAACAGCCTGAACCGATTCAGGGTGTACTTCCTTCTTCATATGAACGGAGGTGGTTGCTATTATCCCTTTTAAATCGAACACATTGGAATATAAAAGCAATCTGACAAGGGATTCGGTATCATCAGGCTCATTTTCAATGTCAGTCAGAATAATTACCCTGTTCTTTTGTTCTTCCTGCGTCTGGCCAATACACGGATGATCAACCGTAAACAGCATAATTATCAATAATGGTAAAGCTTTTTTCATATTTAACTCATTAACAAATTGTTAGTTCACATTTTCAGAACATGCAAGATGAATTATGATAAATGTAAAACTCCTAATAATTAATTAGAGAAGTGTTCACATTTTCTGCAAATGATGACTGAAAATTAAAAGTCATTAAGAAAACAGGTTAAAAAAAACTAATTCCGGCTGGCACTGTAAAAGCAGTAAGTGTACCATGGCCCGATAAATAATTTATAACAGGATCAGGTAAGAACCCTGATGATTCGATTACTTTGTGTGATGTGCACGTATTCAGGTTAAGGATATCAATTGTCAGATCTTACCAGCAGTACTCACTGAATTCCTCATTCTTGAAACGAAGTTGTCTATCTGCTGAGGAAACTCAAAACCGATAATAATCAGGTCAACCGACCCCAGTCCGAGAACGAAACTGATAGTCTGATCGATTTTCTCAGAATCATCACGATAGCTGCCATTGCCTATCAGCTTCATACCTATAATTCCTTTGCCGGATTTATGCATCTGCTCAATCACGGGCACCACTTCACCAGGGTCCCTGGAATCCATTGACACCCCGAATGGATTTATTCGGCAATGAATTACGTCCACCCAAGGGCTCACCGCAGCTGCTCTCATTGCGTCGAGAGAATGAACGGACACTCCATGTGCTCTTATTATTTTTTTTGTCTTGAGCGTTTCGAGGATATCCATCTGTTTCTTCTGTTCATCTGTCCATTTACCCGAAGTCATCAGGTGTATCTGAATAAGATCGATGTAATCAGTATTAAGCTCTTTTCTGAACCTGTCGACAACAATATCAGCATCAGGGTTTTCGGGGCTGGTGACACCACTCTTGCTGACCAGGATCTTGGAGCACAGGGTGTAAGATTCGCGGGGAAAGTCTTTCAGTGCTTCCATCGTATGAGGATGAGTGCCATAGGCATCTGCACAATCAAAAAACCTGATCCCTGATTCATAAGCATATCTGATCAGGGCTATTGCTGTATCCTTTCCGGCTCTTGTTATATTTGATGACTTGTTGTACCCGCTGTACCCGGTCCCCATACCAAGAAGGGTTGTCTTCAGGCCTGATTTGCCAAGGGAAATTATCTGAAAAGGGTCAACCCCTGTACAGGTTGTAGGGGACGGGAAAGCAAGAGCATTCCTTCCAATAATAAGGGTGCCTGCGCCGGCTGTCATTGCCGACATGAATTGCCTGCGACTTAATAATTTCTTTTTCATAATGGACTCTTTGAAGGGTTTATTTTATAAGGTTCAAGCTGATCCCTGAATTTGATGATTATCTCTTTAAGAGAATTCATGTTGACTTCTCCCTGCCTCAGCATTTCAACCTGCCAGGTTGGGGGAGTTCGCATTGCTGACAGTTCACCGGCCTCCAGGAGGTGTGCAGCAGTTTCCGCAATAACCAATCCATCATTCCATGTTCTCTCGGGATCCTCAAGCCATTTGTTGCCCTGATCTATAACCCTGGTGACCCATCCTTCCTGATCAGGATTGGAGGGGAGTATATCTGCAGTACGTTTACGGAAAAAGCCCATTACCGCAGCTGCAACAGACGGGTCCCGGACACTGCCGTCCTCATAGAACACGCCGTGGACGGTTCCCCATCCTGACCGGACAATCATAAGTTCCCAGATATACCATCCTACTTTTGCATTCATGTGTTCCTGGAGTGTAATATCATAAGGATTGGCACGTGCAATACATCCTATTTCTCCGTTTATTAAAGGTTTATTCACCTTTGCAGCGAATTCTTTGGCCCGGGTGATATTATTCCTGATCTGGTCACGTGTCTGCATATAATCATGAAACTGCAGTACATCTGCATAATCTGCCAGTTCGATCATACCATCGACAAATGCCATTCCTATAGTTACCGGTGTCTGAGGATCGATTTCATGGAAAGTTTTGGACATGAATTTACAGTTCTCAAAATTCCTGAGTACCCGTTCTTCTGGTGTTGGGGGCCAGTCAGGTTCATTCATAACGTCCCAGAAGGCAAGCCCCGGCTCTTCAGATATTGCATCGACAAGGAATTGAATCCATTCCCTGCCCAGGTTACGCTGCGTTGTATCTCTCAGCCATGGACCGCTTCCTACAACCGGCATAACACCAATACCCCTCTTGTGACATTCACGAACGAAATGCCGCAGCTTTGCGGGAAGAGCTTCCTTATCCTCAGTATAAACAGCAAAGGGGACAAAAACCCGTACCTGGTTAAGATCAAGACTTTTGGCAAGATCAAGGTCAAATTCTATAGTTGCAGAATCATATTTGACCCAGCAGTCAATGTGATGCCGGGGAGCGGCTACATTAGCCGGAGTGTAATTGAAACCCCTGATCAGGGAAGGGTCTCTGGCTCCGGTAAAATCAAATCTGGAGATTTTATTTTCATAACCTGAGCATCCTGTCATAATCAGAATGCTGAAAATGAAAGACTTAAGAACAAGGTTTTTCATATGTCGGCAATTTTGATCCTTTTTAAGGAGTATATTTGAAATCAAAGGGTATTAATTTATCTGACAGTTGATTACATATGGAATCAGGTGCCAGTCACATTTATTTATCAGTAAATTCAAGCAATCCGAATCGTGAAGGCTGATGCAGGTCTTTCCTTATTATCATATATCGGGAAGAGCGTTGATGTTGAACAAAACCTGTCTTCCACAAGATTTCGGTCCTGCCTTACTGCCTGGAAAGTCCATCTACCACTACAGGCTTTCCGGCTCTTGATACTTTACAGACAGGTTGTTGCCCGATGACGAGTTGTTCTTCAGTCTCAGAGAAAATGAGCGTACCAGTCATCAGGAATATCAGAACAAACAGAAGTCTCTTCAAACGCATCGGGCCGGAAAAAGCACAATTCATTTTACTTGTCTGATTAGTGATTACCAAAATAGTAAAATTGCGTTAAACTATGCTAAAATACAGAGGGATTTAAACCGATCAGGAAAATAAATCTCTTCCGGAGACCATGCCGGACGATGCAGGCTAAATGGGGTTACTTTACCTGTAAATGGTGAATATGCCTTCCTTGAGACTTGTTACGCCGTTGTCTGTGCCAATCCAGACAACACCATGTTTATCGATTGCTATTGTAAGAATATTGTTGCCTGAGAGTCCGCTGTCAGTATTATATGATGTCCAGTTAGTCCCGTCAAATAAAGATAACCCGTTCCTGGTTCCGAAATACAGATTCCCTTTGGTATCTGAATTAATTGCCTGGACAAAATCATCGGCGAGGCCTTCCGCTTTGGTGATGACAAACCAGCCCTCCAGAGTATTATAACCGGTATGTTTTGCCACACCCTTGTCAGTGCCGATCCATTGTGTACCGTCAGCTGAGACATGAATGCTCATTACATTGTCAGAAGGCATAAGAATAGGTCCCCAGGAAGCATATTCTGAGGCACCGGAAACGGCATCGACGTCATCCCTGTAGACTCTCATGACTCCTCCTCCCCGGGTACCTATATATAGTGTATCTCCGTCAGGGCTTGTTTCCAGGGCTGTGATCTGATAATCGAGGAAGGTGCCATCAGGATATTTCCTGGTGTAGTTGTTTGTAAGCCACTTCCTTTCACTGAATGCCGAGATGCCCTTGTCTGTTCCGAACCACCGCAGTCCTTTTTTGCCGATCGCAACAGCAAACACGTTTTCGCTCATGATATTGGAGTTGCCGGGATAATAAGTAGTTGCGCCTGATCTTGCATCTACAGGAAGAGAAGCGACAGTGGCTCCCTGGGGAGTGGCTATCCACAGTTCAGGACCATATGACGAGAAGTCGTAGGCCAAATCTCTTAGGCCGGTTGAGATTATTTTACGGTTCTTGTTATGCAGAGTCCATTTTGAACCGTCGTAACTGACGATTCCCTGGTCAGTAAGGAACCACGCAATATTTTTATCATCAATCGCGGATGCAAAGAAACTTTTTGCCTGTATACCCTCCCCCAGTGCCCGGACTGTCTCCGTACTCTGGGCATTAATGCAGGGCAAGACAACCAGTGCAAGAGACGAAGCGATTATTGTTTCATTTATTCTGCGAATAATTCCTTTACAGAGGTTGTAATCAGCTTCAGGTCTGTTATTCAGGTTCATTTTATTTGCCATTATGCTCTTATAAATGCCGGGAATTTGGAAGTTTCCTTACCAGGAATGATATGCCTGTTCTTAATTCCTGTTTACATTTTTGACGAGATGTTCGGGTATTGAAACAAGTTCAATGCCTTTGCCAGTCCCGAGGTTTCGCGAATACTGCTTGTCAGTGGCGTTATTCCAGTGTTCATGAACGCCAAGTACGGGCACCGGTTTGCCGCTGTTGTCAGGGTCGTAAATGACGCCTTGCGGCCAGTTATGCGGATCAGCTGCCTGGTGCATATAATCATCTACGCCAAAGGCATTTGGCATTGACTCCCATCCGTTATTGACTGAATCATGCTGATGCATTCCATCCCACTCTGTCCTGAGAAAATCGTACCCGACCGATTCAATAGCCACCGGATCAAGTGACATCAGTATGGAGTTGCACCAGTCGTTATTAAAGGGAGACATAAAATACTTGACAGGTCCTTTTACTTCACTTGCCCCTCCTCCGAACAAGCCTTCAACACACCAGAAAAGAGTATTTTGTCCCAGGTACTTGCTTCCCATCAGATCAACAAATACCCTGTATTTATGGTAACCTGTGTTGACAGGGATTCCCTCCCTTCTGTTGGCAACATGTGAATAATGAAGATGGCTGGCAGTTGCCCTCCCGATGTTACCAAAATTGCTTTTTGCCGTTAATGATATCCCTGCCGCTCCGTGAGGTTTAAGAACTGCCATGGTTATCATATAATCTGCATTTTCAATTACATCATACAGTTTGTCGGTTATGGTTTTATCGGAATAATAAACAAGTGGATTTTCAGTCACTTTCGTAAGTGTACGCCCATAGTTGGTTGAGAATTTGTCCAGGTACTTTACCTCAGGAAATTCGCTGACCCAGATGTCATAATTATGCGCCCATACTGGACACATGGGATCACCTACAGATATATCCGCCTGCTCAACCCCGGCTTCATTGACCAGCTCCCGGAGTAATTCCAGAACAGCATAAGGACCTGTTTCAGCCGGTATAAGGCTGACTTTGATCCTTTCCTGACCTTTTTGTATAGTGTGTGGAATTGCAAAGCCATTATCCTTGTCCTGCTGTGAAAGCAGCCACCTTGATTGTCCCTGGTTTATTTTTATAAAGATCTTTTCCCCTTTCGTGTATCCTTTCTTAACGCCGTGTTTTTTCTCGTTAAAATACCTGAACATCTCATCCCACGCCTTGCCCACATCTTTTTTTCCTGTAAGCTTCAATACCCCGTCACGGAACATTCCGGCAATGATTTCGGGGTTATTGTTCTCAGGACTGATGAACCAGTTGTAGGTATCAAAATCATTATGCTCGAATTTTTCATTTGTTGCATCAGGATTCCACACCCATACCACACGGCCGGGGAAGATGCCCATGGCCTCACCGATCGGCTGGTTAGGTCCGTCTTCAGGTCCAACTCGCGTTTCTGTTGTCTGCGGTGCCGGATCCGCACTATTTGAGGGAGACATCGCCATTGCAACTATCACCCCGGTCATGAGCAGGAATGTTGCCGCATATCTCACATTGATTAATCTCCTTTTAGATTTCCTTGATATTAAGGTCAATCCGAACACTGCCAGAAGATAGGTGACAAATCCTGACATAAGGGGTGCCGCCACTTTCATGCAGGGATAAGCTGCCCTTGAAGGTTTTGGTATTACCCTCACAAGGAACCATATAGTTGAGGCTATCCCCATAATAAAGAATATTATTATAGTTGGCACTTGCCGCTGTGCCATCCTGTCTCTCATCCGCCCCAATTTCCCTTTCAGTAAGGAAACATTAAATTTTATTTTATACATAGCAGGATTCGCTTTGTGGTGGGGTGCAAGATAAAAATATTTCCAATCAATGAAATTTCTTAACAACTTTAATGACTGCTTTCCATTTGTTGCTGATTTATCCTTTAGTAGTTTACCGCTTCGCTTCTGAATGATGCTTTGCTGAAATCCTCAGTATCAGGCAACAGGATCATATAAGCAGATTTTGTGTCGTAACCTATATCAAGAGACCGTGCAGAAAACTCCATCAGGTGTCCCCCAACCGTATGATCATCGGAAAGGAAGTGAAGGTGGAATCCCG